>CAYUPS010000005.1:26458-57894 GCA_964445485.1 uncultured Methanosarcinales archaeon | reverse complement strand
CTGCGCTTCGCCGAACACATGCGGTGGCGGCGGGACAGCAAATGTCTGCGGCTGCGCGGCCGAGACGAATGCGCAGTTCTGCTCGCGCCTCGGCAAGAACTGCGGCACCATCAGCGGCACGGACAATTGCGGCGCTTCGAGGAGCAATGTCAACTGCGGCTCCTGCGCTTCGCCGAACACATGCGGTGGCGGCGGGACAGCAAATGTCTGCGGCTGCACCGATGAGACTGCCGCGCAGACATGCAGCAGGTACGGCAAGAACTGCGGCAGCTTCAGGACAAGCAACAACTGCGGCAAGACAGTGACTGTCAGTTGCGGCACGTGCTCGTCGGGCGAATACTGCGGCGGATCGTTCGTGCCGAACGTGTGCGGCATCGACCATTGCGAGTACCGCTCTCCTTCGACGAACTGGTGGCCGGGTCGTTTCTCATTCGATCCCTCGACATCCAACTACGGCTATGCCGCGTGGCTGCGAGGCTGCGGCCAGACTGGCGCGGCGGGCTACAATATCAATAATTGCCCGCAGTGGGGCATCGCGCCGTTCCCCTCGGGAGACACGTGCGGCAGCGTCACGTGCCCGCAGGGCTTCAGGGTGTCTGTGCCAGGCGGCGGCTGCACGTGCCAGTGGCCTGCGGGGACCGGCAGCGGCTGCGGCGATCACAAAGCATGCCAATCCTGCCTGTGCGTGGGTGCGAGCGGGCTTGTATCGGGCCAGTGCGGTCTCGCGAAACAGGTCGGACAGTCTTGCATCAATCCTGAGGACTGCGGCTCGCGCATCTGCCAGGGAGGCATCTGCCGCGCGGGCGGCCCTGGCACGTACTGCGTGTACTCCACCGACTGCATATCAGGCAACTGCGTCGGCGGCATACCATCGCCCGTCATCAAGAGGGGGTATTGCACGACATGAAAACCTCCGCCAACCATGCGCTGACAGCCATGCTTCTCTTCATCGTCATTTTTGTGGCGTCATCTACTGCGGTTTTTGCTGATTGCTCGCCCACAACCTGCTCGGCGCAGGGACGGACATGCGGCGCCCTCGCAGACGGCTGCGGCGGCGTTCTCAACTGCGGCGTGTGCCCCTCGGGCCAGATATGCAAAGACGGCTCGTGCGTCCAGAGCCAGGTCTTCTGCAATGAGGATCCGGGCTGTTCGCCATCGCGCGAATGCACAGGCAGCGGCGATCTCCTCCTGCGATCGACCAACAGCACCGGCGGCTGCGTCAACCAGACCATCGACTGCCCGGAGGGATGCCTCTCCATCACGACGCCGCGCTGCGCGTGCTCCCCCTCCAATACATGTGCGAACTCGACGACACTCATCACGCGCACCCAGACTCCTGAGGGCGGCTGCGAGATCTCGCAGAGCACGTGCCCCTTCGGCTGCTCGGGTGGCGTGTGCAACAACCCGCCCTCCTGCACGGAATCGACGCGCTGCGAAGGAACAGTGTTCATCAACAGGACAAACGATTCTTCGCTCGGCTGCACAGAGCGCAGCACTGACTGCGCGCCTGGCGCGTGCGCGGCATCCGGCTGCGCATGCCAGCAGTCTCGCTGCGAGGGGAATGATTTGGTGCAAGTCGACCCGCAGGACTGCGATGAGACGCGGACGAACTGCGCAGGCGGCTGCGTCTCATCGCCCTCGCCGCACTGCGGCACGTGCACGCCCGATGCCACGTGCTCCGCGTCCGGCCTGCAGCTCATCACTGTCCGAGCGGACTGCCAGACAGAGATCGCTCAGTGTCCCGGCGGCTGCGAATCCCTGCCCGGCGACGACCGGTGCAGGACATGCAATCCCAGCCGCTCCTGCCAAGGCGATCTCGCGATCACAATCAGGTCGGACTGCTCCCGCAGCACGGCCCAATGCCCCAACGGCTGCGCTGGCGGGCAGTGCAACAGGGATGATGATGGATGCATCCTCGCGGACATCCCGCGCCAGTGCGTCGGCAGCATCGCGTTCGCGCGCACCCGCTGCGTCGAGGAGGAGTTCGACTGCAGATCGGCAGGGCAGGAGTGCGTCGATGGCGAGTGTGTCGAGGAGCCCAAGAACTGCCGTGACTGCGGCGGCATCTTCGGCGGCCTTGCCTGCGATTACGCTGAATGCCACACGCTCGGCACGTGCTATTTCGCGCCGGCGGGCAATCCTGAGACTGGGCAGAAGTGCGACAGCTGCGGCACGCTCCGGGATTGCACGAGCTACGGCTCGGGACAGACCGATTGCCTCGGCAACCCGTGCGGCTACCAGCCGTTCGGCATCCCTGATCCGTGCAATTTCTGCGGATTATCCTGCATCGAAGACTTTGATAAAGACTGCGTACCCAATGCGGAGGACAATTGCTGGTTCGTCTCAAATTCCGACCAGAAAGATTCGGATGAGAGATGCGTCCTCAAGCCCAATCCTCCGTATGTCGTCGATCCCGCGTGCGGGGACGCGTGCCAGCCGCTCGTGCCTGGCCAGAATCCCAGCGACGGCACAATTATCCTTTCAGTGAATCAATCGCTCGTGCGGCAGGAGGTCCCTGTCTACCTGGACATCCCCGACCAGCCATCGCCGGCGGAGACGATCAACATGGTGGTGTACACGATTGGCTAAGCGTCAGGCGCAGGTCATCAGCATGGATCTCGCTCTCGCGATAGTCCTGTTCCTCATCGCGTTCATCAGTTTCTTCTTCCTCTTCTCTGGCCAGACCCAGAAGGACATGCGTTCCCTCGTCGAGGAGAATGTGTTCCTCGTCAGCTCATTGCAATCTTCATCGTCGATGCGCATGATAGACCGAGGCCAGTTCACCGATGCCGCGGAGCTCGAGCGCATGTTGCGCATGGATGATGCCGAGATGAAGGCGACGCTGGGGTTGGCGCATGATTTCTGTGTCATCTTCCATGACTCAGAGGGCAAGCTCAAGCCTATCGAGCTGAGCAGCGGATGCTATGCGGTCTCGTTCGGCACGAGGACTGTGAATTTCCTGATCAACGGCAGGCCTGTGCCGTGCGGCACGTCGTTCAGCGCTGACGGCTGCCCCTGCGGCCAGGTTCTGCAGGAGGGAGCGTGCCGGCCCGCATGAGACGCAGGAAGGGATTCTTCTACACTATCGAGGCGATTTTCGCGCTTCTCATCCTGCTCATCGGCATCCTCGTCGTTCTCACCGCCCGTCCGAAGTTCGTGTTCCTCACGCAGGCCGTCACGTACGCAGACGGCGTGCAGAACATCCTCTCGACGCGCACGATGGGCGAGCTGGGTGTGCCGTGGAACTGCCATATCGACGCGCCGCCGCTCGCGCTGGAGAAGTGCGCCGAGCGCTACACTGCGTATCCCGACAATACTGTGCTTGAGCAGATCGCATGGTACCGCTTCAGCGGCTCTCGGCCGCAGACGGACTTGGCGAATGCGCGCGATCTTGCCGATGTCGTCATCAAGGGGATCATCGCGCCGACGCACTACTATAACCTGACGCTGCAGGATGAGTGGGGCGGGTCGGTGGTGGTGGCAGATTCTGTCGGATCGTTCGTCAAGCCTGTCGAGGATGCGACAGTGCGTTTCGTGAGCCGGCGCATCTCGTACTTCCGCAACTCGACTGGCGTTCGCGGCCCCATCATCGCGACGATGGAGGTGTGGCGGTGAACCGGCGCGGCCAGATGCTCATCCTGCTCTCGACGCTGATCGTCGGGGTCACCGTGGTGTATTTCCTGCTCCAATCGTCGACGCTGCCGGAGGAGGCGCGCCTCTCAGGCATCCAGCAGCAGCACATGGCGGCCAACAGCCTCGGCGTGGCTCTGGAGAAGACGCTCCTGCCGCGCATCCTCGTCAGCTCGGCGAATGCGGCGCTGCGCGCGATCGTGCAGGGCATGGACGCCGAGACTCCTGAGATTTCGTCCGAGCAATTGGATGACCTGCTGACGCGCACGATGCTTGACGGAGGAACGGGAGGCCTGCCCGTCCCCGAGGACAGCGTCATGTACAACCGGACCATTCCCGTGCAGCTGGAATTGCTCGCGAATCTTACCAATGAGACTGTGCGTCTTGTGCCGCGCTTTGAGAATGTGGATGACCTGAGTGTGCGCGTGGCGCAGGATGAGGAGAGCGGTGAGTGGTTCTTGCGCATCGAGGCGAATGTGGTGTTCTCGCTCAACTCTTCGGTCGCGTATTGGTACCGCAATGCGACCATCGTGACGAACATGAGCATCTTCGGCCTGCCAGACCCGTACCTGTATAGGAAAGGCGCTGTGACGGATACGTTCCATCCGGAGATTGACGTGCTGCAGGTTTCGCCCAGGGGTCTTGATGTCGTCCGCGAGGCGATAGCGGGCCGCAAGTACTTCAAGGATCCGCAGGGGCTGTGTTTCATCGACCGCCTGATGGGCCGGGAGGATGCGCCGACGCATCCCGCATGTGCTATCGGCGCATTCATCAACCCTGCCGAGCCGTTCCCGCTCTCGCCCCGCACGGCATCCTATATGGATTACTGCTTCCTCAATGAAGATGAGGCGCGCTGCGGTACGCAGCTGCGCGAGGTCAAGGGCATCACGTTCCCGAACGGCAACGTGGAAGGTTTCCTGCTCAATCCTTCCGCGATCGGCGGCCATGAGCTGGACGCATGCGGCCTGATCTGCACGTACGTGGTCGAGGACGGTCAGGGCAGCTGGGACTGCCAGAACGGCGAGCCTTCCTGCTCCGACTGAGCCCGCCGTCACATTTATATAGTAGAATGGCTCGCTTTTGGACGCATCATGGCCTCGCGAACACGCTTCCCTTGTCGACGAGCCCTTCTCATACTGTGCTCCTGTTTCTTGTTCCTCATCCCGTCCGTGTTCGCCGCCTGCTACAGCGACGGCATGGGTGACACGACCGAATGCGACGTGTGCGGGTACGTGTCCTGGTTTGACTGCCCTAAGGCGGCCAACTTGCGCTTCCAGTTCTCCTGCGAAGGACACAATCCCGCCTACAGCTGCCCCGCAGGCTATCACCGGCAGGCGGTCAAGTGGGCGGGCAATGGGTGGCCTGGTTGCGCCGCGGCCGCCGCGACCATCTATATCCATCCTAACCTGCGCAACTGGGCCGGCCAAGGTGACCATGATGATTTCGGCATCGCGTGCGTCCGCAACGGCGTCACGTCCGCTGCCAACCCCTGGGTCCAGAACCACAACAAATGCTTCCCCTCCGCGTCTCCTTCATCAAGCGTATGTGACGGCACTGCATGCGGCCCGCGTGGCACGGATTACTGCGGCCGCGCAATCAATTGCGGCGGCTGCCCGAGCGGCCAGACCTGCCAGAGCGGCACTTGCGTCTCCTCGTGCACTGCGGAGTCAAACTCCGCGTTCTGCGAGCGGCTCAATAAGCGCTGCGGCAGCTTCTTCGGCGTCGATAACTGCGGCTACACCCGCACGGTCGACTGTACCGCCGCGCGCGGGCCCTGCCCTTCCGGGCAGTCTTGCGTCGGCAATCAGTGCACAGCTCCCTGCTCGCCCGAGACCAATGCGCAGTTCTGCACGCGCAACGGCGCCCGCTGCGGGTCATACTCTGCCAACGACAATTGCGGCGCTGCGCGCACCGTCGACTGCACGGCCGCATTAGGCGCCTGCCCGTCGGGCCAGTTCTGCGTCAACAACCAGTGCATCTCCTCCTGCTCTCCCGAATCGAACGCGCAGTTCTGCACGCGCCTCGATGCGCGCTGCGGTAGCATGAGCGCGCTCGACAATTGCGATGTATGGCGCACTGTCGACTGCACGGCCGCGCGCGGGCCCTGCCCCTCGGGCCAGTCCTGCGCAGGCAACCAGTGCGTCGGCTCGTGCACTCCCGAGTCAGACTCTGCCTTCTGCACGCGCCTTGGCGCACGCTGCGGCAACAAGTTCGGCACGGACAACTGCGGGCAGGGACGCACTGCCAACTGTACCGCAGCCCTCGGGAACTGCCCCTCGGGTCAGTCCTGCGTGAGCAACCAGTGCGTCGGCTCGTGCACCCCTGAGTCAGACTCAGCGTTCTGCGTCCGCCTCAACCGCCGCTGCGGCAGCTCCTCGGGCGATGACAACTGCGGCGCGAGCCGCACTGTCGACTGCACTGCCGCGAGGGGACCATGCCCGATCGGCGAGACATGCCAGGGCGGCCAGTGCGTGTCAGGTTGCTCTGTCGGCACGCGCTGCGACGGCAATCAACTCATCACCACAGTCCTCAACTCCTCCGGCTGCGTCCAGACGAGCGTCGCATGCGGTGCGGGCTGCCAGGGCGGCCAGTGCAACGGCTGCCCCGATGCGCACTGCGACGGCAACACTCTCGTGACAGTCATTCCCCAGACATGCACTGAGCAGCGGACTGCCTGCGCGGACCGCTGCGACGATTCCGGAAGCTCACCTGTGTGCACTCCCTGCACGCCCGGCAGCAGGTGCGACGGCTCGCACCAGAACCTCATCACCACATCGAGCAATTGCAGCACGAGCGTCCAGTCCTGCCCCGGCGGCTGCGAGGACCTGCTCGGCAACGACCGCTGCAGGACATGCAACCCGATCACGCGCTGCGAAGGCCACTTCCTCGTCAGCATCGCGAATGACTGCTCACGCAACGTGACCTCCTGCCAGAGCGGCTGCGAGGTCGCTTCCGGCACGCCCCGCTGCAGGCCGGCCGGCTGCACGCCCGAGGCGTACTGCGATGGCAGGCAATTGCGCAGGGTCAATCCTGACTGCTCGATCCAGACGCTCATGTGCCCGCAGGACTGCAAGAGCGGTGAATGCGTCGACTTCTGCGACGAGACACCGCGCTGCTCCGGCGGCGACAGCATCTCGCGCAGGCTCATCGACGGCAAGTGCGTCGAGAGCCGCGTGCGCTGCGACAAAGGCTGCAACCGCGAGACCGGCACATGCCACGGCTGCACCTCCTGCTTCGACTGCGACGAACAGCCGGGCGGCTGCACGAGGCAGACCTGCCGCGGCTGCGGCGCATGCTTCTTCACCGAAGGGCGCGGCATGTTCGGCGAGGGCTCCACATGCAATCCCTGCGGCCTCGTGACGGGATGCAAGGACTATGCGGGTGACAAAGAGGCCTGCCTCGATGACATCTGCGGTCTGCGCCGCTGCAACTACTGCGGCGGTAAGTGCATCGACGATCCCGATGGAGACTGCAACCCCGAAGCAAAGCCGAGCGGGGAGTGCCCGCGGGATGCGATTGGCGCGTGCGTGCCGCTCTCGTTCGGCAAAGATACGGACGGCAGCGTGTTCTCCCCGCTGGGCTGGAACAAGGTCGCCTCAGACTCCTACGTCACGCTCTGGGTCAACCAGCAGCCCGTGAGGATCAGAATGGTGGTGCATACCCTTGGCTAAGCAGCAGTCGGATTGGACATTGCCCGTCGTCCTGATACTCATCGGGTGCATCGTCGCCTACTTCCTGTTCCTGACGCCCGAGGCGCGCAACCAACAGGATCTCTTGTCGGAGAATGCGCGCCTGCTCGAGAGGCTCCATGACGTGTCGGCTGAGGGTGTTGTCACCGAGGATGGAATCCTGAGCGCCTTGAAGGTGCAGGATCTCGAGGCGCTGAGCGATGCGCAGTTGCGCGAACGCTTCGGCGCAGGCAAGGACTTCTGCGTCACGTTCGAGACGGAGAGCGGGGACCTCTTCCCTGTGAAGGTCGGCGATGATTGTTACACGTTCTCTTTTGGCATGCGCAGCGTGCGCGTGCGTGTCGGCGACGCGACAGTGCCGTGCGGATACCGCTTCAACAGCAAGCTGCAACCCTGCTGAGGATCTCACGCTGCGCCGAAGAAGGCCGCGAGCAGTTCTCCCGAGAGCATCTCGAAGAGGAAGTAGGATGCCAGGGCGCCGAGCGCGAAGAGAGGCACGTACTTGATGCCTCCCTTGATGTCGCCGTGCTGGATGAGCGAGAGGATCATGGACGCGAATGATGCGATGGTGCCGAGCGCGAGATAGGCGAAGAATTGGAAGTCGTCGGGGGAGATGTTGATGCCTGAGAAGCGCAATGGCGCGCTGGGGACGCCCGCGAGCGCGGTGCCGACTTGCGTGGCGAAGGAGCCGAGCATGATGAGGATCTGCTTGCTCATGGCGAAGAGTGCCGGCGCGATGCCGATGACGATGATGCTGATGAAGATGATGAAGCTGAGCACTGTTGCGTAGATGCGCTCCTTGAGGCGTTTCGTCTCGCGGAGGTTCTCGATGATGCGATCGACGACGGGCGCCATCTCGGTGCCGCCGCGGAGGCCTTCGATGAGGAGCGCGAGCGTGCTGTCGAATGCCTTGGAGCGGTATTTCTCTTTCAGTTCGACAAGGGCGCTCTCGACGTCTTCGCCCGTGATCGCTTTTTTCGCGGCCGTGCGCACTTCGGCGGCGAGGACGGTGAATTGCGGCCGGGCCGCAACCCATAATGCGCGGTCGAACGTGAGGCCTCCCTTGAGGCCTTCGGAGACGTACTGGAGGAATTCGTCGAGGACGCTCTCGATGTCTTTGGTGCGCTTGTAGATGCGCAGGTCGAAGTAGAAGTAGAACGCGGACATGAGGAGGCCTGCGAGCAGGAGCAGGACGACTGCGCTCATGCCGAAGCTGGCGAGCAGGAGCGAGATGCCGCTGTAGCCTGATTTAGTCAGCCAGGGCCGCACGAACGCGAAGAAGGATACGGCGGTGCCGAGGGCCATGAGCCAGAATGCGAGGCCGAAGAGCGCGTACGGGACTGAGGTGAGGCCTGCGACGACCAAGTACTTGCGGAGGCCTGGTCGGATGGAATCTGGCACGAACGCCTTGCCGAACCATCCGAAGAATCGCTCGTAGAAGCCCATCAGACTTGCACCACCGGCCTGACGCTGCGGAAGACCGAGAGGAACATGAACTGCAGGAAGAGGAGGAAGAACGCGACCGCGTAGAGGTGCACCATCGCGATCTGGAGGCCGAGGAAGCCGGAGAGGATGGTGAGGAACGCCGTGCCGAGCGAGGGCACGATGACTGCCGCGAGCATATAGAAGAGGGTGAGCGAATTGAGCTTCTTGCCGTACTTCTCGATCTCGACGAACTGCTCGCTGGTGATCTCATCGATGATGTACCGCAGCGGGTTGGTGACGTCGCTGCCGCTCTTGAGCGCGTAATTGATCTGCCAGAGCACGAGCTTGAAATTCCTCGACGGGGAGAGATCGGCTGCGGTCTGCAGCGCGACCTCGATGGGCGTGCCGGTGCTGATGTCCTGGACGATCTCGCGGAAGAACACGGCGCCGGGCGCTCCTTTCTTGCTCGCGTCGATGAGCGCGGTGTAGAACGGCGTGCCTGACTGGAGCTTGACGAGCAGGTATCTGGCCGCATGCAGGATGTCCTGCTCCATGAGCTTCCTGCGTTTCTCGATGTAGACGACGACTGCTTTGATGAAAAACCAGGTGAAGAACGCGTAGGCGAGGAGGAACCATAGGATGCCCCAGGCGATTGAGAGGGGGATGTGGTCGGGCAGTTGCTCGGACTGCGAGATGAGGAATGCGCCGACGCCGAAGGCGAACGCGAAATAGAGCGAGACGATCATCGCCTTGAACACCCAGTGCTCGGGCGTGTCGGGCAGGTGCGCGATGCGCAATTGCTGGCGCAGTCCCGGCAGGCGCTCAGCGATGCGGCGGGGAAGCCCCACGTCTCACGGCCTCCTCTTGCGCAGAGCGAACTCCCGCAGGTATTCGGGGATCCTCTGCGCGCTGAAGGCCTCACCTTTGGTGTAGTACTGGGACATGATGTAGCCGATCTGGTCGACGGAGAGTTCAGGCATTTTGGCCATCGCGGCGAGAACGTCCTGCTTGTTCTTCAGGTCGCGCTCGAGCTCCTTCTCGCTCATGCCTGAGAAGAGGTTGAGGCGTTTCATGATGGTCTTGGGCTCGCCGACCTTGCGCAGGATGTCTTTCTGCGCGTCGTGCTGGTAGAACACGTTGGCGTCTCCTTTCTCGTTGACTTCGGCGAGCTGCAGCGTCCTGCGCGTGTTGGTGCGCCTGTTGCGGTACTGGACGAGCATGAGCGAGAGCGCGGGCAGCACGCCTTTTGGCATCTCGATGGGCGGATTGGTGAGGCGGGCGATGGTCTCGTCCGCGTCGTTGGCGTGCAGCGTGGCGCACACGGAGTGGCCGGTGTGCATGGCTTCGAAGAGGACCTCTGCTTCCGCTTTTCGCCGGATCTCTCCGACGAGGATGCGGTCGGGGCGCATACGGAGGCTGTTGACGACGAGGTCGAGCATGGATACGCCTCCTTTGCCTTCGGGGTTGGGCGCGCGTGTCTGCAGGGGAACCCAGTGGAGCGTCTGCGGCAGCGTCAGTTCTCGCGTGTCCTCGATGGAGACGATGCGCTGGTTCGGCGGGAAGAAATTCGCGACGACGTTGAGCATGGAGGTCTTGCCCGAGCCCGTACCGCCGACGATCAGCGTGGAGAGCTCGAACTGGGCGGCGAGCCACACGAACGCCGCGGCTTCGATGGGCAGCGTCTTGTTCTTGATGAGGTCGATGACGGTCCAGGGCTTGGCGGCGAATTTTCGGATGGTGATGGTGTTGCCGTGGCTCGAGATGGGGCGGAGGGTGGCGTTGACGCGATCGCCGGTGGTGAGCGAGGCGTCCATGAGGGGGGTGAGGAGCGTGATGTCCTTGCCGACTTCCCTTCCGATGAGCGTGCTGTAGTGCCGGATGAGGCGCTCCTGCGGCACGGTGACGTTCGTCTTGAGCCAGCCGAACTGCTTGTGGTACACCCAGACTGGATCGTCGTGGCCGTTGATGACGATCTCCTCGAGGTTGCTGTCGGCGAGGAGAAGCTCGATGTTGCCGAGGCCCAGATTCTGCTGGACCATGTATGTGAGGAGAGTCTCTTTGGTGACGAAGTCGATGCCGGGGAAGTATTTCTCGAGGAGCTTGGCGATCTTGTCCTTGAATTCCTCGCGGATGACCGTGCCGATCTGGTCCGGTTCGATGCCGGAGTAGACTTTGCTCTCGCCGCTCTCAGTCATGAGGAGGAATTCCTCGCGGAGCTTGTCGAGGATGATGCGCGTCGTCGGACCGATGGTGACGAGCGTGATGGTGTAGATGGGGACGAATTCGCCTTCGCGTTTGGTGATGTCGACGTTGACGACCAACGATCGCGCCGTGACTTTGTAGTTGGCGAGGTTCTTCTCGCGGGAGGGTTGCGCCGGCCGTATCTGCATGGGGGCTCTGGAGGCGGGCCTTGGCGGTCCTGCGGGTGTCCGTTGCGGAGGGGGTGGTGCGGGCATGTCTTATGCTCCGGATGCCTCGAGCATCTGGCGTATCGTCCTGAGCGTGGATTCGAAGCGGGCGCGCTCTTCCGCGAGCTCGCTTGGGAAGCTGTTGTAGAGCTTGGAGAGCTCGTTGGAGAGGCCGCGCGCCGTGTTCAGGTCGCCTGCGCGTATGGCGTCCCGCGTCTTTGTGAGCAGTTCTTCGGCGGTTTTGAGGATGGTGGACGCGCGCTGCTGCACTGCTTCGCCGTGGAGCGCGAGGCAGGATCGGGAGACCTCGAGCAGGTTCTGCTCGATGGCGAGCGTGCGTTCGGAGAACCCGTCCGGCAGCTGGGAGTATGTCTGGCGTGCCTGTTCGTATGCCGCGAGCGCTTCATCTGCGCGCCTCTGGCTGGCGTAGTCCCGCGCCATGCTCAATTGCTGCTCGATGCGCTGGCTTTTGCTGTCGAAGTCGAGCGTGGCCGCAGAGAGGTTGGCATCGCTGAGCCGTTCGTAGAGCTGGAACATCCTCTTCTCGATCTGGAGCTGCTGCGCGAGGAAGCCCGAGGGCATGCGGTCTTTGGAGCGGATGATATCTGCGTAGACTGCGTTGGCGCGTGCGAGGTCGCGCTTGGCGAGCGCCTGCTCGGTCTGCGCCATCATCTTGTCGATGGCTGCGGCGATCTCGCGGAACGTGCGCGCGTAATGCTCGAATTCCTTGGCGATGAGCGTTTTCTGGACGCCGATGAGCTGGACCTGCAATGCGAGCCTGCGCTGCTGCTCACGGGGCGGAATCCAGTTGGCGAGCGCGTTGGCCTGGTCGAAGAGGAGGCGTGCGCCGATGGCATCCTTGGCAGCCACTTTCGCGGTGACGCTCTTGAGAATCTGCGCGATCATGGTCTCCGCGGTGCCGGCGAACTGCGCAGAGAATGCTGCGAGCTGGTCAAGCAAGGGTTTGGCGGCAGCGGCTTCTTCCGGGCCGACTTTGGCGCACAGGCGCTGGATCTGGCCGTAGGCTGTCGCGGCTTTGCCCAGGTCGCGCTCGCGCATGGCTGTCCGTGCCTGTTCGATGAGCTTGCCGAGGTTTTCTGTGGTCTCTCGCGCGGCCGCGCTCATCGTCTCGCCCTGCGCTGCGATGGTGGATTCGGCCATCTGCGTCGCGCTGCGCTTTGTCGCGATGAGCGAGACTTGCGTGAGGCTGTAGCGGAATTTGAGAAGACCCTCTTCTTCGAGGAATCGCGCCCATGCTTCGACAGTCCCTTCCGGCTGGTCGAGAGCTTGCGCGGCTTCGCGCAAAGTTACCTCTCCGTGCTGTTGCACGTAGTCGAGCAGAGCGTCTGCTCCTGTATTAATGACTACCATGGGCTACCCGCCCGGGACCCACCTCCTTTTTAGGCAACAAGTCGCTTCGCGAGTATATAAAAGTAGCGATTTCCGGCCGTCGAGAACCCATCGAAATATTTATATATTCGGAAGGCTGCGGGTGGAAGATATGGTTCTGGACGAAAAGGGGGAAGATGACGCTCCCAAAGCCCGCGATTTCTCCATGGCCAGCGGGGAAGACGAATATGAGCTCCTGCCGCACCGCGAGATCATGGAGCTCAAGGATGAACTGCAGAAGCTCAAGCGATTCGACATCACGCCTTCCAAGAAGCTCCAAGTCAGCATGGTCGAGCTCAACTCAAAGCTCGACAAGCTCCTCGCCATATTCGAGGACGCCATGCATGAGGTCAAGGCAGAAGGCTCATTCGGCGCCGACAAGGCGAAGCTCAATGAGCTGGGCGAGCGCGTGAGCAAGATCGCGGACCAGCAGGCTGAGATCGCAGCAGGGACACTCCTCATCGTCGACCTCGTCAAGGAGATCAATGAGAAGATCCAGAGCGCCCAGCCGCCCGCCGAAGAGCAGCCGCCCGCCGAAGAATCCGAAGGGTACGAGCAGCAGCAGGTGGGCCAAGGCCCGCCGCCGATGCCCGGCCGCATGGGCGCGCCGTCCTTCCTGCCCGGAGGGGCATCATTGCCGCCGCCCGCAGGACGCCCCGGGTTTTCCGCAGGAGGCCCGCCATTGCCGCCGCCGCGCCGCAAAGGCCTCTTCGGCTAGACCATGACGCACGTTCCCGAATATAATTCTCAGAAAGCGCTCCTCTTGCTCAGCAGGCTGCAGCAGTCCGCGCGCAGATACCAGCAGCGCGAGGAGGCGCGGGTCAAGCTGACCATCTCGCTTGAGCGCCTGCGCCGCATCAGCGCCAAATCAGTCCAGCGCTACGTCGATGAGCTTGAGCAGCGCATCGCGCTCGCGCTCGTGCGCGAGCAGCAGGTGCGGCACGCGCAGAGTTCGCAGGAAGCCCTCCATAAGGGCCTGGCGCACAAGATCGATGCGCTCGGGCAGAAGATGGACAGGTATGTTCGCACGCGCGCGGCGCGCGAGAAGCGCATCGAGCAGCTCGAGAGGAAGATTCGTGCCGCCTTCGAGACGCGCAAGGCATCGCTTGCGGAACTGCGCGCGATGCTCAGGAACGCCGAGAAGCTGCATGCCGCTGCGCTCCGCAGCGACCCGAAAGACGCAGGACTCAAGCGGCTCGGTACGCGGCTCAAGCGTTTGCGCGCACGCATCAAAAAGTGAACAAAATCAATAAAAAACAATATTCTCAGAGATCCTTTGCCATGACGGTGCGCCGGTTGTTGGCCTTCGCGCGCTCGACCGCTTCCTTGATCAGCGCGGTGACCTTCTTGTCCAGCGCGTCCGCGAAGTCTCCAGCGACATTGTAGTCGCCGCAGAGCTCCTTCACTTGGCTTTTCACGATGACGCTCATGGGTTCACCTCAGGGATGCCGGCGCACCTGCCTGTATAAAAAACTTGCCCCGAAGTATGGACTGAGAATTTAAATACGGGATGGCCTGCTTCTTCTCAGAGGTGATACTGTGGAAAAGCAACTTCGCGGATGGGCATACCTGGTCGGCGGCGTCGCCGCGGGATACCTGGGCTGGCAGGGCCAGCGATGGGACTCAGTGATCCTCGGCCTGATGTTCGTGCTGAGCGGGATCCACCACGCGTTCGAGAAATCAAAGCGGAAATAAAAATAATCTCTTTCTTTTTTTCAGTATTCCATCCCGCCGCCCATGCCGGGCATGCCGGCAGGTCCGCCAGCGCCGCCCTTGGCGGTGCCGGCGATGACGTCGTCGATGCGCAGGATCATCTGCGCCACCTCTGACGCGCTCGTGATGGCCTGGCTCTTGATCTTGAGCGGTTCGATGACGCCCGCTTTCCACGAATCGACGACCTTGCCGCTGAACACGTCGATGCCGGCCCATGTCTGTTTCTTGTCATGGGCAGCCTTGAGCGCGGTCAGCACGTCGATGGGGTCGAGGCCTGCGTTCTCGGCGAGCGTGCGCGGGATGATCTCGACGGCGTCGGCGAATGCGAGGACTGCCAGCTGCTCGCGGCCGTCGAGGGCGTTGGCGAACTTGCGCAGGCCCTTGGCGACCTCGACTTCGGGAGCGCCGGCGCCAGCGACGACTTTGCCGATGCGCAGTGCCGCGGCGATGTCGCCGATCGCGTCAGTCATGGCGCGTTTCGCTTCGTCGATGACATGCTCGGTGCCGCCCTTGATGAGGATGGTGAGCGCTTTGGCGTTCTTGCAGCCGGTGACGTAGGTCATCTCGTCGCTGCCGACCTTGCGCTCTTCGACGAGGCCTGCGTTGCCGAGGTCTTTGGTGGAGAGGTCGTCGATGCGGGTGACGATTGCTGCGCCGGTGGCGCGCACGAGGGCTTCCATGTCGCTCTTCTTGACGCGGCGCGCTGCGTAGATGCCCGCGCGGGCGAGGAAGTGCTGGGCCATGTCGTCGATGCCTTTCTGGCAGAAGACCGCCTGGGCGCCGGACTTGATGATCTTGTCGACCATCGATTTGAGCATGCGCTCTTCCTGGTCGATGAACGCCTGCATCTGGGCGGGATCGCGGATCTCGATCTTGGCGTCTATCTCGGTGTCCTTGATCTCGATGGCGGAATCGATGAGCGCGATCTTGGCGTGCTGGATGCGGCGCGGCATGCCGGGATGGACTGCTTCTTTCTCGAGAACGAGACCGTCGATGAGTTCGGAGTCTTCGACGCAGCCGCCGACTTTCTTCTCGAGCTTGATGTTCTCGCTGTCGAAGTGGAATGCGCCGTTGTCCATGTCCGCGACGCGCAGGACTGCGTTGACTGCGATCTCTGCGAGGTGTTCGCGGGCCGCTTCGGCTCCTTTGCCTGTGAGGGCGGTGCTGGCGATCTTGCGCAGGACCGCTTCGTCGCCTGGTTTGACGGGGACGGCGATGCTGTCGAGTATCTCGAGGGCTTTCTCTTCGGCCGCGCGGTAGCCGCGCGCGATGACGGTGGGGTGGACTTCCTGGTCGAGCAGGCCTTCTGCCTTGCGCAGGAGCTCGCCCGCGATGACGACTGCGGTCGTGGTGCCGTCGCCCACTTCTGATTCTTGGGTCTTTGCGACCTCGACGATCATCTTGGCGGCAGGGTGCTCGATCTGCATCTCTTCGAGGATGGTGACGCCGTCGTTGGTGATGGTGATGTCGCCGAGGGAGTCGACGATCATCTTGTCCATGCCTTTGGGTCCGAGCGTGGTGCGTACCGTGTCGGCGACGAGCTTCGCGGCCATGATGTTGTTGCGTTGCGCGTTCTTGCCGGTGGTGCGTTGGGTACCCTCGGGCAAGATGAAGATGGGTTGTACTTGGTTTGCCATGTGGGTGTGCCTCTTGTTTTTGGAAGCGGACCGATTCGTCCTCCCTTTAAAAAGATGCGCCGCTCCGGCGCTCGTCTGCTTAAAAAGCGCGGGGCGGGCGAGCCATATTTTTATATATCCCTGCTGCCCTGCCGCAAGGTATGCCCGCCAAGAAAGCAGACAAGCCCGCCGCAGGCAAGACGAAGGTCTTGGTCTACTCCACGCCCTCCTGCCCCTACTGCCACATGGCCAAGGAATTCCTCTCCTCGCACAAAATCCCGTTTAAAGACATCAACGTCGCCGAAAACGAGAAGGCCGCGAACGAGATGATAGAGAAGAGCGGCCAGATGGGCGTGCCCGTCATCGACATCAATGGAGATATCATTGTCGGGTTCGATGAGGAGCGCATCAAGAAGGCGCTCAAGCTCAAGTAATTCTACACGTTCGGCGCGAGTTTCTTGCGAGCATACTCGATCGCCTGCGCAGTCCTCTCGAAGACGTGCTCAGCAGGCTGCAGCGCCGCGAATTCTTCGTCAGCCATGAGCGTCTTCTTCACTCGCGGCAGGAGCGTGCTGAGCAGGACATGCCTGCCCTTCCTGCGCCGGTCCGCGATGAATTCCTTGAGACGCGTCGCGCCCGTGCTGTCGATGAACTGCACTCCTTTCATGCGCAGGATGATGATGGGGCGGCTCACATGCATGTGCTCGTTGACCTTGTGCTCGAAGATATTGACTGCGCCGAAGAAGAACGGGCCGTAGATGGTGTAAATCGCCACTTTGTCTTTGAGCGCAGGATCCTGGTTGACCGCTGCGTTGTAGGGCGTGCTCGGATCGTACTGCTCCATCGCGCTGATCTCCGTGACTTTCGTGAACTGCACGAACAGGAGGAGGATGGCGAGGAACATCCCGACCTGGACCGCGAAGACGAGATCTGTTGCGACGGTGAGGCCCATCGTGGTGAAGGCGACGATTGCATCGAGCCTGTTGAGACGGAGGATGGTGCGCAGTTCATGCAGGTTAATCATGCGCAGCGAGACAAAGATGAGGATGCCTGCGAGGAACGCTTTGGGTACGTATGTGACGATGGGCGCGAACACGAGCATGAACGAGAGGAGGAAGAGCGCATGGATGATGCCCGCCATGCGGGTCTTGGCGCCTTCGCGCACGTTGACCGCGGTGCGCGCGATGGCTGCCGTGCTGGGCATGCCGCCGAAGAAGGGAAGGACGACGTTCGCGATGCCCTGCCCGATGAGCTCCTTGTCGCTGTCATGCTTGGTGCCCGTCATGCCGTCGGCGACGACCGCGCACAGCAGCGCTTCGATCGCGCCAAGCAGCGCGATCGTCAGACCCGCGGGGAGCACATCCTTCAAGAGCTGGAAATCGAAGTGCGGGAGGCTGAATGTCGGGAGACCGTATGGTATGTCGCCAACCCGGGGGATGGGTGGGTGAAGCAGGTACATGGCTGCGGTGAAACCGACGAGGGGGATGAGTGAGGGCGGGATGTAGCGCAGCAGCTTGTTTTTGCTCAGCTGTTGCGGCAAGTACGTGAGCATGAGGAGGGTCGCCAATCCTATGCAGACGGCGGCGAGGTGCGTGCCGCCGATGCTCTCCGCGATCGCAGCGAACGTCTCCCACACATGCTCCTTTGCGGGGACGGTGATGCCGAGGAAGTTGGCGATCTGCCCGCTGAAGATCAGCAGTCCGATGCCTGCGGTGAAGCCTGACACGACCGGAAGCGGGATGTATTTGACGAATCTGCCCAGGCGTGCGGCGCCGAACATTATCTGGAACACGCCTGCGAGCAGCCCTGCGAGCAGCAGTCCTTCGAGGCCGAACTTGTGCACCGTCGAGAGAATGATGACTGTCATGGCGCCGGTCGGGCCGGTGATGGAGTGGCGCGAGCCGCCGACTGCCGAGGCGAGGACGCCTGCGATGATGGCTGTGTAGAGTCCCATCGCGGGCGCGACGCCGGAGGCGATGGCGAACGCGATGGCAAGCGGCAGCGCCACAATCGAGGTGATGAAGCCTGCCTTGAGGTCGGAGAGGAAATCCGCGCGGGTGTAGCCGTTCGCGCGTGATGCCGCGGCTGCCTTGATGCGGTGCTTGATCGCCCCGAGCCTGTCCATTCGCCGACAGCAACACCCTCTCGCTCTTAAGCTTTGCACTCCTGAGCTCAGCGTAAATGTTATATAGTGCGCCCGCGAAGGACGGCATCATGGCTCCTTCCAAATCCGCCAAGAAAGAACTCCTTGAGATAGTCATCATCGGCTCGGGCATCGCAGGCATGTCCGCCGCGATATACGCCGCGCGCAAGCGCATGCGTTTCAAGCTGCTCTCACAGGACATCGGCGGCCAGATCAACGTCGCGGGAGAGATCGAGAACTATCCTGGATTCAAGCAGATCAACTACACTGAGTTCATGGCCAAGCTCAACGAGCAACTGGAGCACAACGGCATCACGCCGCACATCTGCGAGGTCGCCTCCATCGCCAAGAACAAAGACGGCACGTTCACCGTCAAGACGGACGAAGGCGACTTCCACACGATCGCGGTCCTTGTCGCATCCGGCGGCCATCCCCGCAAACTCAATGTGCCCGGCGAGGACGCGTTCAAGAACCGCGGCGTGACGTACTGCGCAGTCTGCGACGGCCCGCTCTTCAAAGAGAGGACTGTCGCCATCATCGGCGGCGGCAATTCCGGCTTCGAAGCGGCGGAGTTCATGCTGCGCATCGCGAAGAAGATCTATATCCTCGAGCTCGACAAGATCCGCGCGTACGAATACCTGCGGGAGCGCGTGCTCAAGCAGCCGAATGTCGAGCTCATCGAAGGCGCCGCGGTCAAGGAGATCCGCGGAAAGACGATGGTCGAAGGGCTCACGTACGAGAAGAACAAGAAGCAGCAGGACTTGAAGGTCGGCGGCGTCTTCATCGAGATCGGCCGCGTGCCAAGCACGGAATTCCTCAGGGGTCTCGCTGATCTGGACAAGGGTGGACGCATCATGGTGAACAAATTCATGGAGACGAGCTGCGAAGGCATCTGGGCTGCTGGCGACTGCACGGATGTCTATGAGGACCAGTTCGTCATCGCAGGAGGCCAGGGAGTCACTGCGCTCCTGCGCGCTTCCAAATACATCGCCCAGAAGGAAGGCAAGCCCGCGCCGCAGGCCGCGTACAAGTAGCATTTATATAGTCGTTTCTCCCCCGTGCTGGCTGAAAAAGAGGGCCATGTACGACGTCGTATCAGTCGGAAGCGCGACCGTTGACGTCTTCGTCAAGTCGTCGAAGAAGCAGACGGGGTTCGCCAAGCACCAGGACCACTACGATGTGTGCTATCACATCGGCGGTAAAATCCTTGTCGATGAGATCCACTTCGACACGGGCGGGGGCGGCACGAACACTGCCGCTGCGTTCGCCCGCCTGGGCCTGAAGGCAGCGTATGTTGGTAAGGTCGGCGACGATGTCCACGGCCGCACCGTGCTCGACGCGCTCCGGCATGAGAAGGTGGCATTCCTCGGCGCTGTCGATCGCTCGCGCACCACCGGATACTCTGTCGTCCTCGCTGACCTCATGAGCGACCGAGCCATCCTCGCCTACAAGGGCGCCAATGACGCGCTCTCATCTTCGGATGTGCCCGCACGCGCCCTCCGCGCCCGCGGGATGTATTTCTCTTCCATGCTGGGCGCGAGCTGGCGCACCGCCTGCGCCCTCGCCGCCAAAGCGCGCGCCAAGGGCATCCGGTACGCGTTCAACCCGAGCACGTATCTCGCCCAGAAAGGAATCGCGTTCCTGCGCCCGATGATCCGCGGCGCCTCGCTCCTCGTCCTGAATCTCGAGGAGGCGCGAGACCTGCTCGGCAAGATGAGCGTGCGGGACCTCCTGTGGCGCCTGCGGCGCGAGATGCACTCGCAGGACTGCGCAGTCATCATCACGGACGGCGCGCGCGGAGCGCACGCATACGACGGCCTCGCATACCACTTCATCCGGGCACGGAAGGTCCGTGTCATCGAGACGACTGGTGCGGGCGATGCGTTCGCCGCAGGCGTCTTCGCGGGGCTGCTGCGTGGCTGGCCGCTCAAACGCTCGCTCATCCTCGGCATGTGCGAGGCGGAAGGCGTGCTCGGCAGTGTCGGTGCCAAAGCAGGGCTGCTCTCGAAGGCGCAAGCGCTGCGTGCGGTCCGCGCGAGATTCAGGATCACGACGGGGGCGCTCTGATGCTGCCGATGGCGTCGCTCCTGCGGAAGGCGCAGCGCGGCAGGTACGCTGTCGGCGCGTTCAATGTCAACAATCTCGAGATGCTCCATGCGGTGACGCGCGCGGCAGCCGCTAGAAAATCACCCGTCATCATCTCGACGTCAGAGGGTGCTATAGCGTACGCAGGAATGGGCGAGATTCTCGCTTTGGTGCGCGCAGCTATCGATGCCGCAGGCATCGATGCCGCGCTGCATCTTGATCACGGCCGCACGATGGGTGTCGTGCGCGGGTGCATCAGTGCGGGCTGGACGAGCGTCATGTATGATGGGTCGCACCTGCCTCTCGAGCAGAACATCCGCGCGACTCGCAAAGTCGTCGCTCTCGCGCATCGCCGCGGCGTGAGCGTTGAGGGCGAGATCGGCACCATCGGCGGGGCGGAGGAGAATGTCCGCTCGCGCAGTATCATCTATACCGATCCTGCCGCGGCGAAGGAGTTCGTCGAGCGGACCGGCGTGGACGCGCTGGCAATCGCCATTGGGACCTCGCACGGCGCCTATAAGTTCGCGGGCAGGCCGCGACTTGACATCGCGCGCCTGCGTGGGATTAGGTCGGTCGCGCGAGTGCCTCTGGTGCTGCATGGCGCCTCTGGCGTCCCGCCGCAGCTCGTCCGCAGGGCGTCCCGCGCTGGCGCGCGGCTCGGCTCTCCGTCTGGCGTGCCTGACGGGCAGGTTCGTGCGGCCATCCGGAGCGGTGTGTGCAAGATCAACACTGACACTGATTTGCGTCTCGCGTTCATCTGCGGCGTCAGGGAGGCGCTGCGCTACTCGCGCGAGGTACTCGATCCGAGGAAAGTGCTCGCGCCTGCAGCCGCGCTCATGCAGCAGGTGGTCGAGAGGCGCATGCGTCTCTTTGGCAGCGCGGGGAAGGCGAGGTGAGATTCATGAAACAGCTGATTATCATCGGCGCGGATCATGCGGGGTTCAAGCTCAAGCAGTCTCTCGCGGCATACCTGCGCCGCAAGGGCTACAATGTCGTCGATCTCGGCGCGAAGCGGCTCTCCCCCTCGGATGACTATCCTGACTACGCGTTCCCCGTGGGCAGGATGGTGGCGCGGCGCAAGGCGAAAGGCATCCTTGTGTGCGGCTCTGCCGAGGGCATCTGCATCGCGGCGAACAAGGTCAAAGGCGTACGGGCCGTGCCGGTGTGGACCAAGCGCGACGCAGCGCTGAGCAGGCGGCACAATGACGCGAACATCCTCTGCCTCTCAGGCTGGGCGCTATCGTCTGCCAAGGCGAGAGGAATCGTGGACCGCTGGCTCAGGACGGACTTCTGCGGCGAGGAGCGTCATGCGCGCAGGATCAGGAAGATCTCCCGTTTCGAGGGCAGGTGAGCCATGGGCCGCATCGAGGTGCAGCCGGCGATACTCTCCCGCTCGCTCCCTGATGCGCGGCGGAAGATCGCCCTCGCCAAGCGATTGACACCCGGCCTTCTCCATATTGACATCATGGATCGCGATTTCGTGCCCAACACGACGCTCCGACCACAATCCTTAAAAACGCTCAGAGGGTTGAACGCCAGCTACCACGTGATGGCGCTCCATCCGGAGCGGTATCTCGAGGACCTGCGACGAGCGGGCGCCCGCGAGATCATCGTCCACGCGGAAGCGACGAAGAAGCCCGCCGTCATCGCGGCCGTCCTCCACAGGATGGGCCTGCGGTTCGGCATCGCGATCAATCCAGAGACAGGCGTCGCGAAATTCAGGCATATCCTGCGTTTCGCCGATACCGTGCTCGTGATGAGTGTGCGGCCGGGATTCTCCGGCCAGAGGTTCCGTCCGTCGGCGCTCGCGAAAGTGCGCGCCATCCGGCGCATCGCGCCCCGCGCGCGCATCGGCGTCGATGGCGGGATCAACGAGCGGACGGCGAGCATGGCAGCTCTGGCAGGCGCGGATTTCGTGTGCGCCGCGAGCGCGGTGTTCGCGGCGAAGGATCCGCAAGAGGGGTATCGCGCGCTGGTGCGCGCAGTGAGGAGCAATGGCAGTCACGAATCAAAAGGACGCAAAGGCAAAACCCGCGACAGAGTATGATGTTCTCATCGTCGGCGGTGGTCCCGCTGGCCTGACCGCGGCAGTCTATACCTGCCGCAAAGGCCTCAAGACAGGCATCATCTCCATCGACATCGGCGGCCAGACCAACCTGACCAACTCCATCGAGAACTACCCTGGCGTCGATCCGCAGCCAGGCCCGCAATTGATGATGAAATTCTGGGAGAATGCCAAGAGCTTCGGCGCCACGCGCGTCGGCGGCAAGGTCCTCAAGGTCGAGAAGACTGGCGAGCATTTCACCCTGCACATGGCCAACGGTGACAAGCACACGGCGCGCGCAGTGATTCTCGCATATGGCACCTCGCCGCGCACGCTCGGCGTGCCTGGCGAGGAGAAGTTCCTCGGCCGCGGCGTCTCGACGTGCACCACCTGCGATGCGCCGCTGTTCAAGAAGAAGGCCGTCGCCGTGGTCGGTGGAGGCAATAGCGCTATCGAGGGCGCGCTCGAACTCATCCATATCGGCGCCAAGAAGGTGTACCTCATCCATCGTCGCGCGGAATTCCGCGCTGACGCGGTCACGGTCAAGAAGGCGCGAGACAACAAGAGCATCGAGTTCGTCGTCCCGTCGACTGTGGAGGAGATCAAGGGAGACAAGTTTGTCACCGCAGTCACGATCAAGGATGTCGCGACAGGCTCGGTCAAGGATATTCCCGTCGACGGTTTGTTCATCGAGATTGGATTCCGCGCCGACGCTTCGATGGTCAAGGACGCGGTCAAAATCAATGCGCGCCAGGAGATTGAGGTCGACATGCACGGCAACACGTCCACGCCGGGCATCTTCGCCGCGGGTGACTGCACAACGACGCCGTACAAGCAGACAGTCATATCGGCAGGCGACGGCGCGAAGGCTGCGCTGGAGTGCTACCGCTGGCTGACTGGCGGCAAAGGGACAGCGATCGACTGGTAGGTGGGGCGTGTCTTTGATGCAGCATTCTTCAGAAGAGGAACTCTTCTCCCGCCGGAACTTCATGGCGCTCTCCGAGGAGATCAGCAGGGCTCTTGCGGGCATGTCGTGGTGGCAGAAGCACGGGAGGGAGTCTTTGCATTTCTTCCTGCGCGCGCTGCTGTTCTGCGCTGGTTTCCTCATATTCACGCACTCCGCTCTTGGCTGGCGCGCGTTTGGCATCGCAGTGATGTCCTATGCGTTCTACGGCATCGCGATCACGGGCACGCACGAGTCGAGCCACGGGTCGTTCTTCGCGTCCAAACGCCTCAACAGGGCCGCGTTGTTCTTCTTCAGCGACTTCTGGGGTGGGCAGAGCGGCGAGTGGTGGTACCACCGCCATGTGCGCGTGCATCATGTGTACCCGAACGTGCCGAGCAGGGAGCCGCAGGAGTTCTATTTCCCATGGCTGCATAAGTCGTTATACTTCTTTGCCGCGCCGCTGCTCGCGCCCGCCTGGGTGTTCGGCTACAGCGTGTGGTTCCTGTGGGGGAGCTGGCTGCGTCTCGCGCGCTACGTGGCGCTCTGCCTCGCAGGATGGGTGCTGCTTGTGGCTCTCCTTTCGACGCAGGTGCCGCTGGGGTGGGCGGTCGTGTGCGCATATCTTGTGCGTTCTGTGTTCGCGCCAGTCTTCATGCATCTTGCAGTGTTCAACCATTTGGGGCTCGAGACTCTCGATGAGCCGAAGCCCTGGCTGCTGCTGCAGACCAAGACGACGCGGAACCTGCGTTCGCACTGGTTCTTGCAGGGTATCGGCGGCAACGCGTTCCTCGAGTGTCACATCGAGCACCATCTCTTTCCCGCGGTATCCAACAGGATGCTCGCGCATATCAGGCCCGTGGTGATGCGGTACCTGCGCAAGGAAGGGTATGAATACCATGAGATGTCATATTTTCAATGCCTTGGGCACTGCCTGCGCAATTATGAGACCTTGTTCCCCGAGGCCGACGTCCTCCTCTGACCATGCGCATCCCAAAACGCTACGGCCAGAGCAAGGTGGATGCGTGCCCGTTCTGTGACAAGCCGTCGACGGGACTGAATGGGCAGGGGGTTCCGGTGTGCGCCGCGCACAAGGATGCGGTCCTCGGCGATCTGAAGTGCGTGTGCGGGTCGTTCTTGGAGTTGCGCGAGGGCAAGTGGGGTGTGTTCTTCACGTGCTTCCGCTGCGGCAACATCAACCTGCGCAAGGCGCTTGAATTCAACGTCGTCCAGGATGTGTCCGGGGCCCGTCGGAACGCTTAAATATCAAGACGCCTCCTGCCGGACCGATGCCCCGCACGGAGAAGCAGTTGCGCCTTCTGGCCAACACGCTGCGCCAGGATGTCATCCGCATGCTGGTGGAAGCCAAGAGCGGCCACACCGCAGGACCATTGGGCATGGCTGAGCTCTTTGCCGCGCTGTATTTCCGCATCCTTCGCCACAACCCAAAGAAGCCTCTGTGGGATAAACGCGATCGCCTGATACTCTCCAACGGGCACATCTGCCCTATCAGGTATGCTGCGATGGCCCGGGCAGGATACTTCCCGCTCAAGACGTTGCAGACACTGCGCAAGATGGGCTCCCCGCTGCAGGGCCATCCTGCCATTGAGTGGCTGCCCGCTGTCGAGAACAGCTCGGGACCGCTCGGGCAGGGTCTTGGCGTCGCGTGCGGCATGGCGCTTGCCGCTCGCATGGACAAAACCAAGAATAGGATCTATTGCGTCACGAGCGATGGCGAGCACAATGAGGGAGGCACGTGGGAAGCCGTGCTGCTCGCCGCGAAATACAAGCTCGACAACCTCACAGTCTTCCTCGACCGCAACAACATCCAGATTGACGGGCCTTCAGATAGAGTCATGCCGCTCCAACCTATCGCTGCGAAGTACAAGGCGTTCAATTGGAACGTGCTCGAGATCGACGGCCACGAGTTCAAGAGCATCTTCTCCGCGGTCGAGAAGGCCAAGAAAGCGCGCGGCAGGCCGACCATGATCATCTGCGACGTCACGCCCGGCAAAGGCGTTTCTTTCGCAGAAGATAATTTCGAATGGCACGGCAAGGCGCCCAGCGCAGAGCAGGGGACGAAGGCGCTCGCCGAGCTTGAGGCAGCGCGCCGGCGCATCGAGCGGAGGGCGCGATGAGCAAGCATTCATCCGCGGTGCGCTCCGATGCGCTCGAAGGATCTTCCAGAGGCTCGACCCGCGACGGATTCGGCAAAGAGCTCCTCGCTCTCGGGAAGGATAGGCGTGTCGTCGCCCTCACCGCGGACCTGGGTGAGAGCACGCGCGTGCACTGGTTCGCCCAGAAGTATCCAGGCCGTTTTGTCGAATGCGGCGTCGCCGAGCAGAACATGGTCGGCGTGTCCGCGGGTCTCGCGCTCGCCGGCAAGATTCCTTTCGCAGCGTCGTTCGCAGTGTTCGTGCCAGGGCGCTGCTGGGACCATATCCGCGTCCAGGTCGCGTACAACCGCGCCAATGTCAAGCTGTGCGCAACGCACGCAGGCCTCGCGACAGGCGAGGACGGCGCGACGCACCAGGCACTCGAGGATGTCGCGCTCATGCGGTCGCTGCCGCACATAACTGTGGTCGTGCCGTGCGACGCCATCGAGGCTCGAAAAGCGACACGCGCGTTGGCTGCGCTCAAAGGTCCGGCGTATTTGCGCCTCGGCAGGGCGGAACTGCCTCTTGTCACGGCAGAGAAAGCTCCGTTCCGTCTCGGCAAGGCGGAAGTGCTGCGCAAGGGCTCGGATGTGTCTATCGTCGCGTGCGGCGCCATGGTCCACCAGGCTTTGCTCGCCGCGCAGCAGCTCGAGCGGCAGGGCATCGACGCGATGGTCATCAACAACCACACGATCAAGCCGCTGGACATGATCGCGCTCGTGGATGCCGCGAAGACGACTGGCGCTGTCGTGACTGTCGAGGAGCATCAGGTGAGCGGCGGTCTCGGCTCGGCCGTTCTCGAGGCGCTCGCGGGCGTCGCGCTCGTGCCCGTCGAGCTTGTCGGCGTGCAGGATTCGTTCGGCCAGAGCGGCACGCCCGCGCAGCTGTGGGAGAAGTTCGGCCTGTCCGTGCGCGATATCGTCGCCGCTGCCAAGAGCGCAATCGCCAAGAAGGCGAGCGGGGAGTGCTTCTTGCCGCACGGCGATGCGGGCATGGCGCGCCTGCCGCGCTCGTCGCTCGGTCCGCTGCCGCCGCCGATCGGGCGTCCGGGTCCGGGCTTGCGCTCCCGCCGCTCCTGAAACCTATATAAACTGCCCTTCTCTCGGATGCAGCATGCCACGCATCAAGCGCGCCAAGGAACTCCTCGCGCATCCGCACTTCCGCTTCGAGCCTGAGGATGCCCGTTTCGGCACTCCTGTGCCTGTCGCGGACTGGCGGGCGAAGCGCCTCTCTTGCGCGGCTCTCGCGGAGATCGGGTGCGGCGTCGGGTTCCAGACTGCTGCGTTCGCCAAGACATGCAAGAAGGTGCTCGCGGTGGAGCTCGATCCCCGCAAAGCAGCCCTCGCCCGCGCGAACATGAAGGCGCTCGGTCTCAGGAATGTCGAGGTGCTGTGCGGCGATGCGCTCGCGCCCGATGTCATCGAGAAGGTCAGGGCATTCCGTCCGTCAGTTATCTTCTGCGATACGGAGCGCGCTCCGTCGGAGGAGTCGCGTTCGCTCGCGAGCATCTCGCCCGACCCTCGCAAATTGCTCGCAGCCTATTCCCCCGTCGCTGCATCGATCGCGGTGGAGGTCCCGCCGCATCTCAACGAATTCCCCGATGGTTGCGAGCGAGAGTACCTGTCGTTGCACGGCGCGCTCAACCGCCTCACGCTCTATTTCGGGAAGCTGAAGGAGTGCGATGTGTGCGCGGTGTTCCTGCCGCAGGGCACGCGCATCGAGAAATCATCAGTGAATCCTGCGCGTCCTGTGGCGAAGCCCGCATGGTTCTATGAGCTGGATCCGACGGCGGTCCGTGCGGGAATCGTCGATGACGCATTGGCAGGGACTGGCGCGTGGCCCGTCGAGATCGCGGGGAAGGTGTACGCGCTCGGTCCGCGGAAAGTCTCGCGGCCGTGGCTGACGGGGCACAGGATACTCGCGACGTCCGATTCAGACATCGGGAGGATCCGCGCGGCACTCAAGGAAGCGAAGGCGAAATCTGTCATCCTGCGCGTCAAAGTCGATCCGAAGATGTACTGGAAAGAACGCGCGAAATACGAAGCGGGCCTCGAAGGCACTAAGACTGTTCATTTGTTTGTGAGCCAGCGGACCGCGTACATCACTGGCCCTGCAGAGCGATAGATATCGCGCGCCGTTTGAGTTCCGCTTCGAGGATGCTCGCGAGGTTCGTCCTGCCGTTCTTTCTCAGGAGGTCGAGATCTGTTTGTCCTTCGTGCAGGGAGCCGCTGAATGCGCGGTGCGCGACTGGATCGTGGAAGTCATCAGATGTGTTGCGGACCGCGTCGTCGAGGAGGAGACGGGCGGCCTGCGCGGTCTTCTTGACTGCGACCATGACGCCGTCGGCGTGCGAGACATGCTTCTGGCCCGGATAGTTGGAATGGTCGACGCACATCGCGAGCGCCGCGTACGCCATCGACATCTCCCGCGCGAGCTGGATCTCTGGCACGAGGGTCTGCCCGATGAATTTGGCGTTGGGCACGCTGCATCGGATGCGCGTCTCTTTGGCGGGCGTGCAGAACGCGGGGCCGTTGATGTTGTAGTATGTGCCGTCAGTGTGGAAGCCTGCGCGCAGATCCGGCGCGTCTGCGTAGAGCTGCTGCACGCAGCACTGGTGTCGCTGCCATGCGTCCTGCAGCCTCTCGCGCAGCCCTGTGCTGCAGGGTCGGTCCATCGAGGCGTGGAGGAGCAGGCCTTTCTCTGCGAATGTCGTCTCCCTGCCGCCCAGGTCGTCCCAGTCGACGTCTTCGACGGCTCCGAGATGGCCTGGCCACACGGTTGCGCCGAGCCTGCCGCAGGCGGACACCGCGTAGATGCTCTTGATGCCGAGGAGCTTGAGCGCTTGGATGTTCGCGCGGTAGTTGACGAGATGCGGCACTTCGAGCGCCTGGTGCCGGGCGAGGAATTTGATTGTCTTGCCGCCGAGGCAGATGTCGCTCACGCTCACATCGCCGTAGTCTGTGCTGATTTTCTGCGGATTCGTTGCGTATTCGGAGAATCCCGTGCCGCCGATGATCGCGATGCCCATCGCGTGCGGCACGCGCGCGTTCGGATATAAAGTTTCGTGTCTGCGTAACGTTTATATCCTCGCGCACCCGTCGCGATCCCATGCGGCGCGCAGCGGGCAGTCATGTCGGGCATGAGGGGATGCTTGTGCGGTTCATCCTCTTCATGCTCTTCTTGGCGGCGGCTGTCGCGGTGTGGCACTGGACGCCGCTGGGCGAGGTCGCGCAGGTCTCTCGCATGCGCGACGCAGTCGTCTCGGCGGGGTTCGGCGCGCCCGCGTCGTTCGTCGCGCTCTACGCGCTCATCACTGTCCTCCTCATCCCTGCGTGGGTGATGACGCTGATCGGCGCATTGCTCTTCGGGCTGTGGTGGGGGACAATCTGGTGCTGGCTGGGCGCGCTCATCGGCTCCTCCTGCGCTTTCCTCATCTCGCGCTATCTGGGGCACGGATTCGTGCAGCACCTTCTGGGCAATAGCATGGCGCATGCGCAGGAGCTCATCCGCAGGCATGCGCTCCGTGGTGTGTTCATCGCACGGCTCATCCCTCTCGTGCCGTACAACCTGTTCAATTATGCGGCGGGACTGACGAGAGCGTCGTTCCGGGATTATTTCTGGGGGTCATTCCTGGGTATGATTCCCGGGACGTTCATCTATATGTTCCTCTTCACGAGCATCGGCGGCGCTCTCCTGTCCGGAGAGTGGTCCTGGGCGCTTCTCCTGCAGCCGTCGGTCATCGTGTCGGTTCTGCTGTTCACGCTCTTCGCGCTGCTGCCCTGGGTGTACCACCGTCTCTCGGGAGAGCACCTCCACGAATGCCTCGCAAAGCTTAAATAAACTGACGGCCGACGTGCAGGCATGGCTTCCATCGCGTTCTTCGAACTCGAGCCGTGGGAGAAGGACTACTTCAAGGCGAAGCTGAAGAAGCACTCGCTCGCGTTCATCGACGCGCCTCTCTCGTCCAAGACCGCGGACGCGGCGAAGGGCGCGGACATCCTCGCGGTGTTCGTGTGGTCGAAAGTCGACGCTGCGATACTCAAATCATTGCCGAAGGCGAAGTTCGTCACGACGATGTCGACAGGTTTTGATCATATCGACCTCAAGGCGTGCGCTGCGAGGGGGGTCGTCGCGTCCAATGTTCCCGCGTACGGCAGCAATACTGTGGCTGAGCACGCGTTCGCGCTCCTGCTCGCCATCTCGCGGAAGATACTCCCGAGCGTGGAGCGTACGCGCCGCGGCGACTTCAGCCTCGAGGGATTGCGCGGCTTCGACCTGGAGGGCAAGACGATCGGCATCGTCGGCACGGGGCGCATCGGCGTCCACGCGATCAAGTACGCGCAGGCATTCGGCATGCGCGTCCTCGCCTACGACGTCAAGCCTGATAACTCATTGGCCAAGCGCATGGGTTTCGCGTACGAGAAAAGAATCGATGGGCTGCTTGGCAAGAGCGACATCGTGTCATTGCACGCGCCGCTCACCAAGGAGACCGAGCACATGATCGACAAGAAGCGCATCGGGAAGTTCAAGCGCGGCGCGATACTCATCAACACTGCGCGAGGCGGCCTCGTCGAGAGCGAGGCATTGCTCGACGGTCTCAAGTCCGGCAGGATAGCGTTCGCAGGTTTGGACGTGCTCGAGGAGGAGTGCTTCATCCGCGAGGAGAAGGAACTGCTCGCCTCGTCATTCCGGAAGAAGTGCGATTTGCGCACGGCGCTCGCCCAGCATATGCTCCGCGACCATCCGAACGTCATCATCACGCCGCACAACGCGTTCAATTCGGCCGAGGCATTGCAGCGCATCATGGACACGACGGTGGAGAACATTGAGGCGTTCCTGGCGCGCAAGCCAGTCAATACGCTCAGGCCTTCTTGACGAGCTTCGCGACGAAGAATCCTTCTGTGTCGTTGTCCTGCGGCCACAGGCGCAGGCAGTTGCTCACGTCGGAAGGGTACGTTTTGCCTTCGAATTCCTGGACTGCGGGGCCATGCTTGATGTTGAGCGTGATCGGCGCGAGCGTGGCGTCTTTGTTGTTCTGCAAGAACCAGTCGATGACGCCTTCGTCCTCGTCGGGTTCCAAAGAGCAGGTTGAGTAGACGAGCGTTCCGCCGGGGCGCAAGAGCGACCAGGCGTTGGCGAGGAGGCGGTGCTGCAGTCCGACGAGGCTCTTGATGCTGCCGGGATTGTACATGCTGATGGTCTTGAGCGATTTGCGGATCGTGCCGGTGCCGGAGCAGGGCGCGTCGAGGAGGATGCGGTCGAATTCGAGTTCCTTGATGCGCTCGCCCGGCATCATGCTGATGACGCAGTTGCTCACGCCCATGCGTTGGAGGTTGATGCCGAGGGCGGCGAGGCGCGCGCCGCTCACGTCGTTGGCCATGAGGACGCCGCGGTTCTGCATCATGGCGGCCATCTGGGATGATTTCGAGCCGGGCGCGGCTGCGACGTCGAGGACGCGGTCGCCCGGTTGCGGGTCGAGGACGAGCGGCGGGACCATCGAGGCGGCTTCCTGGACGTAGTAATAGCCGAGGTCGTGCTCGACGGTGTTGCCCAGGTCCAGGCGGCCTTCTTTGTGCTTCATCCAGAATCCTTCTGGGCACCAGGGGATCTGCTCGAGCTCCCAGTCTTTTGAGAGGCGTTTTTTCATCTCGGCGACTGACACTTTGAGGGTGTTGACGCGGATGGATTTCGAGAGGAAGCAGAGGGAGTATTTCTTGAAGGCATCCCAGTCGGTGAGCTGGGAGTACCGCTTGACGAACGCGGGCTTGAATTCGAGCGTGTCCGTGTCGGGGATCGGTTTGAGCGTGGGCATCGACGGAAAGAGGTGAGGACGCTTTAAAAACGCTTGTTTCAATCAGGCGGTTTTCAAAAGTGTCTTGATGCGTTCGAGATCGCGGTCGATGTGGAATACTTTGGATTTGAGTTCAGAGACTTCTTGTCTTGTTTCTGAAATTTCTCTGGAAAGATCCTTGCGCACAGTTCCCATTTCTCGCATGAGACTTCTGTAGAGTGCGAATCCTGTGCTGATGCCTCCTGCGATGGGAATTCCATACTCGATGATTGCGGGTGTGTTGATGATGCCGAATTGCTTGAGAAGCACCCAGATAAAGAGCACGCCCATTGAGGCGTAGGCCATCCATTCCCAGTAGTCGTCGGGGAATTTTTTCATGGGCATTTGAGAGGATATCTGTTCAT
>CAYUPS010000005.1:0-26358 GCA_964445485.1 uncultured Methanosarcinales archaeon | reverse complement strand
GTCGGCGTGATCTCGGGGCGGAACGGCTTGCCGGGCTTGCGCAGTCTGCAGAACCCCAGCAGAATATCATTGGTGGTGTCTTCGGCGGCGAGGAAGATCTCTTTGCCGCCGGAGGCGCCGTAGTCGGTGCGCGTGATGGCGATCGCACTCCAGTCGATGGTGCGGCCTTTGGGTTCGCGGCAGCGGATGCACTGGCACTGCACGCCGCGTTCTGCCGCGAGCGCCTCGACGTCCTGGCGGAGGTTGGTGCGTTTGATGCCTGCGACGGGGAGCGTGCTGGGGATGTCGCGCTGGATGCGCATGACGCGGCACCAGCGGGGGATGGCCTTCTTCGCCTCGACGATGATGTCGGCTGCCTGCTCGAGGGATATCGGTGTGAACGCGCCGCGTTTCCACAGGTGGTGGAGCGGTGTGCCTTCGAAGACCATGCAGGGATAGATCTTCAGTGCGTCGGGCATGTAGTCTTGGTTCGCGAAGAGTTCGTTGAACATCTCGATGTCGTCCCCGCGCGTCTGCCCGGGCAGGCCGGGCATCATGTGGTATCCTACTTTGAGGAGGCTGTCTTTCATGAGGCGAGTGGATTCGATCGTCTCGGCGAGGCCGTGGCCGCGGTTGGTCGCTTTGAGGACGTCGTCGCGCAGACACTGCACGCCGAGCTCGACGCGGGTGGTGCCGAGGCGCAGCATCTCGTCGATGTGGGGCTGCAGGCACCAATCCGGTTTTGTCTCGATGCAGAGGGCGACGCATCGCAGGTGCGCGGTCTCGTTGCGCCGCTGCTCGGTGATCAGCGTCGTCTTTCCTTTGAGCGCGGCCTCTTTGTCTTGAATGTGCTTCGCGCGTTCCCTGTCGTTGAGATCGCCCGGGAGCTCGAAGAATTGTTTGTAGTCGTCGATGCGGACGGTGTGGTTCTCATCGAAGAAACGCATGCCGAAATCGTTGAGCGCTTTGAGCGAGTAGGTGATGAAGTCTTCTTGGTAGGCGGGGTCGAAGCTGGGGAACGTGCCGCCTTGGATGATGAATTCGACTTTGTCGGGGCTGTGGCCGGTGGCGACGTACTGCTCGAGGCGGTTGAATGTCATGAGGTACGGGTCGTAGGCGTTGCGGATGCCGCGCATGGTGCTCGGCTCGCGGCCGGTGTAGGACTGCGGCACGTCGCCGAAGGGGCTGCCCGGGCCGCCGGGGCAGTAGACGCACTTGCCGTGCTTGCAGGCGATGGGGGCGGTCATGAGGGCGACGGGGGTGACGCCGCTGATGCTGCGGACGGGTTTGGTGAGGAGTTTCTTCGCCAGGGCGGCTGTTTCGTTCGGCGGGGCGCGGAGGAGGATCTGGATGTCAGTGGGCACTGCGCTCATGCCCAGTTCTGCGCAGAGGGCGAGCTTGCGCTGTGTGAGCTGGTCTTTGGTGAGCCTTTTTTGGCGCACTTCCTGCAGGATGCGGGGGTAGAATTCTCCGTCGGACATCGTGTGTTCCAGCCGCCCGCAATATTTAAATATGCGCAGAGCTCCTTTCACTCTCGTTGTTAATAAAGGGGGGATAGTGGGAACCGTACTGGCCAGTCTCGTTGCTGGCATGTCTGGGTCGGCCGTGTCTGCTAGATATTTCTCTCGTCGGAGAAGTTCACCTATGAATGTATCAGTATCTTCATCTAATAATATATACATGCATTTACCTATAAACTTAAAAAGGGGAACAGCGACACTCCGGGAACGCTAGATGGACGACAGGCTCGCAGAGCGGATACGCGAAGTCATCGAAGTAGCGAAGCAACCGCTCGAGACCAAGGAGATCGAGGCACACGTCGCGGAAAAAATACCTGACGCCACCCGCGTTAAGATCCTCTACCGTCTCAACAATCTCCGCGGCGAAGGAACGATCCGCGGCAAATTCGTCGGCCCCGGCAAAGGCGTCTGGATATGGTGGAAATCGGGGGTGTTCGAGAAATGAACACGCTCCGCTGGAAACTCGGACTGCTCATCATCGCGACACTCATCTTCCTCGGCATCGTCCTCGCCAACGACCCCACCGTCACCGGCATGGTCTCGCAGAGCGCCGCAGACACGCTCTCATCCATCGACCAACTGCTCAGCCACATGAGCAACGGCGCCTACACGCCGCAGACCCCCGTCGTTACAACGCCCGCGGCCCGCAGAAGACCCGCAGAGCCGGCGCCCGCGGCCGACCTCCAGATCATCGATGAGACGACGACATCGGAAATGACCATCAAGACGCTCCGCGCACCGGTTATCGTCGGCGAGCGCGTCAAGTGGATCAAGAACGTCTCCCTGACAACTGCGGGGGACATCACGCTCGAAGTGCCACTCTCCGCGAACATCACACGCATCGCATCCCGCAAAGGCGGCGTCGAGAGCGTCCTCAACCCCCGCGCGCGCGAAGCGCTCGGCCTCGCGGCAGTAGACCTCGATGACGGCGCTTCAGGATACTCCCTCGAATACGAGACCGACGCCCCGCAGGCGACCGAAGAGACGACGAGCTACGGCGTGCGCGTGAGCATCACCGCCCCGGACGAGCTCAACTACACCGATGTCGTATCATTCTCCGCGATACCTGAGCGCGTGCGCGTCGGCAAGGAATCGAGCATCACCATCCGCTGGGTCGAGACAGGCGATCTCATGCCATTCAACGCGACCGACACCGACGGCAACGGCCTCATCGACCGCGTGCAATGGATCACGCCGCACCTCTCGAACCAGACCTTCGACATCATCGTCATCACAGGCGCCCAGCACCTCGACGAGAACCGCACGTTCATCGAAGACGTCTACGAGTCCGTGCGCGAGCGCGACGGCAACTGGACCGCGGAGATCCCCGCAGGCCATTACATCAGAGTCACCTTCGAGCGCAACCTCACGGCCGAGAACGACATCACGATGTACTCGAGAAGCGCATACCCCTCGGCTGGCGTCGAAGTGTATGAGGCCGGCGGCGCCACTCCTATCGCGGACTTCGGCGAGGTGGGCGGCGATGGAAGATACGCCGTGCTGCTGACGAGCCTGGTGGGTGAGCAGGATACCTTTGATCTGAAGATTACCGGCAATCCGGTCGAGTTCGACTTCATCGTCGACCCGACATTCACGACAGAATTCTTCGAGGACTGCAACAGCATCGCGGAATGGGCATCGACAGGATCGTGGGTTTCCACCGGCAGCCAGTGCGACGTCAACAACGGCGGCGGCGTGGAGCGCAACCTCACATCGCCCGCCATCAACCTCACCGGTCGGACCCACGTCAATCTCACCTTTGACATCACGACTGCCGCTCTTGACGGCGGAGAATACTTCAGGGTCTACCTCAGCAACAACAACATATCCTACACGACGCTCTTCACCCAGAGCACCAACGGGTTCACCCAGCAGACCTTCGCGCTCGAGGACTTCGTGACCCTCAACGGCACGGTCTACATCCGCGGCGCCTGCCTCAACAACCAAGGCTCTGAGCACTGCTACTGGGACAACATCACTGTCACGAGCGCCTCCACCGACTGCGGTTCCGTGACGCGCCACCTCAACTTCGCCAACAACATCAACACCTCCGGCACGTGCCTGAACATCGACGCAGACAACCTCATCATCAACTGCCGCGGCTTCGCAATCACCGGCGGACAGAACGGCATCGGCATCAACATGACCGGCCGCTCCAACATCACCGTCCGCGACTGCACCCTCACCAACTTCACGACAGCCATCCAGTTCGCCAGCACCACCGGCAGCATGCTCCGCAACATCACCATCTACAACAGCACGCGCGGCATCCTCAACAACGCAAGCCCCACCAACTTTCTCTGGAACATCTCCTTCGTCAACAACACTGTCTCCCTGCACGTGCAGGACGGGCGCAACATCACCATCAACGAGACCTTCCTGCCCAACATCAGCATCTTCCAGAACAGCACGTTCGGCTCGATCAACTTCACCAACACGACAAACCTCACCGGCCGCACCAACCTCCTCAACGTCACGAGCATGGGCAACAACAGCATCTTCATCAACATCACCAACACCACCGGCCTCAACCGCAGCGCCGTCCTCTCATTTAGGAGCTTGGGCGCGAACACGTTCATCAATCCGCAGGCAATCGTTGACCTCAACGACGACAACAACTATGTCGTGTGCACCGCAGGTATCGGATGCAACACCATCCACTCCGATGTGGGTACTGGCGTGTTCATCTTCAGCGTGACCCACTTCACCACCTACAAAGTCAATGAATCCCCCGCCAATACTGCCGCCTGCCAGACCCTCGGCGGCAGCGTCACGCTCTCGGCCAACGTCAACACGAGCGGCACGTGCTTCCAGGTCGCATCGCCCAACATCTTCCTCAACTGCGCAGGCTACAATGTCACCGGCGGCCTCGGCGGCGGCGCAGGCATCAATATCACCGACAACGCGAACATCACCGTCCGCGACTGCAGATTCCTCAATTTCACGGCAGGCGCGCTCCTCCGCAATGCGCAGAACGTCACGCTCCGCAACAGCACCTTCCTCAACAACACCCTCGGCGTCATGCATAACACCAGTGCCTACCAGACATTCCTCCGGCTCAGTTTCATCAACAACAGTGTCTCCCTGCACGTGCAGAACGGCACGAACCTCACCATCAACGAGACGCTCCTGCCGAGCATCAGCATCATCGAGAACCTGACATTCGCCGCGATCAACTTCACCAACACCACCAACCTGACGCCGGCGACCCGCCTGATCGATGTGCTCGGATTCAGCAACACGAGCGTCTTCATCAACAGCACAGCAGCTCCCGGTTTCAACCGCAGCGCAGTGCTCACGCTCAGGAGCATCGGCGCCGACAGATTCAGGAATCCCCAAGCGATCGCGGACTTCAGCGATGCAGGCAATTTCGCCGTCTGCACCGCCGCTCTCGGCTGCAACGAGATATTCACTGACACTGCTGCAGGGGTGTTCATCTACAACGTGAGCCGCTTCACGACATACCGTGCCAATGAGACGGGCGTCGCGGCGATCACGGCTCTCTTGAACATGACCTCCGAGTTCAACAGCACCGAGGACAACATCACCCTGAACCTGAACACCACAGATCCGAACCTCAAGAACATCACTGTCTGGTCGCGCAACGGCCTCAGCGTCCAGATCCTCAACATGCCATTCGAGGTCTCCGCGCACCCCCTCAACGCCACGGACTACGCAGGCTTCGACAACAACGCGACGAGCCTCACCGGCAGCGCTGCATTCAACAAGACCGGCGGCTTTGACGGCCGCGGCGCCTACCAGTTCAACCCCGCCGTCGCGAGCAGCGCCGTGAACCTCGCGGCTACCAACTTCCCCGCCATCGGCACCGGTAACTACACCGTCGAGGCGCGCATCAAGCTCAATGACAGCAGGCAATGGAACACCATCTTCAGCATCGGCACGTTCAGCCCCGCATTCTATGTCAATCTCGGCGACCGCCTCACGGTGTGGGACGGCGGCGCGGTGAACTCGACCACAGGTCTCTCGGTCGCGGACAATCAATGGCATCACGTGGCATTTGTCAGGGAAGGCACGGGCGCGGGCCAGATGAAATTCTACCTCGACGGCGTGCCTGTCGGCACAGCCACCTCTGCCGGCTCAATCGCCGCTCCTGGCGCGCTGTACGTAGGCTGGGACAACTCAGGCACTGATATTTTCAACGGCACCATTGATGAGGTGCGCGTGTGGAGCATTGCACTTTCTGCGGACCAAGTCAGGAGGCTCTCCTCCAACGACACGTCAGTCATCGTCAAAAATCAGAGTGCTGCGGGGGATATCTGGTTCGCCAACGTCACGCCCAATAACGGCGCGGCGGAGGCGGCGACCGTGACGAGCAATAATGTGACTGTCCGCGAAGCGTGCCGTTCGGTCAGCGAGACATCGACGCTGGGTGCGGATATCACCTCGGCCGACTCCTGCATCCGCATCGCTGCTGATAACCTGGTCTTCAGTTGCGCAGGATTCAGCATCCGCGGCGCAGGTCTGGGCATCGGCATCAACGTGACCGGCCGCTCGAACGTCACTGTCCGCGACTGCCTCGTGTCCAACTTCAGCACAGGCCTGTCGCTCACGGGCGCGACCAACAGCAGCGTCCTCAACAGCACGTTCGCGAACGCGACACGGGGCCTACTCATCAACGCGAGCGCGAACAACACCCTCCGCATGCTGGGATTCGTGAATGATCTTGTCTCCCTGCACATCCAGGATGACGGCAACGTCTCCATCAATGAGACGCTCCTTCCGAACATCAGCATCATCGAGATCACGGCGTTCGGCTCGATCAACTTCACCAACACCACCAATCTCACTGCGGCCGTGAACCTCATCAATGTCATATCGATAACGAACAACACGATTTTCGTCAATTCCACAGCCGCTCCCGGTCTCAACAGGTCTGCAGTTCTCACGTTGCGCGGTATCGGCAACGCCAGCGACCCCGTCGCCTACGCTGATTTCAATGACTCGGGGAATTTCATCACGTGCACGCCCGCGCTCGGGTGCAACAATATCTCCTTCAATGCCGTGACGCAGACCTTCGTGTACAACGTGAGCAGGTTCACCACGTACAGCAGCGTCCAGCCGACGTTCGTCAGCTGGGTGTTCAACGCGACGCAATACCCCCAGGGCAGATCGCCGCCGACCAATTTCACCTCCCCGGTCCCCTTCAACGTGCGATACGGCCGCACGGGCGACGGCGGTCCCGTCGTGAACGGCACGTGCATCGTCAGCAACAACGAGACTGCGCAGACGGCCACGCTCGTCTACAATTTCACGACAGGCAACTACACGACTGCCGAGGGAGATTTCCCGACCTACTTGCTCTATGACAACACGACATTCACCGTGAACTGCAGCAAGCCGAGATTCAGCACAGTATCCAACACCAGCACGGCGATCATCCCTCTTCAGGTCTATATCTGGGATTTCGTGAATCTCACGTTCGGCAATGAGTCTCAGATAAACACGTCGGTCTTCTTGCGGAAGGAGATACCGACGGCTCTCGATGCGTCGCGCCACTCGGCAACGCTGTTCCTCGGTCCGAACGCCACTGTTTCGGGTCCTGTGTATATCATCAGCGGCAGCAACACCAATCCTGTGCGGTCCTTCCTCAAGTCGTTCCATTTCCTCGGCAACGAGACTATCCACCTGAACATCTCCGTCAACGAGAGCGATTGCTATCCGCGCCTGTGCGCAGGTCTCTTCGACGGGGCGCTTAACTCGTTCGGCACACTGTGCGGTCCGAACATGTCTATTCCCATCAACACCCCCGTCATATTGAACACCACGTTCGCCGTCAACTTCACGATCTCTTCAGGGACGTATCCCTACATCCAGGTGGAATGCGTCCATAACGATACTATCGATTCGCATGTCGTGAATCTCACAGTCTACACGAATTATTCCGGGCAGCCTGTCTCGGGCGAGATACGGCACGCGCAACCGACAGAGCTCGTCGTCAATACCGCCCAAAATCTCATCCAGCTTGAGTCGTCATTCCTGATCGGTCCCGATCAGAATGTGTCATCCCGAAGGCAAGTGCTGTTGGTCATCAACAATTCAGGCGTGCTTTCCGCATCCGACAATCTGTACTACGGGCTGCCGGTGAAGACAATCGCATTCCCCAACTCAATCCTCCCGAATGCGACGGTCGTCATCAATTCGACGGGGCAAGTGTGGGCCTCGGACAACGCGTCGATCAGCCCTCCGAAAGTCCTCACGCTCAACAACGAACTCGCAGTGATTAACTGGCAGATGGAGACGGTTCCGCCAGTCACTGTCGTCAACGAGACTGTCAATGTCACGTACCGCGCGGCCCTGCGCACCACCGAGACCGTGCTCGCCAACCAGACGGGCTATTTCGCATGGCATGTCAACATCACGAGCATCTTCAGCACACGGAGAGCGTTCGCGAACGTCACGGTCTTCACAAACCTCACTCTGCTTGATGTGCCTCTTGATTGGGCGCTGGATGTCAATCTCACCAATTCGAGCGGCATCTTCAACATCACCTCGCAGGTCAGCTTCAACGCGACCACAGGAATCCTGTCCTTCCCGCAGGTTGCGGTGCTCGACGACCCCGACCAATTATATGTTATCTCTGCGCGCGACTTGAGCTTCCCCAACATCACTGTCAAAGGCTGCGTGCCGCTCGCAGGCAGCCAAGGAGACGTGGTGCTCTGCAACGCGACCGTGATCGACGCGACACTGCGCAACGTGTCAGCCAACGTGACGCGCCCTGATGGAGTCATTCTGCTCGCGAACGTCTCGAACACCACCGGCGCCGCCTTCTTCTTCAATTTCACCGGCTCGCAGACCGGCCGCTACAACGTGACCTGGTTCGCCAACGACAGCACCAGCCTTGTGGCGACCAAAGACGATTCCTTCTTCATCTTCATCATCGGCTCCAACTGCCTCGTCAACAACGCGACATCGATTTTCGGCAATTCCATCTGCATCAACAGCACGCTCTACAACACCACCACTTCCCAGAGCAATGACACGAACTGCGTCGCCTCGTTCTCGACGCAGGTCAACAGTTCCTGCACGTTCGGCAATCAGACCAACAGTTTCCTCCAGAACACGAGCGCGCTCGCTTGCGATATCACGTTGGCGAGCGTCAATGACACTGTGTGCGTGACCAGCATCAAGCGCAACGGCACCGCTGTCGGCTGCAGGTATCAGGACAATGCCGAGAATGGCATCAGCGTCTGCGTGCAGAGCATCGCCGAAGGGAGCTCGCTCACCAACGTGACGCACACGAACTGTCTCACCAATCTCTCGACGATGGTTAACGTGTCTTGCGCTGGCAGCAACAACACGTTCAGCATCCTCCGCAACTCGACTGTATCCTCCTGCGACATCTGGGGAAGTGTCCACAACGGAAGCGTCTGCGCCGCCAGCTCGCTCATGAACATGACTGCGGGCGGATGCACTTCATCCGGCAGCGAGCTCGTCAACGGCTCCTGCCTCAACGGATCCCGTCTCAATACGACCGCGATCAACCTCTCGGGGGTGCGCTGCTTCACGAACTTCAGCACCGTCGTCAACTCGCTCTGCGTCGGGAGCAACCTCTCCTTCGGCATCTTTGGCGACAGCAACAGCACGAACTGCGATGTGACTGGAACGATGGACAACAGCTCGGTCTGCGTCGCGAGCGTGCTGCGGAACGTGACTATGTCTGGCTGCGAGTCGTTCGGAAGCGTCGTGATCAACAACACATGCACCGATGGCCAGCGCCTCAACAGCACCGTGATCAATAGTGTCGGGAACGATTGCTCCATCAACTTCTCGACAACGAACAACGTCTCTTGCCTCGGCACCAATCTCACGCAGACATCCGCCTTCAATACCAGTGTGGAGGATTGCGACCTGGCTCTCAGCAGCGTGAACCACAGCGCCTGCACAGATACTGCCCTGAGGAATGTGAGCGTCCTCGCAAGCGCGATACTTGTGGGCGCGTATGCGAACAGCACGCTCAACCTGAGCTTCGTCTCTGGCGGCACCATCGCGAATTCGACAATCCACAACGCATCCCTTGCTAATACAACGCTGGCGACGACAATCGTGCGCAATAGCACGTTTATGAATGTCACCGCGGTCCAGAGCACACTCAACAACAGCAATCTCACCAACGCCATCCTCGTGAATGTCACGGCGAATAACGTCGTCATGATCAACTGCTCCCTCTCGAACAATGCGTCCATCGACAACACGCTCGTCCAGAACTGCGTGCCGGACCTGATCCTCACTGCTCTCGGCTGCAAACCTGTTGCAACGAACCTGAGCGCGGTGACCTTCTGCAACCTGTCAATCACCACCGGCGGAGCGGTCAGCAACGCCTCGGCGAACGTCACGCGCCCCGACGGTTCCGTTTTCAACGTGAATATCAGCAATTTCACGGGGACCACTTTCTTCTTCAACGCCACGAGTTCGATCAGCGGCAGCTATAACGTGACCTGGCGTGTCAATCTCAGCTCGGGCGCCGTAGGCACAGCCACCGACCGCTTCTTGTTGCTGACGCAGAGCCTCAACTGCACAGCGGACGCCAACACACTCGCGAGCGGCGCGGTCAACTGCACCAACAGCATCATCGCCAACAGTACCATCATTAACAGCAATATCACGGCGTGCAATGTCAACGGCACGAATGCGACGAATAGCACGTGCATCAGTAGCAACGCGACGTTCTCGACGCTTTTCCGCACGTTTGTCGACCCGTCACAGCTTGATAACTGCAACGCGCCCGATTCGACAATCCTTGACAGCGTGTGCTTCAACAGCACCAAGATCAACAGCTCATTGGCGAATTCGACGGCGAACCTTTCCTTCAACAATCGTTCAGTGCTCATCAATAGCACGGAGCAGAATTCGTCCATGTTCAATGCGAGCATCGTCAACAGCATCATGCAGCGGACGCGCATCATCAATTCGACCATTTTCAACAATTCCTTCTCGAACCGATCGTTCATCAACAATTCCCGCATCAACGCTTCCAACATCCTGAACAGCACACTCAACAATGCGACAGTCATCAACAGCAACGTGACGCGCTGCACATTGACTAACAACAATACTCTGGTGAATGTTGCCGTCGACTGCTCACCCGTCACGACAGGCAAGATCAACCGCGTCCTCTCCGGATTCCTGAACTTCACGAACACATCGATCAAACTGCCGCTCGGCGTCGACATCAACGCGTCCGCTTCTTTCTTGGTCATGACTGTCCGTGAGAACCAGTCTAGGCCGACAGACGGCCATGTCCTCGGTTTCATCCATAACTCTACACACATCGGGTTCGAGCGGCCGAACACTGCCGCAGGGAACATCCTTATCCAGTGGTATGTCGCGGAATGGCGCGAGGGTGTGACAGTCTATCGCGGAATCAGCACGGTCGGCACGAGTGAGAACGAGCTCGCAATCTCAATCGGCGGCACAGTCAACACGGAACAGGCATTCATCATCCCTGCTGGCTTCAACAACACGGGCAACGGCTTCAACGACAAGGACTATGCGATATCGCGTGTCTTCAACTCGACCCATATTGGTGCCTCGTTCAAGGGCGTCGGCGGCTCTGGCGGACAGCTCTCGTGGCAAGTTGTCGATTTCGGCGGGGCATTCGTGCAACGCGGGCAAGTTGGGTTCGACAATGCCATCGTGAATATCACCCTGCCGAGCCCTGTCGATCGCTCGCGCTCCATCGCAGTAACCACCTATCTCGTCGGCGCTTCGTCATCATCGGTCGGCGCGATCGCCACGCGGTTCACCAATGACAGCGGCATAGAGTTCTCAAGGAACGCATCGAGCGCGCAAGGCAACATCTCCTGGCAGGTCATCGAGCTGCCGCCCGAACAGCTCATCCTCCACAACCTCACCACATTCAGGCCAGAGGAATACATGCAGAATGTCACCATCCCGGAAGTGGACCTCAACCGCAGCATCGCGTTCTCGACCACGAGCCCCTTCGGCGGCATGAGCAACGGCAGGCAGGTCGGTTTCTCGCAGGCAGTGGTTGGCCACAGCATGTTCACGCATAACGTCACATCGCCGACGAATCTTCAACTGCTCAGAGAGACGAACGGCACAGAAGCCGCCGTTGGCTGGCATGTGTGGGTCCTTGGCCCCATCAATTGCGGGCCTGTCGATCACAGCATCAATTTCAACAGCAATGTGACTGTGAGCAACGGCACGTGCTTCCCGATCGCCGCAAATAACATCGTGGTGAACTGCCGTGGCTTCACGCTCACTGGTCCCGGCAGCGGCGTCGGCATCGAGATCGAGAATTTCGACAACGTCACGATCCGTGACTGCGTCATCAGGAATTTCACGCATGCAATCGAGACTGAGCTCTCGGCGCTCACGACGATACGCAATGTCACGTTCATCAACAACACCGAGGGCATCTTCGACTCTCGCAGCACGAGTGTGACGTTCATCAATAATTCCTTCATCAACAATACGATATCCTTGCGCATGAGGAACACTCTTGATGCGACGCTCACATCGACGCAATTCCCGCCGATCATGCTCTGGGAGAACACGACCGCGGCATCCGTCAATTTCACCGAAGCGGTGAATGTCACGAATCCGGTGCAGTTGAGCGATATCGCAGCCCTCACGAACAACAGGGTCTTCTTGAGCGTGGTCGATTCGCCTGAGTTCAACCGTAGCGCCGTGCTCAGCTTCCGCGGAATCACTTTCGAAGATCCCCAACCGATCGTCGACTTCAACGACACTGCGGACTTCTTGGCATGCAATTCAACGCTCGGCTGCAGTGAAATCAGCTTCCTGGGCGGCACGTTCATCTACAACGTCTCGCACTTCACCACATACAGCAGCAATGAGAGCCCTGATTTCAACCTCACGCTCTCGGGCGCTGCGCCATGCACGCCCTGCGCGCTGAATGTCAGCCAGAACATGACCTGCAATATCTCCATCATCAACTCGCCTGTGTTCGGGAACATCTCTGCGAACGTGACGGCGCCGAACGGCTCCATCTTCCCGCAGGTCATCTTCGGGGGCGGCAATCCGTTCTTCGTCTTCAACCGGACGGACATCGGCGGCATCTATAATATCACATGGGTCGCGAATGATACGTTCGGCAATGTGGTAATACTCCGGACGAATTGCACGGTGCAGACTGCGCCCGTTTTCGCCAACCGTTTCGAGAATCCGCCGAGCCCTGCGATATATGATGCAGCGCTCGAGTCTGATCTGAAAGTGGACTGGCTGATCTTTGAGGCGGCGGACGATGTGGTACTGAGCATCATTGGCCCGACGACGATCGGGAATGTGAGCGCCCGCTTCAACCAGTTCGAGAGCGTCACGCCCGTGGGCTTCCTCGTGCGTTATTCGCAGAGCTTCCACGGCCTGCTGCCGGGCGTCTACAACGGCACGTGGGTCGCCAACGATACCTTCGGCCGCAAGAACTTCACGAACTTCACATATGTGGTGCGCACGCCTGCCTACCCGCCGACGGTATTGCTGAGCGCCGCGGGTGCGGAAGACGGTGATGACGTCCTGAGCATCGATGCGGTCCTCACGCTGCCTGAGCGCGTGACCGCGTTCAACAACGCCACGCTGAGCCTGTACCGCATGAACGGCACATCATCCATCTTCCTGCTCAACTCAAGCAATTACACGCTCGTGCAGCCGGGCCATTTCGTCTTCCAGTTCAACCGCAGCGACTACACGCCCGGATCATATGTTGCGGTTGTATTCGTCACGATCAATGAGTCCGCGCCGAATGTCCACCGGACGAGCGTCGCGTTCATCATACCTGATCGGACATCAGTGAAGGCATCGGGCACGCTGTTCCTCACGAACGATACGATATTCGTCGATGCGCTGTACTTCCTCGGCTCGACACCGTCGGACGATGCCAATTGCTCCATCAGCGTCATGGACGACCGCCTCAACACGGTGCTGTCGAATGCGTCGATGGCGCTGCGCAACATCTCCGCGGTGCCGCATTACCAGTTCCTCGAGACGAACTGGTCGAACCGCACGGGCGTGAACAACGAGACGGGCAAGTTCGTGGGCCACGTGCGGTGCGTGCGCAACAGCGCGCCGGGCACGATCACGTTCACGACTGTCGATTTCGAGGTGCGTGATATCGCGAAGCAGCAGTCCGTGCTTTCAGCTATCGAAGGAAATGCGACCCGCGTCATCGCGGCGATATCCGCCGAACTCAATGCCACGCGTGCCATTCTGCAGAGCCTGCTCGAGCGGCAGGAGGAGTTCTCCGCGGAGGAGATCTTCCTCATCACTGACTCGCTGGTGCAGGTGGACCGCATCGCGAAGGCGATCGGCGAAGGCAGCGTGAACCCCGACCTTGCGAAGGAGCAGCTGAAGATTATCGAAGAGACGATCGCGCCGCTGATTTCAGGCCGTGCTGTCGATGCTGCGCCTGCGGCAGCGACCGTGCGGAGCGGGAGGAGTTCGGATGCGATCTTCTACCTGATCATCATCCTGAGCATCGTCGTCACGGCTGCGCTGATCATCCGTGCGCGCATGCAGGATGCGGAGCAGTTCTGGCCGTCTCTGCGGGGTCCGCCGAGGATGCCGCCGCGCCAGGAGCGGGAATTCGGGGTTCGCAGCGCGCCTCCGCCGCGGGCGCCTGCGTCTGTGCCGCGGTCGTTGCGCTCGGAGAGCATTCCCAATCTGCCGCCGCCTGCGCCGGTGATGCAGCTGAAGAGCTTTATCCGTGATGCGCGCCGCAAGGGCTGGCGGCGCGATGCGATTGTGGCGATGCTGCGCAGCCGCGGCTGGCCTGAGGCCTTGGTCGAGCACTATTATATAGAAGTCATCGAGGAAGAGCGCGCGTAGACCACTATACGTTTTTATATCCTAATCTTGTAAAAACAAAATCTTTATATACTGGTTAGTCTCGCTGTGTCTCTAGTACGGTCAGAGTTAGAGGAGGCATCATGAAGACACCCACGCGCGCCATTCTGCTTATCGGTCTGTTCATCATTTGCGCTGCGGGTGTGCTTGCCGTAGGTTATTCTGGCTATCCGGTCTATACTGAGGCGACTCCCCTCAACTACAACGGATCGCCTGTCATCAACCACACTGTCTATATCACCTGGTTCGGCTTCGTCAACGCCACGAACGGCGTGTTCGTCGGCGGCAACGGCTCCATCAACGCCACCCTCCCCGCCAACTTCAACTTCTCCAGCGTCGATGACTGTGGCTACACCCAGCCCACTGGTGTTTTCTGCCAATGCAACAGCACCAACCTTCGCGTCAATTGCAGCGGCACGCCCCCCAACACCACCATCCGCTTCGCCCTCAACGCCACCGCCGGCGGCACCGAGGCCAAATACACACTCTCTACCCTGACCAGCAACGCCTCCAACGGCACAGTCCCCGCAGGCACGTTCCAATCCAACAACGTCACCTTCCTCAAGATCTCCAACGATGAGATCTTTCACACCCTTGTCGAATACGGCCGCGGCCGCGGCAACTACTTCTTCGACAGCCAAGGCGGCTCCACCAGCGCCGGCACAGGCACAGGCTACCCCATCGTGCCCAACGGCAGCGCCATGGAACTCAACTACCTCCACAAGATCCTCAACCTCAAGCAATACTTCGGCCTCGCCACGACCACTGCGGTGAACGCCACTTTCAGCTGCATCTACCCCAACAGCAGCGTCGTCCGCCAGCACCTCATCACGTTCGTCGAGCGCAGCGGCGCCATCTGGAACATGTCCTACCTCATCCCCGAGATAGAAGGCTCGTGGGAGCGCATGGGCTATGTCGGCCAGCAATTCCCCACGAACGATAGCAACACTGATGTCGTCGGCGACAACCTGAGCATCAACTGCTCCAGCCTCACCTACCAATTGATCGACACGCAGACCAACCGCACAGCGGGGAATGTCACTGTCCCCTTCGACAGGTTCATCCTCAACGTCCGCAACGGCCACCCCTTCCTCTTCGGCGCCAGCAATCTCTCCGCCACAGCCCCCCTGGGCAACGGCACGTCCGAAGTGCTCATCCAGTACAATTTCACCAACAACGAGACGTATCCTGTCGATGAGGTCGTCTTCGAGATCACGGCGCCCCGGTACGCCACGTTCATAGGAACGCGCGGCGAACTGTGGGGCGAAGGCCGTGAGCGGTATTCTTTCGAACGTATCCGCGTCGCCCCCGGCCAGACTGAGACGATCTTCCTCATCCTCCGTTATAACACGACGGGTCTTGATGTCGCCTTCAACGAGACGAACATCACCCAGGGCGCGACTGTCCGTTTCGTCCCTCCATGGGAAGCCAATGCATACAACCCTGTCGAGAGCATCCAGACGTTCACCAACCGAACGGGCATGGGCGTGAACATGTCGATCCTCGTCGGCATCCCCAGCATCCTCGACATCCTCTCCGACATCAATAACACGGTGAGCATCATCAACAGCACCGTGAACATCATCAACAACACGGTGACTGCGATCAACAACACCGTCAACCAAATCTCGAGTTTGGTCACGGAAATCAATAACACCGTCACCCTCATCAATAGCACGGTCACGGACATCAATAACACGGTCGCAGTCATCAACAGCACGGTCACGAGCATCAACGGCACCGTCAATACTGTCTTGACTACGGTCACGAGCATCAATGTGACTGTGAACGGGTTCAACGCCACCATCACCAACATCTCCACCATGGTGGCGCTGATCAACATCAGCCTCAACGGCGTCAACTTCACCACGGTGAACTCGACAGTCTATCTGTCGATGAACAACATCACCGTGATCGGCAACAACACGATCAACGTGACCAACGGCAACATCACCATCGTCGACAACAGCACCACGGTCTCGTTCATCAATGCGTCAGTGAACAACTCCGTGCTGATGATCGACAACACCAATGCGACGTTCGCCAACAACACGATATATCTCAATGGCGAGCCGATCAACGACACGAACATCAGCCAGCTTCTCAACAACACGGGCACGCTGGTCAACGTGTACTTCGTCAACGGCACCGCGGTGCTCAACGGCTCGAACATCACGCTGAACAACGGCAGCATCCACCTCATCAACAACAACATCACCATCCAGAACAACACGGTGATCTTCAACACGCTCGGGAACTTGACGATCGGCGCCTACAACGGCACGTTCCACTATCCCAACGTGAACATCTCCCTGCACTCGCTGACGCACTTCCTCAATGACTCCATCAACAAGGATGTCGTCATCGCCAGCGGCTCGCTCTTCCTGCCGGGAGACACCATCTTCCTCGATGCAATGTGGTTCCAGGGAGGCGCTACCACCCCCTCGAACAACGCGGACTGCAACGTCAGCATCATGAGGGACACAGGTATCACGGTTGTCGATAACGCCACGATGACCCAAGTGAACATCTCTGGCATCCCCCACTTCCAGTTCACCGCCCTGAACTGGTCCACCTACACTGGCGCAGGCAACGAGACCGGCAAGTTCGTCGGCCACGTCCTCTGCACGCGTGGACAGGGAGGCGACCAACAGACTGCAACAGAGGTCGACTTCGAGGTCCGCAACCTCTCGACCAGCACGGGCAACATCGCCGCAGTGATTAACAACACCATCCAGATCCTGAACAGGCTGCAGCGGCTCCAGGAATTCGATGAGGAACTCGTGTTCCTCGTGACGGACTCCTTCGGCTTGCAGCAGGCAGCATTGCAGGAGACGCAGCAAGGCAAGCCCGCAGACGCTCTCAGGAACCTCGTCGAGGCGAATGAGAAGCTCCGCGCTGCCGCAGATCGCCTCACCAGCTTGGAGACCCGCGTCGGAGCAGAATTGGGCTCGAGCGGCTCGGGCGTGAGCAGCGTCAGCGTCGATGGCATCTCGCCGCTCGCGCTCTTGGCGCTGCTGGTCGTCTGCGGCTGCATCATCGCCTACCATTACTTTGTCAGACGACAGCGCGCGCCACCTCCGCAGTGGTGAGCGAGCGAGGGGCGCGGGCATTCCAGTCCCATGAAGCGCGTTCCTTTGCTTGGCGCACTGTCCCTGCTCCTCCTCGTGCTACTCGCCGGGGGCGCAGCGGCGCTCATCAATGACTACCAGTCTCTGCGGATGAATTTCCCGCCAGGGGAGTCGCGCTCGCACCTCCAGCGCATCAACTATACTGGTCTCAACCTGAGCGTCACCATACCCTCAGGATTCGCCGCCGCGAACGTCACCGGCGGCGGGTCCATCATCGGTAGTGCCATCAACTGGTCTGCGGGCACGAACGCGTCGGTGAATTACACCCTGGTGAGCCCCTCGAACTGCACCGAAGCCCAGATATTCCTCTCCAATATCAGCCTCAACGGGACGCTCAACGCGAGCTTCGTGTTCGTCTGCGTGCCCGACAACAAGATCGTCGATTATAAGGCGGAATACGGCCACGGCGATGCGAACTACCTCACTGACCTGTTCATCCCCAATGATACGGCGACGCTCTTCAACCTGATCAGGATATTCCCTCTGGGCCATTATCTCACTCCTAATGAGGATGCTGTCAATGTCACGATCAATTGCACGTTCCCCCGGAATTTCACCGTGCGTACGTACGGCAGGGTGGATGTGTCCTATAATGATACGCGCATCAAGGGGGACTTCCTCTGGCCGCTCATCGAAGAGGGCTATTGGTTCCGCATCGGCGTCCTCAGCCAGGATTTGACCCCTGCCGGGCTGCCTATCGGAAGCATGTATAACCTCAGCTGCTCCGATGCAACATTCCTCTACGGCCACACCCGTGTCGTCGCCCCGTTCACGAACATCTCCATCCCAGTGCGCACGAAACTGCCGTTCAACATCACTGTGGAGAGCCTCGGGGACAGGCTTGCGTACAATATCACCAACATCGAGCAGTACCTGGTCAAGAACATCGTGTTCGAATGGCAGACCCAAGGGTCCCACCTGCTGAGGGAATACGAGGGCTTGCGGCCGGGCGAGATGGTCCGCTACGAGGTCGCGGCGCTCGGCACCGACAATATCTCGCTCAACGCGTACTTCACGCCTTCCTGGTTCGTCAACAGCCTCAAGCCGCAGCGCCTCAACCAGAGCATCGTCACGGCATATACTGCGACGCCCGGTCCGGGCTTCATCACCGAGATTGGCACTGCATCGGCCACGCTGAGGGTCTTGGCGACAGGGGCGGTCTATGTCCTGAACGATACGATTGTCGCTGATGCCATGTACTTCCAGGGCAATTATCCGTCCAACAACGCCGCGTGCGAAATCAGCATCATGGACCGCCAGCTCGTCACGATCGTGTCGAACGCGAGCATGACGCAGACCAATATCTCCGGTCTGCCTCACTTCATCTTCCGCGAGACGAACTGGTCCAACCGGACCGGCGTCGGCAATGAGTCGGGGCGTTTCGTCGGCCACGTCCGCTGCCAACGGCAGTCCGGCGGCGACCCCGTGGTGTCCACGCTGGTCGATTTCAGCGTTCTCGACATCGCGAGGACCATCAATTTCTCCAGCAACAGTAGCAGTAGCAGTTCGGGCTTCACGAGCATCGAGGTCATCGACGTGGCGATCCTGCCGATGAACAAGACATACCGGGCCAAGATCATCCTGCACAGCACCACGGGCACGCCCATGAACGCCTCGACAATCCCGTACCTGACGATCTACGACCCCAACAGGACCATCATCGTGAACCAGTCGAACATGACGCAGGACAGCACCGGCATCTATATCTTCAATACGACCTTCAACTTCTCGAACCTCGCGGGCCTGTGGGAGACGGTGTTCTTCGTCAACATCAGCGGCGAAGTGCGCCAAACGGCGGACTTCTGGACGCTCACGGCATCGCCCGCGCTCGTTCGCATCATCAGCCTTCCTGACACGGAAGTGCCGAATGTCACCTGCGAGTACGCGGTGCAGAACGAGGGAGGCTCGGGCCAGGAATACCAGATCACCACCTGCCTGAACACGGCGAACGCTTCCTGCTCCTCAGGAATCTTCCTCGAGACGTTCGCGAAATACATCGAGGCGACCGAGACATTCACGGAGAACCGCACCTTCCCTCTCAACACGACGGGCACGTATTTCTGCTGCGCCGAGGCTGATTTCGGCGGCCAGGTCAGCCGGGCCTGCCGCGAGTTCACCGCGACGAACGCGACAGCGCCTCCGCCCCCCGGGCCTCCCGGCGGCGGTGGAGGGGGCGGTGGCGGCGGAGGCCGTGGCGGCCCGCGCGTCTCTCCGAACGTGACCATCATCACGCCGCCGACCCCGCCCATCTCATTCCCGACGCCGCCCATCGAAGAGGAGCCGATTATCGAAGAGCCGCGCCCCGTGCCGCCGCCCGGCACGCTCATCATGGGCCCGCTGGCCATCCCGCCGATATCATTCCTGCTGTTCTTGCAGATCGGCATCCCTCTGCTTATCATCACGCTCTTCTACCTGATATTCCCTGATGAGATCGAGTGGCTCTTGTGCGTCCTCTGGTGCCGTTTCGCGCACCGCAGCGAGCGGCACAGCGGCGAGCGCCATCAGGGGGTGTGGCACACGCACAAGCGCACGGTCAAGAACAAGTGCTGGTGCCACTGCTGCTATGTGCATGAGTGCCGCAAGGGGCGCAGGATGGAGAAGCGGCAGGCTCAGCGCTGAGCTGCGCGTGCCACGCTGATGCTGTCGAGGTCTATCGTCGTCCTTTCGTCGAGCTTGACTGTGAGGATGTACTCTCCGGCGCCGAACCCTCCGTCCATCGCGCAGGTCTCTTCGCAGGCGGCGAAGAATTTGCCGCGGGTGAGGACGTATCCCCGGGGGATATCTGATGGCGAGTCGATGGGATCCGCGAGCGGCATGATCCTGAGATCATTCATGTTCGCCGCTGCCTGCGGGGTGGGTGTGAGGGCCGCGAACGTGCCGGTGAGCATGGAGAGGCTCGGGTTGCGTGCGATATTGCGGTAGATGCGCCGTGTGTTGCCTTGAAGGTCGCTGAGGAGGAGTTCCGCGCGTCCCTCTCCGTGAACGGTGCCGCTGATTCCGAGGCTGGTGATGGTGTCAGTTCCTGTTTCGAGAGAGAATGCGCGCGAGCGCGTGACGGTGAGTGCGGAGGGGTATATGGTCGTGGCGATGGCGGCGCCTGTGATCCCTTTGTTGAGCGTAAGGGGTATGGCGAGAATCAGGATGGTGAGCGCGAGCCAGATGCAGAGCTTGATGCGTGCGCTCTTGATTCCGTGGAACATACTGGCGGATATGTGGCACTCTTATTTGTAAGTATTGCTCTTTGAGGGGATAATTAATCTATATTTTTATCCCGCTATGCCCTTTATTGTGCATGACGTCAGAAGTTTTATAACTGAGGCGGTGAAGCGTCCGCGGTATGGGGGATGTGATTGAGTCGTGGCCGAGCGCGAAGGACGCGGTCCGGATGTCGGTCGTCATCGACAAAGGCGAAGCGGTGCAGCTCGCGGGCAATCTGAGCAGCATCATCATGTTCTCCGGCTCCGCATGCACGCATGACGCGGAGGTGGTGCGTTTCGGCGGGACAGCATATTTCCGCATGCCTCCGTCGCTCGTCGCGCGCGCGAGGCGCGCCTCGCGCGATCGCGCAGGATCCTGCAAGGCGCGCTGCCTTCGCATCGATGCCGGCGATAAGGCGTTCATCATCTACATCATCGAGAAGGGGCGAGAGCCTGCGCGAGATCGTCGAGAAGGTCCTGCGCCGGCTCTCTCCCTATTGAGAGCCGGACAGTTCCTGTGGTGGCATTGATGATGTGCGCGAGGCTGTGCGCATCGCCGTAACTCACGCCATGCTTGAACACGCGTAGCTTGTCGTGGAATCCTCTGCCGCTCTCGCACGCATCTGCTGTGATGATGGCGCCGAAGTCGCGCATCTGCGCGATGGCGATGTCTCTTGTCGGATGGCTGATGAGGCTCGGATAATTGACTGCGGTGATGGCAGGGTGCGTGCTCAGGTATCCCGCGATGCGGCGGGCGTTGGCGCAATGCTCTCGCATGCGCGCAGGGAGGTCTCTCATGCTCGTGTTGATCGCATGCGCGTCCGTCACTGCGGGGACGCTGCCGAGCAACCGCCGCGTCAGGAGAAGTGCCGGTCCCGTCGGTGTGTCGGGCCGCATGAATGATTTCGGTCCGATGACTGCGCCGCCGAGACGGTCGCCCTTGCCGTTGATGTATTTAGTCGTGCTGTGGATGACGATGTCTGCGCCGAGCAGCATCGGCTGCATGCAGTAGGGGGTGGCGAGCGTGCTGTCGACGATGAGGGGGATGCCGCGTGCCGTCGTCGTCTTGGCGATGCTTTCGAGGGGATAATTGATGAGCCGGGTGTGGCTCGGCGTCTCGACATACACGCAACTGACGTTGCCGCGTTGTTGACTGAGCGTGCGCTCGAAATCATCCGGCCCGAACCGCACGACGGGGATCTTCGCGCCCTTGCAGCGCAGGAACATCATGTCCGCTGCGCTGTACGTATCGTCGCTGGCGAGGATGCAGCCATCTCTCGAGAAGAATTCAGTGATGTCGAGGATCACTGCGCTGATCGCGGCGGCGCCGCAGCTGAAGGCGAGAGCCCGCACGCGCTCCTGCCAGTCCTGGTCGTGATCGCAGAGCGGATATGTCTCCATGCGGGCGAGATTGTCCTCCAGCGAGATGATGGTGGGGTTGTCGATCGCGCTGTAGAAGTACGGACCGTGCCCGTCAGGGATCGCGTTGAGCGCTTTGGTGAACTCTTCATGCGTGCCGAAGGTGAATTTGGCGTGCTCATGCGCGGGTTCAACCTGAATATGGGCGTACGCGTCAGTCAGTTCGGAGACCCCTGCGGCGCGCGCCTTGCTGAGTGTCTCGGTCTTGTACGCATTCCACGTCTGCCACCAGTGCAGCATGGCATGCAGCCTGCCGGAGGTTGTACTTATACTCTGCGCCCGGAGTTCTGCGCTCATTCCGCACAATAGTTATCCATTATTGCGCTATTTGGATAAATAATCGCATAAAATATAATAATGAGGACATCGCCGGATATCTCCGTGACGAGCGCAGCACCTTATGAGCGCCTCTTCGAGCGCAACATCGGCATCTACTCGCAGGAGATGCAGTCGCTCCTTCGCGCATCCTGCATCGCCATCGCCGGCGCCGGCGGCCCCGGCGGCATCGCCGCAGCCACCCTCGCGCGCAACGGCCTCGGCGCGATAAAACTCGCAGACCCCGACATCTACGAAGACCACAACACCAACCGTCAGTACGGCGCGCTCGCCAGCACGATCGGTCGCAAGAAAGTCGACGTGATGGGCGACATCCTGCGAGACATCAACCCTCACATGCGCATCGAGACATTCGACGCCGGCGCCAAACCTTCCAACCTCGAGGAATTCATCCGCGGCGCAGACCTCATCATCGACGCCATCGATTACTGCGCCCCTGCTGACCGGAAACTGCTCTACAAGACCGCGCGGGAGAAGGGCCTCCATGTCATCACCAGTCCCTGCGGCGGCCTCGGCTCGCTCGTCATGACATTCGATCCGAACGGCACGACGATGGAAGAGGCCTTCTGCTACCCCTCGGACGATGCCGCTGTCGCGACCCACAGCATCCCGCTCAAGAAACTCATCGGGTGCGACATCACTTACGTCACCCCTTCGTTCTTCTCCGACGTGACCAAGACGCCGCCCCGCATCTCCACCAACGGCTCCTCCTGCGTCGTGAGCGCGGGCCCCGTCACCGTCGACGCGCTCAAGATCCTGATGCTCCGCGAGCGTCAGCGCAACCCGAACGCGTTCCCTCACCTGCCCAGCATCCCTCTCCTCGTCATGCCGCTCGCCCGCCGCATCGACCTGTGGGACGAGAGCAAAAGCGGCATCGTGAACGTGCTGGACATCCGCTGACATGGCAGATGCGCAGAATCCTTGGAGTGAAGCGGACATCGCGTGCGCATATGCGCGCGTCGTCACTCGCACTCACTTCTATCAGCAGATGATGCGGGATATCGCATCGCATGTTGGTGAGGCCAAGAGAATACTCGACATGGGCTGCGGTGTCGGCGCGCTGCTTGCTGTGCTGGCGCGGGATCCAACTCTGTCTCTCGTCGGAATCGACCGGAGTGTTGCGATGCTTGACATCGCTAAACGAGAACTGTCTTGTTTCAATTCTCAGAATGTTAATATCTCTCTCGCAGACGCCGCGGAGTACGGTGCAGAAGGAGATTTCGATTGCGTCGTTGCGAGCAATGTCTTGAATATCGCGGAGAGGCCGTATGACTTGATGGAGAATGCCTGCAGGATCCTTAGGCCGGGCGGAGTATTCATAGTGAGTGGTCCTAAGAATAATCCGGATATGGCTGCGGTTTTCTCTGCTATGCGCTCCACAACTCTCCCTGAGGACATGCCGCACTTGACCTTGCTCGAGACACTCAACACGCAGAACCTGCAGGCATCGATGCATACATTCAACAATGATGACCTCGAAAAAATACTGCTCAGGTATGCGGGATTCAAAGAAATTCAACATAGCGGGCGCACATATCTTGACCAGAACCATCTGGTTGTGGCGAAAAAATCTTTGTCGGAAGAGACAATCGTCTACAAAATCGCCTCGACGCCTGAAGAACTTACGCGAGTGTTCGAATTGAGATACCATCTTCTGCATGACCGTATCGGCTACCTCGAAGAATCCTCCCTCAAAATGGACGAGAGCGTTTATGATGCCGATGCCATTTCAGTCATCGCGGAGTCTTCACAGAGCGGTAATGTCATAGGTTGCCTCACTCTGGTATTGGGTGACGTATCGGGCTTGCCTGAGCAGGAGACCCTGGGGATATCTAATGAGCTGAATCTCGCAGAGAAGATTGCATCGCCATACCGCTGGATGGTGCTGCCGAAATACCGCGGCACTGGCGTCGGAAAAAGGCTGTTCAAGGAATTATACCTGCTGAGCCTGCAGCGGGGCGTAACATATTGGGCGTTTCCGATCAATCCCGCGCTCCGCTCTTTCTTCGTCGATAAGTTAGGCTGCGCTCAGGTTGGCCCCGAACAGAAATATCACAACAAGACGGGAATCCCCCTGCACCTCAAACTTGATGCCATAGGGCCTGAGCGATTCGTTTGACTCAGGCGAGGAACGTCTTCACGTTCGAGATTCGGCGCAGCTCCTCATTATCGAATTCAGTCGTTGGCATCTGTTCTTTCACGAGCGGGTCGTCCAAGTTCCAATTGCTGCGCGGCCTGACTTCGAATGTGCAGCAGCTGTCGCCTTTCGCGATGCACGATTTTTCTATGGCGACCATATCTTCTTCTTTGCCAGTCTCCTGTTTGATGATTTCTTCGAAAAGACCTGCGCAGATCCCTCTCAAGAATTCATCGATCGCTTCTTTCTGCACTCCACACACTCGTCGGTAAAGGCTGGCGAATGGAGTGTTGGTGTTCTTGAGGAACATGACTCTTTTCTCGACATCCACCGCTTGGAATTCAAGATTGCCATAGCCTATGAGCGCGACCTGTTGCCGCACCATCTCGATGCTTTCCTTTTTTGTTTTGTATCCGAATTTCGCGATGTAGAATTCAAGTGCGCCGTAGCATTGGATCTTGCCGACTTGGAAGAGGATGTCTTTGTTTCGTTTCTTGTCGATTCCTGTCGTGAGTTTGTAGAGCAGCACGAGAGAGTTCATGGGGACGGGCATGCCGAGGACGCCGCCCATGATGAATTTCCCATCGTCGAATGAAATGAGATTGTGGCCGACGATGCGCTTGACGAATTCGGGGTGGTCGCTCATGTTACGCTATGCTGTGGACAGTCAGACCTGCGGTGTTTATCTCCAGGGGGTGTATGTCCTCGTTGTTTTTCGTTTCTCGCATCTTCCTGACGATGAGATGCCTGCTGTACGAGCCGCCGATAGTTTCGTAGTTGATGTGCACGACGCCGTCGCAGACGAATTCGGAGACGCTGTCTCGTGAGAGTTCTTTGCCGAGTGTTTGGGAGATGACGAGGGTCGTGGCGCGGTTGTTGGCGCGGAGTTCGTTGACGAATTGGTACATGAAGCGTTGGATGGCGATGTCTGTGAGGTTGGTGACTGCGGTTCTTGTCGCGGGGGTGTTGATGGCGAGGGCGGAGAGGGAGTCGACGACGACGCGGGCGTACTCGCCTTCTTCGATGAGTTTGACGATGTCCTGCGCGATGCTCTCTTTGATGCCTGTGGGGGGGAGCGAGATGATCTTGATGTCGCCGTTCTTTTCGAGGGTCGCGAGGTCCCAGCCGAATTGTTTGGCTTGGTTGCGGAGGCTGTCTGCGGGCTCTTCGAAGGAGATGTAGACTCCTTTTTCGTTGAATTCGGTGGCGCCGTTGTGGAGGTATTGGAGCGCGAAGATTGTCTTGCAGGTGCCGGGGGTGCCGCTGAGGAGGATGATTTTGCCGCGGGGGAAGCCGCCGCCGATGAGTTCGTCGAAACCGGGTATGCCTGTTTTTGCGCGGGGGGTGGTGTTCGGCATGGGGGTCTCAGAGGCCGATGCGGTCGACGACGTAGACGAAGATGGTGCGGGTCTTGGTGTCGATCTTCTGGCACTTGACGTTCTCGTTGAAGGTGAGTCCGTTGCGGAGGGTTTTTGGGATGAGGAAGTATTTGGTGGCTTCGTTCTTGCCGCGTTGGCTGATGTTGGTCTCGATCTCGGCTGCGTTCTCGGAGAAGATGTGGATGTTGTCGATGTGGCCTTTGAGGTGGATGGCTTCGTCTTGGCCGAGGAGGACTTCGAAGATGACTTTGCCGTCGTCGCGGACGCGTGAGCCGAGGATGACCCCCATGGTCTCGCAATCTGCGGTTCGTATAAAAACATTCCCGAAACTTTTACGGCTTTTCGATGTTTTGGGATAACCCAATCTATCTCTCCCTCACCGAAATGTTTTAATAGCCCGTTCCGCCCGTTTATCCC
>CAYUPS010000004.1:40960-67234 GCA_964445485.1 uncultured Methanosarcinales archaeon | reverse complement strand
GACCGATGGCGCCTGTATTTTCTGATCGACGGCAAGGAAGCGGGTTCGCTCGCGCTCAAGGAGTACCGCAGGCCTGACTTGCGCCCATGGGGTTTCACGCTCGCGTACGAACGCGATGATGCGGACGGCAACATGATCCTGCTGCCGGGCGGCATCGACCCCTACGACCCCGCGCTGCCAGAGCCGCACCACTCGATGCTGCGGCACGCGATCGACGACCATCTGGTCGAGATCACGTTCAAGGGACGCATCCCTCTCGAATTCCACTCGTGGCTCAATGACGAGCGCACGTTCAAGCTGTGGACGATCCCGCAGGGGAAGAAAAGAAAGTGAGGCTGCCCGGATTTGAACCGGGATTACAAGGTCCCGAACCTTGAGTCATAGCCAAGTTAGACCACAGCCCCGAGAACGCTGGCAGAGCCGCAGGCGCTTTTTAAATGTTATTATGGTGCGGTCTTGATGCCGACGAACCGCAGGTAGCAGCGTGTCTTGAAGTTCACGAAACGCAGGAAAGCCCGCGCAAATCGGCCCTTCACAAGCCAGTCGTCGGCGAACTTGCCGCTCATGCCGCGCAGGAGTTTGGCGTCGCTGACGCGGCGCACGCTCGCGATCTCGGCGCGCCGCTTCCAGATCCAGCGCGGATGCGTGAGCAGCCAAAAGTATGCCCTGCAGCGGTGCTTGAATTTTTTCGGCTCTTTGAGGTTGAGCATGACCAGGGCGGATGCGAAGAGCGGCAGGAGCCGCAGCGTCGTCCAGTCATCATAGAACGTGAGCCAGTTGGTGAGCTTGTTGCGCTCGCCGAGGAAGGTGAAGCGCGCATCGATCGAGGGGTCGGAGCGGCGCACGGTGTTGTGCAGGTGGTACACATGCGCGCGCGTCGCCATCAGGATGCGGTGGCCGCGCAGGCGCGTCTTCCAGCTCAGCTTGGTCTCTTCGGCATAGATGAAGTACTGCTGGTCGAAGAGCTCGGGCACCTTGGCGGTGTCGAGCATGAACGAGCAGCCGTGCACGGCAGGGACTTCGACGAAGCGCTCGATGGGTTTCTTGCCGATGCTGATGGGATAGCCGAGGAGGCTGATGGAGAGGAGGTCGCGGTCGGTGAATTCGTGCTCGACCTCATGTTTCCGCGCGGGGTCGCCGTTGGGCACGTTGACGACGTTGATGGTGGCCATCGCGACGTCCGGCGCGGAGGCGAGAGCGGCGTGCAGCTCCGAGAGCCAATTGGGCTTCTGCGTGGTGTCGTTGTTGAGGACGACGATATACCTGCCGCGGCAGAAGGGGACGGCGTAATTGTTGCCGCCGGTGTAGCCGTCGTTCTCTGTTTTCGGGAGGATGCGGATCTTCTTGTTCTTGCCGAACGCTTTCCTGAACTGCGCGACTGAATCGTCCTTGCTGGCGTTGTCGACAAGAAGTATCTCAAAATCCTTGTCCGATTGCTTGAGGACGGATTTGACGCACTCGATGGTGCAACCGGGCTGGTTGTAATTGAGGATGATAACGGATGTGCGGACCATCAGCGCGGCTTCTCCAGCACCCATCTGATCTCTTCGAACCCGCCGAACCAGTAGGCCCACACTCTCTCGCAGAGCTTGCGGCTCCACGTGCCGAGGTTGGCGAGCAAGGTGAGAGGGATTGCGAGGGGCAGGAGCGGTGTTGCGCGAGAGTAGATCATGCGCTCTGAGACTTTGTCGAAGCGGTGCTGGGGGTTGTACATGTTGTAATAATGGAATGTGTTGACGGTGAACGCAGTCAGATGGTAAGGATGCATCCAGCCGTAGCTCGCATGGGGCGTGGCGATGATCGCTCTGCAGCCTGGCTTGAGGATGCGGTGGCATTCGCGCAGGAAGACGGCGAAATCGTTGACGTGCTCGATCACGTGCTCGGCGAGAATCCTATCGACGCTGTTGCTCTTCCAGGGCCAGGGAGTCTTGTTCAGGTCCCAGACGCGGTCGGGCTTGACATCGGGGAACACATCGACATTGACCCATCCTTCCTTGTGATGGGCGCCGCAGCCGAGATGGAGCTTGAGTGGCGACTTCTTGGAAGGGGCCATGCCCGAATCTGTGAGAGTCGCCTTTTAAACCTAGCGCGAAGGCGGCAGTTTCTCGACGACCCAACGGATCTCCTCGAACCCGCCGACGTATCCTGCCCAGAAGCGCTGGCAGAGGCGGCGGCCGATGCCGCCGAGATTCGCAAGGGGATTGAGTATCCAGCCGAGGGGCATGATGAGCGGCTCCATGGTGTAGCGCAGGCGTTCCTTGACGATGCGGAAGCGCTTGTCAGGCTCGAACTTGTTCCAGTACACGAAGGTGCCGACAGGCAGTCCGGGGATGATGTGGTAGGGGTTCATGCGGCCGCAGCTCGTGTGCGGCGTCGCGATCTCGGCACGGCCGCCGACTTTCAGGATGCGATGGCATTCGCTGATGAAGGCATGCCAGTCCTTGACATGCTCGATCACGTGCTCGGAGAGGATGCGCTCGGCGCTGCTGTCCTTGAACGGCCAGGGCGTCTTGTTGAGATCGTGATTGACGTCATAGCGGTCGATGACGTTGTTGTCGACGTTCACCCAGCCCGCTTTGTACTTAGGGCCGGAGCCGAGATGGACTTTGATCGGGCCTGAGGGCAGTTTCTTTGACGGGGCCATGGTCCGGATTCTGCGGCAGCCGTACTTAAAGTTATGCCTCGAGAAAACCGTTATTTGACGAACCAGATGTGGAGCCCTGCAGCGGGAAAAAGTGCCCGCAGAACACTGTTCTCGTAGAATTTCTGAATGAGCGGGTGGAGATTGATGAGCGGTTCGACAATCCAGTTCCAGGGGAGTTTCTTGACGAAGACGATGCGTTGCTTGCGCAATGAGAATGCCATGTCATAGTGCGAGTGGATTGGCGAGATGCTCAGCCAGAATTTGGCTTCTTCGACTGTGCCGAATGCGCCGGTGTGCTGTATGTAATAGTATGCGGGGCTGGTGAAATGAGGGCAGCCGATGAAGAGGACGCCTTTCGGGCGGAGGATTCTATAAAATTCCCGCATGATTGCGGGCAAGAGCTTCTTGTCCAGATGCTCAATGATGTTCTCGGCGAAAATCGAGTCGATGGAGTTTTCTTTGAAGGGATACGGGAGTTTCTCGAGATCCGCGCGGCGGATATCGTCGCGGCCGTAGGTGTGGATATCGAGACCGAGATGGCCTTTTTTCGGATTGGGTCCGCAGCCGACGTGGAGCCGCATGGTGCGGGCAGGTCGTCAGTTATTTATATGTCTATCTGTTGTCTATCTCATCGCCGGAAGCCGCACCGGACATACCCGGAGGCGTTCCGCGTCCAATGCCGACGGGAGAGCCACGCACTGGACACAGAGTGACAAGAAGCATATTGAGGAACAAACAGGACACCGACAATGCGCAAGGACGAACGTGAATTCCTGCAGGAGCTATACTATGACTGCTGCGGGCTCGAGAAGGACGGTCAATTGACCGAGTTCGGCAAGGGTTTGCTGTACGTGTGCAAGCGTCTGCTCCAAATGGATCGCAGGGCGCGCCGGAAATAGTTGTCTATCTGTTGTCCATCGCGCTTAAATGGACACGAGATAGACAGAGAGGAGATGGTGTCTGACAAAGTCTGGGACTCTGTGGCATGGGCGCATGCCGGCAGCCAGCGCAGGGTAGTCCTGTGCGTGCTCGACGCGACGCCCATGACCCCGGAACGATTGCGCCAGGCCGTCAATGACAGAGAGGATGTGCATCCGAAGCTGAGCCTGCGCGAGATCTCGCGCCACGTCACGGCGTTCGACGGGAAACGCCTTGCGGAATGCCTCAACCCGGACGCGCCGTACAACAAGCTCTACCGTCTCACGGCGCTCGGCATGAGAGTCAAGAAGGAACTCCTGAAGATGAAATAGGTGGCCCCGGCCAGATTTGAACTGGCGACATTCTCCCTGTGAAGGAGACGTCATACCGGGCTAGACCACGGGGCCGTGATGCAGGTCGGAGCTATGGGCTGCTTTTAAACATTGCGCGTCATTCATTTTATAAATCAGCGGCGCATCGACAGCAGCATGATCGATGAGTGGCTCAATCCCGCGCACCTGCGCACGCATTCCGCGCTGCGCAAGCGATTCCTCACTGCCAGGCCATACCCTCATCTGGTCCTGCGTGATTTCTTCCGCAAAGACGTCGCGGAGAAGGTCTATCGCGCATGCCTGCGCCAGAAATTCACCCGCCAAATCTCCGATCTGTATGCATTCTCGCAGATGCCTGATCTGAAGAAGACGGCGGATCCGACGCTGCGCGCGCTGCACCGCTTCTGGCGCTCCAAAGAATTCCTCGCATTCATGTCGCAGGTGACGGGCGAGCGGCTGCGCTCGATCGACATGTCCGGCTTCGTCTATGCGGATACCGACCACCTGCTGCCGCATGATGACCGGCTCGAGGGGAGGAAGGTCGCGTACATCATCGGCCTGAGCAAGGGTTTCCGAACGTCGGATGGCGGCGCGCTCTCGCTCTTCGATGCTGACAGGGACGGCCATCCCCGCAGGATAGCCAAGTCCTACCCTCCGGGCTTCAACACGCTCTCGTTCTTCAAGGTCTCGCGCATCTCCTGGCATCAGGTCGATGAGGTGCTCGCGGACAAGCCGCGCCTCTCATTGACGGGGTGGTTCCATGGTTGACACCGAACTCCTGGGCGCATGGGTCAATCCCACGTACCTCAACAGCGCCGTGCTGACGCAGATGCGCGACCGTTTCGACGGCACGCTGCGCCTCGGCAACTTCCTCGTCAAGGAGAAGGCAGACGCGGTGCGCGATGCCCTGCTCAAGGGGACGCGCACGCGGCAGTGGCGCCCCGACCTGCACTCGTATCACGCGCCTGCCGCGAGCGGCATCCTGGAGGAGTTCCGCTCATTCGTGCGTTCCGAGACGTTCGCCGCTCTCCTGTGCTTCATCACGGGAGAGAAGCATCTGAGTGACGACGCAGACTACCGCATCTTCGCGCACCGCGACTATATCCTGCTCAACGACCGCGTCAAGCCGCGCGCATGCCTCGACGCGCTCTTCTGCTTCGCGCGGGAGTGGGATGCGTCCTGGGGAGGATCGCTGGAGTTCGCCGGCGGCGGACACCAGATCGAGGGCGCATCGCCGCAGCACAATACCTTGACGCTGGTGCTGCGTCCGAAGGGCGCGCAGCCGATATTCTCGTATGTCAATCACCGGGCGAAGAAGGCAGCGTTCGGCGTCCTGCACGCGACGTTTCAGCAGAACAGGCGCTGATAGTTGAGGAACGTGGCGTTCGCCGTCTCCTCGAACGTGATGCCCTTGATCTTGGCGATCATCTCTGCGCTGATGCGCACGTCCGCAGGCTCGGAGAAGCGGCCGACGACGGGCGAGAGCCACGGCGCGTCCGTCTCGGTCAGGAGCTGGTTGATGTTGACCGCTTCGATGATCTGCTGGAAGTGCAATAGCCGGGCGACGACGGCAGGGATGGAGAAGCTGTAACCGAGGTCGGCCGCCTTGCGCACCAGGTGCTTGCGCCCGCCGAAGGAGTGCAGGACCGCTCTCTTGACGCCCGAGCTCTGCAGCATCTCGATCACGTCCGCCTCGGCGTTGCGCGAGTGGATGACGAGCGGTTTCTTGAGCTTCTCGGCGGTCGCGATGACCTTGGCGAAGACCTCCTTCTGCCGCTTGATGTGCTCGGGCTCCTTGAAGTGCTTGAAATCGAGGCCGACTTCGCCGAGCGCGACGACCGAATCCCGGTTCTTGGCGATGAACGCGAGCTCGGCGTCCTCATCGAGCGGTCCGTCCTGCTTGGGCAGGCCGATCTCGTCGAGCTTCTCGAGCCGCATGCCCAGCACGTCGACGGGGTAGAGGCCGAGCGCGGCCTTCACGAGAGGGTATTTCTTGGCGAGCGCGAGGACTTCGCGGTTCGCGGGAGGGTTGACGCCGGCGCAGATGACCGCTTTGACACCTGCGGCCTCGGCGCGCGCCAACACGCCGGGCAGGTCCTGCTTGAAGCGGTCATGGTTGAGATGGCAGTGCACGTCGGCGAGCGGCATGGAGGCAGCGCTGCGGCGGCGCTATAAAAAAGATGCGGCTCAGCCGAGGATCTTGAGGGCTTCGAGCGCGAAGAATGCGGCGTAGATGCCGAGGAACGCCACGCCGTGCGCGGCGGTCATCTCTTTGCGGCGCAGGAGCAGGAGGAGCAGCGTGATGCTCAGCGGCAGGAAGACCAGCGCGTTGCCGATGTCGGAGAGCGGCACGGCGAAGGGGTGGAAGAGGCCGAGGAGGCCGAAGTAGAGCAGGAGCTCGATGCAGACGCTGCCGAGCGTGTCGCCGATGCCGAGCTCTGCGTATCCTTTGCGGACGGCGCGGAAGGCGACGGCGAAATCAGGCAGCGTGGCGCCGACGGCGATGACCGTGATGGCGATGAAGTAGGGCGGGATGTGGAAGACGCGGGCGAGGCCGCTCGCGCCGAAGACGAGCAGGATGCTGGCGATGAGGAGCGCGATCAGGCCGAGGCAGAAGGTGAGTCCGTCGCGCCAGATGCGCGTGATCTTGACGTTTTTCTTGATGCGGCCCAGCGACCCTTCGGCGCGCCAGAGCCGCACGAGGTAGAGGCAGAACGCGAGGAGGAGGATGCCGCCGTCGAAGCGGCTGAGCGTGCCGTCGAGGAGCAGGAGGAAGGGGAGCATGAGGATGCACCAGAGGAAGAGCTTGCTCTTGCCCAGCAGCTCTGAGTCTATCTTCATCCTGCCGGCGAGGACGGCGAGGAAGCCGACGACGAGCGCGAGGTGCACCATGTTGGTGCCCAGGATGGTGCCGAAGGCGATGCCTTCCTCGCCCTTGAGCGCACCCACAAGAGAGGTGAAGACCTCGGGCGTGGAGGCGGCCATGGCGACGACGATCAGGCCGGTGAGGCTGTAGGACATGCCGAGCTTGCGCGAGTAGCTCGAGACGCTGTCGACGAGGTAGTCGGCGCTCTTGAAGATGATGAACAGGCTGCCGATGACTGCGACGGCGTAGAAGAGGAGCGGGTCGCGCAAAAAGAGCTGCGGGACCGTGTCGAGGCTGTTGAGGACTGTCTCGATGACGCCCATGAGCGCTCAGCGTTTCCTCTTGGGCTTCTGCTTGCGCGCAACTGTATGGCGTTTTCCGTTCTTCGTCTTGGGCATGCGCTTCTTCGGCACGCGGCGGGCCTTGGGCCCTTTGCGTTTCGCTCGCGCGATTTTCGTCTTGCGTGCGCGGTGGTTGCGCTTGGTGGTGATGGCGATGTGCTGCTTGCGCTCGTCGACGCTGGCGACGACGATCGGCTCGAGCGTCTCCTTCTCGATGATCTTGGGCTTGATCGTGTCCGACTTGGCGTTGATGGCTTTGGGCTCGATCGGCGGCAGCGGCTTTCTGGCTATGGGCGCGGGAGCGGGGGCGGGTTCTGCGGGCTTTTTCTTGTCCTGCGGCTGCGCCGCGGGCTGCGCGGGCGCCTGCGCGAGCGGCGAGACGAAATCGGCGTAGTCGCCGTCGATCGGCTTGAGGTCGCCTGCGAGGAGCTGGAAGATGTCGGTGATCCACCAGATCAGCGCGCCGAGCGTGAGCAGTTTGGCGAGGCCGGTCCAGTAGCGTCCGAGGTAGAACCTGTCGAGGCCGAGGATGCCGCCTGCGACGGAGAGGATGAGCGCGGTCCGCCGGCTCTTAGCGCTTGCCACTGCCAGCACCCCGCATCATGCCGCGCTTGATGGCGAAGTAGTAGATGATGGCGCCGACGACGCTCAGGAGGACTATGACGAGCACCCACACGAGGCGGTCCGTGTCGTCCTTGAAGCGGCGCTGGACGCAGTCGATGAGCATCCAGACCCAGAACGCGAACCCTGCGAGGGGCAGGAGGACGACGAAGAGGACGAAGCTGAAGATGGCGATGATGGACGCGAAGCCGACGATGTCCATGGTGCATTCCGGAGACGGAGGGGTATATAAATCTTCAGCCGGCACGCCGCCCCCCATTTATAAATAAACCCTAGGGAAAATTTTAAATAAGACCCGTCTACTTACGCGCCGAAGGTGATAGATGCATGGCAGTCGTTGGACTCGGATTCACGAAAATCAACATGGAGCGCGCTCAGACCGTGAGCGGCAAGATCAGCATCAAGAACAATGCCGCGCTCAAGGACGTGGAGAAGCAGGAGCTCGCGCTCGGCGACAAGAAGCAGGAGGCCCTCCGCTTCACGTTCGAGTTCAAGGCAAGCTACGAGCCGAAGCTCGCGCACATCACGCTCGAAGGCGAGGTCCTCTGGGTGGACTCGAACGAAAAGATCGAAGCGACGCTCAAGTCCTGGAAGAAGGACAAGAAGCTCCCGCCCGAGGTCATGAACCCTGTGCTCAACGCAGTGCTCGCGCGCTCGAACGTCGAGGCGCTGGTGCTCAGCAGGGAGCTCAACCTCCCGCCACCGGTCCCGCTGCCCAAGGTCGAGCTTGACCAGCCGCCGGCAAAGAAATAAGCGCATTTTCGCGTCTCAACCGCAGCGCACGGGGGTGCGCAGCGCAGCATGATGAGGACATAGCATGGCAACCGCTGATGTGAAGCTCAAGGTCGCAGAGGCGATCCAGGATGATGTCAACAAAGGCATCGTCCGCATCGACTCCGCCCAGATGCGCGACCTCAACATCCGCCCCGGCGATGTCGTGGAGCTCGAAGGCCAGCGCAAGACAGTCGCGCTCGCAGACCGAGCCTATCCGGGAGACATCGGCCAGAGCATCATCCGCATGGACGGCCTGATCCGCAAGAACTGCAAGACCTCCATCGGCGAGATGGTGCTCGTGCGCAAGATCCAGGTCGAGCAGGCCAAGAAAGTCACCATCGCGCCCGCGCGCGAAGGCATCGTCGTGCGCGCATCGCCCGCCCTCTTCAAGCACAACCTCCTCGGCCGCGCCATCGTCAAAGGCGACATCATCTCTCTCGGCGGCACGAGGCGCAGGCGGACCGCCATGAGCGGCTCGCCCATGTTCGACGAGGTCTTCTCCAACCTCATCGAGGAGCAGCTGGGCTTCGGTTTCGGCGACATCAAATTCATCGTCGCCGACGTCTCGCCCGCCAAGAAACCAGTCATCATCACCGAGCAGACCGAGGTCACGATCAATCCCGAAGCGGTCGAGATCAAGGAAGAGGCCGTGCCCGAAGTCACGTACGAGGACATCGGCGGCCTCTCGGAAGAGATACGCAAGGTGCGGGAGATGGTCGAGCTGCCGCTCAAGCATCCCGAGATCTTCGAGCGCCTCGGCGTCGAACCACCCAAAGGAGTCCTGCTCCAGGGCCCGCCGGGCACAGGCAAGACCCTGCTCGCCAAGGCGGTCGCCAACGAGACGAACGCCCACTTCATCTCGATCAACGGCCCCGAGATCATGAGCAAGTACTACGGCGAGTCCGAGCAGAACCTCCGCAAGAAATTCGAGGAGGCTGAGAAGAACGCGCCGTCCATCGTGTTCATCGACGAGATCGACGCCATCGCGTCCAAGCGCGAGGAGACGCGCGGCGAGGTCGAGCGGCGCGTCGTCGCGCAATTGCTCACCCTCATGGACGGCCTCAAGAACAGGGGCCGTGTCGTCGTCATCGCGGCGACGAATGTCCCGAACATCCTCGATCCCGCCCTGCGCCGGCCCGGCCGCTTCGACCGCGAGCTCGAGATCGGCGTGCCCAACAAGGAAGGACGCCTCAACATCTGCAAGATCCACACTCGCAACATGCCCCTCGCCAAGGACGTCGACCTGGAGGAATTGGCGAAGGTCACGCACGGCTTCGTCGGCGCCGACATCGCGTCGCTCGCCAAGGAAGCTGCCATGATCGTGCTGCGCCGCCTCCTGCCCGACCTCAAATACGACACGGACGAGGCCATCCCGCAGGAAGTGCTCGAGAGGATACAGGTCACGCGCGAGGATTTCAAGGACGCGCTCAAGGTCGTGCGTCCATCCGCATTGCGCGAAGTGCTCGTCGACGTACCCACCGTGACGTGGAACGACGTCGGCGGGCTCGAGGATGTCAAGCAGCAGCTCAAGGAGGCGGTCGAGTGGCCGCTCAAGCACCCTGAAGTCTTCAAGCGCCTCGGCGTGCGGCCGCCGCGCGGCATCTTGCTGTACGGCGCGCCCGGCACGGGCAAGACCCTGCTCGCCAAGGCCGTCGCGAACCAGAGCGAAGCCAACTTCATCTCTGTCAAAGGGCCGGAACTGCTGAGCAAGTGGGTCGGCGAGAGCGAAAAGGCAGTGCGCGAGGTGTTCAAGAAGGCCCGCCAGACCGCGCCCACCATCATCTTCTTCGACGAGATTGACTCGCTCGTGCCGAGGCGCTCTGCCTCGAGCGAGACGCACGTGAACGAGCGCGTCGTCAACCAGCTGCTCACCGAGATGGACGGCATCGAAGGCATGCAGGACATCGTCATCGTCGGCGCGACCAACCGCCCCGACATGGTCGACCCCGCACTCCTGCGCCCCGGCCGCTTCGACCGCATCATCCTCTGCCCCGCGCCCGACCTCGAGACGCGCAAGGCCATCTTCAAGGTGCACTCGGGCACCATGCCGCTCGACAAGGACGTCGAACTGACCGAGCTCGCGAATGACACCGACGGCTACGCAGGCGCCGACATCGAGGGAGTGTGCCGCGAGGCTGCCATGCTTGCCCTGCGCGAGAACCTGGAAGCCAAGGCTGTCAAGGAGAAGCACTTCCGCAAGGCGCTCGAGACGATCCGCCCGTCCATCACCAAGGACATCGAGCAGGCCTATGAGGACCTGCAGGGCAAGTTCCGCTCTGCCGCCGGCAAGCAGATGCAGGCGGAGAAGCCAGTATATTTCGGCTGACCGCCACTCTTTTAAATCAGGGATGCCACACTCGAGCAGATGGCGTCACACGTCCCGGCGCACAAGCATACCTGGTCCCGCAACAAAGTCATCCGCAATTCTCTCGAAGGGCTCATCTGCGTGGCGACGCGGGCGCTCGAGCCGCATTTCGACCTGAAGAACACCAAACTGCCGAAGCTCGTGCCCTACACGGAGGGCGCGGCCAAGAGGCACGGCATGGACCTGGAAGACTTCGGATGTTTCGACCGCCCGGCTTCCGTGTTCATCAATCTCGAAGAGATCGCCAACCGAGGCCGCCGGGACTGCATGCTCCTCATCGGCGAAGAAGTAGGGCACTACCTCCAGGATGTCACCAACAGGGAGGTCCGCACGCGCATCAACCGCAAGAAAGACCAGGAAACCGAAGAAGCCCTCTCGCTGATGAATCTCATGGAGCTCGTCGGCAGCCTCGCGTCAGTGTATTTCGTCCGGGACTACGGCGCGACACGGTCGCTTCGCACGCTCGCCAAGGAGATCACGCCCAAGGACAACGACCACTACTGGGGGTACAACATCGCCCAGCGCATCTTCATGAGCAACGCGGACGCGTCCATCCTGGGGCGGCTCGCGCGCTGCGATGACTGGAAGGCGGCGAAGAGGGTCTACGGGCGCTATGTGGATATCCTGCCGGATTTCACGCTCTCCGAGAGCGGCAAGCCGCTGCAGCGCTTCCCCGATTATTAGAATGTGCCGCAACCTTCTTATGCCGTCCTCCGCAGAGAGCGGGATATGCCGACGCAGGAAGATTCCTCGCTCGATCGCTTGACCATCGAGGCTGTGCGCGGTCTCGCGCCGACATTCGGCCTGCCACGGACCGTTCCGCTGCCGACCATCACGATCTTCAGCGAAGGGTCTAACTTGTACAACAGCAACAAGAACATGCGCGACTTGATTGGCGCGTCGACGGGAGACTGCATCTTCTACAACCGCACGGACATAGATGCGCAGGCAGCGAAGTGGCGCGACGCGGCGCCCATGCATCCCTTATTCTACAAGTACCGCACCGTCGGGGAAGAAGCGGGGCATTACCTGCACATGGTCGCGCAGCAGAGCGTGCCGGCGCACCGCATCAGGATCGGCACGAAGGCGCACGCCGCCGCGCTGAACCTCTGCGAGCTCCTCGGCGGCCTTGCGAGCGCGGTCTGGGTGCGCACGAAATGCAAGGAGGACATCCTGCGCGACCATCTCGCGACAGCCCTTCTCACCAATGAGGATCCGTCGCACAGATGGGGCTACGAAGTCGCGCGCGCCCTCTTCGAAACAGGCATGCCCGTGCCGATCAGGAAGCTCGCCCGCTGCAGGACGTGGAAAGAGGCGGAAGCGCTGCACTATCCGCACACGGGCATCCGTGCCGAGTTTTAGGTCTGAAGTTTTATATAATCCTGCGGCAGAGAACGCTCCCGTGGCAGCACTGCCCCGGAACGAGAAGCGCAGGCTCACCAAAGAGTTCGCCGACCTCACGCAGGAGGCGCTCGAGGCGCTGTCCCCCGAGTTCTTGACGCGCTACGCCCCTCCGCTCGAAGTCGTCTGTTTCACCAAGAGGGACTTGAAATCATTGAACATCGATAATCTTGGCGACGCCATCGCGATGTACTCGAACAACAAGGCGTACTTCAACCTCGAGCATTGCTGCCGCACACGGACATACGACGCGTGCCACACTGTCGGAGAGGAGGCGGCGCACCATCTCCACCATCACGGCAACCTCGGCATGATGCCGCTCAGCGGCGAGAGCATGAAGCATGTCGACCCTGCGAAGTGGCTCGAGGCGCGCAACATCGAGGAGCTGGTGGGGTTCTGGGGAGGCTGCATCTTCGCGGCGCACAAAGGGTACAATCCGCGCCACCTGATGCCGACTGACTTCTCCGAGCTGGACGATGAGCACCGCATCGGCTATGACGTGGCCGCGCGCCTCATCCGGGCGATCACGCCGTTGCGCTTGCAGGATTTCGTCGACATCCAGTCCTGGCAGGAAGTCCGGCGGCGGTGCCGCGGGTACATCCAGATGCCGCCTGATGATTTCGAGCGTATCGCGAGGGCGCGCCAGCATGGATGAGAAGCGCAAGAGGATCGTGCGCAAGGCGTTCACCAAGGAGCTCGTGCGCGCCTGGCGCGAGATGCTGGAAGACTTCGGCATCGATCAGGCACGGCGCATTCGCTATCGTCTCCACACGAAAGACCCCGCGCGTCCGCCCCGGCACGCCCGCCTCGACAGCTCTCTCGCGCTCTGGACGGAGAGCTGCATCTACTTCAACATGGATCATCTCAAGCACCCGTTCGGCATGCGCGAGAAGGTCGTCATCGCCGAAGAGGTCGGGCATCACCTGCATTTCGCCGCCAACCCCGAGCCGTACAACCTCCTGGCCGATACCGACGCCGCAGGAGATGTGCACGCGCACAACCGGCTCAGCAATCTCGTGGAGCTTGTCGCGCGGTACGCAGGATACGAGCACGCCGGCAGACGCGACAGGGACCTTATCGAGAGCTACATACGCAGAGCCAGGCCGCAGGGCATCGACCATCAGGCAGGATACAGCGCGGCAGGGCAGCTTTTTATTGCCAAGGCGCCCATCTCGATCGCGGAGCTGGCGCGCATGCAGACATGGGATGACGCGCACAGCTACATCGAACGCTACCTGACATCGCCCGTCAAGCCGACGTGGGAGGACCCTCATGCCAAAGAAAGTCAATGCGAGCCATATCCTTGTGAAGACCGAGACTGAGGCGGCGGCGCTGCTCTTTGACATCAAGCGCGGTGCCGTGGCGTTCGAGGACGCCGCGATGAAGCACTCGCTCTGCCCCTCGAAGAAGAAAGGAGGCAACCTCGGCTGGTTCGGCCGCGGCATGATGGTCAAGGAATTCGAGGACGCCGCGTTCGCTCTCAAGAAAGGAGAGTACTCCAAGCCGACCAAGACGCAGTTCGGCTGGCACATCATCCGCTGCGATGACACGCAATAGGGGCGGCAGATTTTTATAGTTCCTTGCCGGCAATACTGCGTATGTTCGACAGGATTTGGCCGTTCCGGAAGAAGGATATCGTCAGCGACGAAGAGAAGAAGAGAGTCGCTGCGAAGCAGAAATGGAAATGCGCCGCCTGCAAGACACGCTTGGGCAACAAATTCCATGTCGAGTGCGTCCAGACAGGCAAGCCCTTCCAGCAGGGCACGTTCTCGACCATGCGCGCGCTCTGCCCGGACTGCCACACGGACGCATCCGCCAAACCGAGCAAGTGGCAGAAGCCCGCGACGGCAGCATCCGACGCCTCGGAGCGGCGCGACCGGAGCTGGGGCCTGGGCGCGGGCATGTCTCCCAAGAAGCGCATGCAGCGAGGCATCTTCTCCCGCATCATGCGCAAGCATGCGCCGCGCAACACGGGACGGAAAGGCGGCTTTGGGCGATAAAACACCCTCGCAACCTTTATAAGAGGGTCCCCCTTCTGCCGACGACATGAACGGCAAGCCCGGCGATGCGATCAGGCTCATCCTGCGCGATGGCGAACCCCTCGAAGGCATCCTCATGCCCGACGAAGGCGACTTCTGCACCATCAAGCTCCCGAACGGCTACAATATCGGCGTTGCCAAATCGCGCATCAAGCAAGTACAGGTCACGGACGCGCACAAGGAGAAGAAAGCCGCGCCGCAGAAATCAGCGCCAAAAGCGGGATTGCCCAAGATCAGCATCCTGCACACGGGCGGCACCATCGCGAGCAAAGTCGACTACAAGACAGGCGGCGTCATCGCGCGCTTCTCCCCCGAAGAGCTGCAGAGCATGTTTCCCGAGCTCAGGGGCATCGCGAACATCTCATCGCGTCTCGTGAGCAACATGTTCAGCGAGGACATGCGCTTTGGCCACTACAACATCCTCATCAAGGAGATCGAGAAGGAAATAAAATCCGGCGCGGACGGCATCATCGTCACGCACGGAACGGACACGCTCCACTACAGCGCGGCCGCGCTCAGCTTCGCCCTCGAGAACCTCCCCATACCAGTCATCCTGGTCGGCAGCCAGCGATCGTCCGATCGCGGCAGCACCGATGCAGCGCTCAACGTCCTCTCGGCGGCGCTCTTCTGCGCCGCGCACAAGAACTTCGCCGACGTCGGCGTGTGCATGCACGAGACCACCGAGGACACCACCTGCGTCATACTGCCCGGCGTCAAGTGCCGCAAGATGCACAGCTCGCGCCGCGACGCCTTCAAGGCAGTCAATGCGGGCGCGTGGGCGCGCGTGGATTTCGCCGCGCGCAAAGTCGACCTGCTCCGAACGGACTACCGCAGGCCCGACCCGAAGAAGAAGCTCACAACGTCCCGGTTCGATGAAGACTGCAAGGTCGCGATGCTCAAGACGCACCCGAACATGTACGCCAAGGAGATCCTGAGCTACAAAGGATGGGACGGCCTCATCATCGAAGGGACCGGCCTCGGCAACATGCCTGTCGACGAGGTCGATGCGGTGACGAAAGAGAACGCGAAGATACTCGCGGCGATCAAGACGATCGCCAAGGACACCGTGGTCGTCATGACGACGCAGACCATCTTCGGCCCCGTCAACATGAATGTGTATTCATCCGGCCGCAAGCAGATGGACGCAGGCATCATCGGGAACCTCACAGACACTCCTCCAGAGACGGCGTTCATCAAGCTTGCCTGGCTGCTCTCTAACAATCCCAAGAAAGAGGTCCGCTCGCTCTACGCCAAGAACTACCGCGGCGAGATCAGCGAGCGCTTGGAGAACAATGCGTGATCTGCTACGGCATCCCGCAGCGCGCGAAGCGCTCCTCACACTCACGCAGGTGATCGCGGCCCTCACTGTCGCGAACATCGTCTACGGCAGCGACATCATCTATCTCTTCGCGCCCATCATGGACGTCGCGCTCGGCGCGCTCCAGCAGAGCTACATCTACGGCCCTCTCGCGGCAGTCGTCTTCGGAGCGCTGGCATGGCTGCAGCGCAGGGACGCCAGCGCCCACGCAGGCTTCGCCGCGGCAGCGTCCATCGTCGCGGCATTGCCTCCCATCATGCGGTGGCTCGCGCTCGAGACGACGAAACTCGCGCAGGAGCGATTCAGCTTCATCGAACCGGCACCCGCGGGGCAGAGCCCGTGGGCCATCGCGCCGCTCGTCTTCATCGGGTTCATGCTCCTGCCGACAGTCGTCTCCTGGAAGAGGGAACGATACCGCGCGGACCTGCTCCGCGCATCCGGCGTCGGGCTCGCGCTCACGCTGCTGGGCGTCCTGGCATTCGAGCTGCTCGCCCTCCTCGCGATGCGCCTCCTCATCGCGCCGCAGCTGGGCTGAACCGCAGATTTAAGAATAGACACACGAGAAGAACGACACCATGGCTGACCATGCAGTCCCTGACCTGAGCGCGCTCGGCCTCCGCTGCGGCATCGAGATACACCAGCAGCTCGAGGGACGCAAGCTCTTCTGCGCATGCCCTGCGGAGATGCGCGAGGACTCCCCCTCATTCACCATCAGGCGCAAGCTGCGGGCTGTCGCCGGCGAAGGCGGCGGCATCGACATCGCGGCCAAGCAGGAGAGCGAGCGGCGGCGCGCATTCTCGTACGGCGGCTGGCCTGACAGCACCTGCCTCGTCGAACTGGACGAGATGCCGCCGATGCCCATGAGCCCCTCCGCCCTGCGCACCGTCCTGCAGGTGGCCAAGATGCTCGAGGCGAGCGTCGTGGACCGCATCCAGATCATGCGCAAGACTGTCGTGGACGGCTCGAATACGTCCGGCTTCCAGCGGACGGCGCTCATCGCGATGGCAGGCCAGGTCGTGGTCGGCGGCAAGAGCATCGGCATCCCCACCATCGTGCTGGAGGAGGACTCCGCGCGCAACATCAAAGAAGACCGTGACGGCGTGACATACGCGCTCGACCGCCTCGGGATCCCGCTCATCGAGATGGGCACGACGCCCGACATCGCCACGCCGCAGGAGGCCAAGGACGTGGCAGAGACGCTGGGCCTGCTCCTGCGCAGCACGGGAGGGGTCAAGCGCGGTCTCGGCACCATCCGCCAGGATGTCAACGTGTCGATCAAGGGAGGCACGCGCGTCGAGATCAAGGGCGCGCAGGACCTCAAGTCGCTGCCGCTCCTCGTGCAGACCGAAGCGTACCGCCAGCATCATCTCCTCGCGATCAGGAATGCGCTCAGATCCCGCAAGGTCAAGTCGGTGGACGCAGAGCCGAGGGACCTGAGTGGCACGCTCAAGCTCTCCGGCTCGAAGGTCATCGCGGGAGCAATCAGATCAGGCGGTGCCGTGCTCGGCGTCCGCCTGCAGGGCTTCGCGGGCCTGCTCGGCAGGGAAGTCCAGCCGGGAAAACGCCTTGGCACCGAGCTCTCTGACCGCGCGAAGGTCATCGCGGGCGTCGGGGGGCTCTTCCATTCGGACGAGCTGCCGAAATACGGCGTGACCGACCATGAGGTCGCCGCTGTGCGACGCGCGCTCGGGTGCGCAGAACAGGACGGATTCGTCCTCGTCGCGGACAGCAAGGAGCGCTGCGAGAAGGCGATGGGCGCGATACTCGCGCGGGCAAACGAGACGCTCACTGGCGTCCCTGCTGAAGTCAGACGGGCGAATCCTGACTGCACGACGAGCTATTTGCGCCCCATGCCAGGCGCTGAGCGCATGTATCCCGAGACAGACCTGTTCCCGATCGTCATATCGAAGAAAGAGCTCGACGGGATCCCTCTCCCCGAGCGCATCGAGCAGAAGGCCAAGCGGTTCGAGGCGATGGGTCTTGGGAAGGACTTGGCGGAATTGACCGCTCGCAGCGAGCGCGCCGACCTCTTCGAGATGTTCGTCGGCAGGTACAGGAGTGTCAAAGCGGCGTATCTCGCGGAGATACTCATGACCGCGGAGCGCACCATCCGGCGCGAGAAGAACATCGAGATCAGCCCCGCAGAGGAGGATTTCGAGAGTCTCTTCGGCGCGCTGGATGACGGCCGCATAGCCAAGGAATCAGTCCTCGCCATCCTCTCCGAGAACAGGCCCGTGCGGGATGTCCTCGGCAAGTACCAGACGATGTCTGACGATGAGCTGGAGAAGCGGGTCAAGGCAGTCGTGGCCGCGAACAAGGGCGCGCCGCTCGGCGTGCTGATGGGCAAAGCGATGGCGGAGTTGCGCGGCAAAGCGCCGGGCGAGAAGGTCATGGCGCTGCTCAAGAGGCTCGCGTGAGATGGCGAAAGACGAGACCATCCGGACATACGACAGCCTCGCAGGATTGTACGAGCGGCAGACCGCGAACGCGGAGTTCCGCAAGCGATTCCTCAACCCTCTCATGGATGAGTTCCTCGCGGCGCTGCCGGGCAAGCGAGTCGTCGATCTCGGCTCAGGCCCCGGCGTGGACGCATTGCGCATGCAATCGCAGGGGTATGGCGTCACGTGCGTCGACCTCTCGGAGCAGATGTGCATCCGCTGCGCGGGCAAGAAACTGAGCGTGGTGCAGCGCTCGATCGACGATCTCGGATGCTTCTTCGACAGCAGTGTGCATGGCGCGTGGATGTACGCGAGCCTGCTGCACCTGCCGAAAGAGCGGGCGCCGATTGCGCTGGCCGAAGTGCGCCGCATCCTCATGCCCGGCGGCAAGCTCTTTGTCGGCGTCAAGCAGGGCGATGGCGCGGTCTGGGAAGAGATAGTGCACAACAAGAAGGGCTATCATCGCTACACCGTCAAGTACCAGCCGCCGGAGCTCGAAGAGATGCTCTCCGCGGAATTCTCGTGGGAGCGCAGGGAATCTGTGCGGCACCCGAGCAGGACGACAGGTGAGGAGATCGTCTGGCTGCACTACCTGTGCACCAAGCGTCAGTAGGGACGCTGAGGCACGGGTCCGTTCCAGGCGCCGAGACCCAGCTTTTCGCGCAGATCTTCGAAATCGTCCCAGCGCATCGGTTTGCACTTCTGGCAGGGGCGGTAGTCGCAGAGGATGGCGTCCTCGAGCGAATGGAAGAAGACGCGATTCTCCTTGTGCATGAGCATGCCCGTCTTGCACTCGAGCAGTCCGAAATAGCGGCGGGGTTTGTATCCTGCGTAGAGGCCTGGTTCGGTGCTGTGGATGAATCCCTGCGGCGTCAGTATCTTGTAGAGCCTGCTCATCCGACGCGCTCCCAGGTGCGCGAGTGGGATTTGCCGAAGAGCGCCCACCACGCGCCGTTCTTGATCCAGTCGATGAGGACGCGCGTGTAGCCCCATTCGCGATAGCGCCGGGGATGCTCGTGGATGGTGTGGTGGCGCAGGACGCGGATGCGGCCTCGGCGGGAGAGGCGGGATGCGCATTCGTTGTCTTCGCCGCAGGAGAACTTGGTGGAGAAGCCGCCGACGGCGTCGAGGTCGGATTTGCGGCAGGCGAAGCAGCCGCCGCGCATCCACCCGCCGATCTGGAGGGCGTTGCCGGCGCGTATCGCCATGTTGATGGATGCGGCGAATGCCCGGTCGGCGCGTGTCTGCATGCTGGGGAGGACGTGCATGTCGGCGGTGACGCCTGCGACGTTGGGGGTGGTGAGCTCGGCGGCGATGGCGTAGAGGAAATCGGGGCGTTCGATGTGCATGTCCGCGTCGAGGAAGAGGAGGAGGGGGGCTGCGGCCTGCTTGGAGGCCATGTTGCGCTGGCGGGCGGTGCCTCGGGGGAGCTTGAGGACGCGCAGGGGGAGTTTTCCGGCGCATTGTTGGGCGACTGCGGCGGTGCCGTCGGTGCTGCCGCCGTCTGCGATGATGACCTCGAAGTCGATGCCTCTTTGCCGTCGGAGCGAGAGGAGGAGGCGGGGCAGGTGGTTGGCCTCGTTGAGGGTGGGTATGATGACTGAGAGCGTGGTCATGTGACGCACCCGGGGAGATTTGAACTCCCGACCTTCTGCTTAGGAGGCAGACGCGCTATCCAGGCTGCGCTACGGGTGCATTGGGTTTGTAGGCGAGGCGGAGGGCGTTTTTAAAGCATACGCACACGCTGAGGAGGATTTAAAAGGAAGCCGCGATGCGCGGGAGGGATGACCGCCGAACATGTGGGCCAGTTCATCGGTTTGCTCGCCGCGCTGCTGCTTCTCCCGCCGTTTGTCGAGCGGTTCACGAAGCTGCCGCAGGCGCTCACCGTGATCTCGATGGGCGTCGTGGCGGGGCCGATCGGGTTCGGCATCATCGGGCAGACCGAGACCATCATCATCCTCTCGACCGTCGGCATCATCTCGATCTTCCTGCACGCAGGCCTGGATGTGGAATTGCGCGCGTTTCGCGCGAGTTGGCGCGAGACCCTCGAGAGCCTGTTGCTCGTCATATGCCTGACCGCGGGCATCGGGTACGCCCTGTTCTCTTTCCTCGGAGCGTCCGCGACAGTCTCGACGCTGCTCGCGACTGCGCTGGTCATCCCGTCTGCGAGCATCATCCTGCACGGCATCGCGTCCTACGGCCTGCAGCAGGAGGACGCCAAGTGGGTGAAGCTCACGACGATCACGCTGGAGGTCAGCGGTCTCCTCGCGGTGTTCGTGCTGCTGAATCTGCATGATCTGCGGACGTTCTATGTCGGTCTTGCCGCGCTCATCGGCGCGATCACGTTCACCCCGCTGATATTCAGGCTGCTGCACAGCCTCGTATTCGTGCACACCAAGGGTGCTGAGTTCCCGGCGGTGTTCTTGCTCGCGCTGCTCGCAGGCTATCTGACGGAGACGATCGGCGTGCATTACATGTTCGGTTCGTTCTTCGTGGGAGTGATCCTGATGTGGTCGATCGAGCGAGCGCGGCGTCTCGAGATAGGCGGCATCCCTCTCTTGGAGGAGCAGGAGGGCTTGCGTGCCGAGTTCAACAAGGAGAAGGAGGGGTTGCTCAATACTGTCGGGCAGTTCACCCGCCTGTTCGGTCCGTTTTTCTTCTTCAATGTGGGCCTGACGCTGCCGGGGGAGGCGTTCAGTTTCGGGGCTGCGGGCCTTGGCGCTGGAGCCTTCGTGATTGTGACGCTGCTGCGCGTGATGCTCTCGGCAGTGCATCGGAAGATCCATCACAAAGAGGCGTGGGACAATGCGGTGACGATGGCGTTGCTGCTCTCGCCGACACTGGTGTTCACGCTGGTGCTGGCGCAGCTGATGCTGGATGCTGGCTTCATCACGCCGATTCTGTATGGCGCTCTCGTGACGTATGGCTTGCTGTCGCTCTTGGTGCCGCTGGGCGCCTTGAGGGGCGCGAAGCGCCGCTGAGAGGATTTACTGCGTTCTTGGCTCCGAAAGGTTTAAATAAGTGTAATAATTACACTAAGTAAGGTGCCGTGAACAGCGACGGCGGAGAGTGACCCCATGAAAATCGCGCTCGCACAGATCAACACCTGCGTCGGCGACATCGGCGGCAACACAGCGAAGATGCTCGAGTACACCGAGAAAGCCAAAGCGCTCGGCGCAGACCTCCTGCTGTTCCCCGAGATGAGCGTCACCGGCTATCCCCCAAACGACCTCCTCTACGATAGGGCCTTCATCGAAGCGAACAGACGCGCCATCCGCACCCTCGCAGAGGCGAGCGGCAGCATGGCGATCATCGCAGGATTCGTCGAGCCCGCCGATGGGAAGCACCTGCACGGCCTCCACAACAGCGCAGCGCTCCTCCAGCACGGCAAGATCGTGGGCATCCAGCACAAGACCCTCCTCCCCACCTACGACGTCTTCGACGAGCACAGGTACTTCACCCCCGCAGGCACGCGCAGCGTCTTCACCATCAACGGCACGAAGATAGGCATCACCATCTGCGAAGACATATGGGACGATGACTATGACATCAAACCCGCCAAAGACCTCGCCGCGCAGGGCGCAGAGATCCTCATCAACATCTCCGCATCCCCCTTCCACCTCGGCAAAGGCGCCATACGCAGAACGCTTGCCGAACGCCACGCGCGCGAGACAGGCCTGCCCCTCATGTACTGCAACCAGGTCGGCGGGCAGGACGAACTCGTCTTCGACGGCCACTCCCTCGCTGTCGACGGCAAAGGCAGGCTCATCGCAGAAGGCAGGCAGTTCGAAGAGGAGCTGATCATCGTCGACCTCGGCGCGAAGGGCATCGCTCCAAAAAAAGTCACGCGCGAAGAAGAGATGTTCAACGGCATCGTCCTCGGCGTGCGGGACTACTACCGCAAGCAAGGCCTCCGGAAAGCAGTCATCGGCCTCTCAGGCGGCATCGACAGCGCCCTCGTCGCAGTCATCGCGGCGGCCGCCGTCGGCCCCGCAAATGTCATCGGCGTCTCGATGCCCTCACGCGTCTCCAGCCAGCACTCCAAGGACGACGCGGCCACGCTCGCCAAGAACCTCGGGATCCGCTTCCACACCATCCCGATACAGGCGAGCATCGACCTCGCCAAAACGAGATTCACCGCGGCGTTCGGCGAGTACCAGAGCAAGGTGACAGTCGAGAACCTGCAGGCGCGCGAGCGCGGCAAGATACTCATGGAGATCGCCAACGACCAAGGCGCGCTCGTGCTCAGCACAGGCAACAAGACAGAGATGGCGCTCGGCTACTGCACGCTCTACGGCGACATGTGCGGCGGCCTCGCCGTCATCGCAGACCTCGGCAAGACCGAGGTATACTCGCTCGCCCGCTGGATCAACCGCGAGAAAGAGATCATCCCCCGCAGCAGCATCGACAAGATCCCCTCCGCCGAGCTCGCCGAAGGCCAGTACGACCCCTTCGACTACCCAGTCATCTCACCGCTCGTCAACCGCATCGTGGAGGATTACGCATCGGACCAAGCGCTTCTCGCCGAAGGGTACAAGGCGGAGGACATCGGGCGCTGCAGGGAGCTCATCCGACGCAACGAGTACAAGCGAAAACAGGCGCCGATCGGCATCAAGATCACGCCGCGCGCGTTCGGCATCGGACGCAAGATGCCCATCGTGAACGCGTGGAGGGGAATATGACGACAGGACTGATCATCGGGCGGTTCCAGCCAGTGCACAACGGCCACATCGATCTCATACGCAGCGCATTGCGCGAGCATGACTGCATCAAGATCGCCATCGGCAGCGCGCAATACTCCCGGACAAAGGACAACCCGTTCACCTTCGAGGAGCGGAAGGCCATGATCAAGGCGGCGCTCGCGGGCGAACCGATCATCATCAAGGCATTGCCGGACATCCATGACAGCGTCCGCTGGGCCGCGTACACCAAACAGGTCGTGGGCGAATTCGACACGGTCTACGCCGGCGACAACGCATACGTCGCTGACCTGCTGGAGCAGGCCGGATGCGCAGTCATGCGCGGACAGCGCACGCCGGAAGTCTCCGCGACCGCCATCAGGCAGGCGATGGCCGGCGGCGCGCCCTGGAGGCACTTCGTCCCGCCGGCGGCAATCGACATCCTGGATGCCATCGGGGCAGAGCGCATCGTCCGGGAAGCGTCTCTGGGGAGGTGACACGATGGACACGCTCCTGCAGCTCGGAGAGAATGCGGAGCAGGACGCGATCGTCCGAGACATACAGCGTCTCAAGAAGGACAAGGACGCGCTGATGCTCGTGCACAACTATCAATTGCCTGAGATCCACCGCATCGCGGACATCACCGGAGACTCATACTGGCTCAGCAAGAAGGCCGCCGAGGCGACGCAGCGCCTGATCGTCTTCAACGGCGTGCTGTTCATGGCGGAGACGGCCAAGATACTCAATCCGGCCAAGAAAGTCATCATCCCCACACCCCGTGCCGGCTGCACGCTGGCGCAGAGCATCGACGCGGCATCGCTGCTCGACCTGCGCCTGCGGCACCCGGACGCCGGCTGCGTCGTGTACATCAACACGTACGCGGACGTCAAAGCGGTCGCGGATGCGGTGTGCACCAGCGCGAACGCCATCGAAATTATGGAGGCCATGCCCCAGGAGAAGGTCATCTTCGCGCCAGACCGCAACATGGGCGAGTGGCTGCAGAAGGAATTGAGAAAACGGGGCAGCAAGAAGGAGCTCATCCTCTGGGACGGGTATTGCGAGCCGCACAGGCTCATCCGCGCGGTCCACGTGCTCGAGGCAAAAGCGAGATATCCCGGCTACAGAGTCATCTGCCATCCCGAGTGCAATCCTGAAGTCATCGAACTTGCGGACTACACCAGCGGCACGTCCCAGATGGTCAAGGACGCGGCGGACGATCCCGCGCCCGGCTTCATCCTCGCGACAGAGAAGAACATGACATTCCAGATGGAGAAGCTCGTGCCCCACAAGAAGTTCGTCACGATAGGCTTCGAGTGCAACTACATGAATATGAATCGCATCGGCAAGGTCAAGCAGGCGCTCGAGAGCGAGACCTACGAAATCAGGCTGCCGCAGCATGTTATCGACGGGGCCAGGAAGGCGCTCGAGTTCATGCTCACCGTCGGGCCCGGCAACACGGCAGTATACCGGAAATGCCTCAGCTGCAGCTAATCCGAAACGATTAAAAAGCGCATCGCCTGACTGCGCCTGATGATAGTTCTGAAGAAGTTCCCCGAGGATTTCGTCGTGCGCGAGATTCCAGACATGGAGTTCAAGGACGGGGGAGCGTTCACGTATTTCGAGCTGACCAAGCGCAATTTCACGACATTGCGCGCATTGTCCGTCATCGCGCAGGCACTGCACGTGCCGCTCAAGCGGCTCGGGTATGCGGGGACGAAGGACAAGCGGGCGGTGACTGCGCAGCTGTGCTCTGTCGAAGGCATACCCGCGGAGCGTCTGGATTCGCTCCAGCTCACCGGCCTGCAAATACGGAGCGTCGGGCAGGGCGACCGTCCCGTATCGCTCGGCATGCTCAAAGGCAACATGTTCGCGCTGATCGTGCGCGGTATACGGGCGGCGCCGGAGCCGCGGGCCCGCTTCACCAATTATTTCGGCGAACAGCGTTTTTCCGAGCGCAACCCCCTCATCGGCGCGGCGATCGTGCGGCGCAAATTCGACGCTGCCTGCGCGTACCTCATACAGGAGGAGGGAGAGTGGAGCGATCCGGTGAAATCATATCTCGCCTCGCATGTGGGGGATTACATCGGCGCGCTGCGCACGCTGCCCAAGAAGCTGCTCCTGATGTTCGTCCACGCATACCAGGCGCTCCTGTGGAACCGCGCGGCGGCGGAATGGTCGCAGCGGCCCGCGCCTCCTGAGACTCTGCCCATCCCCGGTTTCGGGACGCAGCAGGTGGATGAGGTGATGCAGCGCATCCTCGCGCAGGAATCGCTCTCACTGAGGGATTTCATCGTGCGCGGCCTGCCTGAGCTGAGCGCCGAGGGCGGCGAGCGCAGGCTGTTCGAGGAGGCGCAGGACCTGCAGATAGGGCCCCTCGAGCAGGATGAGGCGACAGGCGCGAAGAAGGTGCAGCTGACGTTCTTCTTGCCAAAGAGCTGCTATGCGACAGTGTTTGTCCGCGAACTGTTCGGAGAGAAGAGGGTTCCCGGCACCGAGGGGAAGACGTGATCAGGGCGACGCGTCTTTTGCCCAGCAGTACTTCTTTATGGCGCCGTAGGGGATGTCGCTGACGGGATCGTCGGCGAGCGTGGCATGCCTGCTGATGCGTATCATGCCTGCCCGGACCTCGATGAGCCTGCCGTAGACGAGCAGGTTCGGGACGGGCGGATCGGTCTTGATGCCCGCTTTGGCCGTGTCGATGGAGATCATGACGAGCTTGCCGACATGGCACGGCTCGATCGGTGCGTTGTCTGTCACGAGCCACTCGAGGCTGTCCATGATCATTCTCCGAGCAGGAGCCCTTCAGGGTCCTGCAGTCCTTCGATGACTGTGTTGACGAACTGCGCCGCTGCGACGCCATCCTGCACGCGGTGGTCGAATGAGAGGAAGACCGGCATCATCTTGCGCACGGCGGGCTTGCCGTCGATTGCGACGACTGCGTCGTAGATCTTGCCCACCCCCAGGATGGCTGCCTCGGGGTAGTTGATGATGGGTGTGGCGAACTTGCCGCCGACCGAGCCGATGTTGGTGATGGTGAACGTACTGCCCCGCACGTTCTCGATGTCGATGGTGCGCTCGCGCGCTTTGTCCGCGAGAGTCCCGATCTCCTTGGCGAGGTCCATGATCGTTCTCTTGTCTGCGTCCTTGACGTTGGCGACCATCAGGCCGTCGGCAGTCTGGACTGCGAAGCCGATGTTGTAGTACTGCTTGACGACGATCTCACCGGCGGCTTCATCGAGCGTGCTGTTGAAGTACGGGAATGACTTGATGGCGCGCAGGGCCGCTTTCATGATGAAGGGCAGGAAGGTGAGCTTGATGCCCTTCGCGTCTGCGTGGTCCTTCTCTTTGGCGCGCAACGCCCACAGGTCTGTCACGTCTGCTTCGTCGGCGTGCGTCACGTGCGGAATCTTCGCCCAGGACGCTGCCATGACTTCTGCGGTCTTCTTGCGCAGGCCTTTGAGGGGGATGCGCAGGACGCGGCCGCCGCCTTCGAAGGTCACACGCGGAGCCGCTTTCGCCTGAGCGGGAGAGTGCTGCG
>CAYUPS010000004.1:0-40860 GCA_964445485.1 uncultured Methanosarcinales archaeon | reverse complement strand
CCGCCTTCGAAGGTCACACGCGGAGCCGCTTTCGCCTGAGCGGGAGAGTGCTGCGCGGGAGCGGTGCCTCCTTTGGCAGAGAGCGCAACGTCTGCTGCGGTGATCAGTCCGTCCTGCCCCGTGCCTTTGACCGTGCCGATATCGATGGCGAGGTCTTTGGCGAGCTTGCGCGCCGCGGGCTGGGCACGGACTGCCGCGGCCGATGATTTCTGCACGGTGTGCTGGGGCTTGAGGAAGCCTTCGCCTTCGCCTTCGACGACTTCACCGACGATGGACGTGGAGCCTTTCTTGGCAGGCGCTGCGGCAGGTTTCGGCGAGGGTGCGGCGCTGCCGGATCCGTCGTCGATCGTGACGAGGACCTGCCCGACGGGGACCGTGTCGCCTTCCTTGAAGTGGAGCGTGAGTATCTTCCCCGCCTTGGGGGAGGGTATCTCGACGAGGGCCTTGTCCGTCTCGATGTCGCACAGGGGCTGGTCTGCCTTGACAGTCTCGCCTTCCTTGACTTTCCACTTGATGAGTTCGCCCTCGTGGATGCCTTCGCCGACGTCAGGGAATTTGAATTCGTATGCCATGGTTCAGTACCCCATCACCTGGTCGATCGCCGCGATCACGCGCGCCTTGTCAGGGATATAGAGATCTTCGCTCTTGAACAGGGGCATGGGGACGTCGAAGCCCGTGAGACGCACGATTGGTCCTGCGAGGTCGTAGCAGCAGTTCTCGTTGAGCGTGGCGGCGATCTCCGCGCCCATGCCGCACTGCCGATGGCCTTCGTGGAGCACGATGACGCGGCCGGTCTTCTTCGCTGATGCGATGACCGCCTCCTCGTCCCATGGCGAGATGGTGCGCAGGTCGATGACTTCGACAGACACTCCTTTCTGCGCGGCGGCGTCGGCGGCTTCCATTGCGGGCTGCACCATGGTGCCGTATGTGACGATGGTGCAGTCCGTGCCTTCGCGCAGCACTTTCGCCTTGCCGATCGGCACGAGGTAGTCGGTGTCCGGGACGTCCTGCTTGATGGCGCGGTAGAGCCGGATGGGCTCGAGGAACAGGACGGGGTCGGGGTCTGCGATGGCTGCGAGCAGGAGGCCTTTGGCGTCGTGCGGCGAGCTGGGGAACACGATTTTCAGGCCGGGAGTGTGGGCGAGGAGAGCCTCCATGCTGTCGCCGTGATGCTCGAGCGCGCGGAAGCCGCCGCTCCAGGGCACGCGGATGACCAGCGGGCAGTGAAACACGCCACGCGTCCTGTTGCGGATGCGGGCGGCATGGTTGATGATCTGGTTGAGCGCGGGGTAGAGGAAACCGTTGAACTGTATCTCCGCGATAGGTTTGAGGCCCGCGACAGCCATGCCGACGCTGGTGCCGACGATGCCTGCCTCTGCCAGCGGCGTGTCCATGACGCGGTCGGCGCCGAATTTCTTCTGCAGTCCGTCGGTGGCGCGGAACACTCCTCCATTGACTCCCACATCCTCGCCGAGGACGACGACGGACGGGTCCTTCGCCATGGCGCTGTGGAGCGTGCGGTTGATGGCTTCGATGATCGTGATGGGCGCCATTATTTCTTGCCCTCATTGTGCGGGTAGAATCTCTTGAGATAGTCAAGCTGTTCGCGGAGCCTCGGCGGCATGTCTGCGTAGAGGTACTGGAACATGTCGTCTGGCTGCGGCGCGGGTGTCGATTCGGCGATCGCGACCTCCGCTTCTATCGCTTTCTCGAGCTCTGCGCGCAGCGCATCTTCTTTCTTCTCGTCCCAGAGCTTGCGTGCCGCGAGGTATTTGCGCATGCGGTCGATCGGGTCCTTCCTGGCCCATTCTGCGAGGACGTTCGCGTCTTGGTAACGGGTCGGGTCGTCGGCGGTGGTGTGCATGCCCATGCGGTACGTGAGGCACTCGATGTAGGTAGGGCCTTTGCCCGCGCGTGCCTTGTCGAGAGCGCGTTTGGTGGCGACGTACACGGCGATCACGTCGTTGCCGTCGACCTGGATGCCTTCGAAACCGGCGCCGATCGCTTTCTGCGCGAGCGTCTGGCATGAGCATTGGCGCTCGCGGGGGACGCTGATGGCCCACCCGTTGTTCTGGTTGATGAACACGCAGGGGGCATGGAACGCGCCTGCGAAGTTCAGTGCTTCATAGATCTCGCCTTCGCTTGTCGCGCCGTCGCCGAAATAGCCGAGCGCGCATCCTTTCTTCTTCTGGATCCGGAGGGCCATTGCGATGCCTGCGGCGTGAAGCGCCTGCGAGCCGACGGGGACGCTGAAGGGGAGCATCTTGTGCGCGGCATCGATACGCATCGCCTCCTCATTGCCCATCCAGTACAGATTGATGTGGCGGGAGGGGATGCCGCGGGCGAAAAAGACGACCGCTTCGCGATAGCTCGGCACGAACCAGTCGTCTTCTGTCGCCGCGAGCGCGGATCCGACCTGGGACGCTTCCTGGCCTTTGGTGGGGCCGTATGTGCCGGTCCTGCCCTGCCGCTGGAGCTTGACTGCCTTGTCGTCGAACATGCGCGCATGCAGCATGGTGCGGTACATCTTGAGCAGGAGGGCATCTGGCAGCTTCGGGTCCAGCGAGGGATCGATGTGTCCTTCCGGATCCAGAATCTGCAGATGCTTGATTTCGAACCGCGCGACGGTCGTTTCAGGCATGCTCGTTTGCGAGCCTGTTGCGTTTATATTAGTTTCGCTCGGGCGAGAGGGTGTAGCCGAAGACGCCTGCGAAGCAGGAAGCGAGGGTGTCCTGCACCTCATCCATGCGCAGTGGCTTGCCCACCAACTGCTCGAGTGACACGATGGGCAGGGAAGGATAGCCGCAGGGATCGATGAACGCGAAGCCGTCGAGGCATGCGCGCTGCACGTTGAGGGCGAAGCCGTGCATGGTGATGTACTTGCCGTTGCCGGAGGTGATCTGCGCGCCGACAGCGCCGAGTTTGTGGGTGACGCCGCCGACGTCCGCCCACACCCCTACGTATCTCTTGTTGGTCTCAGGGTCGAGGTCTGTGCGGCGGAACGCGCGGACACCGAATGCTGCTGCGGCCTCGAGCATGACCTGCTCGAGCTTTGTGACGTAGTCCATGCCGGTGCTGCCGATGACGGCGCGGCGGGCGCCGAGATCGAGGATAGGGTAGCCGACGAGCTGGCCGGGGCCGTGGTAGGTGATCTTGCCGCCGCGGCCGATGCGGAAGAGGGAGATGCCGCGCTCTTCGAGGTCTTTTGGCGGGACGAGGAGCATGCGCTCTGTCGCGGTCTGGCCGAGCGTGATGACCGGCGCGTGCTCAAGGAGGAGGAACGCATCGGGGCGCGTCTCGGCGCGCCGTTCCTTGACAAGGCGCTCTTGCAGCTGCAGCGCAGCGCCGTATTCCATCTGTCCGGGCGTGATGAGTGTGCAGTTCATTGGATGATCGGCAACGAGGTCTTGCTTTGCGCTTTCACGCGCTCCGACGGGTCGATCTTCAGGACGTGCTTTATAAAAAGTTCGCCGGCGCGGTACGAGCTGCGCACGAGCGGACCGGCTGCGCAGTAGAGGAAGCCCGCATCGAGCGCGTGCTGCTTGTACCTGTCGAATGTCTCTGGCGTCACCCATTCCTTGACTTCGAGGTGCCAGTTGCTCGGGCGCTGGTACTGGCCGAGCGTGATGATGTCGACGCCGGCGGCGCGCAGGTCGCGGAATGCCTGCAGGACTTCCTGTTGCGTCTCGCCGAGGCCGAGCATGAGGGAGGATTTGGTGACGATGCGGGGGTTGAGTGTTTTCGCTGCGCGCAGGACTGCGAGCGATTGCGCGTAGTTGGCGCGCGGATCGCGCACGGGCCGCTGCAGCCGCTCGACTGTCTCGAGGTTATGGGCGAACACGTCGAGGCCCGAGTCTATGACTGCCTTGATCGCGTTTTCATCGCCGCGGAAGTCGGGCGTGAGCGCTTCGACGAGGCAGGAGGGGTGCTCGCGCTTGATGGCCCTGATGCACTGGGCGAAATGCGCCGCTCCGCCGTCCGGGAGATCGTCGCGCGTGACGCTCGTGAGCACTGCGTAGTCGAGCTTCATCTCGGCGATCGCGCCGGCGAGGTTCTCGGGTTCGTGCGGGTCGAGCGCGCCTCTCGGGTTGCCTGTCTTGATGTGGCAGAACTTGCACCCGCGCGTGCACACATCCCCCATGAGAAGGAACGTGGCGGTGCCTTCGTGGGCCCAGCACTCCGCCATGTTGGGGCAGTGGCATTCCTCGCAGACCGTGTGGAGGTTGCGCTTGCGCAGGGCGTTCTTGATGGTGGAGAAGTCGCCGACCGGAGGGCGGATGCGGAGCCAGTCTGGCTTTCTGTTGGCGGTGTAATGCGCCGGGCCGCCGATCTCACGTCGCATGATCAGAGATTGTCCAGGATGGTGCTGATATCCTTGAAGATGACGGTGGGCTTTCGCGCGGGGTCGACGAAGTGGACGAAGTCCTGGCCGTGGCTGTGGATATAGTACTCGAGCAGAGGGCGTGTCTGGTCCTCGTATGCCTGGAGGCGTTTTGCGATCTTCTCGGGGGTGTCGTCCTCGCGCTTGATGAGGCGCGTGCCGTCATGGTCGCAGAGGCTGTCTTTCTTCGGCGGGAGGTTCTTGATGTGGTACGTTGCCTGGCAGACGGGGCAGATGAGGCGTCCGGCGAGGCGGTCGACGATGACTTTCTTGAGCTCGGCGTACTGCTTGGCGGTGGCGGTGGGCGATGCGTCGAGCGCGATGAGGGCGGTGATCTCGCGCAGGTCGCCTTGGAGGATGGCGAGGTCGAGCTCCTGCGCCTGCGGGAGCGTGCGGGGGAATCCGTCAAGGATGTAGCCGTTCTGGCAGTCGGGCTGCGCGAGGCGGTCGCGGAGCATGGCGATCGTCAGATCGTCTGGCACGAGCTTGCCTTTGCCCCAGTAGGAGTATGCTTTGAGCCCGAGCGCGGTGCCGTCGTCCTTGTACTTGCGGAAGAGGTCTCCGGTGGAGATGTGGGGGATGTTGTAGCGATCGGCGATCATCTTCGCCATCGTGCCTTTGCCTGCGCCTTGCGGGCCCATGATGATGAGGTTCAAGTGCATGCGGTCTCACCCGAGGTATTGCAGCATCTCTTTGGTCTCCTTGATCTGGCTCCAGGAGGCCGTGAGAGCCTTGATGATGGGCAGGGTGTCCTTGCGGAGTTTCGGCCATTCGGCGGCGGCTTCCGCGAGCGCTTTCGCGTCCGCGTCGTCATCGAGGGCGAGCTCGCATTCCATCAGGCCGCGGTAGAGTATCATGGCGCGTTTGTAGAGCGCGAGGATCGTCTCGCGCTCCTGCTCGCTGAAGCTGCTGTACTCGTACATCTCGGAGAACGAATTCGTATCTGGCTGGAGGATGCCGTCGAAGAGCTGGAGGATCCAGTCGACGCGGTCGGCGACCTGCTTGCGTATCTGGCGCAGGGGGAACGTGCCGGGCTCGATGGCGCTGATCTCGAATTCTGCGTCCATCTTCTCGAACGCGGGCAAGGAAGAGTACTTCTTGCGGAGGGTGGCGTAGGCGTCGTGGATATCCTGCGTCATGCGCTTCCCGACCGTTACTGGCTATATAAGGTTTATGCCGTCGGGCGCCGACAGCTTTAAAAATGGCGCGCGGGTGGACATTCCCACTGCCTCCGTAGCATAGTAGCTATTGCGTCGGTTTTGTAAACCGAATGTCGAGGGTGCAATTCCCTCCGGAGGCTTTTTTTCGCAACTTTTAAATCATAGGCAGTCAAATGAGTGGAGAATGCAAACCGTCACCATCAGCATCATCGCCGTCCTTGCCGCCACCGCAGTCCACATGCTCCTCGGCACGCTCTTGCACGGCGTCATCTTCAAGAAGATACCTGTCGGCGTGAGCAGGAAGAAGACGAAGATGACGCCGACAGTGTTCGCCGTCGGCCTGGTCGGCACGCTCCTGTTCTACTGCGCGCTCGCGTATGTGTTGGCATTCGCTGAAGCTGCGAATTGGGTGGACGGAATGCTGATAGGTTTTGGGATGTGGCTGGGATTCATCGCCCCGATGAAAGTCGCCGCGAAATACGTCGATGACGTGCCGTGGAAGACCACCCTGGTCAACATGGCCTGCATGCTGGTGAGCTTCCTCGCCGGCGGCGCGATCATCGCAGGCTGGTAAGATCAAGAGTTCTTCGCGTCGAGGCTCCACGCGCCTGCGCCGAGCACTGCGATGCCGAGCGCGAGGAAGAGCAGGCCTATATCTCGCACCGCGATCTCGTTCATCCCTATGAGGATGATGATGCTCGCGAGGTGCGCTGCCGTGAGCGCTGCGGCAAGCCGCGTCCAGAGGCCGATGAGCATGAGCGCGCCCAGGAGCGTCTCTGTGACGCCGACGATGTACATGAGAGGCGTTTCAGCGAGAGGCATGAGCGACCAGAACCATGGCGGCGCCCATGAGGCCCAGCCGATCGGGTCGAGGAATTTGTCGATGCCGAAGACGATGAAGACGATGCCCGCGCCGAGACGGAGCAAGAGGAGGCCGAGGTCATGATTGCCGATGAGTCCGCGCAGGCGGAGCATCAGCGCACCACCAGGGTGCCGTTCATGTTGCGGTGGCTGTGCCCGCAGGGGATGCTGCAGGACCAGCTGAACGTGCCGGGTTTATCGGCGATGAATTCTGCAGTCACCGGCGTGCTGCCGGTGAGCTGGAGGTTGATGTTGTAGTCGCGGATGCGCAGGCCGTGCGGGACGTCGCTGCTGTAGGCGCTGATGCGGACGGTGTCGCCCTGTTCGACTTCGATGAGCTGCGGTTCGTAGCCAAATTGGTAGGCGCGGATCGTGAACTCCTTCACCTGCCCGGAGGAAATGGGCGTCTCGAGGGAGGTCTGCGCATCAGACGGCGCGGGAGCGATGACTGCCGGAGGCGTCTCCTGCACCTGGGTGGCGGCTGGCGCCGGAGATGCGGAGCATCCTGCTAGGAAGAGGATGAGCAGCGCTATCATGAGGCTACTGGTGTGCCGTGTGTGAGGAGTCATCGTTCTTAGGCGGAGAATCTTTCGCTTTCTTGACGAGCTCGGAGAGCTTGACTTTCTGGCCCGAGGGGACGTAATCGGCGGGGCCTTGATACTGCGCGGGAGGGGCATCTGGTTTGGCGCCCGGCGGCCCGCCGCCACGGCCGATGGCATACATGATGCCGAAGACTATGCCGAGGACGACGATGCCGATCGTGCCGTAGAGCAGTGCAGACATGCCCGAGTTGCTCTCAGGTTCTGCGACGACGGGATCCGGTGCGGACGCCGCGGGCTGGGGCGCCGTCGTGGCGTTGGTCGCGGGAGCGGGTTCAGGGAGCGGCGCGATGACTGCTGTCGAGGTGTTGGTCGCGTTCGCTGTCGATGAATTGTCAGCGGCATCGCCAGTCACATTGCTTGTCGAGTTTGTCGCATTGGATTCATTGGCCGTGCTGTTCGTCTCGTTGGCGCTCGCGTTCGCGGTGGTATTGGTCGCGTTGGCGCCGGCGGCGAGGACGGTGTACTTCATGGTCGCCCATGCATCGTTGCCTGCGAGGTCCATCGCAGAGCATAGCGCGGTGCCGGTCTTGGGGAGGGACGTGTCGATGTTCTGGACGGACGTGTTCACCGAGCCGCCCCATGCGTCAGAGTTGTCCGTCGCCTGGCAGGTCGCTGCGATCGTCTCGCCGACCACGACTGTTGTCGCGGAGAGCGTGAATGATGTGATGTTCGGGGGCGTGTTGTCGACAACGACGACGTTGTCCAGGAGCATGCTGGCCTTCTGGCTCGCCTGGTCGTAGAGGGTGACGTTGATGTCGTAGAGCCCGTCAGGGATGCTGGAGGGGATGGTGATGCGGCGGGAGTCTGAGACGTCAGTGCCGCCGGCGAGGGTATACGCAGAGGTGGCGACGAGCGTGCCGTTGTCGTGCAGGATGCGGAGCGTGATGTTGTGCGCGTTGGATTCCGTGTATCTGAAGAGAACAGTGATATCAGACGAGCCGCGCACGTAATCCTTGCTGGAGCTCGTGGGTCCCGATATCGTCATGGACGGCGCAGTAGTGTCGAAGATGATGACCTCTGCGGCAGTGGCGACGCTGGAGCGGCCTGCCTTGTCGCGGAGCGTCACGCGGACGGTGTATGCGCCCTGGCCGAAGCTGGAGGGGAATGCGATGGCGTCGCTCTTTGTCGATGTGCCTGCGGTGAAACCTGTGTTGATGAATGTGGAGGCGACTGTGGACGAGGTGCTGTTGATGATCTCGAGAGTCGCGTTGAGGGGGTTGGCTTCGGTGTAGGTGTAGTTGATGATGATGGCTCCTGAGCCCGAGATGACTTTCTTTGCGCCGGATGAAGGTGCCGCGACGCTCACGACAGGATCGGTGGTGTCGATGATGACATTGGAGCTCGTGGCCGTCGCTGTCGATGCGTCGACCGTGCTGGTGGCGTTGAAGACGACAGTATATACTCCTTCGGATATGCTGGGAGAGACATCGATGAATGAACTCGTGACTGTGCTGTTGTACACGAGTGTGGAACCGCTGTAGACGCCGACAGTGATATTCGCGGATTCGCTGGCGATGGCGTAGAGGCGGAGTGTCGAGCCGGAGACCGCGTTGCTTGAAGGGGTATCGATGGTGAGACTGATAGCGGTGACAGAGGTGGCGAGAAGGGCGAGCATCAATGCGGCGATGATCGGCAGGCGGGCCATTTCGTCACTACGCACGCGACACCACGTTTATTAATTTTATGCTGGAGTTCCGAGTAAGATTTTTATAGGGCGCGATTGTGCGGGAGAGACATGAGAACAGCCATCCTTGTCGCACTCCTGCTGATTGTTGCGGGGTGCGGCGGCGCGACAGGTAATGCGGTCAATCCGTGGCCTGCGAATGCTGTGGGTGAGCCGCAAACGCTCCCTGCGCAAGAGCCTGCTGCCGAGGTTCCTGCTGAGGATGTCCCGGCAGAACCTGCAGAGGATATCCTCGTGGAGGTTCCCGGAGAGGTTATCGCCGAGGAGCCAGTCGTTGAAGAGGTCCCGCCAGTGCCGGACATCGACCCCTCTCTGATCGTGACCGCGCTGCCGGGAACGAGCTTCTCTGTCTGGTATCCGAAGGAGAACATGACGCTCAAGGGGCCGATTTTGTCATTGAGCCTCAAGGCGGTCAACTTCTCGATCGGCAAGATGAGCAAGCTCAACCAGAGCAAGGACAACAGGCCGCGCGAGGGGCACTTCCATGTCATCTTCGATTACATGGAAGAGGGCGAGTACATCGAGATGGAGGACTTCTCCAAGACCATCCGCGGGATGGAGGCTGGCGACCGCACCATGCGCATCCTGATGGTCAACAACGACCACACGCCGCTGGGCATCGAGAAGGTCATCCATTTCAAGGTGCCGCAGATAGGCATCGACGGCACGGACGAGCAGACCCTGTACACCTCTTAGGAGTACTTCTCGAGGTTCAGGAACGCTTTGAGCTGCCCCTTGAGGAATTCCACGTCGGCGGCGAGCTGGTTCTTCGATTTGGTGAGGAACGACGTGAACGCGAAGCGCTCAAAGATCTTGCGCAGGAGTATCATCTCGGGCTTTGCCGCCATGCGCTTCTCGTAGTCCGTCTCGAGTATGCCTTCGAAGGTCATGGTGAGCTTGCCTGTGTGGAATTTCTTCCGGGCACGGTCGCGCTCGACAGATTTCTCCTGCAGGTTGGCGGCTTCGGCGCGGAGCATGATGACTGATTTGGCGTAGTCGTTGAGCTTTCGCGGCAGCATCAATTCCAGCGTGATGTGCTTGCCGTTGGGGGTCGTGCTCTCGACGTGCTTGCGTTCGATAAACGCGTATCCGTGGGTCTTGCAGAAATCCGAGACGAGGTTGAACATGTCGCGGATGTTGAAGATGCCTTCGTAGGTGAGTGTCGTCTTGCCAGCAACTGTCTCGCGTTCGGTCATGATCAGGTCGCCTCCCATTCGAGCTGCTTGCGGACAAGCCCGTGCAGTTGCGCGAGCGTGCCTTCAAGGAAGCCCATCCATTTATCCTCGATCGTGGTGCGCATGATGTAGCGGTACCACACGTCTTGGATGTAGCTCATCCAGGTGCCCTGGAATCCTTTTGAGGGGTCGAGAGTCATCTCGCCCTTGAGCTCCACAATCAGCCTGCCGTCATACACCGTGATGGCCTTCCCTTCCTTGATGACATCTTTCTGGACGAGGTCCATGGCCTTGATGTAGACGTCGATGCGGTATTTGAGATACTCGCCGACCTTGCGATCGCCATAGATCTCTATCTCGCGCTCGTCCGGCTTGTACTTGTGCTTGGGTTCGTAGAATTGGAAGTATTCTGCGAGGATGAAGCCGCGGATGGCCTTCACGAGCCCATCGAGATTGAACTCGCCTTTGTGCTTGACCACGATGGGGCCGACGGACGAGGGGGGCTTGTAGGCCATGCTTCCGACGGGGGCGGGCGCGTTTATAAAACTTTCTTGAAGGCCGCGCTGCGTAATCCATATATACCCACCGCACAACCCCTGCGCATGCTGGACGCGCTCTCGCTCACCAGGCAGGATCTCGCCAAGGCGCTCCCGTCGCTCGGGTTGAGTGGCGCGCACGCATCCAGCGTGTTCTTCGCGCTGCACCGCAGGCTCTGCACCACGTTCGCCGCCATACCCACCATGTCGGTGCGGCAGCGCGAGCTCCTTGAGGCGAAGGCAGGCATCGTGCTGCCGCGCTTCGCAGCCCACAGCAAGGCGGCGGACGGCGCGGAGAAGTACCTGTTCGCGTTCGAGGACAAGGCGAAGGTGGAGTCTGTGTGGATCCCGCAGAAGACCGGCACGACCGTGTGCATCTCGTCGCAGGCGGGATGCGCGCTCGGCTGCTCGTTCTGCGCGACGGGCGCGATGGGGCCCGGCAGGAATCTCCTGCCGTCCGAGATCGTGGCGCAGGTGTACACCATGCTGCGCGACCATCCGGGCGAGTCGTGCGACGGCATCGTGTTCATGGGCATGGGCGAGCCGTTCCTCAACTACCGCAATGTCATGGATGCCATCGGCATCCTCACTGACAGGCAGGGTCAGAGCTTCGCCGCGAGGGACATCACTGTCTCGACGGCAGGCATCCCGCAGCGCATCGCGCAGTTCGGCCGGGAATCCAAGTGCAATCTGGCGATCTCATTGCACGCGACGACTGACCAGTTGCGCACGCGCCTGATGCCGATCAACCAGCGCTATCCGATCGCGGAAGTGATGGAGGCATGCCAGCGGGTGCCGCACTCCAAGCGCAGGCCGATCATGTTCGAGTACCTCCTGCTCTCGGGCGTCAACGACGGGATGGAGGATGCGGCGCGCCTTGCAAAGTTGCTCGGGGGCGTGCACGCGCTGGTGAACCTCATCCCGTACAATCCTGTGCCGGGTGCCCAGTTCAGGGCGCCGCGCCCTTCGCAGGCGCTCGCGTTCAAGGATGCGTTGCGCTCGGCGGGGCTCAAGACGTTCATCCGCGCGCCGCGAGGGCAGGATATCAGCGCGGCGTGCGGCATGCTGTCTGCTTCCAAGAAACACTCGTCGCTCCCCGTGGTGCAGGGTTCCTGATCACTCGGGCGGGCGTTTCTGCCAGAACTCGTCGAATTCCTTCTCGCCCAGGTACGTGTCCATGCGCAGGTACGTCTTGATGGCGTCCTGGAAGCGCATGGCTTCGGCTGCGATCTGCCCTTTGAGCTCGTCCATGCGTTTCTTGTAGAGCTTGTTCATGAAGTAGTCTTTCATGAAGGGGATGCGAAGGAGCGCATTGCTCTGGAGCAGTTTGTCGGGATCCATGTGGAAGTTGTAGACGACCTGGATGTCGACCTGGCCTTTGTCGGCCTTGAGTTTCTTGCCCTTGTGGACGAATTCGGTCTCCTTGACGCCGATGAGGTGGATGTCGATGTCGAGCTCGAACCGCCAGAAGGGCAGTGCGTCGGGCTTCTTGAGGAGGCGCCAGCGGATCCACTCCTCTTTGCCGACGTTCGGCATCTCGCGGTGGGAGTAGAACACTTCGGGGAAGTCCTTCTCTTCGCGCGTGGCCCACCCGTTCTCGATGAGCCACTCGCGCAGGAGCATGTAGAGGTATTCCGCGCTGAAGATGTCCTTGTAGTCGACCGAGAACTTGGTGATGGGGATGCGGCTCTTGCCGTACTCTGTGAGCCGATGCCTCAGGACAGGTGCCGCCATGCAGGTCTAAAACTCAGGGAAGCGGCTTTAAAAGCTTTTCTGCGACGAGGGAGCTGCCTGAGACGATGGAGAGGCCGTGGCGCAGGAAGCGCTCGAAGCCCATGGGTTTGGTGCGCACGCGCACTGCGCCCCGCTTGATGGCCCGCAGGACGGCTTCGACCTTGGGCTTGGCGTCGATGAGTGAGTAGTTCTGGCCCCAGACATGGCCGAGCGAGTGCGTGTCCGAATTGCCCATCATGGGCAGGTTGAGGGCGCGCGCTTTCTTGATGGCGAGCGCGTTGAAATCGAACCCGTTCATGTAGAATGAGTGGTGCTCGATGGCATCGAATACGTCGCGGTACTTCTCGAGCAGCGGCCCGACGCTCTTCCCGATGGGAAAGTAGGGATGCGGCGCGACGACGCAGTGCCGCTCGCGCTTGAGCGCGCGCAGATCGTCGAATGTGCGGATGTGGTTGAGCTCGCTCGTGCTGAAATTGTAGAGGAGGACATGCTTGCCTTCGATGGTGCGCTCGCAGCCGGGGATGAGGACCATGCCGAGCCTGCGCGCGTACGCAGCGAGCTCCGGCGTGTATGCGTTGTGGTCGTGGCAGGTGATGCTCGCGACGCGGTAGCCGTGCAGGGAGAGATGGTCGAGGAGCTGCTCGCCCGAGTGCTTGATCCACGTGTCCTGCGGATCGGCATTGGTGTGCAGGTGCATGTCTGCTGTCAGCATGGCGCCTTGCGACAAGGAGGTTGTATTTAAGTCCTGCGGCGGAGAAATAAAAAAAAAGAAGAACTGCGGCGTTACATCCAGGCTGCCAGGATGCTGACCATCAGGAGGAGCTCAACGAGCTTGTGGGCTGCGTTGAACGCGGTGAGCGCGAGCGAGCGGTTCTCCCACAGAAAGCCTCCGAAGATGATGGGGAAGCCGACGCCGAGCCAGAGCACGCCGGCGAGGAGCGCGGCGCTCCCGAACGACGCGACGCCCGCATAGCCGACGAGCAGCGCGAGGGCGTACGATGTGACCAGCATGGAGACTGCGCCACCCGCCATCGCTTGTCCTGCGGTCAGGCGCATCTTCTTCATGTCTTTGGCGGTCATCTTCATCAGGCGCATCCAGGTCTTGCCGAAGACCGGTCCGTACCAGAACATGCCCAAGGCGAGGCCCGCGAACGCGGCTGCCGCGACAGCGGCATAATTGACACTCACATCCATCATTCTTGAATCACCTCAGAACGCACATTCCCGTCTGAGGGTATATAATCATTTCGACGGGTTGGAGAGGCTGTAGAGTTTCAGCGCGAGGGCCTCAAGCTCGTTGGCGATGGGCTTGTTGTGCCGGTCGACCAGAGCCTCCTGCCAGCGCCAAGGAATCGCAGCAATCCCGTAGCGCGCACCGGCGATCGCGCCGACAATCGCACCGCGCGTGTCGGCATCGCCGCCCGCGTTGACCGCTTTGACGACGGCATCCTCGAATGTGCTGGTGGTGAGGTAGCAGTTGACCGCGCTGTCGATGGTGTCGCGCACGCCGCCGCTGATGCCCCATGCGGTCAATGAAGGAATCTTCTGGTAGTGCTGGGCGAGATCGGGATGGTCGCGGATCGACATCAGAGCGGCGCTGAACGCCCGCGGCGGGCGGTAGCCGTGCAGTGTCGCCGCGATGAGCGTGTTGAGGAACGTGCAGGAGCCGATGCAGTCAGGATGGCGGTGCGTGATGATGCCCTGGGTGTGCGTGTCGCGCTTGAGGGTCGCAAGCGATGCGTAGTCATAGAGGGCAACGGGCGCACAGCGCATGACTGAGCCGTTGGAGGCGCGCTCGCGGCCTTTCTTGTTGTCGCTCGCGTCGTGCCATTGCACGCCGCTGCGCAGGCGTTTCATTGCGGCGCGCGTGACGCCCCCGGCGCCGATGGGCGAATCGTAGAACCATGCGACGAAGCGGGATGATATGTCCGCGGGATCGAATGCCTCTTTCTCCGCAAGGCTGCGAGCGATGCACAGCGCCATCTCAGTGTCGTCCGTTATCTGGCCGGGGAGGAGGTTGAGCCATCCGCCGCCGATCATCTCGGTGACAGGTTTGGGACAGGGAGAGAGGTGGCCCGGCACTTCTTCTGCGGGACCGCCGAGGGCATCGCCTGTCGCGAGGCCGATGAGGCTGCCGACGAACCGATCCGATAGTGCTGGGCTCATTGTCTTTGCCGGAGGCGGGCAACCTTTTTATATGCTCCGTCAGTGGCGGGTGGCATGATCATCGGCGTCGTCGGCAAGGCGAATGTTGGCAAGTCCACGTTCTTCAAGAGCGTCACGCTCGCGGACATCCTCATCGCCAACTACCCGTTCGCGACCATCGACCCCAATAAGGGTGTCGGGTTCGTGCGCGTGCAGTGCGTGGACCGCGAGCTCGGCGTGCAGTGCAACCCGCGCGTCGGCGCCTGCCATGACGGCACCCGTTTCGTGCCTGTCGACATCATCGACGTGGCGGGTCTCGTGCCCGGCGCGCATGAGGGCAAGGGCATGGGCAACAAGTTCCTCGATGACCTGCGCCCCGCGGATGTCCTCATCCATGTCGTCGACATGGCAGGCTCCACGAATGAGAAGGGCGAGCCGGTCGATCCGGGCGCGTACGATCCCGCATTCGACATCAAGTTCCTCGAGTTCGAGATAGATATGTGGTATCTCGGCATCATCCGCAAGGGTTGGGACAAGTTCGCCAAGGTCCTCCAGATGGAGAAGAAGCCTGTGGCTCCCGCGCTCGCCGAACAGCTCTCAGGGCTCGGCGTGAAGGAATCTATGGTCGAAGCGGTGTTCAAGCAACTCAGCATCGATCCCGCGAACCCCGTCAAGTGGACCGAAGAGGATCTGCACAGGATGGCTGTCGAGTTCCGCAAACGCACAAAACCCATGATCATCGCGGCGAACAAGATGGATTTGCCGTCTGCGAAGGCGAACCTTGAACGCATCCGCAAGGAGTTCCCGCATCTGACGATCATGCCGTGCAGCGCTGAATCGGAGCTGTCGTTGCGGCAGGCTGCGAAAGCTGGGCTCATCAAATACGTCCCTGGCAACAAGACGTTCGAGAAGCTCAAGGCGCTCAGCCCTGCGCAGGAGAAGGCGTTGGATTTCATCCAGAAGAACATGCTTGATGTCTATGGCTCAAGCGGCGTGCAGTCTATTTTGGACGTGGCCATCTTTGATCTGCTCAAGTACATCGCGATCTTCCCCGGCGGTATCGGCAAGCTCGGCGACTCGCAGGGCCGCATCCTTCCCGACTGTTTCCTCCTGCCCGAAGGCAGCACAGCGCTCGATTTCGCGTTCAGGATCCACACGGATCTGGGCAAGAAATTCATCCGCGCGATCGACGTGCGCTCACGCATGACGCGCGGCAAGGAATGGATGCTCAAGAGCCGCGATGTGGTCGAGATCGTTAGCGGAAAGTAATCACATCGACTTCCATTTTGAGAGAGGTTTCGAGACGCTCTTCTTGATCTCCTTGATGGCGCTGAAGAATCCGGTCTTCTTCGAGCCCTGCAATTCCATGTAGAGCACGGTGAAGTATGTGGACTTGACCGTGATGTGCGCTATACTCAGGAGGAGCGCCAGCAGGAGGAAGGACAGGCCGCCGACGGCGAATCCCGTGTCATTGCCGAAGAGGAGAAGCGTCACGGCGCTCAACGCGAAGGACAGGATGAACACAACGAACCACAGCCGTGCCATGATGAAGTCGAACCCGAAACCGCCGATGAGATACGCGGGGGCGCGGGAGAGTATCTTGGGCACCTCCTTGAACGACTGGAAGATGTGGCGTTCACTGATGATCATGTCGGGGATGATGATGAAGCTCGCGTATTCCCAGCTTTTCTCGACGAGCCATGCCATGGGGCGCAAGATCATCGAGATGATGGCTCCCATGATGCCGCGGACTCGAACACGCATACTGCCGGCGAGGATGCGAATCAGGAATGCCATGATCGAGTAGAGGATGATGTCAAAGATGTTGAAGAGGGCGCGGCGGAAGCCGTCGAACAGGGTCGGTTTCTGGCCTTTGATCGCGCGCGAGACCATCCATGCGTGGACGGCGGCGAAGAAGGTGTTCATCAATCCAACAAAGGTTATGCCGAAGATGAGAACGAGGAAGGCGAGCACTGCACCGACCTGCCGATAAGTTTCGGGATTTTGATCTCCGACGATAGCAAAAGAGTAAATGAGAACGAAAAACAGCGCCGCGTAGAAGAGGACGAGCAATGTCGGCGGCACGATGAGCACAGGGTGCTTCTTGATGAGGCGGAATGTCGATTTCAGCGCTTCCAGTGCGTTGCTGAGATTCTCGCGGAAATATGCCATTGCCTGCTCAATGGCTCATCCCTATTTAAGAATTGCGCGGGTCATTTCCTGATGAGCGCATCGGCGTCCACATCAACGGTCTTGAGGGATTTATCGATGATGAGGAATGGCACTGTGCAGTTCTTGCCGCTCGCCTTGGCCTTGTAGAGCGCGCGGTCTGCTTCTTTGAGCATGGTCTGGGGGTCGGCGGATGAGTTGAGGCATGTGACGAGGCCGATGCTGATGGTGAGCGGGCACTGCCGCTGGACCTCTTCGCGCAGCGATTCGGCGCGCGCCTTGCCTGAATCGGGGGAGCATTCGGGGAGGATGAGCACGAATTCCTCGCCGCCGAAACGGCAGGCGATGTCCTGCGGCGCGCAGTGCTCGCGGGCGACGTGCGCGACCTGCTGCAGCACGTGATCGCCGTCGAGGTGGCCTTTGGTGTCGTTGTACTGCTTGAAATTGTCGACGTCGAATATCAGGACGGATGTGGGGCGCCGGAGTTCGCGTGCGCGCTCGAGCTCCTGCTGCAGGGCGACGTTGAGGCACATGCGGTTATACAGTCCGGTGAGGGCGTCCGTCAACGCAGTGCGCTGGACGCTCTCGTAATCCTTGACTGACTTTATCGCCTTGGCGAGGCGGGGGAGGATGACGCCGAGCATGGCGAGTTTGTGGCGGAGGTCTTTCTCGCTGTAGAGGAACATGACGCCGTCGGCGCCCGGGATGGGGACGGCGAGGAGGGATGGCGCGATGCGATCGAGTCCGCTCACGTGCGCGACGAGCGATTCCTGCGTGAGGGAGCGGATGACGGCCGCGCTGTTGGATTTGAGGACGTGCGGCCGGATAGCGCTCTCGACGCCGATGTAGATCGGATCGCTCGCGGGGTTGGAGTAGAACCGGGTGGTCTTGCCGTCGATGATGGCTGCGCCGTTGGAGGCGCGGACGCTCTGGACTATGAATTCGACTGCGTTGCGCAGCAGGGTGTCCATGTCGCGCGAGAATGCGATGGCGTCCATGAACTGGAGCGCGTGCTGCATCTCGTTGGCGTCAAGCTGTTCCATCGCCGTGGCGCGGGCCGCTGGCGTATAAAAGTGTTGCGCCGGCGGTTTTTATGCGGCGCTCTTGGCGCGGGCAAGGTGCGCGAGCAGCCGTTTCTCGAAAACGGGATAGTCTGCGGCGCGGACGGTGCCGCCAGCGGCGGGTTTGTGGCCGCCGCCGACTGCCTCGGGGAGGCCGTCGAGGCATTCGCGCAGGAGGTCGTTGACGGCGACTTTGCCGTCTTGGCGGCGGGCGGAGATGCCCCACTTCTCGCCGCGCGTGTCGACGACAACGACTGTCGTTGACTGGCGGGCCATGCTGAGGATGGTGGAGAGCATGCTCTTGATGCCGTAGTTGGGCTGAATCTTGTAGATGATGAGCTGCAGGTCGGGGTGGAATTGGGCGAGCTTGTCGAGGTTCTTGACCCAGTGCGTCACGTCTGCGTTGATGGCTTTGCGCGCTTCGGCGATGGGGGCGCGGATGATATCTGCCGGGCCGTGCGCGCTGTAGAGCGTCTCGAAGCAGCGGGGGACGTTGTTGTCGTCAATCATCTCGGCGCTGGAGATGATGGCGGCCGCTTCGCCAAGGGGTGTCTGGAACCAGTCCTGTTTGGGCGATATCCGAAGGCGCTTGCACACGTCCTGGAGGAATGGGAGCCAGTGCTTGGCGGTGGCGTCGCCGATGACGCCGATGGCGGCGACCCAGTCGAGGTCGGAGAGGTCGACGTGCTTGCCGCAGGTGTCGTAGACGAGTTTGGCGGCGCAGTACGCGCTGCTCTCGCAGTTCTCGTACATCTGGGAGGGGTTGACGAGGATGACGTTGCCGCTCGTCACGTCCTCGTAGACCTTGTGGTGGTCGAGGATGAGGATGTCGGCGAACGCGCCGATGTCTTTGATCGTGGCGGCGTTCTCGTAGACGGCGAGGTCGGTGATGATGACTTTGTCGATCTTGGCCGCGCGGAGAGCATCGACTGTGGTGGGGAGGATGTGGACGATGTTGCCTGGCTGGTTGAGGCGCAGGTCTGCTTTTTTGCCGCGGGCGCGCTCGATGGTCTTTGCGGCGAGGACGCCGCTTGAGACGCCGTCAGGATCGGTGTGGTGGATGACTGCCACGCGGTCGGCGGGAGTCAGTCCCGTGATGAATGCTGCGAGGCGCTCGAGCGGGCGGGGATCGCGGAGTGTGAGGTCCATAGTCGTGTGTCAGGTAGGGGTGATAATAAAAAGATGGCGCGGGTGTAGAAGGAGGGAGGGGGTCGCGCGCCACCGTGTTGGGTTGTTGGGGTTGTGAGTATAATGGGCGGGTGATAGCCATTGCCCGCCCTGGGATGCAGGAGCTGTGACGTCGTGTCGCAGGTGTTACCCTGCAGTCTAACGCCGTAAAGTTCCTGTTGTGTACGGACGCCGGATGTTCTCGCCATCCGGCGCATCTTGATAGTAAAGGGGAGGACACGGCATTTAGCTGGGCGCTCAGCCGTGGCCCAATCGGTGTGTTCCGGGAGTTGCGCCTGCGTCAACCGGCACCGTCCCTTTCTATATGTGTGCCATTGTATCTCTCTTCCGCGAAACTCTTATATACCCGTATCGTACTGATAGCACGATAAGTACGGCGAGTACGTACTGCCGATTATATACTCCAGAGGACACACAGTGGAACCACGCCGCCTCGTGAAGGCCGGAAGCGCCACCCACACAGTCAGCCTGCCCAAGACCTGGGTCGAGCGGTACAAGCTCCAGAAAGGCGACACTGTCTACGTCGGAGAGAACCCGGGCGGCGATCTCCTCATCAGCGCCACCCACAAGGCGACACCCGTCGAAGAAGCGAAGGAGATCAGCATCCCGCTCGACGGCAAGGCGCTCGACTCCCTCCAGCGCGAGATCACCAGCGCCTACCTCAACAACTACCGCACCATCCACATCATCGGCGAGACGCTCGGCGAGAACGCCGCGCGCGTGCGCGAGATGCTCCATTCCTTCGTCGCGCTCGAGGTCGCCGAGCAGACAGACAAGCGCATCACCGCCAAGGACTTCCTTGACCTCAAAGAGATAGACGTGGGCAAGACCTTGCGCCGCATCGACATGATCGTGCGCAGCATGCTCCAAGACAGCCGCGCGACCCTCGCTGGCAGCCCGCCGGAGAGCCTGGCCGTTCGCGACGAGGACGTCAACCGCCAGTATTTCCTCCTCACGCGCCTCCTCCGCAGCGCACTGCGCCACCCGCCGACGGCGGAATTCTTCAAGATGCGCAACGACAAGATCCTCTCCACCTGGTACATGACAGTCAACCTCGAGAACATCGCCGACGACATCAAGAACATGAGCGCGCTGTGCAAGACGCTCAAAGGCGACGAAGTCAAGAAGGCCAATGACGCCTACGCGGCGGTCGAGCAGGCCTACCTCGATGCGCTCAAGGCGTACTTCACGCAGGACAAGGCCCTCGCCGACACCGTAGGCAAGCGCCGCCTCTCCATCATGGGCCTCGCGGCCATGCTGCCGCCCGGCCCCGCCGAAGCGCTCAAAGCGATGGTCTCGAACATCAACAACATCGCCCGCATCGTCATCGACGACGAATAAGTAAGTACCAAACTCTTAAATAGGCGCGTGCCCGAAAACAGACCTATGAACATGGACCTCGGCAGCGCGACGATGCTGATTGTGATGCTCGTCGCAGTCATCGGGCTCACGGGCCTTGCCCACGCAGTCATGACAGGTTCTGCCGTTGCCGAGACCATCCGCCTGCCTCCGACCTGCGCAATCGCAGGGCTCAATGAGGCCGTCGTGCCGGGCAGCAAGCCCATGTGCTGCGGGTGCGCCAATTCCGGCGACATCGTGTTCTGCTATCCCTCCTTCGGCAGCATACCCCAGTTCCCGTTGCGCGGCGATGCCAACAGGGATGGCGTGCTCGACGGCTGGGACTGCTTCTAGCAGTGCAGCGGCACGCCGTACTTGAAGAATTCTGGCAAAAGTTTCTTGCCGTAGAGTAAGCGCGATATCGCTTCCGCTTCGCACTTGGCGCCCATCAGCGCATTGTGCGGCCGCGGTTCCGGCGCAAGACCCACGTACATGAGCGTGGCGTCCAAGTCGAGGTCGCTCTTGCGGTCCTTGATCGGCGGGTTCCGACCATGCAGGATATGATGCGTGATCGACGCGGAGTGCAGATCGAAAGTGCGGTAGCCGAACGGCGCATGCAAGCCGTAGATCTCCGCGGATGACTTGATGAACTCGAGATCGAAGCGGGGATTCTCGCCGGCGATGGTCAGCGAACCTGCCTTGTCCGCCCACGCGAGGAAGAGTTTCACGGCGAGCTCCAGCGGCATGCGCATCGGATCCGCGAGCTGCTCACGGGTGAAGCCGTTGCACTCGAGCGCCTTGTCGCTGATCTCGGCGCCGTCCCACGGGCGGCATTCCTGGTAGAACTGGCGCGACGGCTCCTTGAGATCGACAGCGCCGATGCTGATGATGCTGTGCTTGCGCGAGTCGGTGCCCGTGGTCTCGACGTCGACAACTAGCATGGAAGTCCTCAGTGCGCCTGAATCGGCTGGATGGTGTAGTACATGACGTGGACGTCCTGGTATTTCTTTGGGAGCGCGGAACGGGTGGATGCGGGCGTGCGAGGCTTGAGGCCGACGGTGATACAGTAGTCGTCAACACTCTCGCCATGCTCAAACGTCAAGTCGGTGCGGGAGCAGAAATCAACGAGACTCTCGCCCTGCATGATACCGATGCGTATCCGGGAGATACCGACGCTAGTAATATACGCGTCGTGCGGCGGTGTGATATGGCTACTCATGTAGGCAGACTTCACCGCGAGCACTTCATCGAGCGTCTTTCCCATTGTTCATTTCCTCCGCATGCGCTGGAATGTCTCGGCGACGTCGATGACGTACTTGCCGTCCTCGAGCTTGAAGATGACTGCGTCGTCTTTGAAGAGTTTTACCAGATCGAGTTCGTACTTGCCTGGTTTCAAGACGCGAATGCTCTCGAAATCCAAAACAACAGGAGTGTTGCCGACCTGTCCGCCGACCATCTCCAGCACATCCTCCTCGATCTGCTTCTTGGACTCGGGGGGCAGGAGCGTCGGCAGCTCTTTCTTGACCTGCTCGAGGCGTTCTGCGCGGATGAAGAAGAACAGCTTGGCGCCGCAGTTGCAGCCGGTGAGGATCTGCTGGCTGCCGTCGGCGTAGAATGTGCCGCAGCGCACGCACTGGTGTGGCATGCGCTCACCGCCGCTTGCGGCTGAACTCTGCGGTGAGCAATTCGATCTTGTGCGGGTCCTTGCGGATGTTCTTGACCACGGACGCGGGGCCGATGATGGTGAGGCCCTGGCGGTCGCCGAGGAGCACTCCCATCAGGTCGTACTTGAGCTTCTGGAGGCCGTCGAGGTTCTGCGCGCCGGGATTGATGACTGCGAGCTCGACTCCTTTGAATTCCTTGTTGATCTCCTCCATGGTCGCCTTGATGAGCTCGGCTTCCTCCTCGCGGCGGAGCCTTCCCTGGAGGAGGACGATCTTGTTCTCCTTGGCGATGTTGAGGAGCTTGCGGATGCGGCCGATGCTGCTCAGCCCCTCGACTTCGGTGTATGGGACGAATTGGAGTGTTACCATTGTTGTTCACCCGAGCTTCTCGATGAGGTGGTCATAGAATTCCTCGACGTTCTTGCCGTACTTGGCGGAGATGCCGATGACCGGGTATTGCGGGAACGCGGCCTCGATGCGCTTCATGTTGGCCTTGCGCAGGTCGACCTTGTTGGCGGCGATGACGACGGGGATGTTGCGGGCGGCGAGGTTGCCGATGATGGTGATGTTGACCTGGTTGTAGGGGTCTTCGGTGGCGTCGAGCACGACGACGACCGCTTCCATGTCGTCGAGCCATTTGATGGCGTCGATGACGCCTTTTGTCGCTTCTTTCGCGCGCGCCTTCGCTTTCTTCTCGGGCATGCCGGATTTCATGAAGTCCTCATAATCGATCTTTGTGGCGATGCCGGGCGTGTCGACGAGATTGAAGAGGAGCTCCTTGCCGTCCTTGCTCTTGATGCTGATCTTCTCCTTGATGCTGATCTCGCGGGTCTCGTGGGCCATGGCGCTCACGGATCCCATCTCTTCGCCGAGCCAGTCCTTGCAGATGCGGTTGGCGAGCGTGGTCTTGCCCGAGTTGGGCGGGCCGTAGAGGCCGAGCTTGACGTCACGCTTGGCTCCGAACAGCTTCAGAATCCTGTTCAATGCGCGCTTGAGTTTCGCAATCACTGTCAATCCCCCAGCACCCCAACGGTGCGCGACCCTGTTATTGTCTTGAGCGGGCGCGACCGTGTTTATATTCTTTTCGGTGGGTGTCCATCGACGGGAGAATACCTCACGCGGCATCCGCGGTACTTGGCAGGGAGGATGACGGGGTTGCGCACCGTCACGACAGGGACATAATCTGCCAGGAGGATTGGGAAGGTGTAGAACGGCAGCACGCTCATGGGAGAGATTGTGCCGTAATGGCGGCGCACGGTCTGCGCGTCAGCACGATTGAGGCTCGTGACGGCGATGATGCGGCCCTGCGCGGACGGACGGTAGGGGATGATGCCTTCTGCGGGGGAGTACTGCAGGAAGAATTCGTTGACGATCTGGTCCAGCGTCGCTTGGTCCATGGGGCGAGAAAAATGAAAGAAAAAAAAGAAAAATGATAGCGGAAAGGTATTTAGCGGCCGCCGCGGACCATCTTGGCGCGGGAGACGTTTCCTTTCTTGTCGACGAAGTAGAGGTATCCCTTCTGCTTCTTGACGCCGACTTTCGCGACCTTCTGTGCCTTGCCGGCACCGCCCTTCTTGCCGCGGGCCATCTTGGCGCGCGAGATGTCGCCCTGTTTGTCGACGAAATAGAGGTAGCCGTCGTCCTTCTTCACACCAACCTTTGCAACCATTTCAGCCATTGTCGTTGTCCTCCTAGTGTTTTTCTTGTACGTGGAATACGGGACGAATTCATCAAGATGAATTCCCCGACCCCCCTTTTCCGACGGAGTTGCCGTCGTGAAACGCTTAATACTCAAAGATGTTTATAAAACTTTCGACGGCGCCCGTCGGGAGAAACAGGATCAGCGCCGCTTCCCGCCGGACTTGCGCGGCTTCTCCGCATCCGTGTCGCTGATGAACCAGGCCCTGCGCAGGAAGCGCTTGAGCGAATCGAGCGTGCTCACGCCCTCCTTGAATACGTCGGCGGCCTTCGCGGCGGGCATCGGCTCGTGCTCCTCCGCAGCCTTGGCGCGGCGCATCGCGGCCTCGATGTCTCTCTTGCTCGCTTTTCGCATGTCTCCGTCGGAGACGGCGGCGTATAAATAGTTTTGCACTGGCCAGGATGCCGCAAGGGTTATAAGAGAGCGCGAACGAGCGGCGAGCATGGCACGGGGGCTCATCATCGCGGGACAGTTCGGCGATCTTCTCATCAGGCAGAAGAGCGACGCCTCGCTCGAGCTCGGCGAACTCCTCGTCGCGACGACACCGGAAGGCATGATGCTCCTGCAGGTCTTCGATCTCCTCCTCGGCAACCAGCTCAACCAGCAGAATCTCGAGCTCATCTCGGGCCTGAAGCTCGAAGAGGACCATACCCTCACACTGCTCGACCAACCGTTGCGCAGCTACGTGCTCGCCCGCGCCAAGAACGTCCTCGCGCTCGGCAAGGAAGGCACACCGCGGGCCGCCAAAGGGCTCCCTGCGTTCTTCTCCGCAGTGAGGGACGTCACGCCCGAGGATGTCAGGTTCCTCACAAAGCCCCGGAGCCCGCTCTTCTGCGGCAAGCTCCGCTCCGGATCGAAAGTATTGGATGTCCCGCTCTATCTCGACGGAGAGAAAGCGCTCTCTCACCATATCCTCATCGCGGGCACGACAGGCAGGGGCAAGAGCGTGCTCATGCGCACCCTGCTCTATGACAGCATGGACAAGCCCTGGTGCGGGCTGCTCGTCCTCGACCCGCACGACGAGTACTACGGCAGGGGGGCCGTTGGACTCAAGGACCATCCGCTCGCGCTCGAGAAGCTCTCCTATTACACGCCGCGCGAAGCGCCGCCTGGCGCGCGCACACTCCGCATCAATCTCACGCAGCTCACACCGCGCCATTTCGACGGCGTCGTCGACTGGAGCGAAGCGCAGCGCGAAGCTCTCGCCGCGTACTACCGCAAATACGCCGACGACTGGGTGCGGGCGGCGGTGCGCGGGGAGAAAATCGACAATTTCGGCGAGGCGACGCTCGGCGTCGTCCAGCGCAGGCTCCTGCAGCTGCTCGATCTCGCCATCACCGAGACAGACGTCCTCGCGCGCGGCGTGTTCTGCTGGGACGGGGGTGAGACCACGATTCCTGACATCGTGCGCGAGCTCAGCCTCGGCATGCTCGTCATCATCGACACGTCCGAGTTCAGTGGCGCGGTCGAGCTCCTCATCGGCAGCATGGTCTCGACCGAAGTCCTGCGAGCGCACAAGTCCCTCACCCCGAGCGAACTGCGCGAGCGGCCAATCGTGAGCATCGTGCTCGAGGAGGCGCCGCGCGTCATCGGCAAGGACGCGCTCGAGCGAGGCCCGAACGTGTTCTCTACCATCGCGCGAGAGGGCAGGAAGTTCAAGGTGGGGCTCGTGGCCATCACGCAACTGCCGAGCCTCATCCCGCGCGATGTCCTCGCGAACCTCAACACGAAGATCATCCTCGGCGTCGAGCTCAAGCCGGAGCGTGACGCGCTCATACAGAGCGCCGCGCAGGATCTCTCGGCGGACGAGCGCACCATCGCCGCGCTCGACAGGGGCGAAGCAGTCATCTCAAGCACATTCCTTCCGTTCGCGATACCTGTGCGGATCCCGCCGTTCGAGGAGACATTGCAGTCGTCGGCGAGGGAGCAGCGCGCGCCGCCGGCGTTCGCCGGCGTGCGGAGGGCATGATGCGCTTCGCGCATCTGGCGGACTGCCACTTGGGGGCGTGGCGCGAGCCGCGCATGCGAGATCTCAACCACCAGGCGTTCCAGCAGGCGATCGAGAGGATCATCCTCGAGCGCGCGGAGTTCGCCATCATCGCAGGGGACCTGTTCAACAATGCCTTGCCCTCGCTGGAGAGCCTGCGGCACGCGGTCGAGATGCTGCGGCGGCTGCGCGATACTGGCATCCCTGTGTATGTCGTGCCCGGCTCGCACGACTGCGCGCCGTCCGGCAAGAGCATCCTGGACGTCTTGGAGAGCGCAGGGCTCGTGCGCAACGTCGTGCGCGGCGATGCTGCCGACGGGAAGCTGCGTCTCCTCCCGACGGTGGACGGGAAGAGCGGCGCGAAGATGTTCGGCCTGCTTGGCAAGCGGGCGGGCCTCGAGAGGGAGTACTATGACAATCTCGACAGGCAATCGCTCGAAGGCGAGCAGGGAGAGAAAGTGTTCATCTTCCACGGCCCGATCGCGGAGCTGAAGAGCGAAGCGTTCGCGCAGATGGATGCCATGCCTCTCTCGCTGCTCCCGCGAGGCTTCTCGTACTACGCGGGCGGCCACGTGCACACGCGCGTCGCCAAAGTCATCGAGCCGTACGGATTGCTCTGCTATCCCGGCCCGACGTTCCCCAACAGCTTCTCGGAGCTGGAGGAGCTGAGGCATGGGAGTTTCGCGCTTGTCACCGACGGCAAGGTCGAGTTCGTGGCGCTCGAGCCGCGTCAGTGCCGATCCGTTGCGCTCGACTGCGCAGGCATGCAGCCCGCCGATGTCATCCCTGCGCTCGAGAAGGCATTGGCGGGCGTCGATATAGGCGGCGCGGTGCTCACGCTGCGCCTCCAGGGCACGCTCTCGTCAGGCAGGGTGTCCGATATCCCGCTGCAGGCGCTCGCGCAGTCGCTCGAGGAGCGCGGAGCATACGCGGTGCTGCGCAACACCGCGGGGCTCGGCTCGCCCGAGTTCCAGCATGTGCGCGTCGAGAAGGGTTCGGCCGAGGAGATGGAGTCCCGCATGATCGGCGAGCACGCGGGCTCCTGGAAGAGCGTGGATGTGGAGACTGAATCGGAGCGCGTGCGCCGGTTGCTCGATGCGTTCTCGACGGAGAAGCCGGAGGGCCAGACTGCCGCGCAGTATGAGGCGGCGATACAGTCGCTCGCGGACCTAGCGCTGGGGCTTGGTCAGAGCCGCAATGCGTAGCTGACGAAACCGCGCACGCCTTCGCACAATGTCGCGTCCCTGATGACGATCTCGTCGGGCGTGAGATCCATCGACTGCTTGCCGAGCGCAGGGACGTAGCGCAGTGCGCCGAGCGGCGCTCCCTTCGAGTAGGTCTTCGCGGGCGTGTCGACGAACACGTGCGGATCGTACGCGATGCCGTTGAACCGCATCCCGTCAGGGTACGCGAGGCAGAGGTGGTGCTCGAAGCGTCCGGTGCGTTTGCCAACGGGCGCCGCGCGGATCTTCTCGAGATAGTACTGGAGCATCTCATCGTCGGTGAGCTCGCGGCCGCCGCCGGCGCGCTTGATGTACGCGCCCGGCTGCTCGTGCGGTCCGAGGAAGTCGAGGTGGAGCGCCTCGTCGATGCCGAGGGCGGGAAGATTCGTCTTGAACGCGTAGCTCATCGCCTTCGCAGCGGCGTTGGCAGCGGGATCACCGCCTTCCGGTATTTTCAGCTCGCCGCACGTGTCAGCGGGCGTGTAGACTGTCAGCGAGGGGTAGCAGTCCAGGAAGCGGCGGTAGCGGGAGATTTTCGAAGGGTTGGTGGTGCCGAGCAGGAGTTCTCGTTCCATCATGGTTTCACCCGGTAGGGCACGTCGACAAACGGTTCCCTGCGGCGGCCCATGCGGCGCGATTCCTTGCGACGGAATCTGCGCAGGAGCCACAGGACCGCCCAGACGATGAGGAGGAGGGGGAGGAGAGCGAAGACGATGTTGACTGCGATGATGAGCGCCGCGATGAGGATGGCGAGCGTGCATAACAGCGCGGCCCATGCCCAGATGCCGTGGAATCTCAATTGCATGCGATCACCCGAGTATCTCTTTCATCAGCTCCGTGAGGACGGCGGGCGTGGCCTGGCCTTTGGTCTTGCGCATGACCTGCCCGATGAGGAAGTTGAGCGCTTTGGCCTCGCCTTTGCGGTAGTCTTCGACGGCTTTGGGATTGGCGTCGATGGCATCCTTGCAGTGCTGGCGCAATGAGCTGTCGTCGCTGACCGCCTCGAGGCCTTCTGCCTTGACCGCTTCGGCGGGGGAGAAGTCATTCTCGGCGAGGCGCTCGATGAGACGCTGTCCTGTGCGGTCGGTGATCCTGCGCTGCTGCACTATCTCGAGCAGCTCGAAGAGGTGCGCTTCGCTGATGCTCTCGATGCCCTTGCCGCTGAGGTTGAGGACGCGCAGGAGCTCGCGCCGAAGCCATTTGGCGACCAGCGAAGGGTTGAGCGTCTCGGCGAAGCGCTCGAACATCTCGGCGAGGGCCTTGTCCTGCGCGATGATGTGCGCGTCGGTCGAATCCACGCCGTACTGCTTGACGAAGCGCTTGTGCCGCTCGTGAGCGAGCTCCGGAATGGTCTTCTGCACGCGCGCGATCCACTCCTCGTCGATGGTGTAGGGCGGGAAGTCCGGATCGCTGATGTAGCCGTAGTCCTCCTCGGTCTCTTTCTTGCGCAGGGGCGTGGTGACGCCGTGGTCCGCGTCCCAGCCGCGCGTCTCCTGGACGGCCTCCTCGGATTGCTGGCGGGCGGCTTCGTATTCGATGGCGCGCTCTATCTCCTTGAATCCAGTGATGTTCTTGACTTCGACGCGCGTGTAGCCGGTGCGTTTGACCGAGACGTTCACGTCCGCCTTGACGACGCACGTGTCCTGGTCGAAGATGTCGAGGTAGCGAAGGACGCTCAGGAGTTTCTTCATGAATTCACGCGCCTCCGCAGGCGATGTCATGTCGGGCTCGGTGACGAGTTCGACGAGCGGGATGCCGCTTCGGTTGTAGTCGACGTAGCAGCCTTGCGGGAAGTGCTGCAGCGCGGCGGGATCCTCTTCGACGTGGAGGCGCTTGATGCGCACTTCCTTGCCTGAGTCGAGCAGTATCCTGCCGCCCGTGGCGAGCGGCGCTTCGTACTGCGTGATCTGGTAGTTCTTGGCGAGGTCGGGATAGAAGTATGTCTTGCGCGAGAAGACTGTCTTTCGCGCGATGCCCGCCTCGAGCGCGAGCGCGAGCTTCATGGCGTAGTCGAGCGCGGCCGCGTTCAGCGTGGGCTTCGATCCGGGGAAGCCGAGGCAGACCGGGCAGGTGCGGGAGTTCGGCGCGTCGTTGCCGCCGGTGGCGCAGGGGCAGAAGAGCTTGGTCTTGGTCTTCAGCTGGATGTGGACCTCGAGGCCGATGACGATGTCGGAGGTGAACTCACTCAAGGGAGCCGCCTCCGCGCAGGATGCTGCGCTCATCGAAATGGTTGCCGGTGAGGAGGATGCCGACGGGCAGGCCGTTGATGTCCCCGCAGGGGACGCTCATATGCGGCAGCCCTGCGAGATTCGGTCCGACGGTGAGGATGTCCATCTGGAAGCTCTGGAGCGGGGTGAGCTTGGCGATGTCCTCGAAGCGGGGCGCGGGTATCGGCATGGTGGGCGATGCGATGGCGTCGATGTCGCGGAATGCCCTCTTGTACTCGTCGATGATGAGGGTGCGCACGGCGCCGGCTTTGCCGTAGAACGCGTCGCGATAGCCCGCCATGCGGGCGAACGTGCCGAGGATGATGCGGCGCTTGGCCTCGGTGCCGAAGTGTTTGCTGCGGACTGCGCTGAAGTATTCGTTGAAGTTGCCTTCGATCGGCTCTGCCGCGCCGTACCGCATGCCGCAGTACTTGGCGAGGTTGGTGCTCGCTTCGCTGAGCGCGAGGATGTAGTAGGCGGCGAGGCCGTACTTTGCCGTGAGCGGGAGCGAGACTTCGGTGATGGTGGCGCCGCGCGATTCGAGCGTGCCGATGGCGTCGCGCACGAGCTTCTCGGCTTTTGGGTCGACGCCTTGGCCGAATCCTTCCTTGAGGACGCCGATGCGCAGGCCCTTGACTGATTCTGTGGCGTAGCTCTGGAAGGGCTCGGTCGGGCGGGGCGCGCTGGTGCTGTCGAGCGGGTCTTCGCCGCTCATGATGCCGAGCAGCATGGCAGCATCGCCGACTGTTTTCGCCATCGGGCCGATCTTATCGAGGGAGTTGGCGTAGTCGATGAGGCCGTAGCGGCTCACCCGGCCGTATGTGGGGCAGATGCCGACGACGCCGCAGAACGCTGCGGGGGCGACGATGCTGCCGCCGGTGCTCTCGCCGAGCGCGATGTGGGGCAGCTGGGTCTTGCGGGTGAAGCCTGCGGCGCCGCCGCTCGATCCGCCGCATGCGCGTTCCGTGTCGAGCGGATTCTTGGGAATGCGAAGGCCGACGCCGACGTTGACGTTGAAGCTGCCGAAGCCGAATTCATCCTGGGAGGTCTTGCCGAGGACGAGCGCGCCGTGGGCCTTGCAGCGGGCGACGGCGGTGGCGTCGAAAGGCGGCCTGTAGCCGCGGAGGATGGCGCTGCCGGCGCTGCTTTGGATGCCTTTGGTGCAGATGCCGTCCTTGACCGTGATGGGCAGGCCGAAGGCGTGGCCGAGGGGCTTTCCCTGCCGGAGGAGCTCCTTGCGTTCCTTGTCGGCGGCTTTGGCGGCCGCGACGAACTGCTCGGAGGCGAGCTCGTTGAAATATGCGTAGTCGTTGTCGATGCGCTTGGCTTCCTCGAGGGCTTTGAAGGCGTGCTCCTCGAGGGTGACGGCGCCGTTGCGCACGGATTGGAGGAATGAGGCGATGGCGGTCATCGCGATCACACCGCCTTGGGTCCGCGGAAGAGGCCGTCGCGTTTGTGCTGCGCGTTCGCGAGCGCTTCGTCCTGCGGGAGCGAGGGCGCGGGTTCGTCGGCGCGGAGCCTGTTGCCGATGGGGATCGGCTGCGCGCTGGGCTCGACGCCGGACGTGTCGGCTTCTTTGAGGGCGGAGAACGCGTTGATGACTTCGCCGATCTCTTTGGCGAAGCGGAGTTTCTCTTCTGCGGTGAGCTTCAGGCGCGCGTTGCGGGCCACGTGCTCGACCAGTTCGGTGTCGACCTTCATGGGTGAGAGGGCAGGAAGCTCAGGGCTTCTTGACGATGTTGAGCTTGAGGCTCAGCTCCTTGAGCCACGCGTCGTTCCAGTCCTGCGGAGAGCCGTCCATGAGGTTCTCCATGTTCTTGTTGCGCGGGAACGCGATGACCTCGCGGATGTCTGTCTGCTTGCACAGGAGGGCTGTGAGCCTGTCGAAGCCGAGGGCGATGCCGCCGTGGGGCGGTGCGCCGTAGCTGAATGCGCTGAGGAGGAAGTCGAATTTCTTGGCAGCCTCTTCATAGGTCATGCCGGTGACGTTGAGGACGGCGCTCTGGATGTCCTTGCGGTGGATCCTGATGCTGCCGCTGCCGAGCTCGACGCCGTTGAGGACGAGGTCGTAGAGCTTGCCTCTGACTTTGGCAGGGTCTTTCTCGAGGAGTTTCATGTCCTCTTCGCGGGGCATGGTGAAGATGTGGTGTCGGGCCTGCCATTTGTTCTCGTCGGCGTTCCACTCATAGAGGGGGAAGTCGACGATCCAGGTGAATTCCCATGCGTTGTCCTTGATGAGGTTGAGCTTGCGTCCGAGATGGAGCCTGACCTGGCCGAGTGCGAGGAGCGCTTTCTCCCACTCGTCGGCGGCGTAGAGGATGATGTCGCCGGGCTTTGCGGCCGTGCGGGCGAGCAGTTGTTTCTGGACGGCGTCGCTGAAGTACTTGACGACGCTGCCTTCGAGCTTGCCCTCAGTGGTGACTTTCATCCAGGCGAGGCCGGGGAGGTGGTGCGTCTTTGCGATCTCGATGCACTCCTCGATCTCGGTGCGGGAGAACTTGCCGCAGCCGGGGCCGACGAGGGCGAAGACGTGGCCGCCTTTGTCGGCGACGCTCTTGAAGACGGAGAAGTCGGAGTGCTTGGCGATGTCGGTGACTTCGCTGAATTCCATGCCGAAGCGCAGATCGGGTTTGTCGCTGCCGAACTTGGTGAGGGCGTCGTTGAAGGACATGCGCCTGAAGGGCGTCTTGAGCGTGGCGCCGACGGTCTTCTTGAAGATGTGCGCGACCATGCCTTCGATGAGGGTGAGGACGTCGTCTTGGTCGACGAAGCTCATCTCGAGGTCGATCTGCGTGAATTCGGGCTGGCGGTCTGCGCGCAGATCTTCGTCGCGCATGCAGCGGGCCATCTGGAAGTAGCGGTCGCAGCCGCTGACCATCAGGAGCTGCTTGTAGATCTGCGGGCTCTCGGGCAGGCTGAACCATTTGCCGGGGTGGAACCTGCAGGGGACCTTGAAGACGCGGGCGCCGCCGGGCGTGTGCTTGACGAACATGGGCGTCTCGATCTCGAGGAAGTGCTGCGAGGAGAGGTATTCGCGCGTGGCCTGCGCGGCCTTGTGGCGCATGAGCAGGTGGGACTGCATCTTGGGGCGGCGGAGGTCGAGGTAGCGGTAGGTGAGGCGGGTGTCTTCGCCGGCATCGATTCGGTCATCGACCTCGAGCGGGGGAACGTCTGCCCTGTTGAGGATGTCGAGGTGGTCGCTGATGAGCTCGATCTCGCCGGTGGGGATCTTGGTGTTGGTCATGCCGGCGGGACGGTTGCGTATCTTGCCGCGCACCTGCAGGACCCATTCGCGTCCGAGGTGCTCGGCTGCGGCGTGGGCTTCCTTGTTGTGGCTGGGGTCGAAGACGACCTGGGTGATGCCGTAGCGGTCGCGCAGGTCGATGAAGATGACGCCGCCGTGGTCGCGCCGGCTGTCGACCCAGCCGCAGAGAGTGGCGGGCTTGCCCACATGGCTTTTGTTGACTTCGCCGCAGGTGTGCGTTCGGAGCATGGTGTCCGAGGCAACCTCTGGCTATTTTTAAAGGTTGTGTAAGCGTCGCGTCGGGGATTTGCGCTAAAAATAAATAGCGGGACGCGTGCGATAGCGCAGAGGTGAGTGAGATGTATGAAGTGAAATCGATCGATCTCGTCGCGGCGGCGAAAGTGAACACGTTCTTGGGTTTCCTCGCCGGATTCATCCAGGGAGTCATCGCGTACACGATGGGCCTGACCGCGGGGATAGTCGCGGTCTCGGTCCTCAGCATCCTGCAGATGGCGCTCATCGGCGCGGTCTGGGGTCTCGTGGCAGGCAGCGTCCTGGTGTGGGCGTACAACTGGTTCGCCTCGCGCTACGGCGGCATGAAGCTGGAATTCTGAGGCTCTCGGGCGCAGCAGCAGGGCTTAAATAGTCGGACGGCTCCATTCCGTCCCTGAGGTGATAGTGATGAAGGAACTCAAGAGCATCGATGCATTGTCTGCCGCCAAGATGGGCGGCCTGCTGGGTCTTGCCGGCGGCGCTATCAAGAGCGTTTTCATGCTGACGTTCATCGGCAGCATGATGCCGATGATGAGCAGCTGGGGCGGCCCGTGGAGCATGATGGGCGGCTGGTCCGCGCCGTCATTCGCGGTCTCCATGGTCCTGATGGCGCTCATAGGGGGCGCTATCTGGGGATTTGTCGGCGGCGCGGTGTTCGCGTGGCTGTACAACTTCTTCGCCAAGCGCTGGGGCGGCCTGAAGCTCGGCCTCTGAGGGAATAAAAAAAATATTTTTTCTTGTTTTTTCTTCAGATGCCGACCGCGAGGATGGCGCCGGCGGCGAGCATCATCGCGAGGTGGTAGCCTTCGTCGATGCAGTAGGCGGTCCAGGTCTTCTTGGTGAAGAGCACGGGGCCGAGGCCTGCGGTGGCCATGAAGCCGAGCCACATCCAGAAGCCGATGCCCATGCCTGAGACCCAATCACGCGCTTCGCCGTACCCGATGATGTTGGCGAGGACATACGCCATCACGAGGCTCGCGGCGAACATGCCCAGGTAGGATTTGGCCATGCCCTCCTTCTTTGCCTTGGCGATGTCTCCCTTCTTGATGCCGACTGCTCGCATCCACATGTTGCCGAAGAGCAGGGGCGAGTACCAGAGCGCGCCCATGAAGTGCGCCACGACGGCGGCGACGAGTATTGCCCACAGGTTGATCGTTGCTCCTTCCAGTGCCATTGGTGTTCAGTCCTCCAGTTTGTCTTTGAGCTTCAGCTGCAAGACGAGGTCCTCGAGCTTCTCGAGGCCGTACTTGATGCTGTCATACTTCTTGCGCGCAGGGATGTTGCGCAGGTCGAAGAGCATGAGTTCGTCGTGGATCTCGTGGATGAACTGGCGGATGCTCAGCACGAGCGGGATGTCGCCGGCAATGCCTGCGTTGACGGCTTTGCGCACGAGTTCGCCGCATAAGTCGCCGAGCGCTTCGAGGTAGGTTTCGATGTCCGCGTCGAGCTCGTCCGCGCTGAGCAGGTCGCCGTGCTCGAGGAAGTGGGCGTAGGTGGAGGCTTCGATGTACTCTTCCCTGGCTTCGCGGACGGCGCCGACAGAGGCGAGGTGGGCGTCCTGCGCGATGATCTTGTCCATGGCATCGAGTGTCTTGCGCGCGTCGGCGAGGCGTGCCTTGGCGGTTTTTGTCTCGCTGCGGTGCAATGCGTAGATGGCGCCTTTGGATGCCTTGAGGGCGTCACGGCCCATCTTGATGAGCTGCTCGCGGGCGGCGTCGTATTTCTCCATGCGCTGCCGCATGCGCTCGAAGGCTGCTTTGTCGATGAGCGGTTTTGGCATGGCGGGACGCACGGGCAGGGAGTTTTTAAAGTAATCGGCGGAAAAGTTTATATAGAGTATTGCCGCCCGTTTGACATCATATAGTGCTACGAACCCATGGCGACTGTGCTCGGCAATGCGTTGGAATTCCTCCATGATCTGGGGGTCTATGAGGTCGTCCTGCCGTTCCTGCTGATCTTCACGATGGTCTTCGCGCTCCTGGAGAAGACCAAGGTGCTCGGCACGGAGAAAGTGGGGAATGATACGCTCACGCGCAAGAACCTCAACGCCATGGTGGCGTTCGTGGTGGGCTTCATGTCCATCGCGAGCGCGAGATTGGTGGAGGCCATCACGACCATCTCTTCCCATGTCGTGGTCTTGCTGCTGCTTGTCGTGTGCTTCCTGATGCTCATCGGATCGTTCTACAAGACGGAGGAGTGGGAGAAGAACGACCTGGGCAAGTACGTGAAATGGCCTGCGATCATCATCATCTTCCTGAGCATCGTGTTCATCGCCCTCAACGCGATCCAGACCGAGGACGGGGATACCTGGCTGGAGGTCGTGTGGGACTGGTTCACGAGCGCCGACACCTCGCCCGCCGTCGCTGCGGTCCTGCTCATCATCGGTGTCGTAATATTTATGTACTGGATATCCTATAGCGATCAAGCAAGCAAATGATGGAGGCACAACGATGATATTCCAATTTTACGGCAGCGGTTTCGTGTCGCAGGCGGTCACCACCCTCGCGCAATGGGGCGTCATCGATGCGCTCCTCCCCTTCGCGCTGATCTTCGCGACGATGTACGCGATCCTGCAGCAGGCTGGCCCGTTCAAGATGGACGGCAAGCCCAACAAGCGCGTGAACATGGTCTTCGCGCTCTGCACGGCGACGCTGTTCGTCGTGCCGCACATCCTCGGCCCGAGCAATCTCGATTACGTGCCCTGGATCAATGCGGTGCTGCCGCAGTTCGCGCTCCTGCTCCTCGCGGTCGTGCTCGTGCTGACGCTCACCGGCCTGACCGGCGGTCCGGAGAGCGTGAGCGGCAAAAATGGCTGGCTCGCGTGGGCCGCGCTCATCCTCCTGCTGTTCCTGCTCGTGAATGCGGTGTGGCCGAACTTCTTCGGCTTCAGCCTCGTGCTCGACCCGGGACTGCTGGGCCTCCTGATCGCGCTGTCCGTGTTCGGGCTCGTGGTCTGGTACGTGGTCAAGGAAGATACACCCGAAAAGAAGTGACTGATGGCGACCATCCTTGATATCGGACTCCTGCAGGATTTCGGGTATTTCGTGTTCCCGTTCCTGCTGGTGCTCATCGCGGGCATGGCGATCCTCAGGATGGCCGGTCCGTTCAAGGACAAGCCCGCGTTCGCCTTCCTCATCGCGCTCGTCGGCGCTCTGATGACGATGTCGAGCAGCATCGCTATCAAGGCGATTAACATGATGGCGCCGTGGTACGTGCTGTTCCTCTTCCTGATGCTGCTGATCATCGTCGCGTACCAGACGTTCGGCATCGAGAGCGGCACGATCACCGAGTACATCACGAAATCGGAGAACGGCGGGACGATCGGTCGCTGGATCCTCGGCATCACTATCGCCATCTTCGTCCTCTCGCTCGGATACGTGATCCAGCAGGAGGAGGGTGTGCTGTACGCGGCGGGCGGTCCTGACAATGAGACCGTGCCGAGCATCTATGATGTGCCGCTCACGGGCGTCGAGGGTTTCTGGGCGACGGTGTTCAATCCGAAGGTGATGGGCTTGGTGCTCATCATGCTGATCGCATTCTTCACTGTCCAGTACCTGTCAGAGAGCGCGCACTAGCGTTCTTAGAATTCAGCGCTTGTCGCCTTGGAGGCGTTTGCTGACCTTGGATATCTCCTGCACGCTGCTCGTCAGCTCGGGCAGGACTTTCTGGAAGACTTTCTCCATGGCTTTCATCTCCGTGCCGACTTCGAGGAGTGATTTGTCGTAGTCGCCGATCTTGGCGATGATGGCTGTATTGAGCGTCTCGATCTGCTTGCGCAGCTCGTTGAACGCCTGCTCGAGGCGGTCGACGCGGGAGTCCGTGCGCTCGCGCCACTCCTGGTGCTTGGCGAGCTTCTGGTCGAGCTCGTGCCATTTCTCCTCGACGATCGCTTCGACGACCTCTTCGGCGGGATGGGAGGGCTGCGGTTCTGATTCCTGCGGCGCGCTCTGGTAGGGCTCGGCGCCTGCCTGGGTCACTTGCGCGATGGCGTCGGAGATCTGCTGCGGGCTGTAGCCCTGCTGGCCGAGGATGCCGATGATCTGGGCGTCGGAATATCCTTGCTGGACGAGTGAGTTGACTTGGTCGACGGGCAGTCCTTGCGGGGGAGCTGCGAACGGCATGCCTGGAGATGGAGGGATGGGGGGCGGAGCGGTTTTCTTGCCGAAACTGAAGAGGGCCATGGCGTACCACTATGCCGAGGCAACCGTGTTTATAAGCTTTTCTCGGAGCGTCAGTGCGGACCCCACTGATCGCGGTGCTCTTCGTCGTCTTGGGGCGAGTCTTTGCCGCGCAGGCAGCGCTCGACTGCTTCCTGGACGAGGCCGTCGATGCGGTCGGCGGTGACGAATTTGACGGGGTTCCACATCTCTTGGTATTTGCGGACGATCTCGACGTCCTCTTTCTTGGCGAGGAGGCGCACTTCCTTGATGACTGTGATGATGCGGTCTTCGACTTCGAGCAGGCGGGTGCGCAGCGCGGCGACATCCTCTTGGAGGTGCTTGATGTCCTGCTGCTGGCGTGCTTTGAGGGCGAGCATCTGCTGCTCGATGAAGAGGAGTTTCTTGCGCAGTTCGGTGTGGCGCTCTTCGCCGAGGCGCAGGCGGGAGGAGATGTCGTTGGTGCGCTCGAGGAGGTCGCGCGAGTCCGCGTTGGCTGCCGCGGGTTTGGTTCCGCCGAACATGCCCATGAGTCCTTTGCTCTCTGGCGCGGGCGGTTGCGGCGGGCTTTGGAGAGGTGCGTCTGGCATCGTGGACCGAGATACTTTTATATATCCCCGAGGGCTTGTCTACCCAGGGGATTATCTGACGGGAGGACACTATTAAACTTGTGTCACCCGAGTAAAGTAGTTACAAAAAGAGAGGACTTGGGATGCCACCCGCCGACGGCTGCGGCAGCTACGAAGTAGTCCGCGAAGGGGAAGAGATCACGCTCCGCGTCAGCTGCGAGAGCTGCCCCTTCTTCCCCAGCATCGAAGACGAACCCCGCGCCATGGCGATGGTCGTGCGCGCCATCGCCGAAGCCGGCGCCATCACCCGGCTCATCCTCACGCAGAAACGCGACTTCGAATACGACCTCGACCAGACCCACATGCTCGTCCAGGTCGCCCACCTCTTCCGCACATTCTCCAAACAGAAGAACGAATTCGGCATCATCACAGACCCCAACTGCCGCAGGTTCATCGCCGCGCAATACACCGAGATGCAGAACATCCTCCTCCAGACACTCCCCGCCGACCCGCTCGGCGCGTACGTGGAGCTCGTGCGCATGGCACGCCACGAACGCTCCCACCTCGACAACGGCGCCGTCTCGCCCCAAGCGGTCAAATGCCACGAGCAATTCCTCGCGCTCATCACACAGCTCATCGGCCAGATGGACCAGACCCGCCTCATCGCCCTCGCCAAACCGCAGCTCCCCGGCCTGCAGGTAGGCGACCGCAAGATCTACCGCACCATCTTCCGCCCCATCATCAAGCCGGACTTCCTCTTCACCAAAGTCTCCTCCGCCTACCCCGACGCCGGCGAAGCCCTCGCCTCCTACAGCATCGGCGAGACAGACGTCACCGTCTTCGGCGTGCCAAACACCATCCAGTACCTCTACCACATCGTCCCGCCAGAATTCAAGCTCAGCGACGACAAATACGCCCTCCTCGATGAAGCGCGCAAGGTCCTCTCAGAGTACAAGCCCAAGCGCAGCGAATTCATCGACCCCGAACGCATGCGCGAAGTGTTCGCCAACGTCGGCGCCGACCTGCTCGACGACCTCGCAGGCCAGCGCAACGTGAGACTCCTCAGCAAGGACCGCGACATCCTCACGGACATCCTCGTGCGCTACACCGTCGGCTTCGGCCTCCTCGAGGTCCTGCTCGACGACGAGAAGGTCCAGGACATCACGGTCAACTCGCCCCTCGGCCGCCTCCCCATCTTCATCGTGCATGGCGAGTTCGGCGACTGCTACACCAACATCGTCCCCACCATCCCCGAATCCGAATCCTGGGCGTCGAAACTCAGGCTCATCTCCGGCAGGCCGCTGGACGAGGCCAACCCCATCCTCGACACGGAGCTCGTGCTCCCGCGCTCGCGCGCCAGAGTCGCTGCGATCACCGCCCCGCTCAACCCGAGCGGCCTCGCGTTCGCCATGCGCCGCCACCGCGACAAGCCCTGGACCCTCCCGCTCTTCCTCAAAGCAAAGATGCTCACCCCGCTCGCCGCAGGCCTCCTCAGCTTCCTCATCGACGGCGGCCGCACCCTGCTCGTCGCCGGCACGCGCAGCGCGGGCAAGACCTCGCTGCTCGGCTCGCTCATGACAGAGCTGATGCGCCGCGGCCGCGTCATCACCATCGAAGACACGCTGGAACTGCCGGTCGAGGCATTGCGCGCCATGCAGTACAACGTCCAGCAGATGAAAGTCGCATCAGCGCTCACGCGCGGCACCACGGAAGTCAGCGCGGACGAAGGCATCAGGACCACATTGCGCCTCGGCGACTCCGCCCTGGTCGTCGGCGAAGTCCGCTCGACAGAAGCCAAGGCGCTCTACGAGGCCATGAGGGTCGGCGCGCTCGCCAACGTCGTCATGGGCACCATCCACGGCGACTCCCCCTACGGCGTCTTCGACCGCGTCGTCAACGACCTCGAGGTCCCGCGCACGTCATTCAAGGCGACTGACATCATCATCGTCGCCAACCCCGTCCGCTCCGCCGACGGCATCCGGCGGTTCAGGAGAGTGACGCAGATCACGGAAGTCCGCAAGCACTGGGAGGAGGATCCCCTGCGCGAAGGCGGTTTCGTCGACCTCTTCCGCTACGACGCCAAGATCGACGCGCTCGTGCCCACCAACGACCTCATCGCGGGCGACAGCGAGATCCTCAAAGGCATCGCCGCGAACGTGCGCGAATGGGCAGGCAACTGGGACGCGGTGTGGGACAACATCCAATTGCGCGCCAAGATCAAACAGACCATCCTCGAGACGGCCGAAGCGCTCAAGAGGCCCGAGCTGCTCGAGGCGGAGTTCGTGGTGCAGTCCAACGACGAGTTCCACCGCGCCATCGAGCGCGTGCAGTCTGAAGTCGGCTCGATCGACACCAAGCGGGTCTTCCAGCACTGGCAGGAGTGGCTCAGCACCGCGGTCAGGAGGAGCGCGTAGATGGCGGACGGCTGGGCCAAGCGCACGAAGAAGGCCGTGCCCGCCGATCTCGAACAGGTCATGCGCCGCTACAAGGAACGCCTCGCCCAGCAGCTCGAGACGGTCGACGCCGAGAAGTTCCCCATGCAGAGCAGGGAGTACCGCCAGTTCAAGGAAGAGGCGCTCCCGGGCAGCCTCTCGTTCTACGAGAAATCGTGCCATTTCAGCGGCAAAATCCTGAAGCTCAAGCTCGCTCCCGCGCAGGAGGATGAATTGCGCGAGTCCATAGGCATCGCCCATCTCTTGATCGAACCGTACGAGGCGATCGCCTGCTCGCTCGTCATGCCCGTCCTCGGCGCGCTGTCGCTCTTCCTCCTCAGCCTCTTCGCGCTCGACTCGCTGTTCTTCGGCATCTTCTCCATCTTCGCAGGGCTGACTGCGAGCCTGGCGCTCAACAAGCTGCCGCACTATCTCGCAGACGGTTGGCGCCTGCGCGCCTCGAACCAAATGGTCCTGTGCGTGTTCTACATCGTCACGTACATGCGCCACACGTCGAATCTCGAGCGCGCGATAGAGTTCGCCTCGCAGCACCTCGCGCCGCCCCTCGGCCTCGACATGAAGAAGGTGCTCTATGACGTCGAGACGCAGAAGTACGAATCGGTCAAGGACAGCCTCGAGGCGTACCTCATCACGTGGCGCAAGTACAACAGGGAATTCATCGAGGCCATGCATCTCATCGAGTCCTCGCTGTACGAGAGCTCGGACGAGAAGCGCCTCGCCGTGCTTGACAAGGCGCTCGACGTCATCCTGGAGGAGACGTACGAGAAGATGCTGCATTACGCGCAGAACCTCAAGAGCCCGCTCACCGTCCTGTACATGCTCGGCATCATCCTGCCCATCCTGAGCCTCGTCATCCTCCCGATGGTCCTCAGCTTCTTCGGGACGATACAGTGGTACCACCTCTTCGCGCTCTACAACGTCACCTTGCCAGTCATCGTGTACTTCCTCGGCAAGAACATCCTCGCCAAGCGCCCGACGGGGTATGGCGACACGGACATCGCGGAGATCAACCCGCAGCTCAAACGGTACCGCAACATCATCGTCAAGGTCGGCAGGTGGCCCATCGAGATCAACCCTCTCCTCATCTCAGTCGCTGTCGCGGCGGTGTTCCTCTTCATCGCACTCACGCCGCACATCCTGTACGCACTCAACCCATCCTTCGACGCGGAGATCCTGGGCTTCAAGCTCCTGGACTTCCATGAGAGCACCTCCGATGAACTGCCTGCCGGCACGATCGTCGGGCCGTTCGGCCTGGGCGCCGCGCTGCTGAGCTTCTTCTTCCCCCTCTCGCTCGCATTCGCGTTCGGCCTGTACTACTCGCTGCGCGCCAAGAATGTCATCAAGATCAGG
>CAYUPS010000003.1:0-72494 GCA_964445485.1 uncultured Methanosarcinales archaeon | reverse complement strand
CTCTCTGCGTGCCGTGCGTGTATGCTGTATGCGGTGGAGTTCGCGGATGGCTCGACGGGCATGCTGGACGGTCCGTCAGGCAGGCCGGGAAAGCCTATCTGGACGGCGAGGATCGGCAGGAGGGAGTTCTTCGTGCATGGCGTCACGTCGAGCGATGCGACGCAGTGGAGTGACGTGATACGCGAGAGCAAGAAGGTCATCTTGCCCAGGGATCTGACCAAACCCGATTTCTTCAAGGGACGCGCGATCATCTGGGCGACTGTGGAGCCGTATGACTGCGGCAAGGCCATGGGGATCAATGGCGTGACGCCGAAGGTCAAGAGAATGCTCCCGCTCGAGGCTTAGGGGACGCGCAGGGCGAAGCCGAACACCAAGTCCCTCTCATTGTAGGGCCTGAGCGCCGCCTGCGTGAGCCGGAAATAATGCGTATCGCCGTCTGTGCGCACGCGCTTGAGCGTCGGCAATTCCGGGGGGATGCTGCTGTCGAGGCATCGGGGCACGTCCGCCTCCCCTGCGCACAGCGATAACCTCTCTGCCGCGCCGCGCAGCAGCGCCAGCGTGCCGAAGTCATATCCTGCCCTGACGCGGAATGACGGCCTCACTGCGTACGTGCCGATGACCGCTTTGGCGTAGGTCTCCTGCGCGATGGGCAGGAACCAGACTGTCGTGGTGCGCGTCTCTGCCGGCGGCACGACGGCTATCTCGATGGGGGCGAGGGCGGTGCCGATCGCGTCCGTGCCGTTGAACAATACGCGCCACCCGGGCGCGTCCTTGACGTACTTCGCGAGTTCGGCGTTCACGGATGCCTCGAGAGACCGGAAGAGGTCGGGCACGCACAGCCCCTCCTGCGTGCTCCAGAGAGGGTACCCGTCGGTCTCGCCGCACCCGCCCGGCGCTGCTGCCAAGGAGTACAGCGCGCGCTGGACGGCATACCGCGCGGATACGTCGGTGCGCAGGAGCGCGAGATCACCTTCTTGGTAGGCGTTGAGCAGCGCGACCTGGCTCTCGCCCACGCGCACCTGGAAATTGTCCAATTGCGTCTGCAGTTGCACGTAGAGGTAGACGAGGCAGAGGATGGTCACGAGGGTGAGCCACACGGCGTAGTCGATGCCTTTGCGGTTCATCGGCCCACCTCCAGGGATATGGCATGTTCGCTCAGGCCGTACGCGGGAAGCGTGATCGAGACCGACGCGTCCGCGAACGACAGCGACGCGCATCCCACATCCACTGCCTCCCCGTCGACGCGCAGCCTGCATGCCGCGTCGCCGAACGCGTCCTTGATGCCTGCGCGCAGGACCTGCGCGGCCTGCGCGGTGTTCCCATTGGCGAGCAGCTCTGCGACGGTAGCGTCACCGACAGGCAGGCGCAGGAGCAGGAGGGCCCGATCGCTCGTTGCCAGGCCTTCGAGGGTGGCGTGGACGGTGCGGGCGGAGCTGATTTTGGCGGAGAAGCCGATGTAGGCGTAGAAGAACCCGCCGAGCATGACTGCGATCAGCGCTCCTGAGAGGAGGAGCGTCAGTGCCCACCCGCCGAGGCCGTGCCTGTTCATGAGAATCCTCCGCCTTCGCGGCCGAAGACCTGCTCGATCTCGAGGCGGGAGAGGCGCGCGTCGCCGTCGCGCACCAGGACAGGATGCCGGGCGGCGTACAGGCCGTACCTGATGGGGGCGAGAGGGCGGGCTTCCTTGTAGAAGTCCCGGTCGACGTAGGCTTCGCCGCCGTCCCGGTCCGCGACGATCAAGCGCATGCCGACCCGCTGGAGGCTGCCTTCGGTGCGGAACGCCTTCTCGATGGTGCGGCCCAGGTCTCCTGCGGCGATCTCGCCGGTGTAGACGCGCCCGGTGAGCGCGTCATGCCTGCTGACGGCGGTATACGCGCGGGCGTCCCAGATGCGCGCCTGCAGGCCCTCCGTGTCCGTCGCCGTGGTGAGGATGGCCTGCGGGATATAGAGGATCGTCACGATGACGATCATCGTCAGCGGCAGGTAGAAGAGCCACCGCACCACTTCGCTCGAGAGCTCAGCTTTGCGCACGGTTCACCCCCTCCCATATCGCGTCGCTGACAACACCTGCCTGATCGAGCACGGCGGTATCGGCGATGTTGCCGACTTCGAGGATGACTCCTGCCTTGGAGGGCGAGAGGATGCCGAACGATGCCTCGGGCAATTGGTTCCGCAGGAGGGGCACGACGGCCGCCTGCGTGAGGGCGAATCTGCCGGCGAGCGCGTTGATCATCTCGCAGGCGAGCTTGTAGCTCGCGTCGTAGCGCGCGCCGTCGGCGAGCACGTACGCGATCGCGGGCTGCGTGCCGCTCTTGGCATTGCCTGCATGGATGCTGATGAGGGTGTCGCCGCGCGAGGCCCTGGACGCGCGCTCAGCGGGCGTGAGCAGCTCTTCCTCGCCTGCCTGCTCGCCGCTCGAGGGCGGGGGGCTGACGGTGCGCGTCACCAGGATGTCATTGCGGCGCTGCGAGGCCCTGTCGACGATGCCTTTGGCGATGACGCGCGTGAAGGTGCTCTCGCGCACCTGCGCGATGGTGTGGCCGGGGTCGCTCTTCTCCCCGCCGCGGGGGGAGTAGCCGTGGGCGGCGTCGATCACCAGCGAACCGAGATCGGCGCGCGGGACAGGGCAGTCGAGGTGCAGCAGTTTCGGCGCGCGCTTGGCGCCTGCCTGCGTGATCTCGACCGTGCCGCCCATCTTGAGGATGCGCGGGAGCACGGGCTGCGGGCCGAGCGGCGCGAGCTCGGCATCAGTCACTGCGGCGGTCGAAGCGTCGGCGAACGAGGCCATCCCCGCGTCGGGATCGTTCTCTTCCTCGAAGACGCGCACCGTGTGCCCTCTGACGGAATACCGGAACGCGCTCGGGCTGTTGCCGAACTCGGGCTTCTGCGGACCGAAATACACGTCGAGGTTGCCGCGCGCGGCGGGCACGGCATCGAGCAGGAGGGCGAAATCCTTGGCGAGGAAGTCCTTCTGGAACGCGGTGTCCTCGCCGATAGCGCCGATCCGTCCCAACAAGAAGATGAGGATGATGCCGAGGCCCACGAGCAGCATGAACGCGGGGCTGAGCATCAGATCGACGATCGTGCCGCGACGGCCTAGCCGCATAGGGGTCCGATCCTCAGCTCGTTGTTGGTGACGCAGAGCGGGATGCCGGCGCCGGCGCGCTGCGAGCCGACAGCGCTCGCCTGGAGGATGCATAACGCCGAGCTGCAGTCCTTGCCCTTGCTCGCGTCCTGCATGGCGCGCGGCAATTCCTTGCAGACGCGTGTGCGGTCGGCGAGATGGATGCACAGGCAGGCTTTCTTGCCGCATTTGGGCTCGTCGTTGTCCGCGGGCAGGAGGTCCATGATGTAGTCTGCGCCTTCTGTGAGGATCGAGAGCTTCGCGTCCACAGATGCGCCTTTTGGCGCGAGCGATTCGATCTCGGCGTACACTCGCTCGAGGTCGCGCTCGGCGGGCGTGGGTTCGTGCGAGAAGAAGAGCATGACTGCCCATATGATGAGGGCGAGCAGCATGAGCGCCACTGCGACCTCAAGGACCATGATGACGGTCTCCTTGAGCCCTTCGATCTGGCCCCGTCGGTTCATGCGGGAATGGGAGCCAAAGGCCCTTTTAAATATTCCGGCGGAGAGGGGCGGCTTCAGCCGAGAACGCCGGGGCCTTCTGCGCGCTCTGCCGCGCGCTCGCAGCACACGCCGCTCGAGCAATCAGGCCAGGGCTTCGCCGGCGTGGGCAGTGGTCTGCCGTAGCCGTCTTTGGTGCAGTCGGCCGAGCTCGCGACGCAGGACCTGCCGAGCCAGACGCTGGCGCATTTCTCGCCGCGCGCCTCCGCTGTCGTGTCGTTGCTGATGCCGAAGAGGTCGGCGACCGTCTTGCCCACCAGGCGCTGGAAGACGATGGCGAGGACGACCAGGACGAGGAGGACGAGGATGGCGACGACGACGGTCTGGAGCGTGAGCTCGACGCCTTTGCGGCCTTTAGGTGAGGATGATCGCGGTGACATCGGGGTTCTCCTTCTGGAAGTCGGCGGTGCTGATCTTGCCGAGCGCGACGCCGCCGTAGATGTTGTTGTCGCCATCGACGCGGCGGGCGGGGTCATCCGGCACCTCGTCCGTATAAATACCTTTCGACGCGGGCCTGTAGCTGAAGACGCGCTGGTGCTGGAAGGCGGCGCCCCACACGAAATTCACGCTGCCGAATGCGTCCTTGTAGTCTTGGTCGACGATCGCGCGGATGAGGAGGGTGCTGTTCTGATGGATGGCGAGCATGAAGACATCCGGGATGCCATCGCCGGGGATCAGATCGGGAGTGAATCGCAGCGCGGTCTTACCCGCGACGCTGTAGCTGCCGCGGAAGGGCGTGCCCGCGAAATACCCCTCGTGCGAGAATGCCGTGCCGATGAAGCCGTCGTCGTACTGCTGCGTGAAGCCGTCATAGTAGGACCTGTGCTGCGTCGCCGCGGGGACACTGACGCGCACGCCGTCGGCTGTGGGCTCGAGCCATTGCTCTTGCGCGGGCTGGAGCAGGAAGAACGCGGCGAGGCCGAGGAGGATGACGAGGAGCGCGATGACGCTCCAGCTCTTCGCCTCTGCGCGCATGGCGGGGTTCATTCGTAGAGCCTCTGGAGGAAGTCCTTGTAGACGCCCCATTTGCCATCGCCGGGCCATTTCTCGTAGTCTGCGATGATGGTCTCGGCCCACGCGCTGCCGGCGCCGGTGAGGAAGAGCGCGACGGGCGCGCCCAGGCCGCCGGTGAGCCCGGTGACGGCGAGGTCGATCGCGAGCGAGACCGCGAGGAGCACGCCGCGCGCCGCCGTGCAGCCGGTGCACTTGTTGACGCAGTAGTTCGGGCCTTGCGTCTCTGCGCGCTCGACCGCGACGCTGATGCAGTCGATGGTGTATTTCGGCTGCGCGTACGTGTTCTTGCCCAGATCATCGTTCCAGAACGATACGATGTTGCTGTAGTACGCCGAGCCGAAGTTGGAGAGGGTCTCGCTGCCGAGGAACGTGGAGGCCTGGCTGCAGTAGCGCTCTGCGGAGGAGAAGTCCCACACGCCCATGTGCTCTTCGCGGGTGTAGTCCTGCGCCTGCGTGCTGCTGAAGTACCCGACGTCGGTGCCTTGCAGGCCGGGGCCTTGGATGATGTGCGTGCGGTAGCCTTCGACTGCGCGGCGGTAGTCCGCGAGGCGGTTCTTCTTGAACTGCGCGATGCTCATCCCGCCTGCCTTGGTCTGCGCCCACTCGGGATGGCGCTCCCATGCCTTCTCGGCGAGCTTGCGGTCGAAGATCCTGTTGAATTCCTGCTCGAGCAGCACGTCGCTGATGCCGATGGTGCCGGGCTTGACGTCGCTGAGGCCTCCGCCGAAGTTGAAGTGCCACGCGAGCGGGTCGCGCTTGCATGCGCAGTGCTTCTCGCGCAAGACCAGCGTCGCCGAGCACGGGCTGACTGAATGGAGGCGCTGGAGCTCGGCGCCCTCGACTTGCATGTAGTATGGGAACGCGGCGGGGTGCAGGGGATACTGGACGGGCTCGCCGATGCCGGTGGGAGTGAAGAGGGCGAGGGAGTTGACGCCGACGCTCTTGTACTTCTCGTTCGCCTTGTCGAAATCGTCGGCGGCGATCATGAGCAGGAGCATGATGGGGTATTTGTGGTCGCGCACCCATGAGCCCATCTTGTTGAAGTTGTTGCCCGCGAACGCCCTCACGCTCGTGACGCCTTCGTAGGTGAAGGGGATCTGGTTGGCGAGGAAGCGCACGGGATCGGTGAGGGGCGCGTCGCCGAACGTGCCGCGGTACGCTCCTTGGAGCATGCGCTGCAGTGCCCCGTCGGCATTGCGCACGGCGGCTGCCGCCGCTTCAGGGGCTTTGTGGGCGAGCGATGCGATGCCGCGCTTGATCGCGAGGTCCGTCGCTTCCCTGTTGATGGCGTACGAGACCGCGTCCGTGCCTGTCGCGGTGATCAGCTGCGTGAAGAATGCTTTGCGCGATGCGTCCTTGAGGATGACGCGCACGCCCTGTCCGGTCGCGTCGCGCGTGAACGCGTCGATGAACGCTTCCTTGTACTGCTCGTTGAGGCGCGCGGCGGCCTGGCCTTTGGCGCGGCTCTCGGCGGCGTCGAGCCCGAGGTCCTTGGCGACGTCCTGGCGCAGTTTCTGCATGCCGGGGTATTTCGACGGGTCGTCGAGGGCTTCGAGCGCGGCGTCGTCGACGGCTTTGAAGACGTTCTCGAGATAGAATTTCTCGAGCTCCTGCCGCGACATGGACTGGATGTTCTTGCTCAGTGCCCTGTCCACGCCGGCGAGGAACACGTCGTCGAGCTCGTTGGTGGCCATCCTGCCGCCCTGGCGGAGGGCGTCTTCGAGGATGACTGTCCTGAGGAGGTTGCGCTCGCCGATGCGCGAGAGGCGTTCGGCGACTTCCTTGATGCCGTGCTTCATGGCCCCGAGCGCGGCTTTCAGTTGGGATTTGGCGACGGTGAGGAATCCTTTCTGCGCGCCTTCCTTGGCTGCTTCCTTGATCGCTTTGGCGCCGCCGGGCGCGCCGATCATGTTGAGCAGGCCGCTGCCGATGATGAGGTACGCGCCGAGGTCGATGGCGTCGGTGTGCCACGCATCAGCGGCTTCCGGCGGCAATGACTCATAGTAGGCGAGGTATCTGGGGTCGCCGTACCCTGCGAGCCATGCGGGCGGGTAGAGGAGGCTCTCGGCGCCGTACTCGATCTGCTGGGGGAGCTGGAAGTTGGTGACTGTGCACTCGAATGACCCTCGGATATCCGCTGCGCACTCGCCGACGGCGATGTCGTCCCACGAGCCCCAGTCTTTGTCGTAATAGACGCAGTAGCGTTTGGAGGGGTCGGGCAGGATGTCGCTGTCCCATTCGATGCTGCCGCCGACGGTGCCTTCGGAGTCGCGCTCGGCGAGTTTCTCCTTGACTTGCGCGTACGTGAGCGTTTCCCGCAGGTCTGAGGGGTCGATGACGGCGCAGTTGAAGTACTCGCCCGTCTGCGTGGCGAGCTTGCCGAGCTTGGCGTGCTGCATGCAGGTGAGCATTGTGTTGGCGAGGCGCACGGCGTTCTCTTGCGCATCGCCGGGGAGCGTGATGGTGCGCTGCTTGATGCCTCTGCAGCTCGCGCAGGCCCCGCCGTAGCAGACGCTGCCTGATCGCACTTCGCGGGCGTGGCCGCCTTCGCGGTTCTGCGGGCAGACCGCGTCGTTGGCCGTGCCGTCGCCGAGCAGTATGGCGCCTGCGGCGGTGCCGGAGGCGGCGCACTGCAGCGCGGCCATGGAGTCGAGCGCGAGGATGTCGTCCTGCGTGAGCTCCGGGCCGGTCCAGGGGACGAAGTCGCCGCGGGGCGGCTTGGCGAAGAGGCCTTTCTCGCCGAAGAATTTCTCTTTTGCGAATTCGTACGTGACGCGGCCGGGGCCGAGGGCGAGCGCGATGAGGACGAAGAGCCCGAGGACTATGGTGAGTATGGCGCTCCACGTGAATGCTTTGCGTCCGCGAATCACCATATATCTCCGAGGATGTCGACTTGCACGCCGGCGCTCTTGCCGATGATGTAGCCGACGATGACGACGAGGAGCAGGCCGAGGATGAACGCGATCACGTACACCCAGCCGGGCGTCTCGCCCCGTTTATTCAATCGAGTATCCATTGGCACTCCCCTGCGGTCTCCGGCGTCCCGATGATTGCCTCGGGCGTGTAGGGCAGGACTTTGAGCGTGTTGGTGGGCTGGTCCGGCTCGCCGATGAAGCCGGCGGCGCGCAGGCCCCAGTCGAGCACGCCTTTTGCTTTGAAGACGTTGACGCGCTCGTACATGACTGCGAGGGGCGTGTCGAGGTCGAATGTGTATTTGGGCTTGAAGAGCGCGCTGTCGGTGGGCGTCTGCCACTCGTCGACGTACTTGTAGTAGGGTTCATTGGTGCTGCGGACGGGGTTGATGGCCATCCAGGCACGGAGCGAAGTGACTGTGTTCTTGCCGATGAGCGGCGGGACTTCCGGGTCGATGACGATGCGGCTGCAGAGGACGCAGAAGGTGGGGGCTTTGGCGAAGCGGACGGTGTCGCCGGCCATCTCGCCGATGAGGCCCATGATGCCGATGCCGGGGAGGACGATGGCGGTGATGGTGGAGGCCGCGGACCAGTCGTCCGGGGTGCACTTGCGGTAGCCGCCGGCGGCTTTCTCGTCCTTGCAGTCGAGGAGCGACCACCATTCGCTGAAGAGGGGGAGTTTGCCTTTGATGACTTTGTCGCTGCAGCTCTTGAGCTCGTCCGCGACGAGCTTGTCCAGCGCCCATTCCCACTCGCCGCCGTCGGGCTTGAATGTCTGGAGGACATCGACGCCGACGCCGCTCACGGCGTACTTCTCGGGCTGCTCATGGTACATGTTGATGGCTTTGCGGGCGTCGGGCACGAGGCGCTCGAGGTCGTTCTTGGTGATGGTGAAGCGGTGGGCTTTGCACTCGGGGGGTATTGCCGCGACGCCGCCGACTTTGCTGAAGGCGTGGAGGAAGAGGCTCCAGTCGCACTTGATCGTCTCGCTGCCGAGCGCGCTCTGTATCTTGGGCAGCACTGCTGCCATGAACACCAGGGCGAAGATGAGGAGGATGAGGAGCAGCACGATGACTTCTATCATGGTCAGGGCGCCCTTGCGCTGTGTCATGCGGCGGCCCCCGCGAGCATCTTGTTGATGATGAACATGATGAGGATGAAGAGGCCCAGGAACAGGCCTAGGTACACGAGCGTATTGAGGAGGGTGCTGTGCGCGCCGCGTCGAAACATGCTTCAAAAGGGCGCCTCTAGTATATATAAGAGTTTCGACGGGGGAATCAGGCGGGGATGCAGCACTTCTGTGTCAATGTGAGTCCCTTGTAGCGGTCGTAGGATTCGACTGTTCCCGGGGGGCAGTTGTCCACGACCGCGCGAGGCGTGGTGCATTCTTTCTCTTCACCGGTCGCCGTGCGGGTCTCTTGGCCAAAGAGGCCGAGCTGCCTGCCGAAGATGGCGCCGACGATCACGAGAACCAACAGGACGAGGATGGCGAGGATGACCGTGTTGAGCGGGAGTCCCTGGCCGCGGCGGAACAGCATGTGTCCGACCTCAGATGGGGGCGCAGCAGGCTTTGCAGATGTATTTCATGCCTGGCTGCGGGGCGTCCTGTGTGAAGAAAGACTGGCCTGCGAGCGCTTTCTCGAAGCCGTCGTTGCAGGAGGCGGGATCGCGCTCGAAGTTCTCGAGGGCGCCGGCGATGTCTGCGGTGGCGAACGGGCCGGCGGGGCCTGCGCAGCGGTACTGGCACTCGCGCGTGACGGCGCCGACCTGCGTGATCTGGCTGCCGAAGATGGCGGCGATGACGACGAGGACGAGGAGTCCGAGCGCTGCGATGATGATTGTCGATATCGGAAGCCCTTGGCCCTGTCGCATCATAGTGAGGTACCTCTGCGTCGGAGCGAGGCGACCAGATATTTAAACTTTGCTGCGGCCCGACGAATGGAGGGTGTCTGCCGTGTCGGGGTCTGCGAGGAATCCTTCGCGGCGGAGGTCGTCTATGACATAGTGGACCTGGAGGGTCTTGATGCCGAAGCGCGGCTCGATGGTGTCGAGGAATTCCTCGAGCCGCCTGATGTCGGGGAAGACCGTCTCTGCGAGGAGGTCCCAGCCGTTGTTGATCTGGATGAGCGTGTTGACGCTGTGATGGTGGAGGAGGTGCTTGGTGAGCTCTTCCTTGTGCTGCTTGGCGCACCGGATGAGGAGGAAGGCGCGGGCGGAGAAACCGAAGTCGCCGAAATCGATGAGGGCGGTGTAGCGCTTGATCTCGGTCTCTTCGAGGGTGCGGAGGCGGTCGAAGGTGGTGCTGATGGGCATGCCCATCTTGCGGGCGATGTTGGTCAGTGTGGCCCTGCCGTCGCTGCGGAGGACGGCGAGGAGGCGCAGTGTCTTCGTATCGGGTCTGTTCATGGAGATCACCTGCGCGGGTTTCCTTCGGGGCGTGCCTTATACCCCTGCCTTAAGCTCCTTAAGGTCTCGCCCAACTTTATAAGGTCAGGGTCACTACCGAAAGGAGACGACCATGAAGCGCAAAGTGATCCGCATCGCCGACAACACCCACGTCATCAGCCTCCCCGTCAGCTGGGTCACCGCCCACAGCATCAAAAAAGGCGACCAAGTCGACGTCGAACCCCACCACCAAGACCTCCTCATCCGCGCCAAACACACCAGCGGACGCAAAACCATCGAGATCGACTGCGACACCCTCGGCCCCCTCCTCCGCCGCGTCATCCTCCGCCTCTACCAAGAAGGCTACGACGAGATCAAACTCAGATTCTCCGACCCCCAACTCCGCGCAGACATCCAACGCCACCTCGAGCAGACCATCGGCTACGAGATCGTCACCCAAACACCACGCAACGTCACCATCAATGACCTCGGCGGCAACAACGACACCGACATCACCCAGCTCATGCGCCGCACCCTCCTGCTCCTCAAGAACATGGTCGAAGAAGGCATCATCGCCCTCTGCGAAAAAGACTACGACGCCCTCGCAGCCCTCACCCTCTTCGACATCGAGATCAACAAATTCGTCTACTACTGCACCCGCCGCATCGCAAAAAGCCCGAAAATCCACAACCCCAACGCGCCCATGTTCTACACCCTCCTGCGCCAGACAGAACGCATCGGCGACGAATACAAATGGGCATTCGCCTACGCCGCAAAACACAAAATCACCGCCGACAAAGACCTCCTCCGCATCCTCCAAGGCCTCATCGACATGTACGTCAAATGCTACGAGCTCACCTTCACCCTCCGCACCCAGACCGCACGCGACATCGCCACAGTCTACGACCAGCTCAAACCCCTCATCGACGCCCCCGGCAAAAGCGAAACACCCCTCTACCGCGCACTCCGCACCATCTTCAACCTCACCGCAGAACTGCAAGAGCTCCAACTCCCCTACCTCAACGACCTCGACACCACCTACCGGCACGACCGCGTGGAGCAGATGACCCGTGAAACCGCTCTCCCCTGGGCAGACATTTGACTGCCAATTCATCATCCGCCAACACCTCGGCAGCGGCAAGCACAAAAGCGCATACCTCGCCGACGCAATACTCCACCACAAAAACATCTGGAGCGGAAAATACACCGAGACAAAATATCCCGTTGTACTGAAACTCTTCGAAACAACCGAAGAGATAGAAGGTAAAATTCAGTTGAAAACATTGAATACTACTAAAAATATTGCTTCAATTTACAAAATACATTTTCTTAATTCTCCTAAATATTTAGTTGAAGAATATTTGTCTGGAACGACTCTTGATAAAGTGGAGCCACCTCAAATAAACGCAGTGGGGCGGGGAGCTGGGGCAATATCAAAAGCGCATTCCGCAACTCTTATCCACAACGATCTCCACCCGGGCAACATCTTCGTCTGCGGCGGGCGCGTGAAAGTGACTGATTTCGGCAACAGCCTCCTCCTCGGCAAGACGCATCCTGCGGATCATTGCAAGACGAAGTATCGCGCACCGGAGACATTCGACGGGGAGCCGGTGCAGGCGAGCGATGTGTGGTCGCTCGGCGTCATTCTCTATGAGCAGCTCGCAGGAGTGCGCCCGTTCGAGCAGGACCGTCCGAACATGCAGTCGGAGGATTATCAGCGCCACATGCGCGAGAAGATACTCCTCGAAAAGCCGGTTCCGCTGCGTGAGCGCGCGCCCGGCATCCCGCGGAGCATTGAATCGCTCGTGAACGCGACTCTGCGCAAGGATCCGTTCGCTCGTCCGACGGCGCAGGAGATGTACCGGACGTTGCGCTGGCGCATCTTCTAGGAGTCACTTGCAGATTTTCAGGACGGGCTCGAGGGCAGGCCCTGTGCCGAGCGGGACTTTGTATTCTGCGTTCGCTTCGATGTCCCAGAGGCAGCACTTGCCGTCCTCGCGGAAGCATCCTCTGAGCGCATTGTCGCCGGAGAACATCGTCTCTATCTCTGTCGTGCCGGTGATGGTGAAGATGTAGTCGCGCTTCTCTGTGCCGAAGGTGGCGTCGAGCATCTGGCGGAGGATGTCCTCGGCGCGCTCGCAGACGGTCTGGCCGTTGGGGCATAGCGCCCGCCCTCCGGTCTTGGCGCAGTCGATGAGCAGGTTGGACATGCGTTTGCTGCCGACGCCCGACGCAGGGGTGCAGTCCGTGGTGGTGCCGAGCATGGTGTTGACCCAGTTGGTGGCGAATTCGCTCTGCGCGATGCGCCCGCCGGTGCGCGGGGATTCCTGGAAGAGGACGACGACGGCGAACAGCAGGCCGAGCGCCAGCAGTATGACGATGATGGCGAGGCCGAGGATCTCCATCTGCGCTTTTCTAGCCTGCGCGATAGGACGTCACCTCCAGCATGCCGAAGTCCATGGCGTTGCGCGTGCCGTCGAAGATGAGGACGGGGCTGCGGAATACGTTCTGGCTGAGCACAGTCTCAGGCCTGTAGTCATAGAGCGTGATCCTGAACGGCGCGCCTCCTGGCGGGCGCTCCCATACCGTCGAGACTGCGACAGTGGTGTAGCCGAACAGGGGGAAGTACTCGAGGAGCATCTGGTCGCCGCCGCCCGCCATCAGGCCTGCGAACGCGTTGAGTTTCAGTCTATCAAAACAGTTTGCCGTCACGCCGCTCGTCGCGGGGCAGTCGAACTCGGGCAGGTAGAGCGCGCGCAGGAACGTCTCGGCAGAGCGCAGCTCGACCGCTTCCGATACTTTCTCCTCGATGGTGGTGCGCTGGAACTGGAAGTAGAAGATGCCTGCGATGACCATGAGGAAGAGGAAGACTGCCAGTACGCCGACGGTCTCGAACATCCGGATCTGCGCGTGTCGTGCCATGGTCAGTACATGCTGGGGCATTTGGTGGGGCCTATGTCGAGCAGCCTGCGGTTCTCGAGCTCGACGGAGCGGACAGCCGCATCGAGCGCGCTCAGGTCCGCATCGTTGAACTGCGTGCTGCGCGAGAGCGAGGACGCCGCGGCGCCCATCTTGTCCCATTCGGCGAGGTACGAGCACCCGTTCTGCTGCAATTCAGGCGCGGCGGAGAGCGCGATGGTGCGCTCGTGCTGGATGCGGCTGATGAACGAGAGCTTGCGGTATGCGTTGCGCATGCCGCATGCGAACATGGCGGGATCGCGGGCGAACATGGCAGCCATGGCTGACGGGTAGTGCTGCGCGGGGTAGGGGACGTCGGTGAGCCGCTGCCAGGCGCCGCCGTCGAACTCGTAGAACGCGGCGCCCGTGTCATCGATCTTGACCGCGCTCAGATCCTCTGCATCGCGCAGGCCGCGGGGGACGTACTGCTGCGGATCGAGGCTGAGGAACACGAAGCGGTACGAAGGGTAGCCTGTGTCCTCGAGCCGCATGACATCGTCTGGCGCGATGTGCTGCGCGCCGAAGTCGCGCGGCAGGCTCTTGTTGATGCGGGCGAAGATGCGCGACGATGTCACGTCGCCGTCATCGTGCACGATGTAGAGATGGTAGTCTTCGTTGGAGACGATGAGCATGTTGGCGGCGCGCAACGGCAGCGCCCACGGGATCGTCCACAGCTGCAGGGGGCGATCGCGCAGTGCGGGCGGCGCCATGATGATCTTCTCGCCGAATGACGTGGCTTTGCGCACGCCGTCGGGATCGATGTAGAAGTTGCACTCGCACGACGGAGAGCACTCGAACGAGATGCCCTGCAGGGGGCTGGTCTGGTTGTTGAACGCGTCCGGGCTCTGGAGCGCGCCGGTGAACGCGGCGGCGACGGCGTTCGAGACCTCGATGGCGGCTTCCTGCTGGCCGCTCTCGCGGGCGCGCATGGCGAGGGAGAGGAAGAAGGCGAGGATGACCGCGCCCGCTATCATGACGAATATCCAGTGGAACTGGAGCTCGAATCCTTTGGTTCCTAGTCGAGGCATGGGTCTATGTCCGGCCTCGCGGGGCCCACGGCGACGGCTCCCGGCCGCGACTCGAGGCGCAACCGCACGCTGCCAGGGTTGTCGAGGCAGCAGTAGCGGTCCTCGTCGATATCATCAGGAACGTCGATGTAGCCTGTGCTGATGGCGATGCGCGCGGGCGGCGTGAGCACGATGTTCTCGTTGCCCGTGATCCACGTGCGGTGCATGAGCGGCCGCGATGACGCGAGCGCAGGGAGGTCCACGACCTGCTCCGTCGATGGAAGGATGCACACTTCCGTGTACTTGGACGGGAGGCCGATGCTGACTGTCTCGACGCTGCCGGTGGATTTGGACCGCACGCGCGAGAGCGCGGTCTCGAAAGTCTGCTTGAACTTGGCGACCTGGATGTCCTCGGTGCTCTGGGAGAGGCTCACGACTGCCTTGTACCCGAAATAGAGCGTGAGCGTGAGCACGACTGCGGCGACGATGAAGATGAGGACCTGCTGGAGGTCCATGCCTTTGCGGTTCATCGTCCCTTCGCCGCCTGCCTCGCGGTGTAGGCGGCCCTCTCGCGCTGCACGATCTTGCGGAGCTTCTCCCACAGGAGCGGATCCTTGGAGAGTATCCGTATGAGCTCCATGATGTCCACTTCGGCGAGCTCGCCGCGCGCGAGCGCTTCGAGCTTGCGGCGCAGGCTCTCAGGGATGTCGCCTGCCTTGATGACGCCGCGCTTGACCAGGTCGGCGACGAGCTCCAGCGCGGTGTACCCTCCGGGCAGGTGCTCCTTGCGGGCGAAGTCGCTCAGGCGCGCCTTTGCCTCGGGGGAGATCTTCTTGGGCGCCGGCTTGTAGACTGGCTTTGCGGCGGGCTTCTTGGCGAGCTTGGCCGCCAAGTCCTGCCGGTGCCGGTAGTACACGTAGCCGAGCGCGCCGATGCCGATGAGGACGAGCAGGATGAGGAGGATGAGGGGCCAGAGGCTCTCGGGGTGGCTCTCGGGGTCGAGAGGGTCGGTGCCCTCGTCGATCTCGTCGCCGTCGCTCCAGCGGTCGCCGTCCGTGTCCCAGTTGGTCGGGTCGGTGCGGTAGCGGTATTCCTGGAGGTTGGTCAGGCCGTCGTCGTCCGGGTCGCCTGCGGCGTCGGACGCGTCGTTGGGATCGAGGCCGTACTGGATCTCCCAGTCGTTGGGCATGCCATCGCCATCAGCGTCCAGCTGCGCATCGCTGCAGCCGTCGCGGTTGACTGTCGCGCTCAGGGCAGTGCCGGGGCACTTGTCGTAATCGTCAGGCACGCCGTCGCCGTCTTCGTCGTTGGCGAGCGTGCAGCGGAAGTCGATGCAGAAGAGGTCGAGCTGGCAGTCCGCTTCGGAGCGGCAGCTCTTGCTTTCCCTGCAGCCAGGGCAGGATCCGCCGCAGTCTACGTCTGTCTCGCTCGAGCCGGGCGTGATCTTCTTGTCGTCGCAGGGACCGGCGGGGGCGCAGACGCCGTTGCGGCACGAGTCGCTCTCGCAGTCGTTGTCCTGCGAGCATTTCTTGCCGTCCTTGCAGTCGGGGCATGATTTGCCGCAGCCGACATCGCTCTCGTGGTTGGGGGAGAGGACGGTGTCGTCGCAGGAGGGCGCGGCGCACCTGCCGCCTTGGCAGATTCCTGAGGCGCAGTCGGTGGCCACATCGCATGCCTGGTCCGTGCCGCACTTGTTGCCGCACACGCCGCCGCAGTCCACGTCGGTCTCGTTCTCGGGGTCGAAGACCTCGTTGTCGCAGAAGGGCGGGCGCAGCGACGTGTCGATGGTGACGCCGTCGCTCTCCTTGGGGAAGCTCTCGAGGCCTCCCGCGTCGACGGCGATGGCGCTGATGATGTAGGCGGTGCCGTTCCGGAGGAAGGGCGCGCCGCCTTTATTGAGCCACACGAAGGACCCGTCGGTGACGGGGCTGGTGGCGTTGAGGACTTCGGCGCGGGACTGCTTCTCGAGCACGCTGAGGCGGTACTGCGAGATGCCGCTGCCCGTGTCGTTGCCGGTCACGGCGACGCGGATCTGGTCGGTGAAGTAGGAGAGCTCCCGGTTGGGCTTGTAGTTGCTGCTGTCGTTGACGAACGTCACGGTGGGCGGGATATCATCGACGATGACATCGACCGCGATCATGCCCTCTTCGCCGCTGGCGGCGGAGCACTTGACCCAGAACGTGGCGCTCATGCCTTCGTCAGGGATGGTGACCTGCTGGGCATGGGAGTTGCTGAAGGAGCAGTCGCCGAAGCATGTGGTGATGGACGTGTTGGTCTCGCCGAAATAGCACAGGGCTTTCTTGTTCGTGTCCACGGCGAGGGTGAATCGCGTGTCGTTGACGACGGGCGGCGTGACGCGCGTGATGGTGAAGGGCGCGTTGAGGTCGACGCCGACGCTCACATCCCGCAGGGGGGCGCGCAGGCCTGCGATGTTCTCGCAGACGATGTGGATGGTGTGCGTGCCGAGAGAGGTGAGGTTGTAGGGGGCGATGAGGCCGGTGCGCGGGTCTGTCTCGTAGCCGGGGAACGGCGTCATGCGGTCGGGATCGGTGCTGTTCTCGCTGTGCTTGCAGAAGCCCTGCTCGCTCAATTGCACGCGCAGGTTGGTGGCGAAGAGGTCCTGCTCGGGCAGGGCGCGCTCGACGACGGGGTTGGGGCTCGCGTCCGCCGAGATGATCGTGGGCGGGGTGTTGTCGACGCGCAGCGTGAATGACTTGACGCTGGTGCCGATGCGGTCCTTGCACAGCACGTGCAGGGGGTGCTCGCTGAAGTCGCCTGGCGGGATGCCGCGGAAGTCGCGGATGACATGCAGGCTCGGGCTGGTGTTGCTCATGGCGGGCAGGAAGATGAAGCTGGCCGCGCTGGGCGCCGAGGGTGTGTTGAAGCTGTAGCGGCACTCGGCGGGGTTGCTGGTCTCGACGGTCACGTTGAAGGTGAAGGCGGGCGCGACGCCGAAGCGGGGGTAGGCGAGGCGGATGCTGGTGGGCGCGGTGGCGATGTAGAACGCGGACAGGGCGGTGATCTCGTTGCCGGCGAAGTCGCCTGCGCGCACGCGCAGCACGTGCCTGCCCGCCTGGAGGCTGCGGGACTGGACGGTGTAGGATTGGTTGTCGCGGGTCTTGGTGATGTTGAGCAGGTCGATGATGGTGGCGTTCTTGACGAACGGCGAGATGAACACCTCCTCGGCGAGCTCCAGCGAGTCGATGATGACCTTCTCGCTGAAGTTGAGCGTGATGTCGACGCTGTTGCGGTCGAACGCGGACCCGTCGGCGGGCGAGATGACGACAGTGGGCGGCACGGTGTCGATCACGAGCGTGCCCTGCAGCGGCGTGTCGAGGTAGAGCGTCTTGTTGTCGTGCGCGTTGATGGTGTAGTTGTACATGTTGTCCGCCAAGGCGGTGGGCGTGCCGAAGCGCGGCGCGTCCGTGCTGAACGGCGGGTCGAGCTTGGTGAGGTTGACGAGGAAGCCGCCGCGCACGACAGACGCGAGGGTGACGTTGACGGGCTCGCCGCAGTCGATGCTCAGTTGGGGCTGCGCGCTGCGGGCGAAGAGCTGGTTGCCGAACTGCCTGCCTGGCGTGACGTTCGGGCCGGAGCAGATGGGCGGGGAGCAGTTGTTGCACACGCGGAACGTGGCGTTCTGCACGGCCTCGATGTTCTTCGCGGCATCTTTGCTGGTGTAGCGCGCGACGTACGTGCCTTGGGAGGGGAGGCGGGCGACGGTGCGGTTGCCAACGCGCAATGTCAGGTCCTTGATGCGGACTGCCGAGACGTTGACGGTGATGCTGTAGTTGGCGCAGGTCTGGCCGACGGCGGCGATGCAGAAGCTCGTGGTGTAGTTGGGCGCGCCGGCAGGGATGACCTTGAGGCTGCCGTTGCGCTCTGTCTTGTCGTTGATCTGGATGAAGAGGTTGTCGTGACGGCCGCTCGCGCCGACGGCGACCATGAGGGTCTCGGGCGGGAGGTAGTCGCGCTCGCAGCGCGTATCGCCGGCGGCGCAGTCCTGCCAGCCTATCTGGAAGGGGTCGTTGCCGTCGCCGTTCTTGATGCAGCCGGTCGCGGCGGTGTAGTGGCAGATGCCGATGCCGCACGGATCGGCCGAGCGCGTGATGACCCGATTGTCGGTATCGAGACGGATGCCGCCGGCGGGCGTGCCGCACCTGTCGATGTCGAAGTCAGGGCAGATGGCGGTGTCGCACGAGTTGCCTTCGGGCGTGCCGTTGGGCGCCTGGCGCACGAAGCAGGGATATTGCGGCGTGGAGAGCGCTGCGGCCTTGCTCGCGGAGCACCCGTCGAAGACACGGCTGGTGCTGTTGACGGTGCGGACGAAGCCGCTGCCGCCCGTGTGGCAGAAGGGGCAGTTGTTGATGCGCGTGTCGATGCACACGCCGAGGCCCAGGAGGTCGAATGTGGGGCGCCACTGGCACGCGCCGGCGCCGCAGTTGTCTGCTTCGCATGACCTGCGCGTCTTGTAGTCATAGCAGCTCATGCGGGGGTTGCACTGGTAGCAGTCGTTGATGCTGCTGCGGGAGCGGTCGAAGAAGCAGTACTTCGGTCCGCTCGCGTTCGCTTCGCAGCTCGCTGCGCTGAAGAACATGCTGAACGGGTCGCCGCCCGTGTCGCACGGCCCGGTGGTCTGGCAGCGGCTGGTGACGCCGTTGGTGATGCACACGCTGCCGTTGAGGCATTGCACGGTGGGAGCCTGGACGCGGTTGAGGTCGTCGCACCATGTGTCGCGGCCGAACCTGTTGCCGAAGACTGCGGTCGCGGCGGCGCGGAAGTCCGCGATGAAGTCCTGGCGCGGGAAGTGGAGGTAGCCGAATTGCTGGAGGTAGTCGCGGAAGCCTTCGTAGAAGTTGTAGCCGAGGCAGAATCGGTTCGTGTCCGTGCGGCCCCAGCATTCGATGTCGCCGGGGCTCGCCAGGGCGGTGGCTGCGGGGCTGTCGCCGGTGGTGCGGTAGCGCGCGGTGATCTTGTATGTGTAGTTCCTGCCCCATTCGAGCGCGGGATCGATGTCCTCATAGATGCCGGTGCTGGGCAGGAGCGCGATGAGGGTGAAGTTGGTGCATCCTGCGCCGGTGCATCGCGAGACGTTGAGGTAGTCTGCGGCGCACGGCACGGTGAAGGTGAGGCGGATGCGCCTATCGCCGCGCACGGGGCGCGCGGCCAGGGACTGCACGGCAGGGGCGGCGCCGGGCGCGTCGCAGCCGACGCTGACGGGTCCGCCTTCATCGAGGCAGGTGGCGCTGCAGCCGTCGCCGCTGTCGGTGTTGCCGTCGTCGCACTGCTCAGGCGGCTGGATATCGCCGTCGCCGCACCGCTCAGGGGTGACGCCTGCGTTCTGGGCGCATTTGGCGTCGCAGAACACTGCCTGGTCCTCTGCGCTGACGCCGAAGAGGTCCTGCGCGGTGACGGTGAGGAAGACGGGGTGCGCGGTGTCGCACTGGGATTGCGCCTGAAGGCTGCCTGTCTGCGCGTCGCCTGCGCTGTCGCAGCAGCAGCCGGTGGCGCCTGATTGGGCGAGGGCGGGGAGGGCGAAGAGGATGAGCGCGATGATGCCGATGAGCGCGTGTGTCCTCATGCGTGTTCCTCAGTTGATCGTGAAAAAGCTGCAGCTCGCTTCGTCGCGGCCGCTGGTCCAGATGCGCGCGACCTGCCAGTCCTTGGCAGTGCCGTCGGTGGCGACTGCCTTGACGCCGAGGCAGCGCCGCGCCAGATCGTCGGTGGTGACGCGGTAGCCTCCTTGCACGTTGGGCGGGAAGTCGAACTGGAACAGGACTGATTGCTCGTCGGGATCGACGGCGAAGAGGGGGAGGCGGATGTCGATGCCGCAGGGCTCGCCGTCGCCGTGCACGCCGCCGCGGATGGTGAGGGCGAATGCCGTGCTGTCCTGGCCGAGGTCGCGTGCGAGCGCGAGGCCCCTGCACTGGAGGGAATCGTCTGCGCAGCCGGGGGCGGGTCCGCTGGGTGTCTGGCAGCCGTTGCTGCCCAGCCGTGCTTCCGCATCGGGGCAGTCGCGCGCGCCCTGCGAGAAGCCGATGATGGTGTCGCGGCAGTCGCCGAGGAAGGCGTCGGGCTGGTCAAGGAGTGTCTGGTTGATGGCGAGGAGTGCGGGCGGGCGGTTGTGGCGGGCGAAGGTCATGACGTACCGCTCATCGCCGACGGAGGAGAGCGTGTCGGTGAGGTGCACGAGCGAGCCGTGGGATTTGCCGTCGCGTGTCACGTGCTGGACGCGCACGCCCGGCTCTGCCTTGACGCGGTAGAGGAGCTCGCTCGCATCCTTGTCGAGCATGCTGCGGATGGATTGGTAGATGGAGGCGAGGCGGACGGGCTGCGTGACGCTGAAGTCCTTGACGGTCGCTGTGGCGCCTGTCGATATCTCGGTGGCGACGATCGGCCATGCCATGCGGAATGTCGTGTCGGACCTGCCGAACGAGACGCGCACGGCAGGCTCGTCGGGGGCGATGATGCGGCGCGTGCCGGCGAGCAGTTCCCAGTTGACGCAGCGCTGCACGTTGGCGCTCACGTATGCCTCGAGGGTCTCCTGCCAGCTCTCGGGGGTGTCATTGCCGTGCTCGAGCGGCTGGATGCGGTTCCACCCGAAGAGGCCGCTCATGCTGAACTGCGGCACGGGCTGGATGGGATTGAATGGGAATGTCATGTAGGGATACACGAGCTGGCTGTGCCGCTCGAGCGTGGGGCTGCTGGAGATGAACGGCGCAGTCTCGAGGGCCATGGTGAAGGAGGGGTCTGTCCTGAGCAGGTACGTGACGTTCGCTCCTTCGTCGGTGAGCACGTAGCGCTCGCCTTCCTGGTCCGGGAGGAAATCGGGGGAGATGCCGCCTTGGCTGCGCGTGATCGTGCCGCCTTGCTCTGCGAGGAGCAGCATGCCTGCGTTGGAGACGAGGCTGAGGCATTCGGTGACGTACCGCTCGACCGGCTTGATGACTTCCTGCCGTATGGTGCTGCTGCGCACGCCCTGATCACCGCCTTCCTGGCTGGACAGGACGTAGACCGCGATGGCCACCGCCAGCAGGAGCACTAGGCCGAGGATGATGAACAGAGTTATCTGTGCCTGTCTCATGTGCCATTGTGACTCTGGGCCCATCCCGCCGCGCATATAGATAGTAGAGGGCCGACCATCACCCTCACGCGAGGCATTCCCCCTTTTTAATCTTTCGATGCGTCTCGACGAGAAGGCGCTTATCGGGGGCGCAGCTTGGCGGTCAGGTCTTTCCACAGCAGCCCGATGCCCGGTTTGTCCGGGGTGCGCTTGGCGACCGCGAAGAAGTCCAGAGGCGGCTGCTCGGCGCACACGGCCCTGCTGTCGACCTTCACGAGGACATCATCGCACAGGCGCTGCGGGATCTCGAAACCCTTGTAATCCGCGCCGATGTAGTCCACGCCGGTCGTGTTCTGCGCGCCCTTGTCCGTCTCGAAGAACGCGAAGATCTGCCTGCTGCCCTTGGACGCGAAATAGAGACGATCAAGCAAGGGCAATCTCTCGAAGAACGCGTAGTTGCGCGCGAGGGGCGAATCCGCATGCACGCTCGTGCGCACGTACTGCTGCAATGCGCTCAGCGGCGCTGAGAGGGGCGAGGGGATCTGCGCGGGCACGGGGACCGAGCCGCCGCCGCGCACGAACACCGCGAGGTTCAGGTCGCGGTCGTAAAAGAGCGACGCGCTGTCGACGGGCGCGCACGCGCCGAAACCGGCTCCCGAAGGAACGCTGTCGCAGGATGCAGGGCTGACGTTGAGCGCGCGCAGGAACGACTTGCTGCCGCCGACGGCCGCGTTCAGCACGCCGCCGACGGCCACGCCGCCGCGGAACTCAAGCGCGCACACCTTGCTGACGCACTCGTGGGTCGCGCGCCCGATCGGGCAGTCCTGCGCGAGGTAATCCTCGACGAGGCCGAAGTCCGCGAGGTACGAGAAGCGGTTGAGCACCTCTTTGTATTCATCGCAGTAGACCGTGTAGTTCTGCGCCGAGACGTTCTCGGCGAGGCCCGCGAGCGAGAGCGCGAGCAGCTTGGTCCTGCTCGTCCACAGCCCGCCGTCGCAGTAATTGTCCTTGATGTACTGGCCGCTCGCGATGCACTTTGGCTTCTCGCGGCTGAATGCGCCGGTGAAGAACGCGGCAGGGTCATCGTCGAGATCGGGGTTGAAGGCGTCGTTGACGAGGCATTGCGTCTCGCGCCGGCAGAACCCGCTGCTGCGGTAATCAGGGCTGAACTTGATGGGCACGACTGTCCAGTTGCCGCCGTCGCAGCGGTATCCCGTCGTGCTCTCGCGGATGCTGCTGTAGCCGCCGTCGGGCACGCATGCCGACCCGCTCCAGCACTCGCTGGCCGCGCAGCAGTCAGACTGCGCAAGGCCCTGGTTCGGGTGCGCGGCGCTGACGGTGAACGGCGCGTCCTTCTGCACGGTCGTGTCGAGAGAGAGCGATTGCTGCCACACGCCGCGTGCGCTGCAGCGCGCGTGCAGGCCGGGGCCGAACGCGTCCTGGAAGGCGGGCTGGCATGCGCCGCGCTCAGTGAGCAGCGGGCCGCCGGCGTGGTAGTCCTGGATGCCGAGGAAGGTGTTGTTGCTGACGAGGCAGCCCCAGAATTTGCCCATATAATTGAGGCCGGTGCTGTTGACGATCAGCGCGCCCGTGCCTGCGAAGCCTTTGCGGAAGCAGCCTCCGATGGATCCCTGCTGCGCGGGGCCCTGCGAGGGAGTCATGTTCTGCTCGGGCGTGAGGCAGAGACGGTAGGCGCGTGCGCGGCCGGGGGAGACGCGATCCTTGAACGAACCGCCGCTCGAGCTGCCGCCGGGGCAGTCGGGCGCGAATGCGGACGTCTCGATGTCCTCGGCGCCTTCGAGCAGCGTGCCGACATTCCGCGAGAGGCAGATGCGGTAGCCGGTGAATGACTGCGAGCCGGGGAGGCCGGCAGTGTCGATGATGATGCCCGCGCTCGCGCCGGAGGGGCAGGCGGGGACTTGCGATTGGGCTTGCGCGTCTGTCGGGCGCGTGCTGCCGAGGCCTTGCGTGACGATGCTGCCCCCGACGCCGGCGAGGCAGAGCCTGTGGCGTTGCTCGACGGGAGCCGCGGTGAGGAACGAGTCGGTCATGACGCCGCTGTCGGTGTAGCCGGGCCCGCACGGGGGAGGCGTGCCGCCGGGGCTGCCGATGCTGCCTGAGCGCACGATGCCGGTGAGGCTCGCCGTCGCGCCGGGCGGGATGTAATCGGGATATTGCGGCGTTCCCTCGCGCAGGTCATTGTAGGACTCGTCGGGGTCGTCGTCCTCCGAGCAGCATTTCGTGCCGGTCCAGACATTGCCTGCGCGCGTGCAGGACACTTCATCCTTGATGTCGAGGTCTGTCGTCCACGTGCCGTCGTTGGCGCAGTAATGGTTCTTGCCGTCGCCGAGAGGTCCGTCGGAGAGGCGCTTGAAACCGACCTGCGCGATGCGGCCGGCGCCGCTCGCGGCGATCTGCGTCACGGGGCCTTCCGCGCCGGGGCATTCTTCGATGATGAAGTCGGTCGCGCCGCTCCTGTGGCAGATCGCGCCGTGCTTGGTGCCGTTGGCCGTCGTGAAGAAGCCGGTGGTGAGGTTGGCGGGGACCCGCGGGCCGCTGACGTTGCTCACGCCGAGGCCTGAGTAGTTGGCGAAGCGCATGAGCGGCGTGATGTTGCGCACGCACACGCGCGGGCCGTCATCGGTGTAGACCGCATCGTCGCCGACAGCGGCGCCGCCCGTGGGCGGAGTGATGTGGAGCACCTGCCCTCCTCGTGGCGGCGCTGCCCAGCGCCAACCCGCATTGGTCTTGACGCACAGGCCCTGGTTGCTCATGAGCATGAAATCGCCGGGATCGTCGTCGCCGCAGCAGCCGCGTCCGGGCTCTGCGTCTTCATACCAATCGCCGCCGACGCCTTTGCACAGCTCTTCGCTGTAGTCGATGTCGCGCACGATCTTGTAGCGGTACTGGACGAGGAAGCAGCTTTTCATCGGGTTGCTGATCGTGGTGCAGCCCGCGGTGTTGTCGAACGTGAATGAGTTGATGCCCGGCGCGAGTGTGAAATTCGGCGTGGTGTTCTGGTTCGGCGCGGTGGGGCCGCCGGCGCCGCTGATCTGGCCGACGGTCGTGCCGTCTTTCTTGACAGTGAGCGTGGCGGGGCCGCTGACCATCGAGACGATGCGGCCTTTCGCGTCGGCGAGGATGCCGCCGCCGGGATCGTCGATGTTGATGATGACGCTGCCGCTCTTGATGTTGCCGCAGTAGTTCATGAAGTGCCAGGTGTAGCACTTGTTGCCGCCGGGATTGAAGCCGATAGAGTACCACGAGCCGGGATCGCCGTATTTGACAGGGCCCCAGGTCTGGCAATCGAAGGTCGTGACGCCGGGCGTGACGTTCTGCTGGCAGGAGGCGGGCGGCTGCGCGTTGTTGAAGGAGATGCCGCACCAGCACGCGCCGCAGTGGCACGCCGCGGCCGAGACCGACGAGAGCGCGAGCGCAAGGACAAGGAATGCGAGTGCTATCAGTACCTTCGCGCGGGGGCCCATGCTCTCTGCTCTTGTGCAGAAAACGTTTTTATATATCTTTCTATATACAGTAGTGGTAATGGCGAAACGCCGCCCAAAGTGGCAGACCATCGCAGCCATCCTCGCGCTCCTGCTGCTGGCCGCGTTCGGCGCATACTACTACTTTTTCGTCGAGTACGCGTACATCTACGTCGAAGTCCCGCTCGAGAAGCCGGACATACGCGAATGCATCGACAGCATGCGCGACAGGACGTATGACTACACGAGCGCCGACCAGTGCGGTGCCCTCTGGCCAGGCGAGAGGGAGAAATGCCTCGCGTGGGTCAGCGGCAATCCCGCCTCGTGCACGTCGGTCATCGATGACACGGACCGCGCGTGGTGCTTCGCCATGGCGAGCCGCAATCCGCAGGTGTGCGACGCCGTCGGCTTCGGCGCGGAGTACTGCAGAGCGTTCATCACGCGCGACGCCGCTCGCTGCGCGCAGATAGCAGACACCGCGCTGCGCAGCAGATGCGAGCTGACGATCGGCGACGACACAAGCGGCGCGTTCACGGAAGCAGAGCACGTGTGCGGCACCGAGCGGATCTAGCCGCGCAGCGCTGCATGCCCACCGAGGAATTCTGAGCGGGCCATGCCGAGCACGGCGAAGAACGACGCGAGATCCGCCGGCGCCCTGATCTCCTCGACGGCTGACGCGAACGACGCCGCGACCATCGGCACTTTCTCCTTGCGGCACACCGTGATGTTCTGCATCCAGCGGCCGAGCAGCGTCGGGCGCTTGTTCGCGGAGAGGGACAGATAGGATGAGAGGGCGAAACCGACAGCCGTGCCGTGGCGCGCGGCGGCAGCGGCGATCACGTGGTTGAAACCCGAGAGGCGCTGGTGGGGCGAGTCGCGCTTCACCGATCCTTCCATGCCGAAGAGCAATGAGGGCTTGCCGCGCTCGATGGCGGCGCGGTCGTCGCCTTCGCTGCGCAGCACGCCCAGGATGCCTGCGGCTTTCGCTGCAGCGCACTGCTCGGGCGAGCACAGCGCGGCGAACGTGGAGCGCAGCGGCAGGTTGCGCAGCGCATCACGCGCCTCTTTCGCGGCGCGCAATGACTGATAGACCAGCATCGCGTCCTTCCAGCCGAGGGCCTTGGCGCGCTGGAGCAGCGCATCCTCATTCCCGTCGGGAAACAGTATCTCCGGCATGCACCTGCCCAGACGATAGCTATTTAAAAGCATTATGGGTAGGGAGAGCCATGGCCGAACGCGTGCAGAAGATACTCGCCCGACGGGGCGTCGCGAGCAGGCGGCGATGCGAAGACCTGATCCGCGAGGGCAAGGTGACTGTCAACGGAAAAACAGTCAGCATCGGCGCGACCGCCGGGCCGACCGACACCATCACCGTCGACGGGAAGGACATCTCAGAAGAGAAGAAAACCTACCTTCTCCTCCACAAACCACGCGGGTTCGTCACGACCGTCTCCGAGACGCACGGCATGCGAACAGTCATGGACCTGGTCAAGACGGACCAGCGGGTCTTCCCCGTCGGCAGGCTGGACAAGCACACCGAAGGCTTACTGCTCCTGACCAACGACGGCGAGCTCGCCAACCGCATGACGCACCCCCGCTACGAAGTGGAGAAATCCTACGTCGCGTGGCTCGACAAGCCGTTCCTCCACGGATACAAGCTCAAGGACACCGCGATCGACGGGCGCAAGGTCGCGATCACGCGGTGGAAACGCTCGGGCGAGAGGCTCGTGTCGCTGACAGTCATCGAGGGGCGCAAGCACGTGATCCGCCGCCTCTTCGAGAGGCTCGGCTACCGCGTCGTGCGCCTGCTGCGCACGCAGATCGGCCCGCTGAAACTAGGATGGATGGGCGCGGGAAAAGTGCGCGAGCTCAAGGACGGAGAATTACGCACCCTGCGCAGGGCTCTCAAGCTTCGCAACGATCGAGCACGCCCGGCACAGAGCGCCTGAGGACGGCTCCCCGCACTTCCGGCACTGCTTGACATCTTTCTTCGACGGAGGATTCCATGCCCGCTGCAGCGCGACGAATGTCTCGAGAACGTTCTTCGACGCGTCAGGATGCTCCGCTTCGTACGCCTCGATGAGCGCGCGGACGTGCGATCGCATCGAATCCTTCGAGCACGGGCATCGCCCATAATGCACCGGGAACTGCAGCATCTTCGTGTAGCGCACGACATCGCGCTCGCGCGTCATGCACAGCGGCTTGATGCGCGGCACGAGGTCAGTCAGCCCGTCGTCAGCGTCGCCCGAGACGGGGCGCAGGCGCATGCTCTGCTCAGGCCTGTTGCGCACCATGTTCATGATGTGCGACTGCGCTTCGTCGTCGAGATTGTGGCCTGTCGCGACTTTTGTCGCGCCGCACTCGCGCACGATCTGGTTGAGGAGGCGCCTGCGCAGCACGCCGCACACGGTGCACGTGCCGAGCGCCTCGCCTTTCTCCTTGAGCACATCGGTGAGGTAGCACACGGACGCGCCGTACTCTGTGCGGAAGTCGAAGACGTGGAGCTTGATATCTTGGCTCGCGCAGAACCTCTTGACGTTCGCGAGATTCTCGGCAGTGTAGCAGCCGATGTGCACGTCGATGGTGACCGCTTCGATCGTGTAGCCGAATTTCTTGAGCAGGTGGAGCGTGGCGAGGCTGTCCTTGCCGCCGGAGACCGCGACAAGGACTTTGTCGTCGGGAGCGATCATGCCGAAGCGCGCGATGGTCTCGCGCGCGTTGCGCTCGAATGACTCGATGAACGCTGCGTCGAAAGGCTCCGCCGTCTCGGCGGGCGCGCGTTCACACGCGAGCGGCAGCGCGGAACCCATGCAACGCCTCCTTGATCTGTCTGTCAGTGTACGCGATGAGGGGGCGCAGCACGCATCGGCCGCGCTCATCGACGGAGGAATACTCCTCGAGGGTCTGGCCGACGACGACCGCAGGGATATCCTTGTCGCCCGGTTCGCGCTCGAGGAGCTCGTAGCCGAACGCCTTGATCGTGCGGGCATTCTCGTCGGAGAGTTCTGCGCCCCGGATGATGACCATCTCCGGGCCGCGGCGCGCGATGGTGAGCGCCGCGGTCACCGACCTATCGTCGCCGACGCGCGCGAGTATCTTGCCCGCGGTGCCTGCGGGGAGGCCGCCGGGTCCGTCGATGCGCTGCGTGAAGACGAACGCGCTGTCGAGGAACATCTCGATGCCGATCTCGACGTCGAATCCTCTGAGCTTGACGGGAGCGCCGGTGGCGTCGCGGATCGCCTGGCCGACGGCGCGCGCGATGTCGTCGCTGCTCGGGCCGGTCTTCTGGCTGCGTTGCGCGGTGACTCGGAAAGTGCGCGGCGCCTTGAGGTCTGAGACGAAGGGGAGCGCGGTCCGGATGATCGCGTCCATCGTCGGTTCGCACCGGGTGGCGGAGGAGTAGGAGACGATGCCGAAGACCGTGGCGAGGGGGGCGGGGTCCTCGCAGCGTTCGATGAGGATGCGGCCGAACTGCCGGATGATATCGCCGTGCGGGACACGCGCGCGGCCGAGCGCGGCCTTGATGTTCCGGCAGAGCGCGTTCTCGAATGTGCGCCTGTTGAGTCCTTTGAGGCTGATCTCGCCGTAGCGGATGATGACGCAGCGCATAGGGTTGGACGAGGCGCCGGTCATTTATAAAGCTACGACGCCGCCAGAAGAGAACCTTTATAAACGGCCATAAAATCTCCGCGACACTATGGTCGCACCCAACAGGCGCACGAGGACGTACCGCCGCATCTATGCAAAGACACCGGGCGGACATGTCGTGCTCCACTATGGACGGCGCAAGCCGGGCAAGGCGCAGTGCGCGTCCTGCGAGAAATTCCTCGCAGGAGTGCCGCACGGCCTCCCCTACAAGGTCCGCAGGCTGCCCAAGACCGCGAGGCGCCCCGAGCGCCCGTTCGGCGGCAACCTGTGCGGCGCCTGCATGCGCTCCATGATGGTCGACCGCGCGCTGGCCAAGGCCAAGACGCAGTGATATTGTTCGCTCCCGCGGGATGCGGCGACGCCCCGCAGCGATAGAGGAGGATGATTCAAGATGGAAATCGGAAGACTCTGCATGAAGACGACCGGCCGCGACGCCGGCAAGACCTGTGTTGTCATCGACAGCATCGACGCTCATTTTGTCATGATCGACGGCGAGACGCGCCGGCGCAAGTGCAATGTCATGCACCTCGTGCCGATGCCCCAGACCGTCAATGTCAAGAAAGGCGCGAGCCACGACGAAGTGGCCAAGGCCCTCAAGGCTGTCGGCGTGGAGACACGCATGACCAAGCCGAAGAAGGCCGCGCCGCAGAAGCCCGCGGCGAAGCCTGCGGCTCCGAAGGCCGCCAAGCCCGCTGAGGCGAAATCTGCCGAGAAGCCCAAGGCTCCTGCGAAGAAGCCAGCGGCCAAGAAGGCGGACGCTGCGAAGCAGTGATTCGCTGCGCACACGGGTTTATTCGCGTTCGAGCAGCGCGCTGACGTTCAGCTCCAGCGCGACAGTCGGCATCTCGATCTTCCAATTGGTGAGAACCTCTGGATGCATCTCACCCATCATGCCCACGACGGTCTTTCCGACCAGCACTTTCACGACGCGGCCGGGCACGAATGAGCGGTGCTCTGTGTCTTCGAGCGTGTAGCCGAGGCCGAGCGCGCGCATCAGGTAGTCGAGCGCCTGCTTGCCCTCAGTGAAATCGGCGGCGCTGTGCGCGCTCACGAGCGCGATGCGCCGCTCATCGATGACGCGGTCGCCCACGCGCACGCTCACGAGGCCTTCCTCGAAGGCGCGCTGCGGATAGTCGACGTGCTGGTTCTTCGAGAGCACTTCGATGAGCGTCGGCAGGAGCCACGAGCGGACAGCGCTGTAGGACTCCGACATGTACTCTGCGATCTTGACGCAATCTGCATGCGCTTTCTCTGGCAGCCGCATGCGCGCGTAGAGCGAGTCCGGATTGGTGAGCATCGGGCTGAGTATCTCCTGGAAGCCGAGACCTGCGCAGAGCGTGCGCAATTGGTCTGCGAAGTCCATGAGGGGGAATGTGGCGCCGCGCGTGAGCGTGGTGAGCGGCTCGCCCGCGACGGAATCGTAGCCGTGCTGGATGGCTATGTCTTCGACGACATCGACAGGGTGCATGATATCCTGGCGGAACGCAGGGATCTGCACGGTGTCTCCCTTGAGGCCGAAGAGGGCTTGCTCGAGGAGGCGCTTGAGCTCGGACTTGGAGAGCTCGATGCCGAGCGTCTTGGCGATGAGGTTGTCCGGCAGCTTGATGCCCGAGGGCGTCGCGTCAGGCGTGGTGACGATCTTGTTGCCATACGCGATCCTGACGGGATGGATGGTATAGCCGCGGTCGGCGAGCGCGTAGGCGACGATCACGCATGCGAGCGCGAGCGCTCTCTCATCCGTGCCGGTCGCGTCGAAGAACATCTCTTTGTCGCCCGGCTGCAATCTGCCGCACGTCTCGCTGTTGATGACGGGCGCCATGCTGAGGATCTGGCCGTCCGCATCGACGAGGCAGGGATACTTGGTGAATTCCTTGAGTATCCACGCGTGCATCTTCCCTTTCGGGTGGTCGTCGAGGATGGCGCGCAGTGACATCTTCTTCGTCGCCTCGAGCGGGATGAACGATGCTGTCGGTGGGAGCGCGGTGTATGTGATGGGGAACTTGATCCTGGCGCTCGGATAGAGGCCGATCGAGAGTTTCTGCCTGCGCCTGCCGAAGCTGTCGGCGAGCTTCTCCTGCAGCTGGATGAGCTGGACGAGGAGAGCGTCGGTGAGGGCGGGGCCCTTGGCGACGAAGCTGGCGATATACGGCCGGATGGGCTTGACGCCCGTGTCGACGGTGATCTTGTAGGATTCTTTGCCGAGCGGCAGGTCGATGAGGCCGGTCTCGATGCCAAGCGATCCGCGGAAGTGGCGGGCGAGCCCTTCGGCGCTCCATAGGTAGGGCAGGTTCGTGTCGTTGAATTTCACGACGACCTCATCGCCGGACGCGCGCTCGAGCTCTGCTTTCGCCTTCTCGAGCAGTTCCTTGAGCGTCTCGTCAGGGAGTTTCTTGCGCGCGAGCTTCTCGAGATCCGCGCGGGAGACGGTGATGGTCGGCATCAGCGCATCACCCGTGCGGCGCGCAATTGCGCGAGGTCATGCGAGAAGAGGGAGCGGATATCCTTGATGCCGAGCCGGAACATGCCGAGGCGGTCGATGCCCATGCCCCACGCGAGGACGCTGATGTGCTTGCCGAGGAGCGGTTTGACGACTTCGGGACGGAGGATGCCCGCGCCGCCGAGCTCCACCCATCCGAGCTGCGGGTGGTGCGCGAAGAGTTCCGCCGAGGGCTCGGTGAAGGGGAAGTAGCCGGGGACGACGCGGATCTTGTCGGTGCCTGCGAATTCGCGCGCGAGCATGCGGAGCAGGCCGATGAGGTGGCGGAACGTGAGGCCTTCTTCGACGATGATGCCTTCGGTCTGGTTGAAGTCCGGCAGGTGCGTCGCGTCGATGACATCATAGCGGAAGCAGCGCGTGATGCCGAAGTACTTGCCGGGGATGCGCAGGTCCTTGCTCGCGAGCATGCGGGCCGAGAGCGCGGTGCCCTGCGTGCGAAGGAGCAGGCGCTTGGTGCGCTCCACGTCGAATTCGTAGTTCCATCCGCGTGATCCCGTGTCGCCGCCGTCTTCATGCGCGGCTTTGACGCGGCGGACGAGCGCGGGATCGAGTGTCTTGTCGTGCGTGGGCTCCTTGAGGTAGTACGCTTCGTGGATGTCGCGCGCGGAGTGGAACTGCGGCATGTAGAGCGCGTCCATGTCGAAGAAGTCCGACTCGGCGATCGGGCCGCTCATCTCGGTGAAGCCGAGCGATGTGAACTTGCGCCGGACCGAGTCGAGGAATTCGCGGTAGGGCTGCAGCCTGCCGCCCCAGACGGGAGGGACGTTGGCCGCCGTGTCGTAGGAACGGAATTTCTTGGTCTTCCACTCGCCGCTGCGGATGATGGCGGGCGTGAGGCGGTCGATGACGTCGCCAGAGCCGATGCCGAGGCGGAGCAATTGCTCGCCGAGCGGGGTGATCTCGCCGCTCTTGTTGCGCGTGACGTTGGTCTCGAGGATGCCTTGGCGGCGGCGCAGCGCCTCGACGATCTGTTTCTGCGCGTGGCTGAGCGTCTTGGCGGGCATCGGCCCTTTGGCGAGCTGCGCGAGCAGTTCGGATTCTTTGGAGGGCTCCTCGCGCAGGCGCGCGCCTTCCGCGGTGAGCTTGAGGTAGAGCGTGCTGCCGTCCTTGCGCATGGCGATGGCGTTCTTGGGACGGAGGATGCCGAGGCACACGCCGACCTCCTGCTGGGAGAGCGTGGCGGCTTTGGCGATCGCGTCGACGGATTGCTCCTTCTCGGATGCGGCCTTGAGGAATCTGGCTTCCGGCAGGCCGTGCGCGGCGTACTGCGTGCCGTTGCTGCCGAGCGCGACTGTCTCGATGAGATCTGTGCGCAGCACGGCGAGCTTCTTGTTCTGGAGCCATTGGAGCGCGCGCACGACCTCGACTTCCTGCAGGCCCGTCGCTGTGGAGAGCGCGGCGGCGCCGCTGTGCTGCTTCAGAACAGGGAGCACCTTGCGCTCAAGGGGATGCAAGAGGTCGGCGATTTTGCGCAGTTCTGCCTCGGACATAGCGCTTGCCGTATCAGGGAGGCATTAAAAAAGCTATCGTCGGAAGGCTGATATTTTAGAATCTAAAATCCCAATTGAGAGGATTTGATCGGCCTGCGGGTTTGGCACGCGTTTTCCTTTTGCGAGACTTATGCTTAATCCCGACACGTTTTCTTGTTTCTGAGAGAGATTTAGTGTGCTTCATCCTGTTGCAACTGTGATGGGTCATCTTAACAGAAGAGCCTCCCTTAGAGTATGCTCTTGTGTGATCAAATTCTACATCAGAAAGTTTTGAGATTCGTTTATGACAAATATTGCATATATGAGGCTGTGTATCCCAAATGTACGCTTTTTCCGTATGAGACAGGGTTATTCGCTTTTTTTTCTTCTTAGATTTTGAGAAGCCACCAATTAGAGCTTTATTATACGCACTTAGAAAGTCGCGTGCCATGATTCAATTCGCGGGCTTCATGCCTTTCCACGCGTCGTTGAAGAGGTTCTCGAGGGCGTTGGCGAAGAAGGGCGTGTTGACCCAGATGCCGATGTCGTAGGTGGGATGGACGTCCTGGTCGTCCAGGACCATGAACACGAGGTCCTTGCCGTCGACGATGCAGAAGCGGGATTTGGAATCTGTGTGGCGCACTTCGGCGACGTCGCCGAGCTCCTTGACCGCGCCCTTGCTGTCCTTGGTGAGGGGGGCGGCGATGCGCACGGATACTCCTTTCTTCTTGAGCTTCTCGAAGACGGGCTTGAGCGCTTCGACCTTGCGCAAGAATCCTTGCGAGGTCGTCATGAGCGTGACGCTCTTCTGGGCGTTCTTGATCGAGGATTCGAGGTGCGAGTAGAGGTTGTGCCTGCCGCGCAACGAGCCGGAGAGCTCTGTGGGCTCGACGAGCTCGATGCCCTGCGAGTGGAGGAGGTTGAGCTCGTTGAGCACGTCTGTGGTCTTGAGCTCCTCGAGGCGCTTGAGCCTCTCGCCTGCTTCCTCGTGCATGTTCTTCTTGACGCGCTCGAGGACTTCGGCGGGCGGGACTGCGAGGTATTTGATCGGCTTGCCGAGCTTCATGACGACGAAGCCTTTGCGCTCGAGGGATTCGAGCACATCGTAGGAGCGGGAGCGGGGGACGTTGGCGATGTCGGAGAGTTCGCCTGCTGTGGCGACGCCGCGGGAGAGGAGCGCTGCCCAGATTTTCACTTCGTACAGGTTGAGCCCGAAGTCACGGCGCAGCTTGCTCAGAAACTCCTCCTTGACAATCATTGGTCGCCTCCCTCTTTTTCCGCGAGCCCCGTCGGACGGGTCTCGGGTCTAGGTTTTGCGGGAGCGCAACTACTATTAAAATGTTACTGCGATTTATCACCGGCGAGGGAAACACGAGTTTCCTGCGCGAGAATTACTCTACCGCGAACCGCAGCAGCGCCGCGATGCCGCCGAGTCCGTCGAGACGCTGGCCGCCTTCGTGCGACGCGGAGACGATGACGACTTTGCCGCCGGCGCGGTCGGCATCGCGCAGGAGCGCCTCGATCTCGGCGAATGTGCCGCTCGCTCGACGTGAATGTATCGTCTTGTCGCTGACCATGAGCGTCTCGATCGCGCCGGCAGCCGCCGCGGCCTTGACCTGCACGATGCCGTAGGCCGCTTTGCTGCCCGTGCGGATGCGCTTCATCAGCTCGTCGACGAGCTGCACCTCTCGCGTGATGCGGTCGGCGGCGAGCGCGGCGCGCACCTCGTCGCGGCGCAGCACTTCGCCCAGCGCGGATGCGTCGGCGCCGCTGCACGTGGCGAGCAGCGATTTCTTGCGCAGCGATGGATCGGTGAGCCGCTTGAGCAGTTCGTCCTTCCAGAACGCGGGCGAGGCGAGAATGATGCGCTCGAAATGGTAGCGCTCATCGTACACGCGCACCTGCGCGACGATCTCCTCGAAGAAATCCTTGGAGCTCTTGGTCTCCATGCGCTTGCGCTGCACATCGCCTTTGAGGTGGACGAGCTGCTCGTGGCCGCCTGCGGTGAGGCGCGCGAAGCGGGCTTCTTCCCTGTCGAAGACGCAGATGAGTATCTTAGGGGGTTTTTGCGCGCACGCTTCCTTGAGTCTGTCGCGCTGGAAGCCGAGCCACTCCGGCTTTGCGAGCGTGATCTGCATGCCGGGCTCGATTGCGATGGTGTGGTGCGTGCCGCGGGGGATGTCTTCGGGGCCGTCGAGCACTGTGCCGAGGACGCGCAGCGTGCTGCTGCTCTCGCTGAACTGGGCCTGCTGGACGCGCACCGCCATGAAGACCCACCGCTTGATGCCTTCTGCCTCTTCTGTGGCCTTCATCTTGCGGGGGGTCTTGCCGGAGACCGTGTCGCCAGGCTCGATGAGCTCATGGAGGTACCAGAGGTCATCGAGGGTCTCGATCGTGAGGGACGCTTCTCCCTGCCGCGATATGTCCCCTGTGAGGCGCATTCCGAGGGAGACGCGGCAAAACATTTATATAATTAACCGGCGCCCGATAGAGACGCTCAAAATGGCTGACAAGACAGGCGGCAATGCCGCGACAGTCATCGCTATCATCCTGCTCCTCTTCGTGACCTATATCATCTTCCTGCCCGCGGAGGAGCGGGAAGACCTGCTCGGGACCGACGGCGCCTATTCATCCGGCGGGGGCGGCAGCGGCGGTTCTGGCTCGGGCGGCGTCGCCCGCAGGGTCTGGCTCGTGAACGAGAGCATCGGCCACCTCGAGAGCACGCGCGAATCCAACATCACCCATGAAATCCCGAACCTGAATCTCTTCGAGGGCATGGAGACGCGCACGCTCGTTCGCTTCAGCCCCTTCGACGTCTCGCGCGGATGGTTCTCGCGCAATGACAAGACGCATGTGTTCCTGATCGACAACCTCGGCAGTGTCGACAGGGCAATCCTCACGTTCCAGGCGCCCAAGTACTCTGGCGATCTGCGCATCCTCTTCAACGGCGTGGAGGTCTTCTATGAGAAGGTGCGGAGCGCCTCCGTCCCGCCCATCGAGCTGCCTCGCGCGCTCCTGCGCGAAGAGAACACGCTGGAGTTCCAGGCGCGCGGCGGCATGTTCGAGAGCAAGCGCTACTCGCTCAGCGACGTGCAGGTGCTCGGCGACTTCCGTGACGCATCCCGCACCGCGGCCCGCTTCGACTTCGGCATGCCGAGCGACGAGTACGCGGCGTTCGAGCGGGCGCGCTTCGAGTTCTTCGCGCTCTGCAACGACGCGACCGTCGGCAGGATGGCCATCTCGCTCAACGGGCGCAGCGTGTACGATTCCGCGCCGCACTGCGACACCAAGACGATCCAGGACCTCTTCAAGAACGACTTCGTCGAGGGCCGCAATACGCTTGAGTTTACGCTCGACAAGGGCGCCGTGCAGCTCGAGGCAGTGCGTCTCAAGACGATCCTCGAGCCGACAGAGCCGTTCATCACATACTTCTTCGTCAACAGCACAGTGCATCGCGCGCTCAATGGTTCCTCTCGCTGGGCGAACCTGACGATCAGATTCGTCGAGGACGCGCAGTTCGACAAGAAGCGCGAGCAGAAGAAAGCTGACCTTGTGGTCAACGGCGTGCTCTTCACCATCGACCAGCGCGAGACGGTCTACGAAAGAGACATCACGCCTCACGTGCTCGAGGGCAACAATTACATCAGGCTGCTGCCGCGCAGCGACCTGGACATCGTGAAAATGACCGTCCTCGCGCAAGAGCGATGAGATGGAATATTCTCAGCAATACCCGAGCCGGGCGGCTGTGGGCGAGACGACAGGCAACCTGTTCCTCCTGCTGCTCCTCGCGATCGCGGTCCACGCGCTGGATGTCATCCTGCGCCTGAGCGGCTCATCGTTCGGTTTCTTCCATCCGATGCTGCTAGTGTACATGGGCTTCGCCGTCTTCGCCGCTCTGACACTGCAGGACCATCCGAAGTTCGGGCAGGGCTCGTTCGGACGGTCCATGGGTCCCGCCGCGCTGCACTCGCTCGTCGCGTACTTCATCCCGTTCGTGAATCTCGTGTGCGTGTGGGGCGGCAACAACATCTGCTCCGCGGGCGGCGTGTTCGGCACGCCGCTCAATTATGTAGTGCACATCGCGATCATCTTCGCGCCCTGGTGGCCGATCATCATCATGTACCAGCTCGCGCGGCCCGGCACGGGCACCTACACGCTCGGCTCCGTTTACTTCCTGATCTGGTTCCTGCTGCTGTCGGTCGCGCTGTGGCAGACGCCGCAGATCCAAGAGACCGTGCTCGGCATCCAGGTCGACGTGCCCGGCTTCCAGCCCGGGCTGACGATCAAATACTTCTCCGAGCAGCTGTGGGGTTTCACAGTGGATGCGTTCCTCTTCCTGCAGGGCCTGCCGACGCAGATCGAGAAAGGGACGGACCAGTTCATCAAGATGTCGACGGGAGAGTATTACACGAGCAAGGTCGATGAGAAGGCCAAGGAGCAGCTGGGCGTGTGGGTGGAGAACGTCAAGCTCGCCGAGAGCAAGGCCTACACGGACCGGCCGATCACGGTCGGCGGCCATTTGCGGGCGCGCGTGCTCGACCTGCCGATCGACATCATCCTGCGCTGCGAAGGCACTGCTCCGACGGCGGACGACAAGAAGGCGACCGTCTTCGGCGCTGTCACGCCGGGTGATTCTGTTCCTGACGCGCCGGGAGCGTCCGCGATCACCGTGCAGAACGCTGCCGAGACCGATTTCGACTGCGTGTTCGACCAGGGCGCGCTGCCCAAGGGCTCGCAGCGCGTGAACGTCACGGCGACGTTCAATTTCGCCACGAAATCATACCTCCTCAGCTACATGAAGCAGGCGGGGACGAGGGATATCAGCCCCGTCTCGACGCCGCAGGCGGTCACGACGCAGGGCCCGGTGCGCATCGGCATGGGCCTCGGCACGCAGCCGATCAGCATCGACACGAGCAAGACGCAGGACATCACGCTCGGCATGACTGTCGAGAACATGTGGCTGGGCAAGGTGCGCAATGTGCGCGCGTTCACGCTGCTCCTGCCCAAAGGCGTCAAGGTCAAGGATGTCAACGGCATCGGCGCGGGCGAACCCACAGGGTGCGCCTCGCTGCCGGAGGATGCGGATAGGGTCTCGTGCCGCGATGATGTCTTCGAGGTCTATGTGTTCACGCAGCCAGGCATCCTGGCCGCGTTCCGCGGGCTGGACGTGTCGCGCGCGGACGTGCGGCCGCGCGTGCACCTGAGCGTCACGGATGCCTCGCGCCTGATGGAGCGCGATGTGGACGGACGCAGGGTATCCGAGCCGCTCGCGCAGCATTACGTGCACGCGCATCTTGAGTATGAGTACGAGATCGGCCAGCAGGTCACTGTCGTCGTCAATGAGGCGGAGGCATGAGACCGCTCTGGTGCTCTGTTCTCCTGATCCTGCTGCTCGCGGGGTGCGCGCAGCAGGGCAGCAAGCAGATCGACCTGCCGGATGTCCGGACGGGCACGCAGGGTCTTGCCGCGGGGTTTCTTCCCCAGACGCCGCCTGCGCAGGTGTATGAAAGCTCCTTGTTCACTGTGCTCTTGAATGTCGAGAACCGCGGCGCGGCTGACGTCAAGCGCGGCAGGTATGTCATCGCCGCGCCCGAGCAGTATGTCATCTTCCAAGAGAGTCCGGGAGGTTTCCTGGACGTCCAGGGCAGATCGGTCTATAACCCGCGCGGGGGGCAGCAGCGTATCGGGCTCAAGGGTCTCGCGGCGCCGCTCGGCGCGCAGATGGAGACGCTGCCGGTCAACCTGCTCCTGACGCTGTGCTATCCGTACGAGACGCAGGCGAGCGCGACGGTCTGCGTCGATCCGGACACTGCGGGATTGCAGAAGGGCAAGCCGTGCTCTGCGCCGGAGAAGCGATCGCTCAGCGGCGGGCAGGGCGCGCCGGTAGGGGTCACCGGCATCGAGACGGTCATGCTGCCGCACATGCGCGAGGATTACTTCGTCCCCCAGGTCTCTTTCGACATCCAGAACCTCGGAACGGGCACGGTCGTTGCTGATGGGTCTGAGCTGGACATCTGCGAGGGCCGCCCGATCGACAGGGAGATGTACAATACCGTCCGCGTGCAGGGATTCCTGTCCGAGACGCCGATGAAGTGCACGGAGAAGGCGGTGCTGCGCGAGGGAAAGGCGCGCGTGGTATGCACGCTTGAAGAGGGCATCCCTGCGGTTCTGGGGACGTATCCGAGCCCGGTGCGCATCAATCTCAATTACGGGTATGTGGAGTCGCAGTCCAAGGAGTTCCGCATCCAGAAGATAGTCTCCCGCTAGTTCTCGAAAAGTATATAAAGCCGAAAGGCGCGCGTATAGCCCATGGACCGACGGGTTCTCGTCGCAGCTATAGTCGCCATCCTGCTCTTGGCGGGCTGCCAGGCGAGGCAGCCGGTCAAGGATTCCGGCTTCGTGGTCGAGTACCGCACCGGCTCCGAGGGCCTCCAGCTCAATTTCGTCGACCGCCTCCCGCCCACACGCCTCTATGACACGGAGGACTTCAATGGGCTCGTGGAAGTGCGCAACAAGGGCGCCGGCGCTGTCGGCACCGCGGGGGACCGCGTCTACCTCTACGGCTTCGATCCCCGCATCATCACAGGCATCCCCAGCACGGGCGTGCAGATCCCCGGCATCGAGGGCAAGACGCAGTTCAACCTCGACGGCGGGTATGACACTGTCGGTTTCAAGGGAGTGATCCGCCGCATCACCGGCGAGCGCTATCCCGTCACGCTCTTCGCCAGCGCCTGCTACGGCTATGACACGCAGGCCACGGGCAATGTATGCGTCGATCCCGATCCGTTCAGCGCATCATTGCGCCCGAAGGTGTGCACGCCGACCAACGTCGGCCTCGGCACGCAGGGCGCGCCCGTCGCGGTCACGAGTATCGAGGTCGAGCCGCGCCCGCAGAAGGCAGCGTTCCGCATCGTCGTCCAGAACGTCGGCGGCGGAACGCCCTTCCGTTTCGGCGGCGAGTACCTGCAGAAGTGCAGCCCGTACGCACAGTTCGGCCTCGAGTACAACGAGGAGGGCTACGTGCGCCTCGATGACGTGCTGCTGGGCGAGCAGAGCATCAAGGCCACATGCAGGCCGCTGGACAACGGCCATGTGCGCCTCGACAGCGGCCGCGGCGTGGTGTACTGCGAGGCTGCCGTGAGCGGCACGAGCGCGTACACGACCCCGATCACGGTGAAGCTCCGCTACGGCTACCGCAGCATCATCTCCAAGACATTCGAAGTCGTCAAGACGCCCTAGTTCTCGGCGAAAAACTTATATAGTCGGCTAGCGACCGGAAGCCTCATGCGTGGGGCCTACGTATGCATCAGTATCGTTCTTGCGCTCTTGCTCCTCTCCGGCTGCGGCCGCGAAGGCAGGCAGGTGACGCTCCAGCCGTTCATCGGCGGCACAGAAGGCCTTGAGCTCGAGTTCGCGCCGGATTTCCGCACAGAGGTGCGCGATGGCGGCGAGGACTCATTCGACGTTCCGGTCTGGCTCGAGAACAGGGGTGAGACGCTGGTGCGCAAGGGCGACATCCGCGTGCAGCTCCAGGGCATCAAGCCGGAGGAGTTCGGCAAGAGCGCAGCGGATCTGATGCTCGCGCCTGACGAAGACCTCGAACCGCGCGACCAGGACGACGCGGGCAACACCATACAGGGCACGCGCCTCTCGGTCGAATTCAGGAATCTCAATCACCAGTCCAAGATCGTCGGCTCGCAGCTGACGTACCCGCTCCGCGCGGACATCTGCTACGGCTACCGCACGGACGCCGTGAGCAAGCTCTGCGTGAGAAGCGACCTGCTCAACCCCGAGCCCGCGGGCATCTGCGACATCGAGGGCGGCAAGGAAGCGTATAACAGCGGCGCGCCCGTCCACGTCCAGAGCTTCCGCGAATTCAAGCAGAGCAGGGACAAGGTCCGCTTCACCTTCGACGTCAAGCACGTCGGCAGCGGCGAAGTATGGACCAAAGGCTCGCTGTGCGAAGGCGACATCAACCGCCTCAAGAACCGCGTCATTGTCACCGTCGATTCGAATACCCCGGGGCTCTCGTGCACCGGCCTGACACAGGCCAGCGGCACGGGCGTCAGCGGCGAAGTGACTCTCTTCGACGGCGTCAAGACGGTCTCCTGCACGCAGGAGCTCGCCGACCGCGGCAATTATGAGCAGCGCGTGGACATCACGCTCGGCTACAACTATTACGACTCGCAGACGACGCAGTTGAAAGTGCTCACGAGCGGCGAGTAGAGAACGTCCTTATTTTGCGCCGGCCGCGACGAACTGAGCCAAGAGCGCTTCCAGTTGGATGAACGCGTCCGAACCCTCGACCATGCGGAACTCGATCTCGCCGGTCTTGTCGACCAGGGAGACCTTGGCGCGGTTGTCGATCTGCAGTGCCCAGATCTCCTTCTGTATCTGGCGCACGATGTCCGTGCCGGAGAGGCCGTAGTCTGCCATCGTCTTGAGAAGCAGGTCCCGCGCTTTGTGGAAATCTCCCTTGAGCGCGTGCTGGAGGACATTCTGGATGTCCTTGGGCTTGGCGACGGACGCCATCGAATGCACGGCGTCGGCGGTGATGGTCTTGCCGAGGGCGGCGCAGCTCTGCAGGATGTTCTGCAGTTGCCTGCAGTCCCCTTCGCTGACCTCGTAGAGCGCCTCCTTTGCCGCAGCGTCGATGGTGAGCTGCTCGGCCTTGGCGATGCCGTCGATGACTGTGATGACGTCTGCCTTGGCGAGCGGCTTGAACTTGAACACGACGCACCGGCTCTGGATGGGCTCGATGATCTTCGAGACGTAGTTGCAGCTGAGGATGAACCGCGTGGCGCTCGCGTAGGTCTCCATCGTTCGCCTGAGGGCCTGCTGCGCTTCCTTGGTCATGCTGTCGCACTCGTCGAGGAAGATGATCTTGAACGGCATGTCGCCGATGGCGCGCGTGCGGGCGAAGTCCTTGACGGACGTGCGGACCATGTCGATGCCGCGGTCGTCCGAAGCGTTGAGCTCGAGGAAGTTCTGCTTCCAGGAATCGCCGAAGAGCTCCCTGGCGACGACGAGCGCCAAAGTAGATTTTCCGACGCCCGCAGGGCCTGCGAACAACAGGTGCGGGAGGTTCTTCTCCTTGACGAACGCCTTGACCTTCTCGATGATCTCCTGCTGGCCGCGGACGGCATCGAAGGATTTGGGGCGGAACTTCTCAGTCCAGATGAAAGAATGCTGGTCCATCATGACGCGCAGGACGCGAATCGTATAAAAAAGTATCTGTGCGTATCAGCAGGCGTACCTGCGTATATTGAGGGTGATTGAGTTGACCCTCCCTGCGAGAGAAGACGGGACGCTGGCAGGCCGTGATTCCTCCCAGTCGCTGACTTTCTTCGGCGTGACCTGAGGACCGCTCCTATTGATGGTACGCGTCGTATAATTAAGCGTGGTGTTGAAGACTGATTCGTAGGACGCTTGCGAAGTCGTGTACTGCAAGAGGGTCATGCGGACGTTCTTCAGATCGAGCTTTGAGACGAAGGTGAAATCGTTCGCCAGGCTCTCGAGATCCTTGCGGACCTTGTCAGTATCAGAGCCGTGGACGACATCAACAACAAAATTAACCGGTTGCGTGCTCATACGATGTCTTCTTCGCTCACGACGAGGAAGTCGCCCATCGCCTCGACAGCCGAGAAGGGGATCAGCAGGTGGCCGTCCTTGCTCTTCTCGAGTTCGAGCTTGTCCGTGTAGGGCGTTGAGTTCTTGAGGACGAGGTGGATCAGCTCGCCGCTCTTGGTCTCGAACACCAAGTCGCCGACTTCGCCGAACTTCTTGCCCGACTTTGAAACGACAGTCTTTCCCATCACGGAACGCGAGAATTTTTTGTCTTCGTCACCCATGGTTAATCACCCAGCAAACCTATGACTGCTCGGGAGTAGCACCATTATTTAAAGTTTGTGCTGGCCTTCAAAAAGGAGGAATCAGGCATTCACGATCATATTGGTGGGCGTGCAGGCGCCATCGACGCATTTCTCGCCGGGGTTGCAGTCCATCGTGATGTACTTGTGGTCATTGTACGCGTTGCCGCCGCCGGTCACGATGCAGGTGCTCTCGTACAGGGTGTTGTCATTGACGCAGACATCCCATTGCCTGATGCCGTGAGCGACAGTGTATGATTTGGTGTGGCGGTTGGGCGTGGTGCCGCCAGGACCTGTGCAGAACTTCTGGGCGGTATCGCTTGTCACTTCGTTCTGGGGGGTGATACCGTTGATGTAGCATTGGCCATCCACGCAGAGCTCGCAGTCATAGGATATCTGCTGTCGGAAACCATCCCAGGTGCAATAACTCTCGATGAGCGTGTCGGCATCCATGCAGGTATCGTCTTGGCGGGCACCGTTCTTGACAGTGTAGCCCTTGAGCCATACGGCGTCGCCGCCGTCGCTGTCGAAGCAGATGGCATTGCCGCTGCTATCTCTCACTAGGCCTTTTGGATCCTTGGAATAATCCGGCTCATTGTCGTCCTTCGGTCCGCCGATGGAAGCGAGATATTCGAGGCAGGCCGCTTGGCTGACCGTGTCGGTCAACGCCTCGCAGGTCTTCGTGCTCCTGGTTTGGCTGACGACTTTGTGGATGCAATCGTCCGAATCGACCGCGAAGAATTCGACCTCTGTGATCTTCTCGCAGAGGCTGACATTGTTGTTCTTGGCGGCGATATCATAATAGCATTGATTGTGCGGCGCGATGCCTTTCTCTTCGGTGCGCTTCACTTTCTCGCATATTTCTGCGTCGTTCTTGGATTCAGCCATCTTCTTGTAGCAATGGGCCTCGTTGACGCCGGAGGCCGCGCCGCACACAGGGGATGGCGTCATCCACATGATGACATTGAGAATGTCGCCGAACGTGCAACCGGTGAGGCCGAGGATGAGAAACGCAGAGATGAGGCAGAGGGTCACGGAACGCGTGCGAGACTCTGCCGGCATGGCATCTTGGTCGCGCAGCCAATATATAAAATCTCGGTCCGTACTGCGCAGCGCCGGTAAAACTATATAAAGAGGCCGCGCCATCGGCGAAGCATGGATATCGACGCCAAGGTCGCGCTCATCAGGCAGGTCGGCGAGGAGATCATCAGCGAAGACGAGCTCCGTGCCCTCCTCCATGACAAGAAGAAGCCCGTCGCCTACGACGGCATGGAGCCGTCCGGCCGCCCGCACATCGCGCAGGGCATCCTGCGCGCCATCAACGTCAACAAGATGCTCAAGGCAGGCTGCCGCTTCAAGCTCCTCGCTGCGGACTGGCACGCATGGGCGAACAACAAGCTCGGCGGCGACCTCGAGAGGATCCAGACCACCGGCAAATACCTCATCGAGGTATGGAAAGCCTGCGGCATGGACACTGACAAGGTCGAGTTCGTCAACTGCAGCGAGTTCGTGGAAGACCAGGACTACTGGAAGCTCGTGATGCAGGTCGCGCGCAACAGCACGCTCAAGCGCATCCTGCGCTGCTCGCAGATCATGGGCCGCAGCGAATCCGAGGAGCTCTCGGCCGCGCAGATATTCTATCCCGCCATGCAGGCGGCAGACATCTTCCAGCTCGATGTGGACATCTGCCAGCTCGGCATGGACCAGCGCAAGGTCAACATGCTCGCCCGTGAGCTCGCGCCCAAACTCGGCAAGGACAAGCCCGTTGCCGTGCACCACCACATGCTCATGGGCCTCGAGCAGCCGCAACCGCTCGCCGACGGCGCTGACGCGAGGGAGCGCGCCATCGCGATGAAGATGTCCAAGTCACGCCCCGACTCGGCGATATTCATGGATGACACCGCGCAGGAGGTCGAGCGCAAGATGGGCAAGGCCTGGTGCCCTGCCAGGCAATTGCACGAGAATCCCGTCATGGAGTACTGCAAGTTCATGGTGTTCGAGAAGTTCAAGTCCTTCGATGTCAAGCGGCCGGCCAAGTTCGGCGGCGATCGCAGCTTCAAGACATATGAAGAGCTCGCGGCGGCATACGAGAAGGGAGAGATCCACCCGATGGACCTCAAGAGCACGACGGCGCGCTACATCAATGAATCGCTCGAACCGGTCAGGAAGCATTTCTCCAAAGGCAAGGCGCACGCGCTCATGGAGACCGTGCGCGGCTATCAGGTGACGCGGTAACGGCATGAAGACGCGCGAACTCCAGCGCTGGCTGCATGGGCACGGCGTTGATCTCGCGCTGTTCGTCGGCGGCGAAGAGGTGCGCGAGAGCACCATCGCGTACTTCACCGGAACTCCGCTCGATTTCGGCTGCCTCGCAATCCCTGCCAAGGGAAAACCTGCGCTCTTCATCGGCGGCTTCGAGCACGAGCGCGCCTCGCGCATGTGCAAAGGCATCGATGTCATCAAGCCCCAGGATATTTTCTCGGATGTGCGCGCGCATTTCCCGAACGCGAAGACGCTCGGCCTGTGCAAGACGAAGTTCACGCTCCACGGCCTCGGTCACCTGCAGAAGGCGTTCAAGGATGCGCGCATCGCGGACATCACGCCGATTGTCGGTCAATTGCGCCTGCAGAAGACATCGGAGGAGATCAAGCGCACCAAGCAGGCCATCAGCATCACCGAAGACATCTTCCGCCAGCTCTACGCGGACTTCATCACGTTCAAGGACGAGACCGGGGCCGCCTCATGGCTGCGCAAGGCCGCGATCGACGCGGGATGTGACCTCGCGTACGACCCGATTGTCGCTGCAGGAGCGAACGGCGCGCTGCCGCACCACGTGAGCGGCCCGTCGAGGCTCAGTGGATTCGTCGTCATCGATTTCGGCGTCAAGCACAAAGGCTACTGCGCGGACATCACGAGAACTGTCTACCGCGGAACGCCCTCTGCTGCGGAGCGGAAGACATACGCGCTCCTCCAGCGCGTGCAGCAGAGAGCCGTCGACGCCTGCCTGCACGGCACGCGCATGGATCATCTCGATGCGAGCGTGCGCAAATGGCTCGGCCCACACGCGCATCTGTTCATCCACAGCCTCGGCCACTCGCTCGGCATGGACGTCCATGACATGACGCCGAATCCCGACAGGCGCAGGGTATTCACGCTCGCAGACGGCGTCATCACCACCATCGAGCCCGGCCTGTACGAACGAGGCGCCTTCGGCATGCGCATCGAGGACGACGTGCTCGCGGCGAAGAAAGGACCTGCGTGCCTCACGTCACTGCCGCGGGACCTTCTCGTGTTCCGCTGAAGCGAAAAACATATGAGTCCGTATTCTTCCGTATGATGAGGTGATATCCATGGCAGAAGACAAGCGGGTCCTTGATGAGAAAGCGCTAGAACACATCGTGGCAGAGAGCGGCGTGCCTGACAGGTTCAAGCAGAGGCTGCGCGAAGCCGTAGCCGACGCGTTCCTGCAAGGCGTCAAGTACAGCCACAGCAATACCACGGCTGTCGAGAGAGGCCAGGGCATGGGTTACAACTGGCACACGTGGGCTGAACTCGAGCGCACGTACTCACTCAGCAAACTCGGAGAAGCGCTCGAGAAGTACAAGAAGAGATAGTCACTGCATTCCTTGCAGGTATTTCACGATCGTGCGCACGCCGAAGCCCGTAGCGCCCTGCGTCCAGTGCGAGGGCGACTGCTTGGCGAGGCTCTCCATGAATGCGGGACCCGCGATGTCGAAGTGCATCCAGGGCGTCTTCTCGACGAAATGTGCGAGGAACGCGGCTGCCGAGAGCGCGCCGCCCGCGCGATCGCCGCGGCCGAGGTTGCGCACGTCCGCCAGATCGCCTTTGACCTCTTCCTTGAACTCATCGTCGAGCGGAAGGCGCCAGATGCGCTCGCCTGACGCCTGGCTCGCCTCGTAGAGGCGTTCGTAGAGCTGGTCGCTGTTGCCCATCACGCCGGCGATGTGGTTGCCGAGGGCGACGCGGCACGCGCCGGTGAGCGTGGCGAAATCCAGGATGACTTTGGGCTTGAAATTCTTCTCGACATACGCGAGGCCGTCGCAGAGAGCGACGCGTCCCTCGGCGTCAGTGTTGACGATCTCGATGGTCTTGCCAGAGTATGTCCTGTAGATATCGCCTGCCTTGAACGCGTTGCCGTCCGGCATGTTCTCGGTCGAGACGATGACGCCGACAAGGTGCACGCCCAGCTTGAGCGACGCGGCCGCCTTGACGATGCCGATGACCGTCGCGGCGCCGGACATGTCGCATTTCATCGTGACCATGTGCGGCCAGCCTTTGATGTCGAGGCCGCCTGAGTCGAACGTGATGCCTTTGCCCACCAGGGCGATGGGCGGGAGCTTGGAGGGGCCGTATTCAAGGACGATGAGGCGCGGCTCTTTGGCGCTGCCGCTGTTGACGGCGAGAAGAGCGTTCATGCCGAGCTTCTCGATCGCTTTCTTCTCATGGACTGTGACTTTGACGCCGAGCTTCGCGAGGGTCTTGGCGTGCTCGCCGAGCGCCTGCGGCGTGAGCACGTTCGGGGGCTCGTTGATCAGGTCGCGCACCATGTAGACCGCATCGGAGAGCGCACCGGCAGTCTTTGCTGCCTGCTGCATCGCGGGCATCTCATCCTTGCGGCACAGGAGACGCACATCCTCGACGCTTCGCTTATCCGCATCCTGCGTCTTGTACTTGGTGAACTGGTAGAGGCCGAGCAGCGCGCCTTCGGCGATCGCCTGCGCGCGATCCGCGAGCGGCGTCCTGCCGAGCGGGACATCCGTGAGAGCGAATGCGGCATCCTTGACGCCGAGGCACAATGCCTCTTTGGCGCCGACGGCTGCCGCGGCGCGGAGCGTCTCGAGCGTCCCTTTCTCAGGGTCACCGAGGCCGACGACGAGGACGTTCGTCGCGTGCAAGGACTCGAGCGTGGTGAAGAGGCGGGTCTGGCCGGCGCCGGCCGTGAATTCTTTGCGCTTGGCCACTGCAGACAACGCACCATCCAGCGCTTTGTCGAGCCAGTCCAGATGCTGGAAGCGGTTCTCGAACGCGCCGACCACCAGGAGGTTGGTCTTGTGGTCGCGGGGGCTCTCTGCGACAGCGTGCAGCTGCGGTAATGCCATGGTGCATGCGGGAGGCGCGCTGATTTAAGTATATTTCGACGGGGAAAAAGGGCGCGTGGAGGCCTGTATCGTCGGTTTACGCAAGGTTTATATAGAAAATTGCCCAGAATGCTACCCGGATGGGGGGAAACGAGAACAAGGTGGAAGGAGTCATCTACTCCTACGCCGCTTCCGTGCACGGACTCGAAGAGGAGAACCGTTTTCTGCGCGAATCCATCGAGAACCTCGAGCGAGAGCTTGAGAAGTTCCGCCGCGCGCCCCTGATTGTCTGCGAGATCCGCGACACGCTCGAGGACAAGGCGCTCGTGCGCCTGCCCAATGGCAACGAATTCCTGGTAGAGGTCGCCGCCGGCTGCGATGCCCTCCGGCCCGGCGATGCGTGCCTCTCGGAGCAGAAGAACCTCACTGTCATGCGCAAGATGGCGCTCAGCAAGAAATTCGACGTGGAGCGCTTCGTGATCGTGGAGAAGCCGCAGCTCGGCTGGACCGAGATCGGCGGCCTCAAGAAGCAGGAGCAGGAGGTCAAGGAAGTCATCGAATTGCCGCTCAAGAAGCCCGAGCTGTTCAAGGCGATCGGCATCCACCCGCCCAAAGGCGTGCTGCTCTACGGCCCGCCCGGCACAGGCAAGACCCTGCTCGCCAAGGCTGTCGCTGCGAGCACCAACAGCACATTCATCGAGATTGTCGGCTCCGAGCTCGTGCAGAAATTCATCGGTGAAGGCGCGAAGCTCGTGAAGGAGATATTCGCGCTGGCGCGCGAGCGCGGTCCGGCCATCATCTTCATCGATGAGCTCGACGCCATCGCCGCGACGCGCGTCGATGTCGGCACGAGCGGCGAACGCGAGGTGCAGCGGACCTTCATGCAGCTCCTCGCGGAGATCGACGGCTTCAAGCCGCTCGACAACGTCAAGATCATCGGCTGCACCAACCGCAAGGACATCCTCGACACTGCGATCATCCGCCCCGGACGCTTAGACCGCCTCATCCACGTGCCGCTCCCGGACGCGGACGGCCGCAAGGAGATCTTCAGGATCCACACCGCGCCCATGAAACTGGGCAAGATGGACGCGGATATGGTCGTCGGCAAGATGGAGGGGTTCTCCGGCGCCGAGATCAAGTCCGTCGCGACAGAAGCGGGCTATTTCGCCATCCGCGCCAATCGCACCAAGGTCCTCGAGAAAGATTTCCTCGACGCGATCGAGAAGGTCCGCAAGGAGAACGTCGAAGAGACGCAGGAATTGCAGAAGATATTCGGCTAGTGGGGACGTTTCACGCGCTCAGTCTTCCTTTGAATCTCATCGGCCCGGAGGCCTCGATTGGGATTCACATCGTCATCGCGCTTTGTGCGTCCGTTGTCACTTGACAAGCCTGAAGTCCACGCAGACCCTGAACGTGCGGGGTGAGTACGGCCCGCACTTGACCGTCTTGAGTATGCTGACTCTCCTCCTCAGGGCATCGGCGCCTTTTAAGACTTCGCGTGCGACCGCGTCCAGGTCCTCTTCCGCGGCGAAGCCGTAGAGATGGAACACGGTACCCCTCTTCGCGGCCTTGAACGCGTCTTCGAGGAAGAGTCCTGCGGATTTTGGAAGCGGCATGATGATGCGGTCGAACTTCTGCGCGAGCGTGGCGATGACCTTGCGCGCGTCGCCGCGGCGCAGCGCGATCTTCTTGGCGAGGTTGTTGAGTGCGACGTTCTGCGCTGCGAACCTGTGGGCTGTCGGATTCATCTCGATGCCCACGACGAGAGCGGCGGGTGTCGCCTTGGCGAGCACGAGCGGGTAGGGCGCGACGCCGGAGAAGAGGCAGAGGATCTTCTCGCCTTTCTTGACCTGCTGGGCGATGCGGAGCCGCTCGGTGCTCAGGCGGGGCGAGAAGTAGCAGTCCTGCACGTGAAGCGCGATGCGAACGCCGCTCTCCTTGTGCTCGGTGATCATGGTCCTCTCGCCGGCGAGCCATGCGAGCTTCTGCGTGCGGAACTTGCCGGTGTGCGCACCGGCTTTCTTGAGGACTGTCTTGATGTGCGGGTTGAGGGTCAGGAGTGTCTGGGCGATGAGTTTCTGCTTCTTGCGCAGCTCTGGCGGGATCTCGATGATGGCGATCGTGCCGATGGTGTCGAACGAGCGGCGCAGCCTCTCGAGTTCCTTGCCGGTGAGCTTGCCCTGGAGCGCTTCTTTGAGGTTCATGAGAAGAACGCCCCGAGCCCTTTCTGGCCCTGCTTGCTCTGGGATTTGATGGCATCGGAGAGCTGTGTCTGCAGGCGCGTGCGCTGGAAGTCGTGCTCGACCGAGAGGAACTCGATGATGCCTTTGGCGTCGACCGGTTTCCATTTGAGCGCGTAGTCGTCGGTCGTGGGCATCTTGGTGATGGTCTCGAATACGTCTTCCCATGGAGTCTCTTGGCTGTCGCGCCATTCGGCGACGCCGAAGATGGTCTTGCGGTCCTCGCCGTGCTCCTTGACGAGGGCGAGCGCTTTCTTGGGACCGATGCCCTTGACGCCGCCGGGCGCGAAGTCAGTGCCGACGAGCATGGCGAGGGCGACGAGCTGGGTGCGCGAGAGGCCCAAATGCATGAGGTTCTCTTCGAGGTCGAGGAGCTGCGGGTTGACGGTGACCCAGCCGAGCGTGCCGGTCTTCTTGCGCTTGCCGGCGAGCGAGAGGTTCTGGATGAGCCGCGGCGAGCCGTAGAGCAGGGCATCATAGTCCTGCGAGGCGACGGCCCAGGCGTCGCCGTTCTGCACCATGCGGGCCGCCTGCGCCTCTCCTTCGGTGGGCGCCTGGATGACGGGCTGGCCGAGGAGGTCGAGGAGCCGTTTGGCCTGCGCGACCATGTCTTTGCTGAGGATGCTGGTGCGCGCGGCGAACTTGCGCATCGCCTCGGTGTCCTCCCGTTCGGCGGCTTTCTCGTATTCCTTCGCTGCTTCTTCCTTTATCTGCCGGCGACGGCGCAGCTCGGCCGCTTTCAGGTCCGGCACTTTGCCGTCGAAGACGAACGCGAGCTTGAGGCCCTTGTCCATGAAGTTGAGCGTGCGCGAGAGCAGGCCGATGAGGTGCGAGGTGACTCTGCCGTGGCTGTCGCAGAAGAGCGAGCCGTCTGGCGCGCGGATGTTGGCGAGGAACTGGTAGAGCATGTTGTAGGCGTCGACGGCGAGCACTTTGCCGCTCATATCCGCGAATGTCACGTCACGCTTGATGACCAGGTCCTTGAGATTCACTCCCATGGCTACCGCCGACGGACCGGAGGCTTAAATAGCTTGCGAGGAGGGTTCAGATGCGGCGGAATGTGACCGCTTTGAGGTCCTGCTGCAGATCGACGGCGGCCCGGCTCATCTCGCCCGGCGCGAGGAGGAGGGCGGGGAGTTTGCGCAACTGTCCTCCGACAAACGCGGATGAGAGGTCCGCGGGGAGGATGCGCGCTTTGGCTTTCGCCTTGGCGTAGAACGCGATGCTGCCGACGACGGACGGCACGAGGAGCACGAAATCATGCTCGGACTTTTTCTTGATGACGGTGTGCTCGATGATGCGGATGCGCTGTTCGTTGAAGAACTCCATGAGCGATTTGAGGAATGGATCGCTGGCGCACAGCGCCTCAACCGTGTCGGCGACGGGTTTCTCGGGGTGCGCGGGGATGGTCGTCTGCGCGGTCTTGACGGGTTTGGCGCGGGACCTGTGCTCGAGCACTGGTTTCTCGGCAGGCATGGTCGGCTGCGGGAGGGGCGCGGTCTCTGCTGCGGCTTGCGCGGGAGCGGCTGCTGGCGCCTCTTGAGGATCGCCCTCTGTGAGGAGTTCCTTGATGAGCGGCTCGACCTCCTTGTCGGAGTAGAGATAGTACTTCCAGAAGATCTCGGTCTGGTCCTTGTACGTGACTTCGAGAGGATACGCGAAGTCGCGGAGGCTCTTGACGCTCACGCGCGAGAGCGGGTCGAGATCGTTCTCGCGCACGACTTTTTTCGCCTTGAGCATCTCGACAGTGCGCTGGTCTTTCTCGTTCAATGACGTGACGTATGATTCAAGGTGCTCGGGTTTGTCAGGGAGGTAATAGAGAGGAGAGCTGCCGATCTTCATGTTGGTGATACGCAGCTTGCCCTTGTCCTTGAGCTCGCACAGGAAGGCGGAGGCCATGATGCTGTTTGTCTTGAGGACGCTCGCGATCATGGCGGGCTGGACGGGCTTGATGCTGGCGAGACGAAGTATCTGGTCAGGGTAGTCGACGGCCGCCATGGGCACTCAGAACACCCGTTTTTCGGGTATAAAATGGTTTCGTACGAATTCAGCCCTTGGGCAGCAGATGCATGCAGTGGATGATGCCGGGTCGGGAATACTTGAATATCTCATTCTCGGCATCGGGTTGCGTGATGAAGTGGTAGCATTCGCGGTACTGGTTCGGGATGATCCTGAAATTGCAGTCCCTGCAGGGCACTTTGCCTTGGCGGACATACTCGCTGGATGTGGCTGCAGAAGTCGCTTGGAGATATTTCTCGATGCTCGCGGCACTCGCATTTTCGTTGAAGACGACGCAGACTACACCTGGTTCGAACTCGACACCATCAAAGAGATCGTCAATGCGTCGGAGCACATCATCGATTGCCATGCAGGTGAAGATATCGAAATGCTATAAAATGATTACGGCCTGGTCCAGTTGACTTCCCAGTAGGTGACGTCGCCTTCGTCGTCGACGACCGCCATGAGGAGGCGTTTCTTGGTGCTGTGCGCGACGCGGTTCTTCGCGGCGAAATCGTGCCAGGTGAATGTCTGGCCTTCCATGGCGGGGAAGACGATCCATTTGGCGTGCGCTTCGCCGGGCTTGGTGCCGCGGTCGTAGACGCGGAAGTCGGCGCCGAATTTGAGCGCGGTCTTGATGACGTAGCCGCGCGAGCGCATGTCCTTGAAGACGCTGTAGCGCACGAACACGTTCGGATCGCTCTTGCGCGCTTTGGCGTAGAGGGCGTCGAAGCTCATGGGCTTGTTGCGCGGGCCGAGCACCTTGAGCCTGTGCTTCTCGGTGAGATAGAGGGCTTCGAGCAGGGAGAGTTCCACGCGGCCGTCGGGCTTGAGCGTCCCGTACCGGCTCACGTTGTGCAGTTCCCTCGCGGCGTCCGAATTCTCGCTCAGGACGCGTTCGCGGGTGAAGATCGCGGTCACCGCGATCGGCACGTCGCTTGCCATTCCAGCATATCTTTATAAATGGCGCTTTATAAAACTTCGTGAACGACCATGGAGCTCACCTTCCTCGGCACGTCGGGCATGATGCCCACCAAGCAGCGCAATCCGAGCGCGGTGTTCCTCGATTACAAGGGCGAGGGCATCCTCTTCGATTGCGGCGAGGGCACGCAGCGGCAGCTCAAGATAGCGGGCATTCCGATCACGAAAGTGTCGCGCATCCTGCTCAGCCACTGGCACGGCGACCACATGCTGGGCCTGCCGGGCCTCATCCAGTCGCTCGGCGCCGCGGGCTACACGAACACGCTCGAGATCTACGGCCCGAAAGGCACGCAGCGCTTCCTGAAAGTCATCACCGAGCAGCTCGATCTCGATTTCAAGGTCCCGCTCAAGGGCCATGACGTGGAGAGCGGCACCATCGTCGACACCAAGGATTTCACGATCGAGGCGCTGCCGATGAAGCACCGCATCCCGACCATCGCGTTCGCATTCTGCGAGAAGGACCGCCGCCGCATCAAGCTGGAGGAGATCAAGAAGCTCGGCATCCCCGAGGGTCCGCTCCTGGGTGAGCTGCAGCAGGGCGACGACGTGAAATGGAAGGGCCGCACCGTCGCTGCCGACAAGGTCACGTACGTGGTGAAAGGCAAGAAGGTCGCGTTCATCACGGACACGCGCCCGAATCCGAACTGCGCCAAGATCGCGAAGGACGCGGATCTCCTGATCTGCGAGTCGATCTACGCGCACGCCCTGCAGGACAAGGCCGAGGAGTACATGCACATGACGTCGCGCGAGTCGGCGCAGATCGCGTCGCGCGCGAACGCCAAGAAACTGATCCTCACGCACTTCTCGCCGCGCTATGCTGTCACGGACGAGATTCTCAATGACGCGAAGGACGTGTTCGACGACGTCAAGTGCGCGTTCGACTTCATGAAAGTGAAGCTCTAGCGCTGCGCCGCGCGCATCACGCAGTAGACATTCTTGACGTACTGATTGAGCGGATGGCTGGCTTCGCGCCAGCCGACAAGGAGCGCGTTGTTGAAGTCTTCTGTGCAGCGTAAGACAAGGGAGTCTCTCTCGCGCCAGAAGCCGTACTGGTCCTTGAGGCGCAGCTCTTTGGCTTTGCCGTACAGGACAGGGATAATCATCTCGAGTCCATCACGCGTCTTGCAGTCGTAGAGCCGGAACTCGCGGGAGAACATGCTCACTCTGTGCCGGCCTGCTCTTGGGCGGGCATCTCGCCGTCGAAGTTGGGGACGGCCGCTTTCGCGATGATGACGATGTCGCCGATGGCCTTCACCAGCTGGTGGGGCACGATGACGCCTTTGGCGCTGCCGAGGACCTTGGAGAGGAAGCTGTTCTTGGTCGCGCGCACGCGCCAGCCGTAGACCTTGGTCTGCGTGATGATGGCCTCTTCGACGTCACCGAAATAGTCGCCTGTCTCGGTGAACACTTTCATGTCGTATGTCTCAGAGATTTGCTTCATCTTCAGCATTGTGAACGACCTCCTCTATCTCGTATCTATCGCGCAGTAGTGGATGTATTTAAGTTTTATGCCGCGATTTAAATGCTCAATACGCGGGTTTCGGAGCGTCCTGGCCCGCATAGAGCTGCTTGAGCAATCCCGAGGCGCCGATGCGCACAATGTCCGGATGCAGGGGCACCATGATGCCGTCGCAGTTGAGCGCGGCATCGAGGATGCTGTGGACGTTTTTGGCGTTGACGCCGCCTGCGGCCTTGACACCGTACTGGCGCTCAGCGTAGGTGCGCATGAGTTTGAGATCGGGCTCTGTCGCGCCTTTGTTCTTGACGATACCATGCGCGGCCTTGATGTCATAGCCGGTGCCGGTCTTGATGAAGTCGGCGCCGTTGGTGAGCGCGAGCACGCTCGCCTGCGCGACTCCCTGCGGCGCAAGCATGGTCGTCTCGAGGATGACTTTGAGCTTGCCGTGGTAGACGTGCGCGGTCTTCGCCACGTCGTTGATGTCGTCGCCTGCGAGCGGGAGGTTGCCTGCCTTGAACGTGTCGTACTTGAGGACCATGTCGATCTCATTCGCGCCTTCGCCCATGGCGTATTGCGTCTCGAGTGTCTTGAGCGCGGTCGGGTAGGCGTTGCCGTCAGGGAAGCCGACGACGGCTGCGATCTTCACTTTGCCCGCGAGACCGAGATTGCCGAGGATGATGCGCGTGAGCCTGACTTTGTCCGAGCGCACGCACACCGCGTACGGCTTGTGCGGGAATGACGCCATCTCATTGAAGAAATCATGGAGCTTCCCTTCGAGCGCGCTCTCGGAGCAGTGCAGCTCGTCCGCGGTCTTGAGGAATGTGTGGTCGGTGACGCTCGCGATCTGCTCGGTGGTGTATGTTGGCATGTGAAATCCCCCCTGGCATGCGGCATCGGTGAATGTTACATAAAGCTTGCGTTTCGCTGCAGAAGCATATTTAAACAGCCGCTGACCCGGAGGCGGTGTGCGCCACAAGAATCTCCTCCTCATCGGCACGAGCCACATCGCCCGCCAGAGCCTCGTCGACGTCGAGCGCGCGATAGATGCTGAGAAACCGGGCATCATCGCGCTCGAGCTCGACCGCGGCAGGCTGCACGCGCTCCTGAGCGGCAACCGGGAGAAGCCGGGCTGGCGCATGATCAAGCTTGTCGGCCTCAAGGGCTGGCTCTTCAGTGTCATCGGCGCGTGGATCGAGAAGAGACTCGGCGAGAAAGTCGGCGTGAGCCCCGGCAGCGAGATGATGCAGGCCTTCCGCATGGCCAAGGACCGGCGGATCCGCGTCGCGCTCATCGACCAGCCGATCGAGATCACGCTCCGCAGGTTCAGCCAAGAATTGACCTGGAAGGAGAAGTTCCGCCTCGCATGGGACCTGGTCTGGGGCGGCGTGTTCGGACGGGGCGAGAAGATCACCTTCGACCTCGCAAAGGTGCCGGAGCAGAGGATCATCGAGAAGATGATCCTGCAGGTCAAAGACCGCTACCCTAACATCTACCGCGTCCTGGTGGAGGAGCGCAACCACGTGATGGCGCGCAACCTCGCCCACATCATGGCCCGCAACGCAGACAAGAGCGTCGTCGCGGTCGTCGGCGCCGGACATGAGAAGGAGATCATCGCGCTCGTGAAAAGATATTTAAACGCGATTGACGTGGTTGGACGCACATGAGCGCGTACGCAGCAGCGGTCAAGAAGCACTTCCCCTTCTCGAAGGAGGAGTGGCAGGCGTTCATCATCCTCTCCCTGTTCTGGGGGTTCATCGCTGCCTTCGACCAGTGGGGCGACGATCGGTTCGACGCGCTCACAGGCCTGCTCAACCTCGCCGTCGGCATCGCGCTCTGCGCCCTGTCACTCTTCGTCCATCACGCGGCGCAGCGCCTGTACGCCATCCGCAAAGGGTTCAAAGTCACCAACGGGCTGTGGACTGCGAACATGTGGCCGCTCGGCAGCGTGCCAGTCGGGCCCGTGCTGGGCTTCCTGCTCGTGTTCGTCTCGCGCGGCAACATCAAATTCCTCGGCGGATCATCGACAGACATAGAACCGCTCGGCGGATCGCACCGCCTCGGCCGCGGGAAATTCCCCTTCACGCTCAAGACGCTCGGCCGCGCATGCCTCGCGGGCGTCCTCGCCAACGCGCTGCTCGCGGGTCTCGCGGCGTGGCTGTGGAACGTCGGCTTCCCCGACTCGATCATGCTCGAGCGCCTCGTCGCCATCAATCTCATCATGACCATCGTGAACATCCTGCCCCTCCCGCCGCTGGACGGCAGCCGCATCATCTTCCTCTCGCGGCCGCTCTACGTCTTCGGCGGCACGGCCGCGCTCGCGTACGCCATCCTCGCCGCGTTCGGTTCCCCCGGCCTGTGGTGGCTCGCGCTGCTCGTCGGTTTTATAAGCTGGTTCCTGTTCGATTATTTCTTCGAGACCCAATGGGCATAAGTTCGATCGTCACCCCTATCGCCCCGGACACGTGGAAAGTCAGAGGGCAGAGCAATTTCTTCGCGCGCAAGGTAGGCGACGCGTTCGTCCTCATCGACACCGGAGCGCGCTCGGACCGCCGCGACATCGAATGGTTCGCGACCAAGCTCATCCCGCCCGAGCGCGTGCGCGCCGTGCTCTTCACGCACATGCACCTCGATCATGTCGGCAATTACGACCTGTTCCCGAAAGCCGCGCTGTTCGTGCCGCAGGAAGAGCTTGATGATTTCCGCCGCGATCCCGCCGGCGCCGTGCTCGACCCGCTGCTCGCCGAAAGGCTCAAAGGCGCGAGACTGGTCCCTATCGGCCAAGCGCCCCTGCACGAGTTCGGCCTCGAGATGATCAAGACGCCCGGCCACACGCGCGGCTCGGTGTGCTTCTGGGACGCCGCGCACCGGGTGCTCTTCAGCGGCGACACCATCTTCGACCATGGCGTGGTCGGCCGTGTGGACCTGCCGACGAGCGCGCCAGGCCTGATGGAGGCGTCATTGCGCGAGCTGGTCAAGTATCCTTTCGCGGTCTTGGCGGCAGGGCACGATGTGGAGCCGACGGACACGCCGCGCTGAGCCACTGGACACAGGACAGCGACGCGCTCCGCTTATTAACGGGGCTGACCGCATACTTCAAATATGCAGGTCGCGCTCACACGGCTGATGAATCCGAGCTTCCGTCCCCGCCTCTACCAGGAGACCATTCTCGCGACGGCAGCGGCGAAGAACACGCTTGTCGTGCTTCCCACAGGCATGGGCAAGACGGCGATTGCCGCGCTGCTCGCCGCGCAGCGCCTCGCTGAGCGGCCGGGCGGCAAGATCCTGCTCGTCGCGCCGACCAAGCCGCTCGTGGACCAGCATCTCACGTCATTCTCAGAACTGCTGAATATCCCCGCAGGGGACATGGCCGTCTTCACCGGCGATGTGCCGCCAGAAGAACGCGCTCGCCGGTGGAGCGAGGTGCGCATCGTCTTCAGCACGCCGCAGGGCCTCGAAAACGACATCATCTCAGGGAAGGCGCCGCTCAGGGATGTCGTGCTCCTGATTGTCGATGAGGCGCACAGGGCGACCGGCGACTACAGCTATGTGTTCCTCGCCAAGAGATACCATGAGCAGGCAGAGGCCTCACGCATCCTGGCCCTCACCGCCTCGCCCGGAGCGGACATCGTGAAGATCGAGGAAGTATGCCGCAATCTCTTTGTGGAGGCGGTCGAGATCCGCACAGAGAATGACCCTGATGTGCGTCCGTACATCCAGGAGGTCGAGATGCAGCAGGTGCGGGTGGAACTGCCCCCTGAATTGATGGGGACGCAACGCCTCCTCAGCCAATGCGTCAACAGCAAGCTCTCTTCGCTGCGCGAGTGCGGCGTGCGGCTCACGAGCTACGTGAACAAAACAGAGCTCCTGAAACTCCAGCGGGGCCTGCATGCGCAGATGTCCAGCGGCGAGAGGGATTTCTCCGTCATGAAGGCGCTATCACTCATCGCCGAGACGATCAAGGTGCAGCACGCGCTCGAACTGCTCGAGACGCAGGGCGTCGGGCCTCTCGTGACGTACATGGATAAGATCGTCGGAGAGGCGGCTACGAGCAAAGTCAAGGCCGTGCAGAATTTAGTGGCCGACGCGAACTTCAAGGCGGCGCACATCAAGGCGCGGAGCCTGCAGGCAGCGAATGTCGAGCATCCGAAGATACCTGCGCTCAAGAGGATCATCGGCGAGGAAATCGCCAAGGACCCATCGCAGAAAATCATCGTGTTCACGCAGTTCCGCGACACAGGCAGCGCGCTCAAGCGAGAGCTCGCCACCCTGCCGGGCGTGCTCCCCGAGCTGTTCGTGGGGCAGGCGAAGAAAGGGGAGACAGGTTTGTCGCAGAAGAAGCAGATCGAGATGCTCGACCAGTTCAGGGACGGCCTGTTCAACGTCCTCATCGCGACGAGCGTCGCCGAAGAAGGGCTCGACATCCCTCGCGTGGACATCGTGATCTTCTATGAACCGGTGCCGAGCGCCATCCGCACCATCCAGCGCAGGGGACGGACGGGACGGCAGGACAAGGGCCGCGTCATCATGCTGATCACCAAAGGGACGCGCGATGAAGGATACCACTGGGGCGCCAAGCACAAGGAACGCCGCATGCAGCAGAGCGTCGACGGCATCCGCAAGGCGCTCGAGCGCAAGTCGTTCGTCATCCCAAAGAAGGAAGCGCAGCCGACGCTCGCGGAGTATGTGCCCGGCCAGCGCAGCGTGACCATCTTCGCAGACTACCGGGAGAAGGGGCGCGGCGTGCTGAAGATGCTCTCGGACCAGGGCATCAACCTGAAGCTCGAGATGCTGCAGTGCGCGGACTATCTCTGCTCGCCGCGCGTTGGCGTCGAGGTCAAGGATGTGGGTGATTTCGTCGACAGCATCGTGGACGGCCGTCTCGTCGCGCAATTGAAGGAATTGCGCCGGAATTTCGAGCGCCCGCTGGTGCTCGTGCAGGGCACGCAGGACATCTACGCGGTGCGCAACGTGCACCCGAACGCCATCAGGGGCATGCTCGCGGCGATCACGGTGTCCTTCGGCATCCCCATCATCCACACCAAGACCGACGAGGAGACCGCCGCGTTCCTCCTGACTGTTGCCAAGCGGGAGCAAGAGGAATTCTCGAGCAATTATTCCCCTCACGCGGACAAGAAGCCCATGTCGACGCGCGAGGCGCAGGAATACCTCGTCTCCGCCGTACCCTCGGTCGGTCCGAGCCTGGCCAAGGAATTGCTCGTGCGCTTCGGCAGCGTGCAGGCTGTGTTCAACGCGTCAGAGGAAGCGCTCAAGGCAGTGCCTGGCGTGGGGGACAAGATCGCGGGCAGGATCGTGGAGACTGCCCGTGCCCGCTACGAACCCAAGGGCAATTCTCAGATCTGATAGTCCGGGCAATCGGATGGGCAGATCTTGTTCGCGCGCCGTCCCGAGCAATACTCGTACTTGGGGTTGCAGCAGTCGTCGCAGGAGACGCCTGTCGTCGTGTTCGTGAGCGTGCGCGATCCCGTGCTGCCGGTCGAGCGGGCGTTCTGCTCGCGCAGGCACTCGAGCTTCTTCGCGTCTTTCTGCTCTTCCGTGCCGCTATAGCTGCGCTCGTTGCAGGGGATCCATGTCTCATTCGTGGAGCTTGTCGAACCGGAGGTGCCCTGGCCGATGCGGGTCTCGACCTGCGTCGAACCGCCGCTGCTGTAGGAGATGCGGTTGAGCGTGGCGTCGAAGGAGAGCTCGCGCGCGGGGTCGATGACGCTGCCGACACCCATGTTGCCGTCGATATCCATGCCGATCTCCTTGGCGGCGGTGACGCTGCCTCCCTCGACACGGAGGGTGCCGACGCTCTTGCTGATGGCAGGGGCTTTGCGGGTCTCGACGCTGACGACCGGCGCGAAGATGAAGCGTCCCTGCACGGTCCTGAAGACGGATTTGTCGGCGAGGAAATCGAAGACGGCCGAGCTTGTCTGGCCTTCGTCGACGGTGAGGTCGATGGCGAACGTGAGCGTCTTGGTCGGCATCTTGGCCGACGCGCTGGTGCCGCTGCTGGCGATCTCGACATCGCGCACGAACAGGCGGAGGATGTTGTAGCGGCCTGTTGGCACGCTTGCCTCGCCGAGGAGCTCGATGATGCCTTTGTTCTTGAGCATGAGGAGGTCGAATTCCTGCACTTGGTCGCTGAGCTGCACCCACTCGTCAGCGTCGGCATGGTGGAGCTGGGCGCCGCCGATGGTCATCTTGATCTGGCTGATGTTCTTGAGCGCGACTGCCGCGTCGGTGATGCCGAACACGACCGTGCCGTTGGTGGAAGGCAGTGTCGCTGGCAGGGAGGGCTCTTCGGTGGGCTCGATCGGGGTCTCATCTGGCTCTTGCGCGGGGAGCTCTTCCTCTTCGGCGGGAGCGGACGGCTCCTCAGCAGGAGTTTCCGCAGGCGTCTGCGGCGCCTCGGCTGGCTGCTCGCCGCCGATAGCGGGAAGCCCCAGATCCGGCGGGCTGCCGCCGCAGGCGGTCAGGAGCAGTGTGATGGACAGGATTGCGAGGATGAGTTGTGCGCGCATGGTATGCCTCCGTGATGCCCGAGCGAGTCGCGGCATTATAAAAAGTTTTGTATCAGAATTTCATCGCTTCGAGACGCTTGATGCGCTCGCCCATAGGGGGGTGCGTCATGAACATGTGCAAAAACCCTTCGCCGGTGAAGGGATGCACGATGAACAATGAGGCGGTGGCTTGCGTGGCATTGCTGCTCGTGCTGAGCTTAGGGCCCTGCGCGAGCTTCTTGAGCGCGTGCGCCAGCCCCTTGCTGTCCTTGAGATAGCGGGCGCCGCTGGCGTCGGCGGCATATTCGCGCGAGCGCGAGATGGCCAATTGCAGGAGCATGGCGATGATCGGCGTGAGGAATGTGAGGACCACGAGGGTCATGACATGGTTGCCGTCACGCTCGTCACGGGGGTTCATGCCGCCGAAGATGGCCGCCCAGCGGGCCATGGTGGCGAGGTAGCTGATGGCGCTCGCCATGACCGCAGCGATGGTGGTGATGAGCATGTCCCGGTTCTTGATGTGCGCGATCTCGTGCGCGATGACCCCTTCGAGCTCGTTCTCTGAGAGGAGGCTCATGATGCCTTCCGTGCAGGCGACGACCGCATGCTTAGGCGATCTGCCGGTGGCGAACGCGTTCGCGTGCGGCGTGGGAATGATGTACACCTTCGGCTTGGGGATGCCGGCGCGCTTGGCGATTTGCTCGACCATGGCGTGCAGGCGCGGATAGTCCGCTTTCTTTGCGGGCTTAGCGCCGTACATCATGAGGACGAGCTTGTGGCTGAAGAAGAACATCAGGCCGTTGGTGAGGATGACGAAAACGAGCGCGATGGTCAGGCCTTGCGTGCCGCCCAACGCTTGGCCGGCGGCGAGCATGAGGCCCGCGAGCAGGCCGAGCAGGATGGCTGTCTTGGTGTAGTTCCAGAGCATCATGGCATTCCCACCCCCTGTCTGCTTAAAAATATTATGCACGATATCTTAATAAAGAAGCCCGCCGACAGGACGGTCGAGGTGTCCCGAATGAAAGCGTACCTGGTGTTCATGGCGATCCTGGCGCTGCTGCTCGCCGGCTGCGCGAGCGCCGACGCGCCCGACAGGGCGGAGCAGGCGGCCAACCATCTTGTCAGCATCAAGAACTTCGCGTTCGCGCCCCGCACCGTCAACGCCAAAGCCGGCGAGACGATCAAGTGGACCAACGAGGATGCGGCATCGCACACGGTCAAATGGGACGGCACTGAGAGCCCGGAGCTCTTCGAGGGCGACTCGTGGTCCTACACGTTCGATGAACCCGGGACGTATGACTACATCTGCGGCATCCACCCGAGCATGAAAGGCACCATCATCGTCAAATGAGACGCGACGCCACGAAGGGACTCCCGAGCGCGATCGGTTTCAGCGTCATCGTGACGCTGGCCATGAATTCGCTCGACATGCTCTACCATCTCGCGACAGAGACCGCCGTCCATCTGGGATACGTGGCGGTCAAGGCGACCATCATCTTCATGACGGTCTTCCTCATCGCGCATCTCATCGGGCGCGGCAAGGCGCCAGGCATCGTGACGGCCATCCTCGGCCCGCTGATGTTCTTCGTGTACTACCGCTTCGCCACGCCCACGCTCGACAGGAATTTCTTCGTGCTGGACGAGAACGTCCTGTACATCGCCATCCACGCGGCGGCGCTCGGCATCACGTACTGGCTCGCGCACCGCGGTGTCTCTCTGCGCGGCGCGCGGCTGCCGTCCATCGCCCTGCTCGCGGGACTGTCGTCGCTCGCGCTCTTCATCATGTACCTGCAAGGCAGCATGAAGCTCGCGGGCGCCATGGATGAGATGACCGTCGGCGCCATATCGTTCGGCGGCGCTATGTCCGCTCTCGCGATCGCCACCGGCGTGTCGTACATCGCGGCATGGTGGCTGGAGGCGCGCCGATGAAGCTCAAAGAGCCGAAACTGCTCTCAGCCATCTGCGCCATCGCAGGGAGTATCGGCGCGGTTTTCGCCTTCGTGCCGCCGCAGACGCTCCGCGCGTGGGGGCTCGATGTCGCGCGCCACAACGATCGTGTCCTCTTCGGCATCCTGCTCCTGATCGCCGCACAAGTCGCGCTCTACGCCCTGATTGAGCAGTGGCGCGCAAGACGCTGGCTTTAAATAGCGCCTGTGCCTGTTCTCGTGCCAGTGGGCCCGTAGCTCAGCCTGGATAGAGCGTCTGCCTTCTAAGCAGAAGGTCGGGGGTTCAAATCCCCTCGGGCCCGTCAATGAGACTCTGGATCGCGCACCCCAAGTATCTCGATGTGCAGGGCGTCCTGCGCGTGTGGAGCGACGCGCTGCTCGCGAGGAGCATCTTCGAAGGAAGGCGGCGGGGCAAAAGATACAAACAGCAGCTCGCGCCGTACCGCAAGACTCGCAAGCCCATCCTCGCCATCGACACGTACCTCTATCACATCTCGCGCGATGCCAAGCGCAGGCATATCATCCTCTCCAAGCACAAACTCAACGATCCGCTGCTGCGCTTCCGAATGCCCGTGACGCGGGTGGCGCTCCGGGAGGATTTTGTGCATTTGCAGCGCGCGCTGCGCCGGCGCAAGAGGCGTGCGGCGGTCCGCGCGGGCCAGCGCCTGGCGCCGCATCCGCTGTTCCGCGTCACGCACATCAAAAAGGCAGTGCGTCGGAGGAAGAGGCATGGGCATCATTCGCGTTAGCGCGCCCGGCGGCTTCGGCATGGAATTGCCCGCAGAGAGCGTGCCGGAGGGTGTCGACGCGCGCCTGCAGCTGTCGGTCCGTCATGCGTACCAGTGGGTACTGCGTCTCGACTATCCCGATGCGGTCACGGAAGCGCGCGGCCGCTACCTCCCCGTGCGGCGCGATGTGCAGATCCAGAAAGTCCACAACCAATTGCGCAACCCAAAACTCATGCGCGAGCGCGAAGAGACTGCGAGGGCGGTCCTCAACGATGTCCTTGTCAGGACCGCGCTGCACAATTATTTCGGCGGCGCGTGAAGCGAACCTTCTTAATCGACGCGCGACCGCCGGGGCGCATGGCAGGCAATGAATTGTCAAACGACCCGAAACAGGAGAAGACCTCTCTCGAAGACATCTTAGGGACAGGCCATCAGAAGAACGTCTTCGTCAACGAAATCCTCGGCAAGCTCCACGGCGCGTCCGTGATGGTCAGGGTAATCGCTGCGGCCAGGTATGCGCAGTATACGGACAGCATACAAGAGAGCGGAAGACTGTACGATATAGTTGCGGTGTATGAAGACGGCGTCGCGCTCAAATACGAGAACCGCAGCAGCATGGCAAAGCACCATTATCTCTATCGCGACGGCTGGCCCTTCTTCTACGAATTAAAGAAACACTGAGTCACTCAATCCAATCTTTATTCTTGATCTTCTCGGGCAGGTATTTGTCAGTGATGAACGTGATGCCGCGGGCGCTGAGCGCCTGGATTTCCGCCTTGGCACCGAACTGCTTCATGAGCTTGAACTGGCGCTGCCAGTTCTTGTCGCCCTTGAACCATTCGTACTCGGAGATCTGCTTGAGGCGCGAGGCGTCGACCTCTTTGAACTGGATGAAGTGCTTCTGCAGGCCGTACTTGGTGATGTCGTCGGCGGTGATGCCGAGGAAGCGCGCGTTCGTGAGCGTCATGCTCTCGCTCATGTGGGCGAGGTTGATCGAGCCGAACTTGAGCACGGAGTAGATGTAGAATCCCCACGGATCGAAATCGGCGAGGACGAAGATGGGCAGCTTGTGCTCCTGCGAGAGCCGCTGCAGGAGCCGGCGGATACCTCGGGTAGTCTGGCCCTGAGATGCCATGATGATGCAGTTCTGCTTGTCCCAGAACTTGTCTTCGTGGAGGCGCTCCCACACGGCGGCCTTCTCCATGTAGATGACGTACTTGGCGTCGACTTTCTTGAACTTGATCTCCTCGACGTTGGAAGGGATGGACCAGCCGCCCGAGCCGAGCCTGCTCCAGTCGATGGTGTCGCCCTTGTCTTCGATGACGACCTTGCCCGCGACGGAACCGAGCTTGTTGGCGTTGATGTGCAGCTGCTCGCGCGAGAAGTTGGTGAGGAGTTCGAGGTCTTCGATGGCGTTGTCGCTCTCGACCTGGTCATCGACGATGTTGGTCTTGGTGTTCGGAATGGTGCGCTTGACCATGTAGAACACGTCTCTCAAGCTCGCGTGCTTGCCGGCATCGAGCAGGTCCTTGGCCACTGCCGCGACCTCCAGGGTCTGGAGGAATTTCTTGGCATGGCCGACGTTGAAGAACGTGCGCTCTGCCTTGCGGTCGCCGAGCTCCAGCGTTTGCGTCTTCTCGTTGTACTTGACGTTGGAGAGTGCGCGGACGGGGACTTCGATGCGCAACGGCTTGCCGCTGACGACCTCCTTGATGAGGCCTTTGCCCATGTCGACGATCTTGTTCTTGATCTCTTTGGGTGATTCTGCCATGGTCACTCATCGCCCTCCAGGTCGCCGCGGAGCTCGATCTGCTCTTCTTTGCCTTTCTTGTCTTTCTTCTCGACCTTGTGCTCCGCCTCGTAGGAGGCGATGAATTCCTTGTTCTTCGCGAGCTGCTTGCGCAGCGCGTCGATGATCTTGTCCTTGCCTTCGCCGGTGAGGCGCGCGAGCGACCCCGCGACCTCGGGGATGTAGTTCTCGAAGATGTTGACGCGCTCCTGCTGGTCGGCGACGCGGCGTTTCTTGTTGACGTAGCTGCCGAGCTTGCGGCCGCACTCCTGCAGCGCGAGCTTGATCTCCTTGACGATCTCAGGATAGTGCGCTATTGCCTCTTTTGCCTCGGAGGTGAATGGCGGCCAGACGGAGACGAGCGAGACGACGACGGTCAGGGGGCCGACTGGCAGCGAGCCGCTCGGCTGCGAGAGGCCGTAGCCGCGCCAGTTGGTCTGGAGCACCGCCTTGAATGACGCGCAGGCGCTCTGCTGGTAGAGCAGGGGCACGCGGTTGGCGAAGCGGAGGACCTTGGCGGCCTGGTCGGAGGGCTGCTCGCCGCCGTAGGCGACTGCGGCTTCGACGACGAACGGGATGCCCTTGTACACGTCGGGCGATCGTGAGACGGAGGTGTAGAATTCGGCGGCGACTTCCTTGCGCAGGCCTTTCTCGAGGAGCTCTTCACCGATGGGCGCGACACAGTCTGTCGGGGGCGAGATGATCTTGGTATTCTTGATGGCCTCCATCAGTTTCTCGACCTGAGGCAGCTGCAGCTCGCCGGGTTTCATGTTCGGCTGGAGGGCCGAGCGCTCGCAGATCTCTTTGGCGGTGGTGGGGCCGACGCGGCTGAACTCGTTGGTGAGGAAGCTCTGGAGCGTGCGTGATTCTGTCGCGCCGAGCATCTTGATCATGATGCCGAGCTCGACGCCGTACGGGTGCGGCTTGATCTCCTCAGGAATCTTGGGAAGCTTGTCTGTGGCGCGGGCGAAGATGATCTGCTCGGCCTTGGGGTTGGTGTAGATGAATGTGGCGTGGGGGTTGGTGATGGCTGTCTGCTTGAGGTACGTGTCGACGCTCTGGTCGCCTTTCTGGTAGTTGGCCTCGATGTCCATCTCGATGCGGACGCCGTGCTTCTTGTTGCGCCACTCCTTGTCCTCTTCTTTGCTGAGCTCTGGCTCGTTGGACTTGGTGTCGATCTTGAGCTCGCAGGAATATGCGGGTTTGTCTTCGGCGATGCGGGAGAGGATGCGGGTGGGGCGGCCGGTGGTGAGCTGCGCGTACAGGACGGCCGCGCTGATGCCGATGCCCTGCTGCCCGCGGGCCTGCTTCATGGAATGGAACTTGCTGCCGTACAGGAGTTTGGCGAAGATGTTGGGCACCTGCTTCTTGACGATGCCGGGGCCGTTGTCTTCGATGCTGACGCGGTAGCGGTCATTGCCCATCTCCACGATCTCGACCTTGATCTCGGGGAGGATGCGGGCCTCTTCGCAGGCGTCGAGCGAATTGTCGACCGCCTCTTTGATGACCGTGAGGAGTGCCTTGCGCTTGTTGTCAAAACCGAGCAGGTGGCGGTTGCGCTCGAAGAACTCAGCGACGGAGACTGCCCGCTGTTTCTTGGCGAGCTCCTCTGCGATGACTGTCTTGCTTTCAGGCATGGAGAGTCCGCAAACCGCAGGGATTATTTAAAGATAACGCGGGAGCGTCGTTTCAGCTATTTTTTGCGGCGCCGCGCATGCGTGCGAGAATCATCCGGATCTCGTCGGGGCGGACGGCGCCGCTGAGCCACACGACCATCAGGTAGAGCGTGAATGCGGCGGCGCATCCGAAGATGGCTTTGGTGTAGAATCCGAGGAGGGTGATGCCGCGGAAGGCGTAGAGGATGCCGACGGAGAGCGCGGCGGCGATCATGATGCGGCCGATGGCGCCCCACTGCAGGCGCATGCGCGGCAACGCCTTGTGCACGACGCCGTGGCTGAGGAGGAAGATGAGGGCGAACGCGAAGAACGTGGACCATCCCGCGCCGTTGATGCCGAAGAGCGGGATCATGGCCGCGCCGAGGACGAGATTCGCGGCGGCGCCGGCCCATACGATGCGGTTTGCCTCACGCTGCTTGCCCATGCCTGCGAGCGCGCTCGTGTTGACCTGGCCGAGGGTGTAGAACACGGAGGCGAGTGTGAGTATCTGGAGGGCGGTCGCGGCGTCGCTGTATGCGGCGCCGAAGAGGAGGCGGAGGAGGAGTTCTGGGAAGACAAAGAGCGTCGCGGCGATCGGGAGGGTGAGCAGGAGTCCGTATTTCTGGACGAGCGCGATGCCTTCGGCGAGGTATTCCCTGCGCGTGGCCCACAGTTCGGCGGCGAGGGGGAAGAGCACGACAGCGATGGAGCTGCCAAAGAGCCAGAGGACGCGGGCGGTGGGGAGTGCTGCGTTGTAGAGGCCGACGTCCTCGAGCGGACGGAAGTAGGTGAGGAGGGTGGTGTCGGTGTAGGCGATGATGATGCCTGCGACGTTGACGATGATGGTGTAGAGGCCGAAGCGGAAGAGGGAGGAGCGGAGTTTCTTGGTGGGTTGCGATTTCTGCCGCAGGAACGAAGGGAAGTGCTTGTGGATGAAGAGGGGGATGAGCAGGAGCGCGGGGATGAGGACGAGGAAGCAGAACGCGAGGACGGGGGAGAGAGCGCCGAAGCCGACCGCGAGGAATATCACCGTGAGGAGCAGCACGAGGACGTTTTTGCAGAATTCGCCGACGGCGTACATCTGCGGCTCTTGGTATGCGCGGAAGAGGGCGAGGCTGAGGCTGTAGAGGGGCGAGAGGGCGACGTAGATGGCGTACCACCGGACCATGCCCACGGCCTCGGGTGTGCCGAAATAGCTGGCGGCGAGCCACGGCGCGCTGATGTAGCCGAGCAGCGCGAGGGCGATTGCGCCGAGGAGTTCCCAGCGAAGGGCGGTGAGCACGAGGTCCTTGATGGCGCCGTTGCGTTTCTTGAGCCGCAGTTGCGCGACGTGCTTGACGATGGAATCATCAAGCCCGAGATGCTGCAGGACGGAGAGGAGGCCGTAGACGCCGAAGACCGCGTAGACCAGGCCGAATTCGGCGGTGGTCAGCGAGCGCGCGAGGACGACACGCAGGCCGTAGGCGGCGAGGGATGCGAGGATGGTGAACGCGACGCTGGAGGTGAACGCCTTGATGAAGTGCCGCGTATAGGCTGTCATCGGGATGGCCACCGAAGGGGCGTATAAAAATGTGCTGTCGTCAGAAGCCGGGGCCGGCGCTCAGGTCCCGCATGCGCAATTCGCGACGGCGCCTCTCGAGCCATCGCCACACGCTCGCGTGGGTGGCGCCGGCGAGGAGACTGTCGACGGCGCGTCGGCTCAGCTCGAGCGCGTCGAAATTGCCGATGAGCGCGACGGTCTTGCCGTAGACGGAGATCTCAGCGCCAGTCATGTCTTCGATGGTGCGGCGGGATTTGCCTTCTTCGCCGATGATGCGGCCTTTGAGGCGCTGGATGTCGTTGGGAGTGCTTGCGTAATCGGTGATCTGGATGATCTCGAGGCTGTAGTCCTGCTTGAGCAATTGCATGGCTGTCTCGGGGCTGAAGCCGCGGCCGATGGCGCGGACAATCTCTCGCGCGGCGTAGAGGAGGAGTGCGTCTTTGCCGGCGATGGTGATGTCCCCTTCGTCGCTGTCGATGGAGAGCCGGGTCTTGGTGGCGTGCTCGATCTGTTTCTTGGTCACGCCTTTGGGCCCGATGATGACGGCGAGCCGGTCTTTGGGGACCTTGAGGTCGTAGGAGAATGTTTCCGATGCCGGCAGGGCGGCTGCGGGCTTGGGGGGCGTCATGGGAGGTGATCGTGGCGTCGCGCGCCACCGGTGGGGGTATTAAAGGAAGGGGCTCTTTTAAACCTTCGTCTTGCCGGCGACTTGCGCGAGGACTTTGGCGTCGTCAGCGTCGATGCCGATCGCCCTGAAATGGGTGCAGATGTTCTTGATGTCGCGCCGGAGATAGTCCTTGGCGTTGGGATTGTCGAGCGTGGTGGCCTGGGAGAAGTCGATGAAGACGGGCAGGTCGTTGTGGATGAGGATGTTGAAGGCGGAGAGGTCGCCGTGGACCATGCCCGCTTTGTGGAGTTTCTTCATGTTCTCGATGACTTTGGCGAAGAAGCGAGGGATGTCTTCGGGATCCTGTTTCTTGAGCTGGGGGGCGGGATGGTCGTCGCCGATGAATTCCATGAGGAGGATGTTGTGCATGGCGGCGATCGGGGTGGGCACGCGGATGCCCGCCTCGCGCGCAAGGAGGAGGTTGCGGAATTCTCGCTGGCACCAGGAGAAGATGACCTGGCGGCGGTTGGAGGAGAGACGGGGAAAGCGGGGGTCCGCTTTGATGTAGTCGTACATGCGTTTGAAATCGCAGGTGGAGAGCCGGTACATCTTCACGGCGATGCGGCGCTCGTCGCGGGTGATGGCGGAGAAGACGTTGGCCTCTTTGCCGAGGGTGATGGGGCTCTCGAGGCCTTCGAAATGGCCTTGGGTCTGGAGCTTGAAGAGGGTGCGCTCTGTGAAGAGGTCGAAGACGTCGTTGAGGGTCTTGAATTTCTCGCGATAGACGATGTTCTCACCGGACGATAGCAAAAAGACCAGAAGGTTTATAAATATTGACGCATTCGGCGTATACCGGCTAAGAATACCACACGCCCTACGCAGAGAGTACCTGAAGGAGTTGCGGCGAAACGCCAGACAATGAAATCCAGGGGTTTGCGAGGGGCAACAACGTATCCTTAGCCGCATAGTCATCAGGTAGAGAATTCGTCCCCATCACCACATCACCCAGTCGACCATGATCGCCATCAGCGAATGAGCATTGGCTGACGCGGCACAGGGTAGTGAATTCTCTACCGGGGGTACATCACATGGGAAAGATCAGCCCGGTATCATCGAAATACGTCATCAACGCCACGATCGAGATCGAAGGCGTCGTGGACAGGCCCGACGTCATCGGCGCCATCTTCGGCCAAACAGAAGGACTTCTCGGCGCGGACCTCGAACTGCGTGAGCTCCAGCGCTCAGGCCGCATCGGCCGCATCGAGGTCAACACAGAGACCCGCAACGGCAAGACCGCCGGAGCCATCATCATCCCGAGCTCAATGGACAAGGCGGAGACAGCCATCGTCGGCGCCTCCCTCGAAGTCATCCAGCGCATCGGCCCGTGCAACGCAAAAGTCCGCGTCAAGGGCATCGAAGACGTCCGCATCTCCAAACGCCAGTTCGTCGTCGAACGCGCCAAGGAGCTCCTCCGCACGCTGCAGGACACAGTCATGCCAGACTCGCAGGAGATCGCAGACGAGGTCGCCCAGGCGGTCCGCGTCGAGGAGATCGCAGAGTACGGCACCGAGCGCCTGCCCGCAGGCCCCGGCATCGATGAGGCCGAAGAGGTCATCATCGTCGAAGGCCGCGCAGACGTCCTGAACCTGCTCAAAGCGGGATTCAAGAACGCCATCGCCATGAACGGCACCTCCTGCCCGCAGACCATCATCAACCTGACGAAGGGCAAAGACACAGTCGTGTTCGTCGACGGCGACCGCGGCGGCGACCTGATCATCAAGGAGCTGCTCGAGGTCGCAGAGATCGACTTCGTGACCAAGGCGCCCGACGGCAAAGAAGTCGAGGAGCTCGCCAAGAAGGAGATCCACAAGGCCCTGCGCAGCCGCATCACTGCAGAGCAGGCCAAGCTGGAGCTCGCGAGCGTCGACACCAGCAAGTCCATCCGCAAGCCCATGATCGGCCGTGACGAGCGCCCGCGCGGCGGTTTCAACCGCGACGAGCGCCCACGCAGCGAGAGGAACGAGCGAGGCCCGCGCGACGAGCGCCGCGGCCCGCCCGCGCCGGCGCCCTCAGGCCCGGTCACTGCGGCGAACGACGCAGAGAAAGCGAAGTTCAGCGAGATGCTCGAAGGCCTCATCGGCACGCGCGGCGCCATGCTGCTCGACCAGAAACTGGCCGTGCTCGGCAAGGTGCCGACGACTGAGCTCGCGACCACTCTCAACAGCCTCAAGGGAGGCGTGTACGCTGTCGTCTTCGACGGTGTCGCCGAGAACGACCTCGTCAATGTCGCCCAGAGCGCAGGAGTGCGCCACCTGGTCGCCATGGACAGCAAGGTCAAGGACGCGCGCCTCGATATCCTGACCGCTGCGAGCCTGTAATTTCTCTTTTTTCCCCGAAAGGGGAAATCTTTTATTCCCCGCCCGCCGATAGGCCATTCGATGCGAGCAGTGTTCATCGACCGCGACGGCACGATCAACAGGGATAATGATTACGTGCACAAGGTCGCGGACTTCCACTTCCTGCCCGGCGTGATCGAGGCGCTGCGACGCCTGCAGGACGCGGGCTTCGCCACCATCATCACGACGAACCAGTCAGGCGTCGGACGCGGCTACTACACGGAAGAGGACTACCGAGAGGTCATGGCGCATATGGAGCAGGAACTCGCCAAGCACGGCGTGAATCTCACAGGGGTGTACCAGTGCTTCCATCATGCGGAAGGCAACCACCCCTACAGGTGCTCGTGCGACTGCCGAAAGCCCGGGCCGGGCATGGTGCTCACCGCGAAACAAGAGAGAGGCATCGAGCTTGCGCGGAGTTTCGTTGTCGGCGACAAGTGGGTCGATGTGCGTATGGGCCTCAATGCGGGACTTCCCCGCGAGCACTGCATCCTGGTCCGGACGGGCAAAGCCGGCTTCGACATCCAGAACAAGGCCGACGGCACGCCTATCGTCGATGACCTGCCTGCGGCGGTCGACTACATCCTCGGCAAAAGCTGAGGAAACCATTTTATACCCTTCTGCCCCCTAAAATCCTGCATGGCCTATGAGATAGTCCTCGGCCGGTCCGAGAGCGAACGCCAGAAATTCGGGCTGGACGCGACAGTCCCGCTCGGCAAGCACTACGTGAAGATGGGCCAGGTGACCGCGCTCGCCCAGCCGGTATATCTCGATCTTAACAGGGCGCATGTCGTGTTCGTGTGCGGCAAGCGCGGCAGCGGCAAGTCTTACTCGCTCGGCGTCATCGCCGAAGGCATCGCGCAGCAGCCTGCGGACATCAAGGACAAGCTGAGCGTCATCCTCCTCGACACCATGGGCATCTACTGGACCATGAAGTATCCGAACCATCAGGAGGATGCCCTCCTCAAGGAATACCAGCTCGAAGGCAGAGGATTCCGTGACGAGGTGAAGATCTACACGCCCTTCGGTTTCTTCAAGCAGTACAAGGACGCAGGCATCCCGACGGATGTGCCGTTCGCCATCAGGCCGTCGGAGCTCTCGCCGGAGGAGTGGAATCTCTCGTTCGACTTATCCGCGACCGACCCTGTCGCGGTCTTCATCGAACGGGTCATCTTGGAGCTCAAGAAGCAGAAGGGCGAGGATTTCGACATCAAGGACATCCGCCGGGCGATCGAGACGGACAGCGTCGAAGACATCCACATCAAGCAAGCGGCGGATAACCGCTTCCGCTCCGCAGACAGCTGGGGCCTCTTCAGCAAGGGAGCGACACCCATCCGCGATCTCGCGCGCGCCGGGCAGATCACCGTCCTCGATCTCAGCCCGTATATCATGATGCCCAACGGGTGGCGCATCAAGCATCTCGCGCTCGGCATCGTATGCCAGAAGATATTCATCGAGCGCGTCGCCGCGCGCAAGATGGAAGAATACGCGTCGATTCGGCAGGCCGTGCATTACATCCTCGAGGAGACCGGGCCGAAGGCGACCGAGCTGCCGATCGTATGGCTCATGGTCGACGAGGCGCACGAATTCATCCCGCGCGACGAGGTCACGGCCTCGTCGCCCGC
>CAYUPS010000002.1:0-167769 GCA_964445485.1 uncultured Methanosarcinales archaeon | reverse complement strand
ATCGTGTGGCTCATGGTCGACGAAGCGCATGAGTTCATCCCGCGCGATGAGGTCACGGCGTCGTCGCCCGCGCTCATTACGCTGCTGCGCGAAGGCCGACAGCCAGGCGTCGCGATGGTGCTCGCCACGCAGCAGCCGGGCAAGATCCACACCGACGCCATGACTCAGTCCGATGTCATCCTCGCGCACAGGCTTACTGCGAAAATCGACACTGATGCGCTCGGCGTGCTCCTCCAGAGCTACCAGAGGGATAAGCTTGATATAGTGATCGAGAATCTGCCGAAAGTCCCTGGCGCCGCGCTCGCCATGGACGACGTGAACGAACGCATATATCCTGCCCAGGTCAGGCCGCGCCAATCGTGGCACGGCGGCAGCGCGCCGTCCATCCTGGAGCAGCGGAAGAACGCGCTCGTATTCGGAGGGGGCAGATGAAAACCAAGATCGCTCTGTTCAATCTCTCGCAGCAGTACGCTGAGTTCAGCCAGTACGTGGCCAAATACCTCGGTTGCCACATCGGCAAGTGCGCCGTCGAGCACTTCAAGGACGGCGCGATGAATCTCCAGCTTGACGAAAGCGTGCGCGGCGCTGACGTCTTCGTTCTGCAGCCCTACACGCGTCCGCTGGGCGAGCGCGAGAAAGAATTGTACTATTTCCTCCACGCGGCCAAGCACGGGGGCTCGGCGGCGCGTATCACTGTCGTGCAGCCGTACTGCTTCGAGCAGCGCAGCGACGGGCCCGATAGGCCCCGCGACGCGATCGGCGCCCTGATAGTTGCGCGTAACCTCAAGGCCAACGGCGCGGACGGGAGCGTCGTGGTCGACGCGCACAGCAAGGCGGTCGGCGGGTTCTACGCGTCGGTCGGCATGCAGTTCGAGAGCCTGAAATTCTCATATCTCGCGGCGAACTATATCATCCAGAAAGCGAAGGACTTCGGGAATGTCGTGATCGCGGCGCCTGACGCGGGAGCTGCCAAGCGCAGCAGGGACCTGGGCGCGCTGGTCGAAGAGAAAGGAGGATTCCCCGTGCGCGGAGCCATGATCGACAAGGAGCGCACCAAGGCGGACACCACGAAGGCGCATGGCGTCATGGGAGAGGTGAAGGACGCAGCGGTCTTCATGGCGGACGATATCGGCGACACGCTCGGCACGATAGTCAAGGCCGCGCGGGCCATGCGCGACAAAGGCGCCAAGAACATCTACGCGGTCCTCACGCATCCCGTCCTTGGGGACGGATACGAGAAGAACCTGGAGGAGGCGCTCGACAAGGGACTCATCGACGAGATGGTCTTCGGCAACACCATACCTCTCAAAGAATACGCCGCCAAGCATCCGAAGGTCAAGAGCATCGCGCTCGAGCCGTTCGTCGCAGAGGCGATCCGGCGCATCCACGAGAACACGTCGCTCTCCGCGTTGCACGAGTATGACACGATCATCAATCTGTATGAAGGGCAGGGTCCGAAGAATGATCCGAAGATCGTGCCTGTCGCCAGCGTGCGCCGCAGCTGATCAGCCGATCACTGTCGCGTTCGCCGTCGATATATTCTTGGCGGGGAGGACATCGGAATCGCGCAGGTGGTTGGCGACGAAATCCTTGTACTGATGGACTTCTTTGGGGTACATGTCCGCGTCGTAGAATGTGATCTTGATGGGCAGGCCGTAGAAGTCGTCCATGAGGAACTGGACATGGGTGCCGTCTGCTTGGTCGAATTCGATGCGGTTGACGGCGCGGTTGGTGAACTGCTCGACGCCCCTGACCATCGCGGTCGGGTTGAGGAGCGACAGCCAGTCGAACGGCGTCTTGGCATAATAGGATGCTGCACGGACGCTGAAGACCTTGCCGAGCTGCGGGCAGTCCTTGAGGCCGTGCAGGCCTGAGCAGATGCCGATACCATAGGCTGTCGTGTTGTCGAGATAGAGGATGTCGAAGTAGTTCTCGCGGTCCCTGATCTCATACGGCTGGCGGAGCTCGATCCTCTGCTTGGTGCCTTTGATGAAGTACTTGCTGCCGTAGGCGGTCTCGTCCGGCTTGACATACATATAGGCGAGGCTCTTGACTTTCAGGGCTTTGTCGACGAGCGCTTGCACGCCCGGGTCGAGATCGGCGGATGGCGTTTCTTCTGCGGGCGGCGCAGTCACGGCTGGTGCGGGTGAGGTGACGGCCGGCTGGGGCGCAGGTGTTGGTGCCGGCGCTGGAGCGGGGGCGGGTTCTGGGGCGGGCTGCGCGGGGGGCTGCGGCGTCGGCGCGGGAGCGGGCGCGGGCTCTTCTTTGGGTGAGGCGGGCGCTCCTGGCTTGGTGGGCTCGATCGGCGCGCATGCGGCGAGGAGCACGAGGATGAGGAGAAGCGCGTAGATTCGCATGGGGTTCACTTCATCGAGGGGACGGGGCCGTAACGCATGGTGTGCATGCAGGCGAGGAACATGGCCGCGAAGAGCACGATGAACGCGAACGCGATGTCGGTGTCGAGCGGCCAGACCCAGAGGATCGATGCGAGCAGGCCGACGATGCTCATGAGCATCATGGAGGCGGGCAGGGGCGCGAGGCGCTTCTTTGGCATACCCCCGCATCTGCTCTTGTGGTATATATAGGTTACGGCACTTAGGAGAATTTGACGAACTTGATCTTCTTGGCCTGCTTGCGCGCCTCGGTCATGCGCGATGCGAACTCCTCGAGGAAGTCGCTCATGTGGCCGCAGCAGTGGCTTTTGTCGGCGCCGCACAGCAATTCGCCCGTCTTGCACCTGTTGAAGATGCGCGCGAGCTCCTCATCCTCATCGACCAGGTGCTGCTTGTACATCTCGAAGACCATGCATTTCTCCGGCTCTCCGCCCATCTTGCGCTGCTCTTCCTCGCTGGTGCGGCCGCCGGTCTTGGCGCGCTTGATCTTCTGCACGACAGTCTTGATGTCGTCGGGCAGCTCGATATTGCCGCTCGGGACTGACTTGCTCATCTTGATCTCGCCGGTCAATGACGGCGTGTACTTGTGGTAGATTGCGCTCGGTGGCACGAACTTGTGCGTGGTCTTGGTGCGGTTGACGACATCGCGCGCGAGGCGGATATGCGGGTCCTGGTCGATGCCGACGGGGATGATGCCGGGCATGCGCTTGTCCATCTGCGGGAAGAGGATGTCGCCGACCTGCGTGAGCGCGCTCATGATCCTCGACGGGTCGGCGCTGCCGTAGACGGCGCGGAATTCATTGAGCGTGATCTTCTTGGAGAACTCATAGGCGAGGTGCATGACTTGCTTGTTGTCGCTCTGGAAGTAGAATGTGGTCTTGTGCGGGTCGAGGCCGAGCGCCAGATAGGCGGGGATGTGGAATGCCATAGCGCGCGTGCGGGCCTCTTCGAGGCTGATGCCGCGCGCTGCCGCAGCTTCGAGGTCTGCGACGAGGATATAGGTCTGCGCGCCGTGGTCCTGGAAGTACTTGAGGTTCTCCACGACCATCTTGTTGCCGAGGTGCAGGCGCTCGCCCGACGGCATGATGCCGCTGAGGGCGTAGAACGGTTTCTTCTCCTTGATGCACTTGGCGATGCGCTGCAGGTCCCGTCCTGCGAAGACGACGCCGCGCCGCATGAGCTTATTAGGGCTGGGGAAGGGGCCGGGCGCGGCGAACATTTCGAGGCCGAACTCGTGCACGATGCGGTCATAGTCCGCGACAAGTTCTGACCCCCAGGGGTCGACAAGGTGCGCCATAGCGTCATCCCGTCGGGCTGAGGTCTTTAAATATTTTGTCAAGGACTGCCAGAGCCGACGCCTTGGTCTTGGGGTAGGCTGCGAGCGTGATACGCACATGCAGGCAGTCGCCGCTCTGCGTGAGGGCCCACATGCCGGCGAGGAACTTCTTCTTGTCAAGGCGCAGGAAGAAGTCTAGTTCATCATCCAGCCGGCTCTCGCGCTGCTGCGATACTGCCGCATAGTCCGCCTTGGCGAGCGATGCGAGGATGCGGCGCAGCATGGCTGTCGTCTCGGACTCTCCCGTGAGCGTGCAGGCGAGGATGCGCAGCTCATCCTCGAACTGGCCTTCGGGGGCCGCGACTGACTCGCTCAATGCCTTCTTGCGCTTCGTCTCATCCGACGGCGCGAGACCTGCGAGCGCCGCGCGCAGCCGGGTGACATCATCGCCGGGCTTGGCGAAGAACGTGAATACGATCTTGTGCGCATACCGCATGGTTTCCCCAGACAAATGGTTTATATATAAGGTTGACGCCCGAGACGAGAATGAAACATTCGCTCAAAGTCACCCTCATTCTCATCGCGATGTTCGCCATCGCCCAGATCATCGGCCTCCTGGTCGTCAATTCCTACTACCAAGACAGTAAGTGGCAGCCTTTGCCCAGCGTCGCGGGCGTGGCGCTCGAACGGCCGGATGTCAGCCCGCTCGGCGGCCTTGTCTACCTCGCGGGCGCGATCGGCGTGGGCACGCTTCTCATCCTGTTCCTCATCAAGTACTCGGTCGGCTGGCTCTGGCGGCTATGGTTCTTCCTCGCAGTCACTATCTGCCTGCACATCGCATTCTCCTCCTTCGCGCCCATGCCGGTCGCGCTCGCCATGGCCGTGGCGCTCGGCGCGTGGAAGATACTGCGGCCCAACATCATCATCCACAACGTCACGGAATTGTTCATGTACGGCGGTCTCGCCGCGCTCTTCGCGCCCATGCTCAATGTCGCGTACGCGTTCGGCGCGCTCGCGCTCCTCTCCGCATATGATATGTACGCGGTGTGGCAGAGCAAGCACATGATCAAGATGGCGAAATTCCAGGCAGGCACCGGCATCTTTGCAGGACTGCTCCTGCCGTACCATGCGCAGAAAGGCATCATGCTCTCGCGGCAGACGCCCTCGAAAAAGCCTCTCAAGGCGGGCCAGTGGCGCACGGCGGTCCTCGGCGGCGGCGACATAGGCTTCCCGCTGATCTTCTCCAGCGCCGTCCTCGCCAGCAGCTCGCTCAACGCTGCGCTCGCCATAGTGCCCTTCACGACCGCGGCGCTCGCCGGACTCCTCTTCCTCGCCAAGAAAGACCGGTTCTATCCCGCCATGCCGTTCTTGAGCGCAGGGTGCGTCCTCGGCTTCTCGTTTGCGTGGATGATCGGCCTCCTCTGAGAGCAAACATATTTAAACCGCCCACCAGTTGTCCCGACGGGGCAAGATAGGTCGGGAGGGTAGCCGTCTCCTGCCCAACAAACCGGCTTCATGGTTGGACCGAAGCTCTTTGAGCGGCGTATGGCTTGCGTGGCGGGCCTGTGTCGAACGTTGAGGTTCTGTCCTGATGGAGTACGGGTGCGGGAACCGTGTCAGGCGGGGAACCGAGCAGCACTAACCGTTTCCGCTACTGCTTTCAGGGGTGCGGAACTGAGGACGGCGCGGGAATCAACTGTCGCGCGGACGATGCGTCCATCAGGGAGCGCTCTTGCCCCACTTTTTCTTTTTTCCAGAATTCTACTGCACGATGATCGCGGGCTTGCCCGGCATCGCGCTCTTGGCTTTCGCTTCAGCGGCGGCATCTGCCTCTGAGAGGACCTTGACGCTGCAGCCGAACTCGCTCTCAAGGAATGGTATCGCGTCGGAGAGGAACGCGAGCTCCGCCTCCTGGTGCGTGTCCTTGGCGGGAAGTTTGCCCGGATCCTTGACGAAGCGCTGCACCAACTGGGAGATCAGCTGGCCGTGCTGCTTGAACTCGGGCGTCATCATCATGCGCATCAGATCGCCGATGTTGCGAGTGCCGGAGAGGTGATGCTTGAGATCCTTGCAGAACCTGTGCTTCCAGTCGTCCGCCGCGACGAGCGTGACGCTCTGCGGTCTCTCGAGCTTCGCGAGGCCCATCACGGTGCGGATGTCATCCACAAGCGATTCCATCGATGATTCCTGCGCGTCGAGCGCGGGATTGATCTTCGACAGGTCTGCGACCGGCCACTTGGCGAACGAGACGAAGCCGTCCTCTGCGATCTTGCTCCATATCTCCTCGCAGGTGTGCGGCGCGAAGGGCGTGAGGAGCAGCGTCTGCGTCTCGATGACCCTGTTGAGGAGCGCCTTGTTGGGCTTGTCCGCCTTGCGGCGCATGTACCACTTCAGGTTGCGCTGCAAGTCGAAATACCCGCGCAGGATGGCGGTTCGGTAGAGCGTCTCGTCCATCGCTGCAGTCGAATCCTTGATGATGCCGTTGAGCTGGCTCTCCATCCACAGGTCGATGTCGCTCAGCTGCTCGTCCTTCTTTGGGGCCTTGTGCCTCTTGGTCGCGAACTCGTACCATGCCTCGATGCGCTTGCGGAGCGTGAACGCCGCGTCAGGATCCCAGTCGACGTCGGCGAGCTCTTCGCCGCTCGAGAGGATTGTCATGCGCACGACATCGGGAGAGAATTCCTCCATGCACTGGCGCAGCGTGCGGAAATTGCCGGCGCTCTTGGCCATCTTGCTGCCCTGCACGTTGACATAGCCGTTGACGCCGATGCCGCGCGGCCAGTACTTCTCGGGGAAGATGGCGGCGTGGTTGAAGAGGAAGAACGAGAGGTGGTTTTGCACGAGGTCCTTGCCGCTGTTGCGGAAATCGACAGGGTACCAGTAGGTGAATTCCTTGCGCATCTCCTCTGCGGTCTTCACAGGGATGCCGAGGGATTTCGCATCGCCCCTGCCGAGGAACGCGTAATCGAATACCGCATCCGTGACGCTCTTCGCAGGGATCTCCTTGAGCAGATGCGCGATGGTGTAGTACGCCATGTACAGCGTGCTGTCAGAGAGGGATTCGATGATCCAGTGCTCATCCCAGGGGAGGCGCGTGCCCATGCCGAATTCGCGCGTGCACGCCCAGTCTCGCAGCCAGTCAAGCACCGTGCTGAACTGCGTGCGCACTTTCTCAGGATACAGCTTGCATTCCTTGAGGGCCTTGTGCGCTACCTGCTTCCAGGCCTGGTCGCCGTAGGTGAGGAACCATTGGTTGTCGACGATCCGGACATGGCAGGGGGAGAGGCAGCGGCACACGACTTCGCCCGCGAGCTCCCAGAGCTTCGCCGCGCGGCCCGCGCTGACGAATTCGTCCGTGAGGCCTTGCTTGGCTTCGCTGATGGTCTTGCCCGCGTACTGGCCGAACATCTGCTTGAGCTTGCCTTGGTGGAATTCCTTCTTGTACACTTCAGTCGTGGCTTCTTCGAGCGCTGCGTCCTGCTGGCTCTGGATGCCCCGTTTGCGGCACTCCTCGATGGCGGGAAAGTCCTTGTAGCCGGGCACTGCGATGAGCGAGACTGGCTTGATGCTCTTGACAGACGCGTCGAAACCGTATTTGGTGTGGTTGTCCTGGATCTCCTTGAGCGCCATGTAGTCGTACGGCGCGTGGGCAGGAACGCTCATGACGACGCCCGTGCCGAAATTGGCCGACACGAACGATGCGGGGAGGATGAGGACGGAATCGCCGGTGACTGGGTTGAGGACGCGCTCGCCGATGAGCTCTTTGCCCTTGAATGCGCGGCTTGCGAGGATGGTGTGCTGCTGGTCCTGCAGCTTCTGGAGGCATTCCTTGGAGACGATCCAGCGCTCTCCGTCGACCTGCGCATCGGCGTACTCGACGTCGGGATTGAGCCAGATGTTCGTCACGCCGTACACTGTCTCGGGGCGGAACGTGGCTGCCGGCAGGATGAGGACATGCCCGTCCTTGGTCTTGAGCGTGAACTTGAGGAGCGTCATCTCCTCGGGCGCGATGCCCTCTCCCTTGGAGCGGTTGTGGTCCGGCACCGGACCGTTCTCCTTCGGGCACCACGTGACGGGATGCTTGCCGATCTGCACGAATCCCTTGTCCTTGAGCTTGCGGAACTGCCACTGGATGAATGCGGAATAGTGCGGGTTGAGGTCAGTCGTGACGAAATTGCGACGCCAATCGATGCTCATGCCCATCTTGCGCAGGTCCTCGCCCCAGACCTTGCCGAAGACCTTGATCCAGTGCTTGGGCTGCTCGAACTTCGGGAGGTCATCGTCAGAGAACCCGAGCGACTTGAGGATGGCGATCTGCTTGGGCTCTTTCTCGCGCACGCGCCTGGCCGCGCTGTCGATGGGCGAACCTGTCGCGTGCCAGCCCTGCGGGAAGAGGACGTTCTTGCCGCGCATGCGCTGGTAGCGCGCCATGGTGTCCACGCGGGCGCAGGTGTAGGAGTGGCCGATGTGGGGGTAGCCGTTGACATACGGGTAAGGGAATGTCACGAAGAACTTGGGGCGCTCATCGTCGGCATCTGCCTCGAACGCCTGCTGTTTGGCCCACTTGCCCTGCCATTTCTTGGCGAGCTTCTGGAGGTCGACCATGAGACGCTGACGGAGCGACGACCTGTTTTTAAAGCTTGTGCGCGTTTCAGAACTCGTCTTGCGTGCGCAGTTTCTCATCAAGACCCGGCGCGAGGAGGGGCTTGCCGTCCTCATCGAGCAGGTACTTGTAGGGGAGGATGACCTCTTCGCCCTTCTTGATGTGCAGATGGAGCGGAGAGACGAACCTCATCTTCCCGAGAGGCATGCCCTCGAGTATCCTCTTGGTCACGTTCACTGCGGTGTCCGTGCTCATCTGGTCCTTCCCGAGGTTGCGCGACGAAGCGCCCGGCAGCGTGATCGTCAATTCGTCCTTGGTGCGGGCGCGCGGCGGATCGTCGCCGAGTATCCCGCCGAAGACGAACGTGTCGAATCTCAGCCGGTCGGAGGGCGAGAGCTCCTCTTTGGCCTCGGGATCGAGCACGCATGTGCGCTTCGGGTCGAGGGCGAGCGCTGCCACGCGCTCATGGTGCACATCGCCGAGCGAGGCGATCTTGCCCGCGCCGTGATGGACGTTCGTGAATGTGAGATTTGACTTGCCGACGAGCGAAGAGATGTGCCTGTATTCCAGCACGCACCACTCGAAGACGTCAGGCTCGAGATGCTCGATGACGAAATGCATGCGGGGACGGATGGAAAGAAGATATAAAAAAGTGCGCCTAGAGCGAGTCATACTGCGCGACGATATCCTTGACCGACTGCAGCGTCTTGGTCCGTTCGGGGAACCATGCGACACCCTTGGCCCTGCGCGCGTACGCCTCGGGGCCCGGCGTTATCTCCTTGGCGGAGTCGAGCTTCTTGAACTCCTCGACATACTTCTCCAGAGATGATCGCTCGTCGGAAGAGAGGCAGCTGCAGGCGAGCGACGTACTGATCCGCTCGAGCGCCGGCAGGTAGGTGCGCGTGATCTGCACGCGCTTGTCGACGCCGCTGATCTCCTGGTCGTATATCCACGTGCCCGCATGGTTGGGGATGTGCAAGCCCCACATGCCGAGCTCTGTCGCCTCGTTGACGTCAGAATCCATTCCGTCGCCCACAGAGTAGCATGAGGCGGCGTCCTTCCCCTCGAGTATGCGCCTGAAGTACGGCTGCTTGAGCGGCGGGACGTCATCGACGATGAAGATGCGGTCGTCAGGGAACACCTCATCGAGGCCGGTGGCCTTGATCTTCTTGGTCTGCTCTTTCTGCACGCCGCGCGTGACAAGATACAGCGCGTCGCCTTTCGCGTTGAGGAAATCGAGCATCTCCTCAGCGCCGTCGACGAGACCTTCGGCGGCGTACCTGTCCGCATCGAAGATCTGCTTCCCGCACATGCGCATCCTGTGCGCCGCGGCTTTCGTCGGCCTGACGCCGAACTTCTCGCAGCACGCCTTGTACGTGTCCTCGAGCGAGTCGAGGAAACGCTCGGGGGTGAGACCCTTGAGCTTGGCGAGCTTGTGATCGATCTCCTGGTGCCAGTGCGCGAGGTGCGTGATGTACGGCACGTTATGGCGCAATTCCTCATAGAGGAGCTTGTAGAATGCCGCATTGGCCCATGAATAGTCCCAGCTGGTCCAGCGCAGTGTGTCGTCGAGATCGAAGATGAATGTCTTCCCAGTCATTGCGTCCCCCAGTCACCGCCGTGGCGGCGATACAGGAAGCGCCGACGCTTCGACTATTTAAGATTTTTGCCCAGGGAAAAAAAGGCGAATGAAAATCAGAACTTGCGGAACGAGCCGACAGTATCGATGAGGTCGACATGGCCGAGGAGCATGGCGCGGCAGCAGTAGCGGTCGCAGCCGAGCTCGTCAAGGACTTTCTTGGCGTCCTCGCCCTTCTTGCCCGTACGCTCCTTGTACTCTTCCCAGTGCTGGCCGATCGGTTTGCCGCATGTCCAGCAACGGATGGGGATGATCATGTTGTGCTCACCTGTAGGACTTCTGGCGCTTGCTGCGCGCTTTGCCGTGCGTGTTGGGCTTGCGCGTCTCCTTGAGGCGCACATCCGCGACGAGCATATTACGGTCATAGTCGAGGAACACCCGCTGGAGCCTCTTGTCGAAGCCCGCGAGCGCCTTGGAGATCGCGAGACGCGCCGCCTGGGCCTGGCCGGACGGGCCGCCGCCGCTGACGCGGACGGAGATGTCGACCTGCTTGGCGGAGTCTCCGGCGAGGATGAGCGGCTCTTCGATGAGCGCGCGGCTCATCGCAGGCTCGTAGAAACGGAGGAGCGTGCTGTTGATGCGCACGAGGCCGTTGCCGGGGCGCAGCGTGGCGCGGGCGATCGCGCATTTGCGCGTGCCGGATGTGTTGATGACTTTCATGCCTTACCTCCGAGGGACTTGCACAGGTCGCCGACGCGGACCCACTTCATGGTGCGGAGCTTGGATGCGCTCGCTTCCTCGAAGTGCTTGGGCTTGGCATCCTTGAACTCCGTGGGGATGCCGCGGTAGCACATGACGCGGGCGTATGCCTCGCGGCCGCGCGTGCCGTTCATCGGGAACATGCCGCGGATGAGCCTGCGGAAGAACCGGTCAGGCATGCGGGAGTAGTAGGGGCCGCGCTGGGGCTGGCCGAGGTCGACGCGCTTGCGCCAGTAGTGCTCGCGCACATGGCGGGGGTTGCCGCTGATGATGGCGTCTTCGCAGTTGAAGATCTTGACCGTGTGGCCCTGCAGGGCGAGCTTGGCCGCGGACGTGCCGATACGCCCGAGGATGGCCCCTTTCGCGTCGATGTGTATTTCTGCCATGATGAGTGTCACCCGATGATTCTGATGTTCTTCGGCGCGTGCTTGACGAGCTCGTTGATGGTGATGCATTTGCCCTTCGCGTCCATGATGCTCTTGCGGGCGCTGGAAGAGAAGGACCACGCAGCGACTGTCAGGTCGTGGCCGATGCGGCCGGCACCGAGGACTTTGCCCGGGACGACGATGACTTCGCTCGGCTTGGTCTCGCGATCGAGCAGAGAGAGGTTGACTTCCCTGCGCGAGCGGGTGGGGGCCGAGAGGTCGTCGGCGAGGCGAGACCACAGGCCTGCCTTGCTTGTCGCCGAGAGCTTGCGCAGCTCAAGGATGAGCTGTTTGAGGTTCTCGTTTTCCGGTCCGGTTCTTGTTGGCATATTCGTTCACTTCTCGATGCGAGGGAAGGGATTCGAACCCTCGAAGGCACTAAGCCACACGGCCCTCAACCGTGCCCATTTGGCCGCTCTGGCACCCTCGCGTGGTCATTATTAGTCCTCCTTGCCGCTCAGTTTGGTGTTCAGCTGGTCGAGCCTGTCGCTGAACAGCGTGAGCGCTGTCTTGAGGATCTCCTGCGGGGAGAGCTGTCCCCAGGGCTCGATGCTGAAGACGAACGTCGTGGGGTCGTACTCGATCTTGACAATCTCCTCATTGACGCCGTCGCACGCATCGAAGAGGTTGAGCTCCTCGATCTTCTTCTTGTCGATCTTGCCGTCCTTGAAGACCTGCGGCGGGTACTTGTCCTTGAACTCGGCGAACTGCGGGTGGTCGTTGTTGACGATCGCGCTCGCCTTGTAGGAATAGTACGCGAGGCAGGGGCTCCATTTGGCATGCTCCATGCCTGTGCCGAGGACTGCGGTCGCCTCGAACTCGAGCTCCTGGCCTTTGAGCAGTTTGACGATCGGCATCTCGGGCTGGGCCGGCTTGATGGCGGGATCCTTGCTCTTCATTGCCGAGGCGTACACGACGCCGGGGCCCTTTGATTTGAGCGTGAGCTTGATTGTGCACTTGGCGCAGCCTTCGCCGTTGCACTTGCACTCGGACGGGAGGACATAGCCCTGCAGGTCGGTGGTGAGTGGGATGAGGCCGAGGCGGTGCGCGATGATCTCGTCGTAGAGCGCCGAGCTGTTGTCCTTGAATTCGACGCTCTCGATCGCCATGCTGGGCACGCTCTCGATGCACAGGCGCCTGATCGCGTTTGCGAAGGCGGGCGTGGAGTCCTTGAGCAGGAAAGTGATGCGGCCGTTCTTGCCGTTCTTGCCCAGGTACTCGAAGCTGCTCATACTCTCCTGCCTCTGCGGCCGCCCTTCTTGCGGCAGCCGCCGTGCGGAATGGGAGTGACGTCCTCGATGAGGCCGATCTTCAGGCCCATGCGGGACATTGCGCGGATGGCCGGCTGCGCGCCGCTGCCGGGGTTGCTCGGGCCGTTGTGGCCGCCGGGGGCGCGGACGCGCACGTGGATGCCTTCGATGCCTTTGTCCATCGCGATCTCTGCCGCTTTCTTTGCGGCGAGCATCGCGGCTGTCGGACTGCCTTCGAGGCGGTCGGCCTTGACCATCTGGCCGCCGGATGCGATGGCGATGGTCTCGTTGCCGGTGATGTCGGTCACGTGGATGATCGTGTCATTGTAGGAAGCGTAGATGTGGCAGACGCCCCAGCGGATTCCTCGTTCGCTCATCGGCGGTCACCTCCACGGCGGCGGAAGTTGCCTCGGCGGAAGCCGCGGGAGTCTTCCTGGCGCGGAGCGCGCTTGGGCTTCGCGGTCTTGACCACAGTCCTCTCGGGGTGGTCTTCCTTGTTGAAGCTGGATGTGGGAGCGTACGCGATCTGGGCCTCTTCGGCGAGGCTGACGAGATAGCCGGGCGATGTCATCATGCGGCCGCCGAGCGTGATGTGGCGGTGCGTGATCATCTGGCGTGCCTGTTTGAGTGTGCGGGCGATGCCGCGCTTGACGACGAGGTTCTGCAGCCTGCGCGATGCGATGTCGCGGAACGACAGGCCGAGGACGGTGTCGAGCTTGGAATCGACTGTGATGAGGCCGAGGCGCGAGAGGCGGGCGAGGAGCTGCTTGCGCTCGGCGTCGATCTGCGGGCCGGAACGCGCGATGAGGGATTTGGCCTGGTCGCTGAAGTTCTTGAGCTTGCTCTTGATCTTCCAGATCTCGGTGCGGTTCTTGAGGCCGAACTCGGTGACGAGGACTTTCTCTTCGTCGATGCGGGCGCGCTGCCAAGGGTGCGCGGGTCTCGACCAGTAACTTCGGAATTTTCGTGGATCGCCCATGGTGCCTCGCTACTTCTTGCCCTCTTCCTTGGGGGCGGCTTTGCTGGAGGTGACGCCGAGCTGCACCTTGCCCTTGTTGCGGCGGGTGTTGCTGCGGGTCCTCTGGCCGCGGACAGGTTGTCCGAGGCTGTGGCGGACGCCCTTCCAGCACTTGATCTTCTTCATGATCTTGATGTCGTTATCGACGGCGAGAGAGAGGTCGGTGCCGAGGAGGTGGCCGTCGGCGCCTGTTTCGCGGTCGTAGCGGCGGTTGAACATCCAGGGAGGCAGTCCGTGCTGTGACGGCTGCGAGATGACTGTCGCGATGTGCTTGACCTGTTCGTCAGAGAGTGCGCCGATGATCGCGCGCGGGTCGATTTTGGCGACGCGGCAGACTGCGTTGGCGTACATGATGCCGATGCCCTTGATCTTGCTCAGGGCGTAGAGCACCTGTTTCTTGCCGTCCATATCCGTGTTCGCGATGCGGACAAGGTGCTTGATGTTCGGTTGCGGCGGTGCCTGTTTCTCTGCCATTGTTGTGTGTGGCGAGCCGAGAATTTGAGAGTTTCGCTCAAACCCTCCATCGCCCCTCGACGGGACTCGGGCTCGGTGGGCGAGAGAACTGCCCTCGATTTATAAAGGTTCGTGTCGTCGGGAGAAGAGAGGGCGCCTACCGGGAATCGAACCCGGACCACAGGCTCCACAGGCCTGTACGCTACCACTACGCCATAGGCACCAGGTAGGAACGAGCAGAACAGTGCGTGCTATATAAAGCCAGCGCCGCGTTTCGCAGACAGCACGCGATCGGCCAGGTACGGCAGCATGAACGCGACGGAGTACGTGAGCGCAACAAGCGTCGGCTCGTGGATGCTGCGCACCATTCCGAGCGCGATGGCGAATTGGTTCGAGAGATATGCGACCATATAGATGGTGATGAGCGCGACAGCGGGCAGGAACACGTACTCGATGATCGGCTGCTTGCCCCGCTCTTCGACCATCTTGACCAGGACATGCACGAGCGCGCCGAACGACGCGCCGAACAGCACGAGCGCGATATACAGCGATGTACCCTCCATGAGGAGCAGGAACGGCACGAGGATCGCGGCGAGGAAGAAATTGCCAAAGAGCGCGACGAGGAGGACGGACCACCACACGAACCTGTCGAAGAATCGTATGGTTGGCGTCTTGTGCGCTTCGCCGCGGGCGAGGATGCGTGACGCCGCGAGGATCTCGCGCTTGCTCCAGCCCTGCTGGGCGAGCTTGGTCTGGATCTGGCTCATCATTCCGCGCCGCCCCCCGTCACTTGCTCGACGAGACGGATGAAATCCTTCGCCCGCTCGAAATAATCGCTGATGATATCGATCGTGATCTCGATCTGCGCATTGTCGACCGAAGCGACCATGCTCACGTGGCGCCGGTATTCCTGCGTGCGCGTGAATTTGGCCTTGTCGATCTTGCGCAGGAGCAGATAGAATTCCATGAAATCCTGGATCTTCTTGTCGGGGAACGCCTTGCGCACGAGCTCGATGCGCGGCAGGGGCATCGGCGGCACGCTGGAAACCCTGCTCTCCTGCTTGGCTTTCTCGAGGAGCGCTTCGCAGCCGAAGTTGAACGCATTGATGAGACGCTCGATGATGCTTTTGAGTACGTCAGCGGTGCGCGTGTACTTCAGGCTGACATAGATAAGGTGGTCAGAGCGCTTCAGCTCTTCCCTGGCATTATCAACGGCTTCAAGGAGCATCGGAAGGTTCTATTGAGTAATGCATCTGCTCTATATAAAGATATACCGAGTCATTCGCCATTGAGCGCGAGGATCGCGGCGGCGAGGTCGCCGTCGGCGTCCATGATCGCCTTGCGCGCGGCTTCAGCGGACGCGCCGGTCTGTTCGACGACGGTTTTCACGTCGTCATCGGATATCTCTGGCACGGCGTTGCGCGCGCGCTCTTCCGGCTCGCCCTGGATCTGGTAGGATTCCTGCCCCATCATCTTCACGCGCGTGACGGAAGGAGAAGCGAAGACCAAGTCCTTGTCAGGCAGGCGGATGATGACCTCTTCAGCGGGCAGCGCCTCTTCGGCGACGCCCATCTTCTTCATCATCTTCTGCAGTTCGCGCGGATTGATGCCGGGGATCATCGTCTCAGAAGCCGAACCAGGAATGGCCGAACTGGTGGAGCATGAGGGTGACAAGCGCGACGATGATGCCCATGACCACGACGTGGCCTGGTTTGAACTCGAACGCGCTGCGGTAGTCCTCGAAATAGCGGGTCAGGCCGGCGGTGGACGTCGGCATCTGCACGCGGTCATTGCGGGCCATTTGTTGTGTACCTCGTCTGAATGTAAGGTGGGTTGGGCGGGCGTAAGCTGCCTTGTGTCAGCCCCCTGATGCCGATCTTGTTTCGGCAGTGGCCGGATTGACGGCCAGGGACGGGCTGTCGTAGCATTCGACTGAGCGGCCTCGCAAGGCCTTGCACCAGCCAGGGCTATCCGTTTCATCCATTCTTCCAGGAACGTCCGGCCGTCGGTCTCGGGATTGTCGCCAATCCCTTCAGCGCCTTCATCCTCCCTGGGAGCGGTCTCGTTTCTGTGATGGAGCCCGCCATCACTGACGCTCGCCTTCACAGCGAGTGGCTGCTTCCTGCGGTGTGAGCCGCATTCGGGTGGGCAGACTTTCCTCAGCGCCTTTCGGCACCGTCGGCTACGTGCCCTCCCAACCCGTCGCAGCCTACTGGCGCGTCGTTTATAAAGGTTGCTGTGGGTGCGGTTTGCGGCAGAACATGAGCCCTGCACGCAGATAGCCCGCATCATAGAACGGGCGCATGAGCTTGTGGCTCTCGAACTCCATCGGCGCGAACACGCCGCCGGGCTGGAGGATCCTGTCCGCTTCGCGGAAAATCGCATCAAATTCCGCCGGGGTGTCAAAATAATCCGCGATGTTGTTGCTGATCACCAGCGATGCGTAATTGCCTGGCAGGCCCGTGTCCCGCATGTCGCGTTTGAGGTATTGGATATCTTCATACGCACGGGTCGGGAGCAGGTCGATGCCGATGGCTTGCGCGTCCTTAGCACGGATGCGGTGGAGTAAATACCCGCTGCCGCAGCCGAAGTCAACGATGGGGCCGCGCAGACACTCAGTGAGGCCGCCGCTCTCGAACACGGTGAGGAGCGTCCTGGTGAGAGTGTCCCCCATGAAGTCGGAATAGACGATGTAGGGACCGTGCCTCCTCTGCGATCGGAACAGGATGTCCTTGAGGCTCATGGCGAGCGCGGAGGGAGTCTCAGCTCAAAAACTTACTTGCGCGAGAAGACCAGCACAGGCATCGCGTCCGCGCCGGAATGGACTGTGCGCTCATGCGTGACGGAGAATCCGTGCTTTTGGGCCGCGTCCTTGAGCTGCTGCGCGCTGCGGCGCACGATGAGGGTGAGCGTGCCTGATTTCTTGAGAACGAACGACGCCCGCTCGAAGAAGAGATCGTAAATCTTTCCGACATTCTGAGGCGTGAGCGAGCGAGCGGCCTCCAAGGGGTATGAGATGATTCTGTCGATCGTCCCTTTCTCGAGCTTCGTGTCGAGCCACTCCAGATCGAGCCGGGAGAACTCTATCGATTTCACGACACCTGCGACTGTCGCGTTGCGCTTGGACGCGCTCAGGTTGGAGAAGTTCTCGTCCGACGATATGATGCGGCAGTCCGGGGTGCGTTCCTTATCGACAAGCACCTCATCCGGCTGCGGCATGCCCGGCACGGACCGCCACGCGAACGATTCCTTGGCGTAGAAATGCGGCGAGCGGTTCATGGCGATGAGCGCGGCTTCGATGGGGATGACGCCGTCGCGGCAGAACGGGTCGAGCAGCGTGTGCTTCGGCGTCCACTGCGCGATGCGCAGGAGTCCTGCGGCGACGGTGCCTCGGAGGGATTCTGCGCGGAGGAAGACACGGAAGTCCCTCCTGCCCAGATCGAACCCGCACAGGTCGACACCGAAGAGGAATGCTGTCTCGTGCACGAGCGCGAAGAGCTGGGTCTTGGCGCCTTTGAAGCGGAATGTCTTGCCGGTCTGTTCGCTGAGCATGGCGCCGAGCGTCGTGGCGATATCCTGCGACGAGAATGCGTGCTCGCCTCTGCGCTCGACTGATATCGAGAACGTCTCGCCGAGCCACGGGATGGCCATCGCTGCGTCCGGAGGGCATTCATCGACAGGATTCTCGGTGAATGCCGCGCGAGAGAGGAGCAATACGACCTTATTGCACAGACGGGTGCGGTACGCGAATGACAGCAGCGAGCGGAGATCGCCCGCCTTGCCCGATATGGCGCCGGAGACGTCGGGAGACGCGGTGAGTCCCGCCTCGGACGCTTCCTGCGCCGCGAAGTCCTCTATGCCGCGGGGGCAGAGCGCGAGAAAATCCATGGGTTTCAGGCGGAGGGAGCGGGTTGCTGCGCGCCGTCCGATTCCTCGTCCTCCTTGACGAGCGCGATGCTGACAAGAGAGTCGTCGTCCTCAAGACGCATGATGCGGACGCCTTGCGCGGCGCGACCGACCTCCGAAATGCCTGAGACTTTCGTGCGCAGCATGATGCCGCTCTTGCTGATGAGCATGACTTCGTCAGTCTGATCGACAGCGGCGATGGTGACGACGCGGCCGTTCTTGTCTGTGACCTTGATGTTGATGACGCCCACGCCGCCGCGTCCGGTCATGCGGTACTCGCTCACGGGCGTCTGCTTCCCGTATCCCTTGTCAGTGACTGTGAGGAGCGTCTTCCCTTCGGCGGTGGCGACGATACCGACGACGCGGTCGGTCTCGCGCAGTTTGATGCCCCGCACACCGCCTGCCGCGCGGCCCATCGGACGCACATCTGATTCATCGAACCGTATCGCCATGCCGTCGCGCGTCGCGATGACTATGTTCTTCTTGCCGTCGGTGAGTTCGGCGCCGACGAGCGCATCGCCCGCATCGAGCGTGATCGCCATGATTCCGCCGCGGCGGGGGTTGCTGAATTCGCCGAGCGTCGTCTTCTTGACCGTGCCCTGCGCCGTGACGAAGAAGACGAATGAATTCTCATCGTATCCTTTGATCGGCACGAAGGACTGGACTTTCTCGCCGTCAGCGAGCGTGATGAGATTGGCGAGCGCGGTTCCCTTGGCATACCTGCCGGCTTCGGGAACCTGGTGGACCTGCAGCCAGTGCACCTTGCCGGAGTTGGTGAAGAGCAGGATGGTGTCGTGCGTGTTTGCGACGAACAGGTCCTGGATGAAATCCTCGGTCTTCGTCCCCGCCCCGGTGATGCCTTTGCCGCCGCGGCGCTGCGCGCGGTACGCATCGACAGGCAGGCGCTTGACGTAGCCCGCGTGCGAGAGAGTGACGACAACCTCCTCCGGCTTGATGAGCGCCTCCTGTTCGAGCGTCACGGCGGCGTCGAGGGAGATGCGCGTGCGGCGCTCATCGCCGTAGCGTTCGCTGAGCATGGCGAGCTCCTGCTTGATGATGTCGTTGATGCGGGATTGCTTGGAGAGGATGTCCTTGAGGTCCTCGATGAGCGCGAGGAGGTCCTTATGGTCGGACTTGATCTTCTCCTGCTCGAGGCCGGTGAGGCGGGAGAGGCGCATCTCGAGGATTGCCTGAGCCTGCTCGGTGCTGAGCTTGTAGTCCTGTATGAGGCCGGTTTTGGCGACGGCGGGGTCCTTGGCGCCTTTGATGAGCGCGATGACAGCGTCGATGTGCTGGAGCGCGATGAGGAGGCCTTCGAGGATGTGCGCTTTCTGTTCGGCGACGCGCAGGTCGAACGCGGTCCTGCGCCTGACGATGTCTTTGCGGTGGGCGAGATAGTGCGTGAGCAGGTCTTTGATGCCGAGCGTCTTGGGCTGGTTGTCGACGAGGGCGAGGTTGATGATGCTGAAGGTCTCCTGGAGGCGGCTGTGCTGGTAGATCTGGTTGAGGGTGACTTCTGCGTTGGCGCCGATCTTGAGGTCGATGACGACGCGCATGCCTTCGCGGTCGCTCTCGTCGCGGATGTCTGAGATGCCGGGGATTTTCTTGTCATTGACCAGGTCGGCGATCTGGGTGATGAGCTCTGCCTTGTTGACCATGTACGGGATCTCGGTGATAATGAGCTTGGTGCGGTTCTTGGCCTCCTCTGTCTCGACGGTGCCGCGGACGGTGATCTTGCCGCGGCCGACATCATAGGCGCTCTTGATCCCATCGGTGCCGATGACTGTGCCGCCGGTGGGGAAGTCCGGCCCGGGAACGATGCGGACGAGGTCTGCGGTTGTCGCGTCGGGATTGTCGATGAGCAAGGTCGCCGCGGTGCACACTTCGCGCAGGTTGTGCGGCGGGATGTTGGTCGCCATGCCGACGGCGATGCCGGCGCTGCCGTTGATGAGGAGGTTGGGTGCCATCGCGGGCAGGACGAGCGGCTCTTTGAGCGATCCGTCGAAGTTGGGGCCGAACTTGACTGTCTCTTTCTCGATGTCTGCGAGGAGCTCTTCGGAGAGGTGCTTGAGGCGGGCTTCGGTGTAACGCATCGCCGCCGCGAAATCTCCGTCAACACTGCCGAAATTTCCTTGCCCATCGATGAGGGGGTAGCGGAGGGAGAAGTCCTGGGCCATGCGCACGAGCGCGTCATAGACTGCCATGTCCCCATGGGGGTGGTATTTACCGAGAACGTCTCCGACGATGCGGGCGCATTTCTTGAATGGTTTGTTGTGGACGAGGCCGAGCTCGCCCATTGCGTAGAGGACTCGGCGCTGGACCGGTTTGAGGCCGTCGCGTACATCCGGGAGGGCGCGGCCGGCGATGACGGACATGGAATAGGCGAGGTACGAGGTCTTCATCTCGTCCTCGATGACGCGGGATATCACGCGGTCGCCGCTCGTGCCGGGCGGGTGGCCTGGTTGGTGCTGGTGCGGCCCTGCGGGCGGCTGAGCGTTGTCCGTAGTGTCGTTCGTGGCAGTCATCAGAACTGTCCCCCAGGAGAATTGCAAGAGGCCGGACGTTTATAAGGATTGTGGTCGAAAAATGAGGTTATAAGCCTTATAACTCACGAATTCAGAGGTTTTGGGATACTGCATGGCCGGCGACGGAGTAGGATTTTCCGCAGTAGACGCACTGCTTGCGCTTGCCCGCGAGACTGCCGCTGCCGCCTTGGTATTTCATCCGGTTGCCGCAGTGCGGGCATTGGAGGAGCATCATTCCTGCCGCTCCTCATCCTCGGCAGGGGGCGGGTTGAGCATGGCTTCGACGCGTTCGTCGACTTTCTTCTGCACATCGGGCGGGACGCCGCCGGAGAACACGCCGGGCGTCTGGCCGACTTTGGTCATCTCTGCAGGAGGTGTTTCCTCGTGGGGCGCGGGCTGCTCTTCGGGCTCTTCTGCCGCCGCGCGCCCTGGAGCTTCGGCGGGGGCTGTTTCTTTCTTTGGCTGCTTTCGGGGCGCGCGGTGCTCGTGAGGGTTTGAAGGGTCGACTGCGTATGTCTCGAGGTCGCCCATAGACCCGCTCGTGGGGATTTCGTCGGAGTTGGCCCGCGGCGCTGTCGGGTACACTTCGAGGCCGCCGATGGTCTCTTTGATCTCCTCGAGCGGCGGCTCCACTTTCGGCACGTCGTAGGTCTCGGGCTCGTCGACGACCCGGATGCCTTCTTCGTCAGGCGATTCTTTCGCGAGTTCGGGGTGGAGCGCCGCGATCTCTGCCTCTTTGGCCTCTATGGCTTTCTCGAGGTCAGGCGCGCTGCCGAATTTCGTCTTGAGTTTGTCGGGCGAGATGTCGAAGTACGTGTAGAACTTCTGGGTGAGCTTGATGAGCTTGGTGCGGCCGCTCTTCTCGCGCGTGATGTAGCTGGTCTTCTCGAGGTGGCGGAGGTGGTCGTATGCTTTGTTGGTGCGTATCTTGATGAGCTTGCTCTGGAGGATGGGCGCTTTGTAGGCGATGACGGCGAGCGTCTCGAGTATCGTCTTTGGCAGTTCTGTCTTCGTGACGACTTTGCGGACGAAGGGGAGGTATTTCTCCCTGACCGCGAATCGGTAGTTGCCTCCGTCCTCGATCAGCATGAGGGAGGATTCTTTCTTGGCGAGGTCGTCGGCGATCTCTGCGAGGGCGCGCCGGATCGCCTCGGTGTCTTTTTCGCGCAGCAGCTTGGCGAGTTCGTCCGCGCTCATGGCTCGCGCTGATGCGAAGAGGAGCGCTTCCAGTTTGGTCTTGAGGTCGTCGTTCATGCGACCGAGTACGTGCCGTCCTGTTCGGTGATGCGTTTGTTCTCGACGAGCTTGTCGAGGAACGGCTTGAGCTGGTCTTCGCGCACGCCGACGGTGCGGGCGAGGTCGTCCGCGTTCTTGGGTCCGTCGTGGACGAGGTGGAGGAGGAAATTATTGAAGACGTTGGTCGCGCTGCGGTCGAGCATGTCGTGCTGGGCGCGGTGCGTCTTGATCATCATGTCCGCCTGGTGGAGCCGGGCTTGGAGGTCGTTGAGGAAGAGGGCGATCTCGCCGGTCTCGAGGGTGAGGGTGTCGGGGGACATGATGTCGATGCTGCTGGGGAGGGAGTCGAAGCAGAAGGAGATGAGGTCTCCCATGCGGGGGAATTCCGCTTCGATTTCGACGAAGGTGGAGTAGAGTTTCTCGCGCTGCTCCGCGGGCTCGTAGCGCTCTTTGCGGATCTTGAGGCCGTCGGTCTTGAGCTTGGCGACGTAGTCCTTGAGCGTCTTCTCTATATACTCTTTCGGGGCGCCGAGCATCTCGAGGATGGCCTTGGCTATGATGGGTGTCTTCTCGGGCATGGGGCTGGCTGGGCCGAGTGCGGTTATAAATATTTTGCCCGGAAAGGCATGCCGCAGGGGTCTGTCACCCCTCCAGAATGGTGGTAAAAGATTTTAATAATACGATGCGACCCTGAAAGAGTGGTCACCTATGGGTATCTTTGACTTCTTGAAGGCAAAAAAGAAACCGCAGGCCGAAGACGTGCCGCTGCCGCCCCCTCCGCCGATGGCGCCGGGCGGCGACATCCCCGACATCTATCCGCAATTGCCAGAGATGCCAAAACAATCATACTACGCAAAGCAAGAGAAACCGGAATACTACCAAAAGCCCGAGAAAGCGGAGTATTACGCGAAACAGGAGAAACCGGAATACTACCAAAAGCCCGAGAAGGCCGAGTATTACGCGAAACAGGAAAAGCCGGAATACTACAACAAGCCGCTCTCGTGGGAATCCGCGCCCGTCTTCGACAAGACGATACGCGCGGAACCGGAAGCGCCGAGCGCGCCGCGGCTGCGTCCGCACGGACCCGGCTTTGTTTCCGTCGATGAATATCGCAAAGTCATGGAGCACGCCAACAAGGCGCGCGCCCGTCTCTTCGAAGCCGAAGAGCTCGTGCGACGCCTCGGCGAGCTGAAAGTGCAGGAAGAGCGAGAATTCGACAAGTGGCGGGCGCAGCTCGAGGATATCGAGAAGAAGCTCAGCTATGTCGATTCGGTCATCGCAAAGGCCAAGGCCTAGAGGGGGAGGACAGAATGCCAGACGATCAAGCGACAGTGTTCGTGAGACTGGACGCGTACAAGGACCTGACAGACATACTCGCGCTCACGCGTGAGCGCATCAAGCAGGCCAAATTCATGCTCGACCGCATCGCGGAGATCAAGCACCGCGAGGACGCAGAACTGCAGGCATGGGCCGCGCAGTTGGGAGAAGTGGAACAGCGCGTCGAGGAGATCGACCACGCGCTGCTCCGACCGCAGGACCGATGAATGGCAGACCACGATAAGTTTTGGGTTGGCATCAGGGGCCCGATCAGCATGCGCAAAGCGCTGCTCCTGAGCAACAAGGCGGTGCTCGACAGCCTCCGGCGCTATGAAGCGTTCCGCGAGCTGCGCCGCCAGAAACTCGAAGCTATCGTAGGCCTCAAGCACATCCTCGATGAATTGACTGTTTTGAACCGGCGCTTGCGCGGCGTCATGCCGAAAGTGCCGATGCACAAGCCGACGATGGCGCCGCACGACGAAGATATGGTCGCCGCGGAAGAGAGCGACGAAGCGCCAGCGAAAGAGGACAAGAAAGGCAAGGGCAAGAAGGAAGCGAAGAAGACCCGCACCAAGATGGACCTCCTCGAAGAGGAGATCCGCAAGATCGAAGAGAAGCTCGGCACGCTTGAGTGAGCCATTTCTCCAAAAGTTTAAAAGCCGCCCGCCTGTAGGCACCCAAATCACGAGGCGGTAGCGAAGCGGCCAAACGTGACGGTCTCAAGACGCAAGAAGTCTTCCCGCGCATCGGCGCGGGTCGCGTGAGCGAACCGTTGGCTTAGTGCCTTCGCAGGTTCGAATCCTGCCCGCCTCATCAATTTCCTACCAAAGGTTTTTATAGAATGTTCATGTAGTGAGCGTATTAGATAGAGATGGACAGTAACGAATTCTGGAAATCACTGAGATTCTCCACCTCGTTTGAGTCACAATCTGTATCTGGAGAAAATAGAATATGGGAATAGAAATTTGTGCCGTCGGCGGTTACGGCGAAGTAGGTAAAAACATGACCGCGGTTCGCGTTGACGACGAAGTTGTCATTCTCGACATGGGCCTTCACATGCCCAATTACATCAAGTACACTGAAGAAGAGCTCGGCGAGCACGTCAAGGCCAAAGAGATTGACCTGCGCCGCGTCAAGGCCATCCCGGATGACACGCTCATCAAAGACTGGAAGCCCAAGGTCAAGGCGATCATCATCGGCCACGCGCATCTTGACCATATCGGCGCCGCGCCGTACATGGCGGACAAGTACAACTGCCCGATCATCGCGACACCGTTCACGTGCGAGGTGCTCAAGACAATCCTCAAGGATGATGACATCCGCCTGCGAAACCCGATCAAGCCGCTGCCGCCGAATGGCGTGATGCAGCTGACCAAGAACATCAAGATCGAGTTCGTGCACGTCACGCACAGCACGCCGCAGACCGTGCTTGTCGCTCTGCACACACGCCACGGCATCGTGGCCTACGGCAACGATTTCAAGCTGGACAACAACCCGACGCTCGGCCGCAAGCCGAACTACGAGGCGCTCAAGAAGTTGGGTGAGAGGGGCGTCCACGCGCTCATCATCGACTCGCTCTACTCGTGGGATCCGCGCAAGACGCCCAGTGAGGGGGTCGCGCGCGACATGCTCAGGGATGTGCTGCTCAACGTCGACAGCAAGGGCAAGGCTGTGATCGTGACGACGTTCGCGTCGCACGTCGCCAGGCTCAAGAGCATTCTCGAGGCGGGCCACGCGATGGGCCGCAAGGTCGTGTTCCTCGGCCGCAGCATCAACAAATACCTCTCTGCCGCCGAGCGCGCAAAAGTCGCGTTCTTCAAAGGCGCAGAGATCTGCAAGTTCAAGCGGCAGGTCATCCACAAGCTCGGGGACATCTCAAAAGGCCGCCGCGACAAGTACCTGATCTGCGCAACGGGACATCAAGGCGAGCCGAACGCGATCCTGTCGAAGATCGCGAGGCATGAATACCCCTTCAGGCTCATGCCGGGGGACCACGTTGTCTTCTCTTGCACGGTAATCCCTGCGGATGTCAACAAGGCAGCCCGGGCGAAGCTCGACAAGGACCTGCGCGAGCACGGTGCGAGGCTGTTCACGGACATCCACGTCTCCGGTCACTGCTTCCGCGAGGACCTGCGCGAAGTGGTCAAGATGCTCAAGCCGACGCATATCATACCGACGCACTCAGAGCCGAACATCACTGAGCATTTCTACACGCTCGCTGAAGAGGAAGGCTACAGGCGCGGCAGGAGCGTTCACAGGCTCATAACCGGCGAGCGCTTGAGCCTCGAGCACCACCACCGCTGAGACGCCGGAAACAGCAGCCACAAGTTTTTTATATCCCCTCCCTGTCGCGAGCGGCTCGGGGGGATAGGCATGAAACTCGTACTCGCTGATGCAACATACCTGAAAGACAGTATCGGAGTCATCTCGGAGCTCGTCAACGAGGCGCGCCTGAAGGTCACGCAGGACGGCGTCGAGATGGTTGCCATGGATCCGGCAAATGTTGCCATGGTCATCTTCAAGCTGCTCTCGAGCGCATTCTCTGAATACCAGATCGAGAAGAACCAGGAGATCGGCCTCAACCTCGGCCAGCTCAAGCAGATCCTCAAGAGGGTCAAGCCGTCCGATGCGCTCACGCTCGAAGTGACGGAGGACAACCACCTGAAGGTCACGATGCGCGCCGATACGGTGCGCACGTTCTCGCTCCCCATCATCGACTTGGAGGAGCGAGAGCAGCGCATCCCGAACCTGACATTCCCCGTCATGGTGGAGACGACGAGCGGCACGCTCTCGGACGCCATGGAAGACGCAGGCATCGTGGCAGAAGCGGTCACTCTGGCCGTCGAGCCGGAGCGTCTGCTCATCGCGGCAGAGGGCGATTTATCCAAGGCCCATGTCGAAGTGGGCGCCAGCGACGCGACAAGCATCAAGACAGACACGAAGGCGCAAGTGAAAGCGAAGTACAGCCTCGAGTACCTCAAGAAGATGATCGCGGGCGGCAAGCTCGCGGACCGCGTGAGCGTGTGCTTCAACCAGGACTATCCGTTGCGCCTCGAGTACAAGGTCGTCGACAAGCTGCTCTTGGCATTCATCCTCGCGCCGCGCGTCGAGACGGACTGAGACAATGCCTGAGTGGACGTTCGAGGGCATAGATGCCCAGACCTCCCGCCTCTACAATCATTTGCTCCTCTCTGCGCTGCGAGCGAGACCGACACCCGCCCAGTCGAATTTCTACGTGCGCGGCGCGGCGATGACCCGCTCGGGGCGCGTCGTCTCCGGCGGCAACCATGAATACGGCATCACGCGCGCCATTCACTGCGAGGAGACGCTCGTCGCCCGCGCTCTCGAAGAAGCGGGCAGTGACGACCCCATCTCCATCGTGGCCTTCGCGTGCGGCACACCCGGCAAAGGCGCCGCGCCATGCGGCAATTGCAGGGATGTCCTGCGCCAGTACGCGACGCCGGACGCAGTGATCCTCCAGGGAGCCGAGGCGGGGGGCGCTGCGAACGCCACGCCTCTCCGCGCGTTCTTCTTGGATGAATTCATCGAATCGACGCCTTCAGGCGCGCTCACGCTCGCAGAAGAAGTTGCGATCGGCGCGGCAGTCGATGCGGCAAAGAGGTCATACGCGGTGTATACTTCTCCCGAGAGGGTGTATGGCGCCGCGATTGTTGGCGGAACGCCTGAGTGCACGTCCGTCGCGCCCGGCGGTGTGGAGACAGATGTCGCGTATCATCCGACGCTGCCGCTCCGCAACGCGATTTCCCATCTCACGTACATGGGAGGCAACCCTTCCCGTCTGCTGGCGCATCTCGTGATCGTCGCAGCAATCGGACACCGGCCAGCCGTTCCGTACCTTGAACGCCAGCATCTCAAAGAATTCGCTGAACGCGTCAGCGCCGCGAAGGGCAGCAACGCGCCGCTGCCCGTGTGGCTTGTTCACGCGAAAGAGGAGGGGCTGGTAGAGAGGCTCTGGGTGACTGATTCGAATGAATGGCTGCCGAATCCGTTCTGGCCTGGCGCGCTGTGGAGCGCGGAAGCATTGAAGAATTCTATCGACAGGGCCCGTTGATCACGCAGTGTCGTCCTGTATCATCCCTGCGGTGAGGAGCGATGCGACATCCGCGTGGACGGCGAAACCGATGCCCTGCGCGTCAGCGGCTTTCGAGGTCGTGATGCCGACGATGTCTCCCGCGATGTTGAGGATGGGGCCGCCGCTGTTGCCGGGGTTGACCGCGACATCGGTCTGGATGAGCTTTACTGCGCCGGATGTGACCTCTGCCTTGCTGATGATGCCTTCGGTGACTGTGAATTCGAAGCCGAGGGGCGAGCCGATCGCGATGACTTTCTCTGCAGTGCTCACATAGTCGGCGAAACGGAGGGCGCGGGGTGCGGGTCTGTCGATCGAAATGACCGCGATGTCGGCCAGGCTGTCTGAGCTGACGATGCGCGCGGTGTAGACTGCGCCATCGGCCGTTTTGAGATTGATGCTCGTCGCACCGTTGACGACATGATGATTCGTGACTGCGTAGCCGCGCTCATCGATGAAGACGCCGCTGCCGATACGCGCGCCGCCCGGATAACCGACGCTGATGCTCACGACAGCGGGAAGCACGTCCGGCATGAGCGCGCTGAAATCCTTGTTGCTGAGCTTGATGTTCTTGATATTGCTCTGGAGTGAATCGAGCTGCTCTTGGGTCTTCTGCTCGGTCTGCACCAGGCGTCCCGTGATCTGATCGAGACCGGACTGCGTCTGCTCCCGCGCGGTCTGGATCTCGCTGAGGACTGATTTCGTGGTGGAATTGAGATTGCTGTCGAGAGTCTTGATCTTGGTGTCGAGAGAGGCGCTCTCGTGGCTGATGTAGTAGCGCAGCGATTCTTCCGTGCTGAGGAGTTTTGTGGCGAGGCCTGATAGCTGCTGGTCATAATGCGCCTGCAGCTCGGTGATTGTCTGCGTGTGGTAGTAGTAGAATCCGCCGAACCCCGCGCCGACTGCCAAGAAGATGAGCAGGGTATTCAGGAGCAGATGGCTGTGCCGCACGTCACTCATAGGGATTTATAAGACTCGGCCGATTTAAAAAGGTAGTGCCTCTATTTCTTGCCGAAATAGAACATCTTCTCGATCGAGACATCGCCCGGCTTGAAGTCTCCCTGTCGCGGGTGCGACTCCTTCTTCTCGGGCGCCGGCGCTGCGGCGGGGGCTGGCGGCATGGACGGGGCGGCGACCTGCGAGACCGCAGGGGCCGCGGGCTTCGTGCGGACTTCCTGGCGCAGCATCTGCAGTTCTGACTGGAGCTGCTGTATCTGGGCCTGCAAGAACGTGACGTCTGCGTTGAGCTTCTTAGTGTGCATGTCGACAAGCAGCGCGACCTTCTTCTCGACAAGGAAGTCTGCGGGGGCTGCGTGCTGCGCGGACGGCGCTTCGACGGGCTCTTGGTTGTGCTGCGCGGGTGCGACCGCGCTTTCCTCTGCGGGCGGGCGGAAGAGGGAGTCCGCCTGGCTGAATGCTTCGCGTGAATTGCCCGCGAATCCCGCGCGCTGCAATTCCTTGGTCATCTGATTGATCTTCTTGAGTCGTTCGATATCCATGGTTACATGACTCCGAGGCGGGGGATGCATTTCTCACAATATATCTTGAGTCCTTTGCCTTTCTGCACGCAGAGGGGGCAGATTGCGCCCCCGCACCAGTTGCAACGGCCATTGACCTCTTTCTTGTGGGTGATGCAGCGTTCCATGCTCTCACATCTGGTTCTTGAAATTCTCTTTGATGAAACTGATCATCATGTCGTTGCCCGCCTGAGTGTAGGCGCGGAGCGCGGTGCCGACAAGGCCTTCGCGCAGGCATTGGTCTCCGAGGCGCGAGAGGCTCTCTTTGTCGCCCGCGAGTTCGAACGCGCGCGCAGCGAGCGCGATCTGATGATCGCGCATGCACGCTTCACCGACCGCGAGCAGCTGTTCCCTGTTGCCGACCGCGCTGAACACTTCTATCGCGTGGTCCCATTTGGCCTTGCGCATGCAGTCTTCGCCGACCTTGGTCAGGCGCTCGACGTCGTTGAGCAGGCGGTATGCCTTGATCGCGTCTGCTATCTTGCCGTCGCCGAGGCATTTGTCGCCGGCTTCAGCGAGCTTGCGGGTGTTGTCCGCGAGGCGGTACGCGTCGATGGCGTTGGAGAAGAGGCTGACGCGTTCGTAGTCTTCGCCGATGCGGGTGAGCGCGTCTTTGTTTGATGTGAGGATGAATGCTTTGAGCGCGTCGTTGAGCCTGCCGCGGCGCAGGTATTCTTCGCCGAGCGCGTTGAGCAGGTGCTGACGTGTGCTCTCGTCGAACATGGAGAGGTTGATGTCTTCGAATTTCTTATCAATCAGTGTCGGAAGAAGGCGCTGGAATTTTCCCGCGTCGCTATGCCTTGGGCCCATTGCGGACCCGTCGACGATGCCTCCAACAACATTCTTGAGAGCGTTGTCCATGTTCTCACCCAGCAATGGGAACGCGCTACCGACCAAGTATTTAATGTTTTCGCCGTGGTTTTTTCACGCGCAGGTACGCATAAAAAGCATAAAAAGGGAGTTCAGAGCGCGACGAGGAGTACTGCCGCCGTCGCCGCCGCGCCGATCAGGGTTCCTGCGAGGATGTCACGGGGCTTGTGATGCCTGCGCAGGCGGAGCGCGTCATACAATGTCAGCGCAAAGAAACCGAGAGAGAGCCAGAACGCGCCGCTCGGCCCTTCAAGCGCCCCGATCGCGCTGGTGAGCGCGGCGGTGAGCGCGGCGTGCGAGCTGGGAAAACCGCCGTAGCGAAGCAGCGATCTCGTGTCGCCTTCAATGAGCGCTTTGAGCGCCTGGTTGCATCCGACCGCGCACATGACCGCTGCCGGGACTGTCCACCATTCCATATACGGCCGCCGGGATTTGAACCCGGGCAACTGCCTTGCGCCGAGCCTCTCGGTCCAGATGCTTCCTGGGAGGGCAGTGTCCTACCGCTAGACTACGGCCGTTCGTGCCGACAGACCCGCAGCGAGATTAAAAAGGTTGCCTTCAGAGCGCCAAGAGCAGATGGTGCACGCTCTCGAGGGATTCCGGCGCCCGCCCATCCGGAGGCCCTATCCTGATTGCGCGCATGCCGAGCGCGAGCGCGGGAAGCACATCCTTCTCGACGCTGTTGCCGATCATGACAGTGTCCTGCGGCATGCTGCCGAGGCGCTCGAGCGCCAATTCAAAAGCCGCGCGCGACGGCTTGGGAGCGGGCACGTCATCTGCGCCGAGCACCACATCGAAGAGCGACCGCACGCCGAGCGCGGCGAGCACGCCGTCGGCCGCCGCGCGGGGGCTGTTGGTCAGTATGCCGAGCCTGTGCTCTGCGCGCAGACGGATGAGCATGGCGCGCAACGATCCGTCGACAGGGACATACGGCCGCGGGTCGACGCTCGCGAGCGCGCGCCAGAATGCCTCGAGAGGAACGCCGAGAGACCGCAGCGCCTCGACTGTCGGCTTGCCTTGTTTCTCGGCAGCGTACGCGGCGGCCGCCTCGCCGCGGGGGATGCCGCGCCGGGCCGCGACCGCATCGATGATCGCCTGGTCGCGCGCGGCGCGCAGGGCGGCCGAGCGGTACAGCGTCTCATCGAGGTCAAAGAGCAGTGCTCGCATGGTCAGAACCTCTGGCTGCGGTGAATGCTGCGTGGACACGGGCCGCGACTTCGTCCGCGGAAGAGTGCTCTTTCCAGGGACGAGCGAGGATGACTGCGCCGGCGGCGTAGTACTGCGGCTGGATGCCGGGGGTTTTCGCGTTGAAGTTCGCGAATGCGATTGCCGACTGACCGATGTAGAATGCGGTTCTGGCCCAGGTCTGCCTGTCTGCACGTGCGAACGCCGCGTTGACGCCGGCGAGGAACGAGCGCAGATGTCTCTCCGCGAGGGCGGGGTTGTTGCCGAAATAATCATAGGTGTTGAAATATATCGACGCCGCGTACCTGCCGATGTCGCGGGCGGGATCGTTGATGCCTGTGCTGTCGAACTCAGGGTCTATGGCGCGCGCCGCACCGTCTGGGCAGAAGATGACATTGGCTGCGTTGAGATCGTTATGGCTCGTCTGTCCGTCGTATTTCTCGAGAGGTTCGCGCCATTGTTGGATGCCTGCGCGCAGCGCGTTCGCGATCGCTGGCGATGCCGTGCCTGATTTCTCGCTCTTGGCGCTGTAGTGATCGAGGGTCTTGCCGATTTGGGCGATGCCTGACGCGGGGGCCCGCTCGAGACGGTATTTGTTGAGGACGTCACCGATCGAGTGGCCGCCGCGGCGCAGCAGATCGCCGATGTCGTTGCGGTCTGCGGTTTTGGCTGCGGTGAAGAAGTCTACGCCGGGGACGAATTCCATCAGGTACGCCTGTCCTTCTCGGCAGTACACTTTCGGGAGGAAGCCGATGTATGATTTTCTCAGCGACGCGACGTGGTCGACTTCGCGGGCGGCTTCGATGTCGTTGATGTACTTGAACGCGAAGTCACCGCCGCTCGTGCTGATCCGCAGGACGATGTTGCTGCTGCGCCAGAGGCTGGGGAGTTTCGCGATGCCGGTCATCTCGAAATTGTCGAGGAACTCGGTTATGCGCGAGTGGAAGCGGAGCGCTGTCGCGTCTCTCTCATTGATGCTGCCCGCGTCCTTGCCGTGCTGCACGAGCCTCTCGAGTGTCATCATTGTATGCACCTCTTTTGCTGTGCTGGGCGCAGGCGCGGTGATAAAATGGAGGTTGAGCCGGCAATAAACTATTTAGTTCATTTATTTTGAGTGGCTGGTTGAGGCACAAGGAATAAATACAACGTCCTCGCCCGCACAGGATATGGCATTCTCGCTCACGCTGCCCCATCTCGGCAAGGGGACCAGCACGAAAGACCACCTCGTCTCGGTGCTGAGTTACACATGGCCGCTGACCCTCAAGCAAATGCATCACGAAATCAAGCGGAGGTTCGCGTCTGGCGTCACGTACCAAGCGGTGTACAAGACTGCCTATGAACTCGTCGACGCGGGAGTGCTCGTCAAGAAAGAAGGGCGGTACGAGATGAATCTCAAATGGCTCAAGCAAGTGCATGACTTCACAGAGGTCGTCCAGTCTAATTACTTCAGCTCCGCGGGGTCTGGCGGGAGGGTGGGTGAAGGAGTCGTCGATGTCCGCGGCGGAGACGGCGTCACGGTGCTGTCTTTTGATACGTGGTTCGACGCGGAGAAATATCTCTATTATCTCATGAAGCACCAGCTCCTCCATCTGGACGTGCGCAAGAGCATCTGCGTCCACCATCGCCACGAGTGGCGTCCGCTGTTCTATATGCGCGCGGAGTACAACTGGATCAAGAGCATGACCTCCAAAGGCTATCCGCTCCAGCTCCTGTGCGCGGGAGACACGCCGGCCGACAGGTGGTCCGCGAAATTCTACAGGACATGCGGCGTGCAAGTTAAGACTGGCGCGAGATGCGCGGATACTGCGGATGTCATCGTCTTCGGGGATTATGTTGTTCAACTGTTTGTCCCTCCAGCGCTCGCGGAGGGTCTGCGACGGACATACACCCAGGCCAAGAGTATCGACATGCTTGATTCCGCAACTCTCGCGCAGGATATATTCGAGAAGCGCGCGCAGGTGCAGATGCTCATCAACAGGGATCCTGCGCTGGCTGCTCAGTTGCGGGCTGCGACCGCGCAAGCGCTGGGCCGCGCGCGCAAAAAGTGAGGGGATGAGCCGGGGTGCGCAAAAATGCACTGGTCAGCCTGCCGCAAAGTATTTTAGGCGAAGAGGGGGTCTTCTGGGGATGAACCGAAAGCGCAAGGGCACTGCTGCCGAGAGAGAATTGGTCCATGCGTTCTGGAAGGCGGCGGGATGGGCCGCGGTGCGCGTCGCGGGGTCGGGCAGCATGCGTTATCCTTCGCCCGATGTCATCGCGAGCGATGGGGCGCGACGGCTCGTGATTGAGTGCAAGTCCTGCGAAGGGGACACACAATACGTGGATCGCGAGCAGGTCGATGCGCTCGCCGCGTTCGCGCAGCGCTTTGACGCGCAGGCATACATCGCGGTGCGGTTCAGCGGCGGTCAGTGGTGGTTCTTGGCGCCGCAGGAGATGAAAGAAGCCGACCGCAGCTTGGTCGTGGTGCGTTCGCTTGCGGAAGCAATCGGCAGGGATTTCTCGCAGCTCATCGCGCCCGCCGAGCGGGCAACGAAAGGTTTATAAGTCGCGCATCGACGATAAAGCCCCCTCTCATAAATTTACGCGCAGAGGCATCCATCTCATCCCCATGGCGCAATCCCCGATGAAAGTTGTCGAGACGGTCGTCACGGACATCGCAGGTCCGGACATACTCCCTCTTGTCAAGGCGTTGAAGAACAAGAAGAACGTCTCGGAGTTCAAGCTCGCGCAGGACATCAAGCAGGAGATCAACCACACGCGCAACATGCTCTATCGGCTGTATGACCTGAATCTCGTGAGCTTTGTGCGCAAGAAAGACAAGAAGAAGGGTTGGTACATCTATTACTGGACGTTCGAGCCGAAACAGGTGAAGTTCCTGCTCATCAATCTCAAGAAGCGGAAGGTCGAGAAGCTCAAGGAGCGGCTTGATCGCGAGCGCAATAACCACTTCTTCATCTGCCAGAACCGGTGCGTGCGGCTCGATTTCGAGCAGAGCACGGAGTTCTCATTCAAGTGCCCGGAGTGCGGCATGCTCCTCAATGAGGAGGACAACGCAGAGAAGATCAAGGAGCTCGAAGCGGAGCTCCTGCAGCTCGAGAAGGAATTGAAGGCGCGCGCTGCGTGATTCTTAGCGCTTGCGTTTGGAGACCGCGCGGCTGATTTTCTGCTCTTCGACCAGTATCTTGTGCGCGATGCCGTCGATATGCTCTTCGATGCGGGCGACGCGCCTCTCCATGAGGACGAGGACTCGCATGCAGTAGACGATCGCGGCGAGGACGCCGAGGAATACGAACAGGACTGTGGCCATCATGGGGTCTTGGACCATACTGGATACACCTCTTTTCTGTGATGGACGGGGGCAGGCTACTATAAAAAGGTTACGACGGAGGCTTATCTGGCGTCTGCCCAGAGTTTCTCAAAGAGCCGCTCCATCGCGCCGGCGAAGTGGGGTGTGTTGACCCAGATGCCGAAGTCATAGTGGGGGTGCGCCTTCTCGTCATCGAGCGCGAGGAGTGTTGCCTGTTTGCTGTCGATGACGCAGAAACGGAGGGAGTTGCCGGGGGCGTTCTGGAGCTGCGCGCAGTCCTTGAGGGACTCTATCGCATCTTTGGCGGCGGGGGTGTGCGGCGCGAGTATCTTGATTGCAACGCCGCGGTTCTTCGCTTTGCGGAGCGCGGTGTAGAGTGATTCCGCTTTGCGCGAGAGGCCTTGGGCTGTCGTGCAGAGGAGGACTGAGCTCTTGGCGTTCTTGATGTGCTCTGCGAGGTGCGCGTAGACGTTCGCTTGGCCTTTGATCGCGCCTGAGCATTCCGTCGGGTCGACGCCCTCGATGCCTTGTTTGTAGAGCGCGGTGAGGGAGTCGATGAGTTCGCTGGCGCGCATGCCGTCGATGGTCTCGGTCCTGCGCTGGAGCTCTTCGTGGATGTTCTTCTTGACGCGCTCGAGGACGTCTGCGGGGGAGACCGCGAGGTATTTGATCGGCTTGCCGAGCTTCATCATGACGAATCCTTTGCGCTCGAGCGATTCGAGGACATCATAGCAGCGGGAGCGGGGGACATTGGCGATATCGCTTAGCTCTCCTGCGGTCGCAATGCCGCGGGAGAGGAGCGCGGCCCAGAGTTTGGATTCGTAGCTGTTGAGCCCGAAGTCCTTGAGCTTGTTGAGAAAGTCTCGTTGCACTATCATGCGGCGTCAGCGCTCCTGCCGCGAGATGGGCGAGGTGTATAAAAAGATTCGCCATTTGTTACTCTTGGAGAGTGGCTACAGAACACTCACCCCCTTATTTCTCATGGAGCGTCGGATCTCTTTGGTGTTTGTTGTTTAGAGAGTATATATTTTATATATATAAATATCTTATAGATACATACATACATACAGCGCTTCCACAAGAAATGAAGGGGTGGGAGGATGCTCGAAACCAAACATCTCTTTGCACCACAGAAATAATTAAATACCTTGATTTCGCGTCGAGAATGTATGGGGGACAACCTGGCCAACTATTTCGAATCCTATCTCGTCAAAGAACTGCTGTTCAAGAACAAGCGGGTGATGCAAGAAGAATACCTTCCATCCGCGCTCGTCCACCGCGAAGAAGAGCTCTCGCAGATCGCGAAAATCCTCGCGCCCGCGCTGCGCGGCGAGAAACCCTCCAACCTCTTCATCTTCGGAAGCCCCGGCACAGGCAAAACCCTCAGCGTCAAGCACACCTGCAACGAGCTCGATAAAATCGCGCAAGCCAAAGGCATCCCCCTCAAAGCGATACACCTCAACTGCAAGCAACGGCAAGTCGCAGACACACAATACCGCCTCTTCGCTGAGCTCGCAAAGGAACTCGGCAAAGCCGTCCCTTCCACAGGCCTGCCAACAGAAGAAGTCTACAAGATATTCCTCAACGCCATCGACAACCAGAAGATGATGCTCATCCTCGTCCTCGATGAGATTGACCAGCTCATCGACAAGTCAGGACAGGACCTCGTCTACACCCTCACCCGCCTCAACACAGAACTGCGCAACTCCACAGTCAGCATCGTCGGAATCTCCAACAGCGCGAGATTCATGGAAGATCTCGACCTCCGAGCCCGCAGCAGCCTGAACATGGAGAGCATACTCTTCAGCAAGTACAACGCCATGCAGCTGCAGGACCTCCTGCGCGAGCGCGCCGGCGAAGCATTCCGGCCCAAGATACTCCAAGAAGGAGTCATCGAGAAATGCGCAGCCCTCGCCGCAAAAGAGCACGGCGATGCGCGCCTCGCCATCAACCTCCTGCGCGTCGCAGGAGAGCTAGCCGAGCGGCAGAACAGCGCAGGCGTGTTCATGGCGCACCTCGATGAAGCCCAGCAGAAAATCAACACAGACAACGTCCTCGATCTTGTCGGTTCCTACCCCCGCCAATACCAGATCGTTCTCTTCGCCGCGATAGCCCTCTCCGAGCAGAAGAAAGAGCCGATACTCACCGGCGAACTCTGCGAAGTCTACGAAGGCCTCTGCAACCGAGTCAAAGAGCGCCCCCTCACGCAGCGCCGCGTCAGCGACATCATCTCAGAGATGGACATGACAGGACTCCTCTCCGCCAAAGTCGCATCCAAAGGCAGGTACGGCCGCACGCGAGACATCACGCTCGCGATCCAAGGAAACCTTCTCCCCCGCGTGCGCAAGAAATTGGAGGAAGCCCTCGGCATCTAACTCCCAATGGACCCCGCGAAAAAGGAGATAGTCGAATACTTGATGGCCCAAGGCGTCCTTGTCAAGCCGGACTTCCTCAAAACGCTCGAAGACCCCCAAATCCGTGCGAGCGTCATGGGGATGGTCCAGCGCAAAGTTCCCGCGAGCGCCATACTCACAACAGGCGCCTCCCCGTCCGTCGCTGCCGCCGCAGCAGCACTGCCTCCCGCATCGCCCATCTCCGTGCTCTTCAGCTATGCCAAAGAGACCAGGAGCTGGAAGACAGAGGACTTCACAGGGTACTTCGTCTCCCGCTTCAAGACGATGGAGAAGATGCTCCAAGTGCGGCAGGAACTCTCGAACGCCACATCCATCAGCCGCCTCCAAGGCAAGCACGAGCGCGACCAAGTCGCCATCATAGGCATGATCCACGACAAACAGCTGACCAAGAACGAGAACATCATGATGGAGGTGGAAGACCGCAGCGGCCGCATCAAGGTCCTCATCTCCAAGAGCAATTCCATCTACACCCAGGCGATGGACCTCGTCGTCGATGAGACCATAGGCATCACGGGACAGCTAGGCAAAGGGATCATCTTCGCGGACAACTTCTTCATCCCGGACATCCCCCTCGGGCGGGAGAAGAAGAAATGCGCCGAGGACGTTTACGCCCTCGTCCTCTCAGACCTCCACGTCGGGTCCGCGCTGTTCATGGAGAAGGAATTCGAGAACTTCCTCAGATGGATCAACGGGCAGAGCGACGACCCCATCTCAAGAGATATCGCCAAAAAAGTGAAATACATATTCATGGTCGGGGACCTCGTCGACGGCGTCGGCATCTATCCTTCCCAGGACAAAGAGCTCTCCATCACCGACATCTACGGCCAGTACGAAAGCGCAGCGAAATACCTCGCGAGGATACCTTCGCACCTCCCCATCATCATGTGCCCGGGGAACCACGACGCGCTGCGCCTCTCCGAGCCGCAACCCGTGCTCCCCCAAGACATCGCCAAAGCGGTATACTCTCTTCCGAACATCATCCACATCAGCAGTCCGGGACGCGTCCTTGTCCACAAGACGAAAGATTTCGGGGGGTTTGAGTTCCTCCTCTACCACGGATACTCCTATGACCACTACGGCGAGACTGTCGAGTCCATCCGCAACTCAGGACGGCACATCTCCGACCGCGTCGAACTCATCATGAAATTCCTCCTCCAACGCCGTCACCTCGCGCCATCGCACGGCAGCACGCTCTATATTCCCGACGCAGAGCACGATAACCTGATCATCGAGAGCATCCCCGACTTCTTCCTCTCCGGGCACATCCACCGCTCCTGTGTCGGTGAATACCGGGGAGTGACCGTCCTCGCGGGCAGCTGCTTCCAAGCAAAGACGGACTTCCAGGAGCGTGTCGGGCACGAGCCGAACCCAGGATTCTTCCCGCTCATCAACCTCCAGACCAGAGACATCACCATGCTGGATTTCAATGACAAGAAACCGCCCGAGCAGGCACCCGCGCCCGCGGAGGCGCACGCATGATCGGCGCGAGCGCCCGGATGGAGACATACTTCGACAGCATCCGCAAGGCGACAGCAAAAGCCAACGCGGCGGCGGCCCTCGCGCGCAAGAAAGGTCTCGACCCGGTCGACACTGTCGAAGTGCAGACCGCAGAGACGCTCGCCGAGCGAGTCGTCGGTCTCATCAGCGTTCTCGCCCCGCAGATCGTCGGCTCAGGGGTCGTCGAGAGAATCGCCGAACTGGAGAAGAAATACGGATTCGGTGACTGGCGCGTCGCGCTCGCAATCGCCGAGGAGATCGCCAAGCAGACATACTGCAAGTTCAAGACCCCGCATGAAGCGATGGATATCGGCATCCGCACAGGGTTCGCCTACGTCACGGTCGGCGTCGTCTCATCGCCGCTCGACGGCATCGTGAGCATCGAGCTCAAAGACCGCATGGACAAGCGCGGAAAGTACTTCTGCGTCAACTTCGCAGGTCCCATCCGTAACGCAGGAGGCACGGCCGCGGCGGTCGCGGTCATCATCGCAGATTATGTGCGGAAGAAGATGGGATACGATGTCTACGACGCGACAGACGACGAGGTCAAGCGCGCCAACACGGAGCTGCGCGACTACCATGACCGCGTCACCAACCTCCAATACTTCCCGAGCGAAGCAGAGGTGCAGTTCCTCCTCAAAAAACTCCCTCTCGAGGTCTCGGGCGACCCGTCCGAGCGCATCGAGGTCAGCAATTTCAAGAACCTGCCGCGCATTCCGACGAACCAGATCCGCTCGGGATACTGCCTGATCCTCTCCTCCTGCATCCCGCTCAAGGCGCCGAAACTCTGGAAGCAGATACAGAAGTGGGGCAAAGAGTTCGACCTGGACCAGTGGATGTTCCTCGAGGAATTCCTCGCCATCCAGAAGAAAGAGAAGGCGAAGGGCGCCGGCGCGGCCAAGAAGGAGGGTGGCGCGAAGATATCCCCCGATTTCACCTACATCGCCGATCTGGTCGCGGGCAGGCCGGTGCTCGGCCACCCGCTCGCGCACGGAGGGTTCCGCCTCCGGTACGGCCGCGGGAGAGTCTCGGGGTATTCCGGCCAGAGCATCCATCCTGCCACGATGGCGCTGCTCAATGAGTACATCGCGATCGGCACGCAGCTCAAAGTGGAGCGGCCCGGCAAAGCGGCGTCCATGACCGCGATCAGCACAATCGACGGACCCGTCGTCAAGCTTGTCGACGGCAGTGTGCACTACATCAAGTCGGTCAAGGAAGCGCGGGAGGTCAAGGACAGAGTCAAAGAGCTGCTGTACCTCGGAGACGTGCTGATCGCGTACGGGGATTTCGCGAACCGCAACCACCCGCTTGTGCCCGCAGGGTACTGCCAGGAATGGTGGGCGCAGGAGCTGGAAAAGGCGACCGTCAACCTGTTCGGAAGCCTTGACTTCCAGAAACTCGCCGAGCTTGTGGAGATTCCCTCCCGTCAGCTCGAGACAATCGTCCGCAATCCTCTCACGACGCAGGTGAGCGCATCGACGGCGCTCACGCTCGCCGAGAAAGCGAAGATCCCCCTCCACCCGTCATTCACGTATTACTGGGGAGGGCTGACGTATGATTCCTTTGTCGGGCTCGTCCACTGGCTCCGCGACGCCAAGATCACGCAGGATGACGATGGCAGGCCCTGCAAGATCGTGCTCCCGAAGAACGACGCGCCCAAGCGGTCGCTCGAGATTCTGGCAGTGCCCCACAGCGTCATCGGCAACGAGTTCGTCGTGATAGACGGGGATGCAGCCCAGGCGTTTCTCGCGTCTCTCGGTTTTCCGTCACGCACTCTCAAAGAGACGCACGAGATGCTCCTCCGCGCGCCAGGCGTCGCGCCTCTGGACTTCCTCAACAGCGCAGGGCCGCTGACGATACGCGATAAGGGAGGGACATTCATCGGAGCCCGCATGGGCCGGCCCGAGAAAGCCAAGATGCGAGAGCTCACCGGCTCGCCGCACACCCTGTTTCCCGTCGGAGATGAAGGGGGCAGGCTCCGCAGCTTCCAGGCGGCGCTCGAGAAGGGGAAGGTGGAGTCTGATTTTCCCGTGTACTTCTGCGCCTCGTGCAAGACGAACACGATATTCCGCGTGTGTGAGCGGTGCGAGAAACGGACCCTGCGCGTGAAGATGTGCCCGCAGTGCGGTGAGAGCGCCAACTGCCCTCATCCGGACTCGCCGGGTGTCGCAAAGCCGCAGCAGATAGACATCCGTCACCACTTCACGCGCATCCTCGCCTCCCTCGGCATGAACACCTACCCCGACCTCATCAAGGGCGTGCGCGGCACATCGAACAAAGAGCACACCCCTGAGCACCTGGCCAAAGGCATTCTGCGGGCGAAGCACGACATCGCAGTCAACAAGGACGGCACCACACGGTATGACATGACGGAGCTTCCCATCACGCACTTCAAACCGAAAGAGGTGGGGACGGGCGTGCACCGCTTGCGCGAGCTCGGTTACACCGCGGACATCAAGGGGCAGCCGCTCACCGATGACGGGCAGGTGCTCGAGCTCATGCCGCAGGATGTCATCCTCCCCGCGTGCGATGACTCGCCAGACGAGGGCGCCGATCGCGTGCTCGTCCGTGTCGCGCAGTTCATCGATGACCTGCTCTCCTCGTTCTACAAGGAGCAGCCGTTCTACCGTGTCAACAGCGCGGAGGATCTCATCGGGCACTTGGTGGTCTGCCTCGCGCCGCACACGTCCGCAGGGATGGTCGGCCGCATCATCGGCTTCAGCAAGACGCAGGGATTCCTCGCGCACCCCTACATCCATGCGGCGACACGGAGGGACTGCGACGGCGACGAATCCTGCGTCCTGCTCCTCATGGATGCGCTCCTCAACTTCTCCAAGAAGTACCTGCCGAGCTCGCGCGGCAGCACGATGGACGCTCCGCTCGTGCTCACGTCCATCCTCACGCCGACCGAGGTAGATGATATGGCATTCGACGTGGATATCTCCTGGCAGTACCCGCTCCAGCTCTATGAGGCCGCGCTGAGGTACGCATCGCCCGCGGAAGTGCAGATCCCTCAGATCAAGGCAACGCTCAACACGCCCGCGCAGTTCGAAGGCATGGGCTTCACGCACGACACAGAGGACTTGAATGATGGCATACGCGTCTCGGCCTACAAGACCCTGCCGTCGATGGAGGAGAAGCTCAAGGGTCAGATGGACCTCGCAGAGCGCATCCGTGCGGTCAAGACCGCGGAAGTCGCGCGGCTGGTGATCGAGAAGCATTTCATCAAAGATCTCAAGGGCAACCTGCGCAAGTTCTCGGAGCAGGAGTTCCGTTGTGTCGGGTGCAATGAGAAGTACCGCAGACCGCCGCTTGTCGGCAGGTGCACCAAATGCGCCAACGGCAAGTTGATATTCACGATCTCGCAGGGCAGCATCGTCAAGTACCTTGAGCCCACGGTGTCGCTCGCGAAGAAGTACAACCTCTCCGCGTATCTCCAGCAGAGCATCATGCTCCTGCAGCGCCGCATCGAAGGGGTGTTCGGCAGGGAGAAAGAGAAGCAGACCGGGCTCGGGGCCTGGTTCGGCTAGCCTCAGATCTTGCTCTTGACAGTCGTCTTGGTGCCGCACACGCTGCAGCGCAGGAATGTGAACTCTCCCTCGCGCAGGAGGTCTGTGTCGGGCTTGCCGCAGGAGGGGCAGAGCACGAACTCGTGGGCATACTGCTTGATCTTGTCGTTGATGCGCGATGCCGGGACCTTGGAGCCGAGAACGAGGCTGTCGCGGTTCGGGCTGCCTGGCGTGGCGAGCTCGCGCAGGAGGTATTTGAGCAGGTGTTCTGGCTCGCGCCGGAGCGTGCTGGCGATCTGGAGGAAATTGCTGATGACGGTGCGGCTGCCCTGCAGGTGGCCTCGCACCTTCGGGATCTCGAAGCGGGCCTTCTCGAACACGACCGCAGGCATGCGGTCGCGTGCGCGCTTGAGCAGTTGATCGTAATCCATCATGCACCGGCAACCCCGAGGGCATTTATAAACCTTCGCCGGGTCGAGACGCGCAAACCTATATAAAGTCGCGAGGCACCATTCTGACCCAATGGTGCTGGAGTCCTTGCTCAATCCCCTGCAGGCGGAGACGCATCCCGCGCAGGCAGGGATCCTCGGCTTCCTCTACGCGTCCCTCGCGCTCTTCCTCAGCCTCTGGATATTCGAGGAGCAGGCAGGCATGGTCATGGTGTTCCTCACCGCCCTCGCAGCGCTCCCGCTGATGTTCCACACTCTCCGTTTCGAAGAGCACAAGGACAGCATCATCGACGATGAGCGCGCGCTGCTGCGGGAGCACAGCAAGGCGCTGCGGTTCTTCATGTACCTCTTCGGCGGCATGGCATTCGCGTTCACGCTCTGGTACGTCGCGCTCCCGAGCGACATCTCGTCTTCCGTCTTCAAGACGCAGGTGGACACCATCGCGAATCTCAACCCGCAGGTGACAGGCGCCCTCGCGCAGGCGCAGATACTCTCGAAGATATTCCTCAACAACATCAAGGTCATGATCTTCTGCCTGCTCTTCTCGTTCATCTACGGCAGCGGCGCCATCTTCATCCTCGCATGGAACGCATCAGTCATCGGCGCCGCCGCAGGCAACTTTGTGCGCGTCCATCTCGCGCAGTTCGCCGACGCGAGCGGGCTGTCCGCATTCGGCGCGTACTTCTACGTCAGCGGGCTCTCGCTCCTGCGCTACGCCATCCACGGCATCCCCGAGATCCTCGCGTACTTCGTCGCGGGTCTCGCGGGAGGCATACTCTCTGTCGCGCTGATGCGCAAGGAATACCGCACCCAGAATTTCGAGAAGATACTCTTGGACTTCTCCGACCTCGTGCTGCTCGCAGTCGGCATACTGTTCGTCGCGGCGATCCTCGAGGTATTCGTCACGCCGCTCTTCTTCAGGTGAGTCACTCGAGGACTTTGATGCGGCCGGGGGCCGTCTCGAAGACCTCGCCGTCGCTGAGCATCTTGCGCAAAAGCGCGTCAGTCTTCTCGCCGAAGCGGGAGACGATCTGCTCATAGGCCGCGCCCGTCCCTGTATCGAGCTCCCTGATGATGCCGAGCAGGGACTCCTTCCCGCCGCCGGCCGCCGGCGCGTCCGCCGAGACGGTCTCTTTCTTGTGCAGCTCGAACCACGCGGGATCCGAGAGCGGTTTGCAGACCTCGAGCGCGATGTACGGATCGCCGAATTCGCGCGGACGGCCGATCGCGCGCACCAGCTGTCCGACGCTCAAGGGGACGCTCTTTCGCGCGTCGAATACCCTCAGGAGTATGTGTCCGGTCCCGTCATCGAGCGCATAGCTCTGGCCGTCATCCGCTGCTGCCACGATCGTGCCAACGAGGTGGACCTGCGCGACGAACTCGCCGCTCGCGCAGCGCCAGCCCGCAGGGGTGTTCTCTCCCTGCGCGACAGGCTCGCCGCCGAGAATATCCTTGATTGCAGTTTTGCGCGCGACCATTTGACCCCGTGTCCCGTCGGAGTCCGCGCAACATTTATATAGTTTGCTGGGCGGTTTTCTGCTCGCCACATGGCTCTTCCTCCGACGGCATACGCCCAGCAGCTCCTCCGCCAGGGGTACTCCGCGCAGGTCATCCGCGCGCAGCTGCTGCGCGCGGGCTACGGCCCCTACGACGCAGACCAGGCGATCCGTCTCGCTCTCCGCGCATCCCCTCAGGCAGGCATCCCGTGGGCATGGATCGGCGCCGGCATCGGCGGACTCGCGCTCATCACCTTCATCATCCTCCTGCTCCTTCCCACCGAAGCGTCGCTCCAGATGGCAGTACAGGCACCGCAAGCGACGATACCGCCAGGCGGTTCCGCTCAAGCGACAATCACGCTCGAGAGCGACGGCCGCCCCGCAGTCACCCTCACGTACGCGCTTCTCTCGAGCGGCGGAACGCTCCTGTGGAGCGAGCGGGAGGATGTGTCGGTGGACCGGAGCGCGTCGTTGCGGAAAACAATCCCGATTCCGTCGAACGCGCCCCCCGGCCGCTACAGCATCCGCGTCACCGCCATGCACGGCGGCCCGCCCGTGAGCAAGACCGCGCCCCTCGTCATCGAACGCGCAGGGACCGCTCCTGCTGGTCCCTTGCGTAACGAGACGCTTCCCGGACCCATCACACCGCCAGCTCCCGCCGCGTCCTCCTGCCCTGCAAAGTGCGATGACTTCTACGCCTGCACGAGCGACGCGTGCGTCGATGGCAGGTGCGCCTACACACCCATCGTCCCCTGCTGCGGCAACTACGCCTGCGAAGCGGGCGAGACGAGCATCACCTGCCAGGAAGACTGCAGACCGCAGGCGGCGAGCGGCACGACCGCGACCACGGACGACGCGCTCATCGCAGCGGCCCGCTCGCATGAAGAGGCCGTGCAGCTATGCCGCGCCATTCCCATCCAGGAGCGGCAAGACGAGTGCTTTGACGCCATCGCCGCCGCGGCATCACGCTCAGAGCTGTGCAATGCCATACAGGATAGGCTCAAGCGCGACAGCTGCTACATGGAATTCGCGATCAAGGACGACTTCACCGTGTGCGACAAGATAGAGGACCGTTACCTGGCATCCAGCTGCATCTTCCTCTCCAAGCAAGGATGATCAGAGCCTGCCGATGATGCCGTGGCGAGGCTCGAAGATATCCCCGCCCCTCTTGAGCTTCGCGATGATCTCCTCGAACTCGCTCTCTGTCAGACCCCTCTCCTTGGCCGCCTCGAGCACTTTCTCAAGAGGGATCGCCTTGTTGTATGTCGCCTCAAGCTCCATGATGATCTCCTTGACCGTCAGGATCTTGTTGCGCTCGCTCGCGGACGTTCCCGACGAGATGCGGTCGATATCGATGGTGCCTGTCTTCTCGTCATACGCGACCTGGCGCAGGCAGTAATCGAGAATGTCGATGGCGCGCTGGGCATCCTTGCGTGTCACCTTCTTCGAGAGGCGCAGACGGGCATTCGCTTCCGAGAGCCGCACAAGGCCTTCGAGCTGGCGCGCAGTGATGGGGATGGACCGGTTGCCTTCGCCTGCCGCAGAGCTGCGGATCTTCACGAAATAATCGCGCAATTCCTCCACAGCCCCGTCCGTGAGCGTGGGGTGGATGCGCTGGCGCGCATAGGCGAAATACTTCCGAAGGAGAATTGTGTCGACCGGCGGCTCCTGCACGTTGTTCTTATGCAGCTCGAGGATGAAATTCGCCATGCGCTCGTCCTTGCGGGTCTCAGGAATGTCCTTGATGGGGAAGATGAGGTCAAAGCGCGAGATCAGCGCGGGCGGTAGGTCGATCTGCTTGCCGATGGCTTCGTACGGGTCGAACCGGCCGAACTTGGGGTTCGCCGCCGCGAGCACGGTGGTCTCGCACCTGAGGGTCGCCTGGATGTTCGCTTTGCTGATCGTGACTGTCTGCTGCTCAAGCGCCTCGTGCATCGCGCTCGTGTCATCCTTCGACATCTTGTCCATCTCGTCGATGCAGCAGATACCGCCGCTCGCCAGGACCATCGCGCCCGCCTCGAGCGACCAGCCCTGCAGGAATTCGTCCTTGACGACGCTCGCGCTCAGACCCGCGCCGCTCGCGCCCTTGCCCGTCACGAGTCTTGCGCGGGGCGCGACGACCATGACGCGGCGCAGCATCTGCGATTTGGCCGCGCCCGGGTCGCCGATGAGCAGGATGTGCATGTCTCCCCTCGTGACGACGCCGTCCGGGCGCATCTTCCGCACGCCCGACACGAGCTGCAGCGCCATCGCCTCCTTGACGCGCTCATGGCCGTAGATGGAAGGCGCGATGGATTCGGCGATCTTCGTGTGGAGGTTGGGGGATTGGCTGAGCTCGATGATCTTCTGCTCCTCTTCGGGGGAGATGATGAGCTCGTTGAACGTCTCGTCGACGGTGATGACGTTGTTGGCTTCGATCATCAGGTCGAATTTGGTGCTCTGGCCTCCGCTGCGGAGGATGATGGGGACTTCCTTGACGACGCCGACGATCTGGATGCGCGCGCCGGGATTGGTTTTCTTGTCCGAGAGCGGGCTGACGAGATCCTTCTGCAGGAGGACGTTCATGCGTTTCTGCTGCTCTCCGCCGTCAAGCTGGTCGGGCGCCTCTTCGAGCACGATGCCTTGCGCGTCGACGAGCTCCTTGGAGAGAAGGCGGAATTTCCCTTTGCGCCCGCAAGAGCACTTCTGGGGCTCTCGGAACGTGCTGTCGAGCTGTAGCATCACCAGCGTGTTGTTGCACTGCGGGCACTCGAACCGCGCGGAGGTGACTTGGGGGCGAACGTCGCTTTTCTGGCGCACGACGCCGTCGAAGAGGAGGAGCTTCCCCAGGCTTGTCGAGCGCACGTTGCGGATGAGGATGTTCGAGGATTTCGGGAGGTCGGTGATGCGGATGAGAAAGCCTTTCGCTTCCGGCTCGAGATCTTTGATCGCCATCTCCGCGGCTTTGATGACGTCTTCGGGTTTGTCGAGGAGGAGGTCGGCGAGCTCAGGCTCGTGCTCGGCGAGAACTTTGAAGCTGATCGGCAGGTGCCGATGGCCTTGGCGGTGGCGCTCGAGGAGCTGCGCGTGGTAGTGTTTCTGTATGAAGTCCGCGCACCGTTGCACCTGTTCCGCTGCGTCCATGCTTGCATCAGACGGGAGCTTCTGATTAAAAACGATTTATGAGGCCCAGATCCTATGCCTGTCCTCAGCTTCCGCCGCTTCCACTGGAGACGCAGGGATTTACGAGCGTTTTGGCCCGCGGACCAGTGTCCAGTGGGCGGAAGGATTGCAGAAAAAAGAGAAGAAAAACAAAAGAACGTGAGCGGGGCTCACTTCATCTTGACTTTCTTGAGGTTCTCGATCAGGATGTCGAGGACCGTGTGCACTTCGGCTTCGCTCTTGGTGCCGGTGCAGACGACCTTGCCGTTCGAGAACAGCAGGAATGTCGCCTTCTTCTCCGGCAGCTTGTAGACAAGGCCGGGGAACTGTTCAGGCTCGTATTCCGTGTTCTCGAGCTTCATGGCGAGGACGTTGAGGTTCAGGTCCATGCCGACAGAGCCGCTTGCCACGATGTTCTGGATCTTGGCCTCAGGCTCTTCCTTGATCTTGACGTTGATCTTCTCGAGGCTCTTCATGATCTTGCGGATGCTCGCGTGGACTTCGTCCATCGTGCGGCCGCCGGTGCAGACGATCTTGCCCGAGCTGAAGATCAGCGCGCTGGTCTGCGGATCCTTGATGCGGATGACGAGGCCGGGGAACTGCTCGGGATTGTACTCCGTGTTGGGCAGTGTCGCGGCCATCTTCTCGAGCGGAATCGGGTGCCCGAGGTTCGCAGAGATGACGATGTTGACGACTTTGATGCTCTTGCCTTCGGTCGTCGCTTCTTTCTTCGCTGCTTGTTTCTGTGGTTTCTTGGTAACCATGTAGGTCCACCTCCGACTGTCGTCGGAACCCCCTGTGAACGGTTTTAATACCCCGTTCTACCCATTTATAAGGCAGATATTTAAATACTTTACCTTTGCTCCGACGAGAAACAGCGTTAAACTGGGCGGTTTATGTCACTCCTGGCATTTATAAATGACTAATAGACCTTCATCAGCTTCCGCACGCCCATCGAGAACACGATGGAGAAAATGATGTACGTGCCGAGCCACCCCAGCTGCCAGCCGAACAGGTTCAACGCCTTCAGCGGCTGCTGGTTCACCTGGATGAACTCCACCACGCCATCGCCATGCTGCACGACCGGCGCGTGATACGCACGCTCCGCGGTCACCAAGACCTCCTGGTTGTACGCCTTCCCCCCGACCAAGAACGTCAGGCCCGGCGCGGCATAATCCCCCGCGTCCATCGCCTTGAACGTGAAAATCGCCACACCGTCGGTCAACTCCTTCGCGGCATCACCCGTGATCTCGATGCCCTCCGGCGCGGTCGCATTGATCCACCCGCGCACACCCTCAGCGACATGTACGCTCGCGCTGAACTCCTGCCCGGGCAGGATCGGATCGTACGCCAGATGGCCCTGCAGCCAACCGAAGATGAGGATCAGGGGCAGGATGGTGAACAGCGTGGAGCGCATGCTCTGCATGGTGTACTTCATGTTCGTCTCCATCGCCTTCTTCTGCACCTGCATCATCTGTTCCGGCTTGTCGCGCAGCTGCTTGAGCTCCGCCTGGAGCGCCTTGATCTCATCCTTGAGCTGTTTCATCAGATCCTGGTTCGTCGTGTACTTGTACACCAGCGTCGTCAGGATTGCCACAGCGAACGAGAGTATGAGCAGACCGAGAGTGGGCGGCAGCGACAGGAGAGGCCCGAATATCGCGTCGAGCACCGGGTCCAGGAACGAGAATATCCCCATAGAGAATCACACCGCTCGGCGGCGTTGTTAAATCTTTCGCCTCATCCGCCCATGAACTTGCGCAGCATCGGATTCATGTCCATCATGTGCTGCCGCGCGATCTCCTCATAGAGCTTGTAGATGATCATGATCGACAGCAGCAGGCTCGTGCCGTGCACCAGCGCGCCAGACACGTCGGCGACCGCCGCGAGAAGTCCGACAGCGATTGCGCCCATGATGGTCAGCGGCCCCACATAGCGGTCGAGCACGCGCTCCAGGACCCGCTCATCGCGCCGGAAGCCGGGGATCTGCAGGCCGGAGGCCATGATCTGCTTCGCCTGGCTGCGCGCATCCATGCCCGCAGTCTGCACCCAGAACCAGCCGAACACGACGCAGCCGACAATCAGCAAAAAGATATAGACCGCCGCGCGCCAGATCATATCGAGCGCGAGCGTGCCCGTGATGAGCGCCTGCAGGAGGTTCGGCGGCTGGATGTAGTTGACGAGACCGCTCACCGGCGTGTTGCCGGAGAACTGGCCCAGAAGAGGGTATCCCCAGTTCGCCATCAGCGAACCCCACAGCTGCACGTTGGCGAACAGCGCCGAGACGAGGATGACGGGGATATTGGAGGTGTACATGAAGCTCAGCGGCCAGCGGATGCCATGCCCGCGGATACGGCCGAACGAGAGCGGGATCTCGACCTTCATGCCCTGCGAGTAGACCGCGAGCACGAAGACCGCGACAGTCGTCGCGATGCTTCCGGCCAGCAGCAGCGCGCCCGTCGGGTCGCCCGCGGAAAGGCTCTGGAAGAATGCGGGGATGGCGCCTGTCGCGATCTCGGGATTGTTCGGCGCGGGCAGCGGCGAGAACATCTGGATGAACAGCGACTGCGACACGCCTGCAGCGATGAACAGAGAGATGCCCGAGCCGAAACCCCACTTGCTCACGACCTCATCCATGAACATGACGAGGATGCCGCCGAGGCACAGCTGGAACACCATCAGGAGCTGCAGCTGGAAATAGAGCGACGTGCCCGCGACCTCGGGAGGCGGGGCGAGTCCCGACATGAACACGTACACGCAGGCCTCGAAGATGACGAAGAAGACGCCGCCGAGCTTCTGCAGGCCCTGGAATGTCGCGCGCTGGTCCTTCTTCGTCAGGTCGAATCGCAGGATGCCCGAGCCGTTGAGCAGCTGCAGCACGATGCTCGCCGTGACGAGCGGACCGATACCGAGGCTCAGGATGGAACCGAAGCTCGCTCCCAAGATGACGGACAGGATCTCGAACCGTTGGAGCTCATTCTGCCCCATGCCGAAGAGGGGGATGATGCCCAGGACGAAGAACATCACGAGGATGATGAGCGTCCACTTGAGCTTCTCGCGGAACCCCAGCTTGCGCTGGGTGGGCGGAGCCACCTCAGGAAGATTGCTGATGAGGGTTTGGAACCACGACATGAGCATTACTCAGCAGCGACAGTCAGCTTGCCGCCGGTGGCGGCGACCTTCTCGGCGCAGCTCGCGGCCGCGCGCTTGACGCTGATGTTCATCTTGCGAGTGATCCTTCCCGTGCCGAGAAGCTTGGTGTAGCCGAGCTTGCTGAGGTCGACGGTGATGACGCCTCCCTCCGCGCTCGCCTGCTTGGCGGCGATCCACGCATCGGCGCGGGCATCCACCTCGTGCAGGTTGATCGTGATGTCGACGATGGTATTGCCGTGCATCTTGAAGCCGTTGCGGCCGAAGACGCGCTCCCAGTGGGACGGCTTCTGGCAGTCTGCCCTCTTGCCGGAGCCTGCATTGCCTCTGCCGCCGCGCTGGCCGGATCCTCGGTGGCGGACGCCCCAACCGTGCGTGCGGGAGCCGCGGTAGCGGCGGACCTTCGTGCGGTGCTTGACTGGCATCTTACATCATCCTCTCGATAAGATCATTGATCTTCTGGCCCCGCGGACCGACGGCGCCGCCGCGGTCGAACCGAGCCTTGACTCCCTTGCGGCCATAGCCGCCCCGGGGAGGGTTGAGCGCGAACACGCCGCCCTTGCCGCGGGAAGCGAGCTTCTTCTCGACATCTGCCGAGACTTCACCCCATGTCAGGACGCTCTGCATCGTGTGCAGCATGCCCTTGATGCTGGGAGTCTCCTCGCGGATGGTCGCGTGGTTCTTCTTGACGAGCTTGAGCGTCAGGAGAGTGCCCCTCTCGGTGGCGCTGTGGTGGAGGTCGCCGCGGACGCGGACGATGACGAGCTTGCTCATTGCTTGGCCTCCGCAGTGATCTTGCCGCTGATCGCGCCGAGCTGCGCAATCGCATCATGCCTCATCTTGACCTGCATGAGCTGCTTGAGCGCGTTGAGGCATGCCGTGACGAGATTGTGCTTCTGGCCGGTCTGGCCGCGCGTGACGGACCAGACATCCTTGATGCCTGCGAGGCGCAGGATCTTCGCGCACTCCTTCTCGACGACAAGGCCCTTGCCCTTGGGCGCGGGCATCAGCTCGATGCGGACCGAGCCGCACTTGCCGGTGACCTTGAACGGGATGCTGTGGGGCGTCTTGCAGCCGCACTCCCACGAGCCGCAGCCGCGGCGGATCTTGAAGATATTGCGCTTGGCAGTGCGGACGGCCTTCTCCCTCGCGGGCACGGTGTCCTTGCTCTTGCCCATGCCGCCGCCGAGATAGCCATCGCCGTTGCCGACGATCGCATAGCAGCTGAAGCTGGGCTTGTTGCCTTCCATGGTCTTCTTCTGCGTCTGCTTGAAGATGCGCCGCTGGCCGCCGCCGAACTTACCTCGGCTCTGGCCGATCATCAGGAGATCGCTCTGCAGTCCGGGCAGGAGCGCGTCGACGATCTCTGCCTCGAGGATGGGCATGCCTGCATCGAGTATGGCGTCGATGTCGGTGAGCTGCCTGCCTTTGACTTTGGCGCCAAGCGCCGTGCGCGGGGTCCAGGATGAGAGGTCGACCTGTTCCTTGAGCTCTTCCTTCACGAGCGTCTCCTCATCGGGGACGGGCTCGATGACTTCCTTCTCGACCTCGATCTTCTCCTCGTCCGTGCCTTCTGTCGCGGGGACGGGTGCTTTGGCTGGTGTCTCTGTCTCGCTCATTTGAATGCCTCGATCTTCTTCTTGACATCGGTGAAATGCTTGGGCAGCGCCTCGGGGGCGATGCCGTTCTTGATCATGAGGGAGAACTGCGCCGCGTACTTCTTCGGGTCAGCCTTCTTGAGCTGCTCGGCGTACGCCGCGACGTGCTCGCCGTTGATGCGCTTCGCGTCTGGCTGGATGGCCGCATCGCAGGGGACGCTGACGCCTCCGTCCTGCACGCCCTTGACGGCCGCGTAGAGGACGCTGCCGCGGACGCTGATCTGCAGGCCGATGTCCGCGATGGCTTCCTTGAGGCCTTTCGCGGCTGCCTTCTTGGCCAGCAGCATGCCGGTCAGGTACGCGGCAGGGATGCCGCTCGTGCTTGCCTTCCAGCCGTACTTGGCCAGTTCACGGCTGTGCGCCATGACATGGACCTTGTCGCCGCTCGTGCCGTAGTCCGCGATCTGGAGCCAGATGTGCTTGAGCGATCGGCGGATGACGACGCGGGGCTTGTGGCTGGAGAGGAGCGCCTTGCGGCTCTTGTAGTCTGTCCTGCCTTCGCGCTTGCGGCGGTATCTGACTGTGTATCGTGTGCTGCTGCTCATTGTTTCGTCCGGAACAGGTCCTGTTCCTCGAGGTAGACTTTCAGGTGGCGGCGGCTGCGGAAGAACCCACCGCGCGCCTTGTCATACATTGTTCGGTATGTCCCGTTGCTGATCAGGCTCTTTTCGCGGAGTTCGCGGAGCATCTCGCGCTGGGCGCGGATGCGCATCATCCAGGCCTCCTTGCCGGGCGTCCTCGCGGTCTTGCGGCCTTTGCGGCTGCCCATGTTGCGGCGGCGTCCCTTGCGGCGCTGGCCCTGCACGACGCGATGGCGTCCGCGGGCAGTGCCTGTCTTCGGGAGGATGGTGATCGCGCCGGTGTTGATGAGACGGCGCACGTCGAACGTCGTGATGGCCTCCTTGATCGAGTCCATCTGGGCCACATCAAAGCGCACGCGGTACGGGCTGCATCCTGCTGCGCGGGCTGCGAGTTTCTTCTGGAGCATCATGGGGCTTGCACCTTCTCTTTGGCGGGCTCTTTCTTCTCTGCGGGAGCCGCCGCCTTCTTCTCTGTCTCGCTGCGGGTCTTCTTCGCAGCGGCAGCGCTGCGGGCAGCCTTGCGGTCCGCGAGGTCCTTCTTCGCCATCTCGACGACGCTCTTCGGATCCTTGAGGTTGGTGATGGTGATGCCTGCCTTCTGCGCGGCCTCGATGATGGCGACGCGCTTGCGCATACCGACAGAAGATCCGATGACTGCGCCGTGCTGCGTTTTGTTCAGCAGCGCGAGATCCTCGGGGCGGTGCACGACGATCGGCATGAGGCCGTCGCTCGTGAGGTGGCGCACGAGAGCGGGCGTGCCCCATCCGGGCTCGGGCATGCTCTCATGTCCTGCCTTGCGGAGCTTGACCTTGCTCTGGAGACCCTTTGGCTTGCGCCAAGACTCGCCCACCCTGCGTTTGTGCTTGAGGTGGTCCTGCCTGATGAAGTAGGGTTTCTTGGCCTTGGAGCGCTTGCGGTGCTCAAGGAGCCTCTTGATAGTGTCGGTCGTCATGCGATAGCCTCGCCGTCTTTCTCGATCAGGTAGATGCCGTCCTGGAAGATGCGCCTGTCACGGTTGGCGACCGCGGTGAGCAGCTCGATGCGGCCCGCGACACGGCCCGCCAGCTCCTTGCTTGAGCTCTCGACACGGATCCTGTCGCCTTCGACCTTGACGGTCACGCCATCGGGGAATGTGGCGACGCGGGGCACTTTCTCTCCGAGGAAGTTCTTGACAGACATTGTCTTGCCTGCGACGGCCACATTCATCGGGAAGTGGCTGCTGCAGATCTTGAGGATGTACGCGTAGGGTTTCTGGACGCCGCGGATCATGTTGCGCACGTGCGCGGCATAGCTGAAGATGAGCGCCTTCTCGCGTTTGCTCGCGTTCGGTGCGCTGAACGTGACCTGGCCTGCCTCGACCTTGACCGTCACGAGAGGGCTGATGCAGTTGTAGCTCGCCTCTCCTTTGGGTCCTTTGGCCGTGACGACGCGACCTGCCGCGCTGAAAGTCACTCCTTCAGGCGCCTTGACGGTCTCGTTCATTGTGGGTTTCATGGTCAGTAGCAATAGGCAATGAGCCTGCCTCCGATTTTCTTCTTCTTGGCCTGCGTGTGGGTCATGAGGCCTTCGGATGTCGAGACGATGAGCACGCCGAGCGCTTTGGCCGGCAGGAACCTCTTCTCGAATCTCTCGAAGCCGTCCCATTTCACGGCGAAGCGCGGTTTGATGACGCCGATGCTGTTGATGGTGCCGAGCAGGTTGATCTTGGTCGCGCCGCCGCGTGCCGCGGTGACCTCTTCGGCCGCGCCGCAGTAGCCTTCCTCGTTGAGGATGCGGAGCACGCCGCCGAGCACGCGGTTCGTAGGCGTGACCGTGCAGTTCGGCCTGCCGAGAGACTCGCTCTTGGCGATGACCGACAGTGCGTTTGCGATGGTGTCGTTAAGCATTGTGTATTCCTCAGCCGTATTTCTTGAAGCCGATCTCCGGCGCGATGTCGCGGAAGCAGGTGCGGCACAGGTGCAGGCCGTACTTGCTGATGTGCCCGCCCTTGCGGCCGCAGCGGATGCACGGCTGCAGGTTCAGGCCTGTCGTGCGTTTCTTCGCCGAGTTGTGCTTCAGGTACTTCTTCATCGTGGCAGGCTTGCGCTTGAGCTGTTTGAGCATCTTCTGCCAGTCCTTTGTCGTCATGCGCTCTCACCCACGGTGATCTTGAATTCCTTCTCCATGAACTTGATGGCATCCTCGCGAGTGACCAAGTGGCTCTTGTGCATGCTGCCGGGGCGGATGTGCCTGCGCTTGACGCGGTAGCCGGGACGCTCGAGTGTGATGCATACTTGGAGGCCCATGACACCGATGCCCGGGTCGTACTCGACGCCGGGGATGTCGATGTACTCGTGGATGCCGAAGCTGATGTTGCCCAGGCTGTCGATCTGGCTCATCTTGAGCTTGTTGTCCTTGGCGGCGAGCAGGCGTTTGATGAGCTCGAGCGCCTTGTCCTTGCGGAGCGTGAGGCGGCAGCCGATGGGCAGGCCGGGACGGACACCCCATGACGGGATGCGCTTCTGCGTGACGGTCTTCTGGGGTTCGATGCCGGTGATGCGCTTGAGCAGCGCGACGCCTTTCTCGAGCCTGACCGGCTCCTTGCCCGCGCCGATGTTCAGCGTGAGCTTCTCGATCCGCACAGTCTTCATCGGGTTCATGCTTTCTCGTCCTTCGGCAGGACGTATGCGTATTGTTTGAGTGTCTCGATCTTCTCTTTGGCGGTCTCGCTGTCATAGACGATCTTGCCGCCGCTGATCTCGACCAGCGTGCCGCTGTCGCCGACGTGCTTGCCGCCGATGAGCGTGATGTGCGCGCCCTTCTTGAGGGGGAGATGAGTGCCGATGGCGTTGCCGGGCACCGCGAGGATGACTGTGTCGCCGATGGCCATCGTTGCCTTGGCCTTCTCGAGGCGGACGGTCCTGCCGTCCTGGAAGCTGACTTGGAACACGCAGCCTCTGATCACGCGTTTTGCGGTGACGCGGCAGGGTTTCTTGCCGGCAGCATCCTGCTTGATCGGCGTGAGGGCGAGGCGTCCCATCTTGTCAAGGTGAACGCGGTATGCCTGCTTGCTGTCCGCGAATGCGAGAGAGTCCATGTAGCCGACGGGGAAGCCGGGGTCCTTGACGCGGCGGCCGTCGACGCGCACATCCGAGTGGAGGAGGATTTGCCTGATCTCTCGCTGGGTCTTGGCATGGCCGAGGTGGCGCATCCAGAGCGCGAGCGGCATGGCCATCTCGATGCTGTGCGTGCCGGGCGTGGGGCGGATGACATACTTGTTCTCCTTGCGGAGGATGCCCGGCCAGGTGGTCGGGACGACCATGCGCTTCAAGTGGGAGTGGCTCATTGTTTCTTCTCCTTATTCTCCTTAGGTTGTGCGTGCTCTGCCATGCGGCGTTTGTCCGCGGCGAGCTCGGTGATCAGCAGGTTGGACGGGTGGATGGGGCGCATGGCCTTGGTGCCGTCCTTGCGGACGCTCTCGATGCCCGTGATGTAGACCATGGCGTTGCGGGTGTCGACGCTCTCGACGGCACCGCTCTTGCCCTTGAACTGGCCTGTCTGGACCTTGACCTTGTCGCCTTTGCGGACACGCATCGAGCGGGTCTTGTGCTTCTGGCGGAGCTCCTTGCTCAGGTGGCTGCCGACCATGGCGCTGCGCACGTGCAGCGGCGCCTTGGCGACGAAGGCATGCTGCTTGCGCGGCTGCCTGCTCGCCTTCCAGCTTTGTGTCCAGTTGCGTGTCATGGGTGATTCCTCAGACGATCATCTTCGAGATCTTGGCGACGAGCGGGTAGCGCTCGGCGGCTTCCTTTGCCATGGGCCCCTTGACAAGGGTTCCCTTGGGGTTGCCGAGCTCATCCTTGATGAGCACGGCTGCGTTGTCCTCGAACTTGATGCGCATGCCGTCGCTGCGGCGGTATTCCTTCTTCTGGCGGATGATGACTGCTTCGACGACCTGCTTGCGCATGTCGGGTTTGCCGTCGACCACGGATGCCGCGATGAGGTCGCCAACGCCCGCTGAGGCGTAGCGGCCGCGGCGGCCCTTGTAGTTCTTGACGCTGATGACCTTGAGCTTGCGGGCGCCGCTGTTGTCCGCGCCTTCGATGATCGCGCCGTGAGGCAACGACCTGACAAGGTTCGCTCTGACTCCCTTCATGCGGCCACCTCGTCGGTCTCGGCTTCCTTGCCTTTGACCTTGGACTCCTCGCGGCGCATCTCGCGCTCCGCGAACAGCCTCTCCTTGCCTTTGACCTCTGTGACGATGAACTTCTTGGTCTTGCTGATGGGGCGGCACTCCATGATGCTGACGATGTCGCCCTTGTGGACTTTCATCTCGTCGGGGATGTGCGCCTTGACGGTCGTGCGGCGCTTCTCGTACCGTTCATACTTGGGCAGGGACTTGCGGCGGTCCCACTCGACCGTCGCGGTCTTCGCCATCTTCGTCTCGATGACTGTGCCGACGAAGATGCGGCCGCGGCCGATGAGGCCCTTGGTTCCCTTCGCGATGTGCGTTGCCATTGTCGTTGTGTTCCTCTTGATCGTTATTCCACCACGATCGTCTCGGGGGCGAATCCCATCTGGAGCAGCAGGGCCTTGACCCGCAGCTTGTGATCGCCTTGGAGCTCGATCGTGTTGTCTTTGACTGTGCCTCCACAAGCGAGCTTCGCTTTCAGCTCCTTTCCGAGGGCGACGAGATTGATCTCCTTCTCGTCGATACCACGGACGGTTGTGTATTTCTTGTGGAATTTCCTCTGCTCCACCGCGACTCTGATTTTTTGTGTTTCCTTCGCGATGGATTCACACACGCACAGGTCGGCCGGGAGGCCGCATTTGACGCAGACAGTCATGCCTTTACAGGCACCTCTGCCGGCGTGGTGCCGGTTCGTGTGTGGATGATGGTGAGTATGCGGGCGATGGTCTTCTTGGTCTGGCGGAGCCTGCCCGGGCTTTTGGGCGTGGTGCCGACGGCGACCTGCGCGTTGTCCTTGGCCAGGTCCTTGCGGAGCTCGAGGAGCTTCTCCTTGAGGGCGGCGTCGCCCATGCCTCGCAATTCCTTGATCTTCATGGCTGTTTGACCTCTGCGGGCGTGTCTGCCTTGCGCAGTTCGATGTCGTCGGGGAGCTTCATGTCCGGCGGGACGATGCTGACCCTGATGCCGATGATGCCTGACTTGAGCTTGGCGGTGGCGTAGGCGTGGCGCACGACGCTGACTGCGAGGTCGCCTGCCTTCTTGAGGTAGCCGTCGTAGAAGCGCCAGGTCTTCGCCCGCGCGCTCGGGACCTTGCCTGAGACGTGGATCTCGACGCCGCGTGCGCCTGAGCGCATGACGTCGGTCATCGTCTTGTGGCCGACCGCCTTGAATTTCTGGATGCCGAAGCGCTCGAGCGTGGAGGCGATCTTCTCCGCAACAATGTTCGCGTCGAGCATGGGGTTCTCGACCTCGGAGATCTCTATCTGCGGGTTCTCCAGGCCGAATTTCTTCTTGAGCGTGTTGGTGAGCTTCTTGATGTTCTCTCCCTTGCGGCCGACGACGAGGCCGGGGCGCGAGGTGAAGATGACGATCTTCTCGCCGAGCGGCGTGCGCTGCAGCTTGGTGTGGGAGTGGCCGACGTTCTTGAGCGATTCAGAGATGAATTCCTCGATCTGGAATTCCTTGACCTGCTCCGCGACGAACTTGCGCTCGATCATTTCTTCTCCTCTGCCGGCTTGGCGGCCTTCTGCTTCTTTGCGGGGGCGGGCTGGCCCTCGCTCAGGACGACTTCAACGTGAGACCTCTTGGCGCGATGCTTGCCTTGGCGGCCGTAGCGCATCACTTTCTGCGCGGTGTGGACGACGATGTGGCGCACGCTCATCGATGTCGTATTCAGGCCCTTGTGGCGCGCATTGGCTTCGGCGCTCTCGAGGACGGTCAGGATGGCCGCTGCGGTCTTCTGCGGGAACCTGCCCGCGGCCATGCCTGGTTTGTGGCCGAGGCCGTTGGTGTACCTGCGGAACGGGATGGCGCGTTCGCCCTCGGTGACCTCTTCGAGGTGTTTCTTTGCCCACGCGAGAGGCCTGCCGCGGATGTATGCAGCGACCTCGATGCTCTGCTTGCGGGAGATGGGCAGGTGGCGGCCGACCGCGCACGCTTCCTTCTCGCCGATGACAGTGGCGTATCCGTGGGAGCTCATGAGTTTACCTCACCGACAGCGCAGCGGATGACCGCGTCGCGCCGATACCTGGTGCGCTGTGCTCGACTCTCTTGGTCGTGATTGCGAATTCTCCGAGGCGGTGGCCGATCATGTCCTTGTCGACAGTGATGGGCACCCAGTCCTTGCCGGAGTGGATATGGATGAGGCAGCCGACCATGGAGGGCAGGATGACCATGTCTCGGGCGTGGGTGCGCAGTTTCTTCTTGCCGTCCTTGATGTGCTTGAGGAGTTTCTGGGCGGGGTGGCTCATGCCGTGCATGAGGCTGCGCCTCTCGCGCGCTGGCAGGAGCAGGGCGAATTCGCGGACATCGAGCTTGGCGATGTCCTCGAACGTCTTTCCCCTGAAGCGGAATTCTTTTTGTACCATGTGTCCTCACTTCTTCCTTCCTGTTCTGCGGGGCGCGATCTTGCCGACCTTGCGTCCAGGCGGCGCGAAGCGCGATGCGGCCTTCTGCTTGGCCTTGCGGGACGTGCGCTTGTTGCCGAACGGATGGTCGACGGCGTTCTGCGCCGCGCCGGTGATCATGGGGTATCTCTTGTTGCGGGCCTTCTTGGCGAAGTGCCTCATGCCTGCCTTGAGGAACGGTTTGTCGAGACGGCCAGCGCCCGCGATGAGGCCGATGGCGGCCCTGCAGTCGAGGCTGAATTCGCGCTCCTTCTTGGAGGGCATCATGACGATGGCGGCATCGGCGGTCTTGGCCACGATGTATGTCGCCATGCCGGGCACGCGGCAGATCTTGCCGCAGTCGCCTGGCCGCATCTCCAGATTGTATATAGGCTGGCCTTCGGGGATCTCGCGCAGCGTAAGGACGTTGCCTGGCTTGACCGCGGCGCCCGGGCCTGCGCTGATCCTGTCGCCGACGCGGACGCCGTCCGGGGCGATGTGGAGGACGGTCGAGCCGTCGTCGAATTTGACCTGCAGGAGCGGCGCGAAGTGGCCGGGGCAGTTGAGGATGTCGAGGATGCGGCCGTTCTGCAGCGTCGCCTTCCTCTCGGGCAGCTTGGCCTCGCCCAGGTAGCGGAAGCTGGGCGCGAGGTATCTCGGTCCGCCTCTGCCGCGTGCTTGCTGGATGAGGTTCTTACCCATATCACATCAGCCCCAATGCTGTCGCCACATCGATTGCGGGCGAGTCCTTGTGGAATTTGACGTATGCATGCTTGTCGCCGCCGACAACGAGCGTGTTGACCTTGACGACCTTGACCTTGAACGCCTGTTCGACCGCGCTCTTGATCTGGACCTTGTTCGCGCGGGGGTCGACGGCGAAGCCGAGCGTGTTGTTCGCTTCCATCTGGCGGATGGATTTCTCTGTCGCGAGCGGGTGTTTGATGACCAGGTACGGGTCGTTGATGATGTCGTGTTTCTTCATGCGCCGTAGAGGTGCTCTTTGGCCAGCACTTCGATGGCCTTGTCGGTGAAGATAGTCAGGCGTGCGGGGTGCGCGCCGGGGGCGAGCATCGCTGCGTTGAGGCGGCGAACGTCAGCGACGTCGACGCCGGGGATGTTGCGGGCGGCGTGGGCGAGCGGGCATTTTCCCGAGACGACCAGGAGCGGGCCTGCGCGTTTCTTTGCGCGGCGGCCGCGCATCTTGCCGCGGCCTGCGCGGACGCCTTCATTGGCGGTGCGCGCGAGCTCTGCGTCGAGGCCGAGGAGAGCGAACAGCTTGGCCACGTCGGCGGTGTGCTGGAGCTTCTCTGTGTCTGCGGCGAGGGCGAAGGGGTACTTGGCGGGGACGCGGTGGCCCCTGTCTTTGACGAGGTCCGCGACGAGGGTCGCGGCCAGAGCGGAACGGATCGCCTTGCGGCGCTCCTTGACATTGATCTTCTGCGCCCAGATCTTGCTCGCTTTTGGCGGGTGCGCCTTGCGGCCTCCGACGGTGTTGGGCGCGAACGCGCCGACCCAGTTCATGTTGGTGCCGTTGCGCGACATGATTTTGCGGGGTGTGCGTGAGATGCCTTGGCCGTACATTCCTTTGTAGTCACGGCGGCGCTTGCTGAGCTTCTGCGCGGCCTTCTTGCCGGCGCGGGGGTCTGCGCCGTAGGGCTGGCGGTCATGGCTCCACACTGCGTGGACGGCGCGCTTGATGAGGTCGGCGCGCACGGGCTCGGTGAACTGCTGCGGGAGCTTGACTGTTCCGGCCGCGCTTCCCTTGCTGTCCAGTACGGTGAGGTTGCTCATAGTGTCACTGCTGCGAGATCTTGCTGATGGTGCTGATCGTGGGAGCTTGCGTGATGAAATGCTTGTTGGGCAGGGCGGCGCGCGTGAACTTGATCAGGCGTTTCTTCGGACCGCTGATGCTGCCGTGGAGAAGGATGTAGCCGTTGCGGACGGCGCCGAAACCGATGAAGCCGCCGGCGGGCGTGACCTGCTTGGGGTCGTCGCCGATCTGCAGCACGACTTTGTTGCGCTCGGTGCGTGTGTGGTAGCCCATCTGGCCGAGGTGGGCGACGCGCATCGTGCGGGCGTTGGGCCAGGGACCGAGGGAACCCGGGCCTCTCTTGGTCTTCTCCGCCTTGTGGGAGCGGAGCGCGACGCCGAATCTCTTGACGGGACCCTGCGTTCCTTTGCCTGTCGTGATCGCGTGCGTGTCGACTTGCATGCCGACGGTGAAGAAGTCTTTGACGGTGAGGTCCTTGCCGAGCGCGGTCTTGGCGTAGGCGATCTGGTCGGCGGTCGCGCCGCCGATAGGCACCTCGAAGACCTCGGGGGCCTTCTTGCCGATGCCGGTCAGGCGCGGCTGGGTGTGGACGAGGAGATGGAGTTCGGAGATGGAATCCGGCTTGATGGAATCGAGGGTGTGCTTGTGCTTCTTCGGGAGAGGCATGACGCGGGCGAGATCCTTGTCATGCTTGGCGTCGAGGACGGTCATGCTGATCTTCTTGCCGTAGGCGTCCTTGGTGTACGCGACGGCGCCGAAGACTCGGATGGGCGGGCACTCGATGACGGTGACCGGCATCGCGACTTGCGCTCCCTTGCTCGGGGAATTGGCGCGGTTCTCGGTGAGAATGACGTGGGTCATGCCTGCTTTGTAGCCGGCGAAGAGGAGAGGCTTCGCTTCCTTGAGAGGCGCGAAGGCGCGGACGCGCGCGTGCTCGCGGGCTGCGCGGACGCGTGGCCAATACTGCATCGAACCCCGACGGGGCGATCTCGTGCGTGGCATAGTTTCCTGTCCTTGTTCCTATCTTCTTGGTAAGGATCAGAGCCTCTTGCGAAGCTTCCAAAAAGCCGCTTCCACAGCGTGTACTGAAAAGCTTCTTCTCAGGCTAGCTGACCCGAATGGGGGCGGGAGTTTCACGCTGTTTATAAAGGTTACCTAGTGGTGACGAAAACGCCCGAGGGAGCTATTCTTTGCTCTCGTCGGAGGATTGGGTCGCCTGCGGCAGCTGTTTCGGCGTTTCTGCCCGAGAATCCTTCTTCTTCCGGGCGGGCTGCTCGTTCGCGAGCATGCGCTGCTTGACGATGGCGTAATTGACGGGGTTCTTGATCTTGGCGCACAGCCCGTCGGGGTGGCACACGCCGAGCGATTTGTAGTACGCCTCGTTGGCGCAGTTGGGCGGCAGCGTCTTCTTCTGGCCTTTGTGGTAGCGCAGCGGCCCGACGAGATCCTGCTCGCGCAGCGGCTCGGGATTGCGCTTGTTCCACTCGCGCAGCCAGGCCTCGATGTCGGGAGCGTCCCACCCGGCGGATTGGAGGAAGTTGATGAGGATGAAGACAGCCCGTTTCTTGCCGTCCTTGAGCCCTGCCGAGATGTGCTGCTTGATGCAGGGCGGGAAGCAGTGCTCCGGGATCTTGGTGATGACCTCGTCGAACGTCCTGTCCTGCCTGACGGCTGTCGCGCGCTGGTCCTCGACGATGCGCTTGCGCTCGACATGTTCGGCGTCCGTGTCGAATGCCTGGAGGATGAGCTTCTTGGCCTCGCCCCTGTCCGCCCCTTTCCTGACGAGGAACACCTGCTCGCCGACCGCCGCGCGATCAGGCGTCGCGCTCCCCTTATCGAACTCGCGCATCCTGCGTGTGTCGACGGGGAGCGAGAGCAGGCCGCTCTTCTCGTTGAAGCTGTAGCACATTCGGTACAGATGCCTGCTCGCGATGAGGACGGTATCGATCTCGAGCACCTTGAACGGGTCGAATGCGCCGCCGGGCGCGACTTCCTGCAGCGGCATCTTGAGCGCGCCCGCTATCGCCGTCACCGGCTGGTAGGCGAGCATCTCCCGCGCGAGGACGGGGCGCATCATCGATTTGAGGTATGCGGCGATCTTCCGCGGCCCTTCAGGGAAGAGCTGCTGCGTCGGCACGCCCTGCACGGTGTCTGGGAACGCCTCGAACGGCACGGCGATGTGGAAGCCGTGATTGCCTGAGAATTTCGCAGTGAGGCTCTGGATGCCCATGTGGCGCAGCGCGTGAACGAGGACATCCGCGGCGATCGCGGAGTACTCGAGGAGCGGGCAGTCGATATCGAGGATGAGATCCCATGACTTGCGCAGATCATCGAGCTCGCGCCGCGCCATGCCCGTCACGATGCGCTGCGGGTCGACCCACCGCTCCTCTGAGCAGTGGAAGCTGGTCGCTCCCTGCTGGGCGAACGCGAGGACGTCCGCCGGCCGCAGCAGCACGTCGGGCCGCTTGCCGAACCCCTTGTCGCCGTACTTGACCGCGATCTCGGCGTCTTCGGCGAAGCCAACGAGCGCGTCCTGCACGTCGTCTCGCTTGTACCAGCGAAGCCTATCACTGATAGAGATGGCCATTGTCCCCCACATCTTTATTACGGCGCTCAGTATATATAATTGTTGCATGAGGCGGGAGGACATCGAGGCGATCCGGAAGGAGATCGATCGCCTGCGCGAGCGTGACACTCTTGTCGTTGTCGAGGGGCGGAAAGACGCGGCGTCGCTCAAGTCCCTCGGCATCACGCATGTCATGTCGCTTGGCAAGGCGCCGCTCTACAAAGTCGCGGAGCGGATAGCCGCGAAAGCAAAGGATGTGGCGCTCCTCACCGACCTCGACCGCGAGGGCAGGATGCTATTCTCGAAGCTCAAGGGGCAATTGTCGCAGATGGGCGTCCGCATCGATGTCCGTCTGCGCGAGACGCTCTTTCGGCTCACGGCAGTCCGCGAGATCGAGGGTCTCGCGTCGTTCCTGCGCAGTCATGAGCGCTGGCCCGACGATGCCGCATGACCGAAAGCCTTATAACACGCGCGCCATCTGCGGATGCCGGTCAATCGGGAGGGTGCAGCCCCCGTGCCTGCACGGGTTCTCTTCCGTCGATGCCGTAACACTGCGGAGGTGGCCAAGCGGCAAAGGCGATCGGCTGCAACCCGATTAATCGAGGGTTCGAGTCCCTCCCTCCGCTCTTTTTTCCTTCATGGCCTCATACACCCTCGCGCTCACCGGCAACATCGGGTGCGGCAAGAGCGCCGCTGCCGCATGCTTCGCCCGCCATGGGGCTGTCGCGGTCGACGCGGACAGGCTCGGGCATCGCTGTTTCGATCCCGCCCATCCCGCATACTCACTGCTCTCAGGACGCTTTCCCGACGCGGTTCTCGATGACGGATCCTTCGACCGCAAGAGGCTCGCCGCGGCAGTCTTCGCGGATGCCGAATCGAAGCGCGCGCTCGAGGCGATCGTGTGGCCGTTCGTCTTCGACGAGGTGCGCCTGCGAGCGGACGCCTGCAGGGGAGTCTTCGTCTGGGAGGCCGCGCAGATCGTCGAGGCGATGCGCCAGGGATATCCTGTCAGGCGGTTCTACGACGCGCTCGCTGTCGTCACCGCGCCGCCGCCGACGCAGCGGACACGGTTGCGCGGCAGGGGGCTCTCCGACGCAGAGATCGACCTGCGGATTGCTGCGCAGCTGCCGCAGGAAGAGAAAACGAAATACGCGCAGTACGTCCTCCTCAATGCAGGCACGCCGCAGTGCCTGGATGCGGCTGTCGCCGCAGTGCTCTCCGATATCGGGGCCGTGCGTCAACCTTTTTAAAGCGCCCTCGGCTAGGCCGTTTATGAATCCCAAGATACTGCTGCGCCGCGGCCGCAAGGAAGAGGTCGACGGCCGCATGCGCCAAGTCGTCAAACAGCATGAATACTTCGTGACAGACTCCTCGAAAGACTTCGGCACATCTGACGGCGTCATCCCCAAGGACGCGCTCGCCTCACCCGACGGCAGCGTCATCAAGAGCAAGACCGACAAGGAGTTCATCGTCTACTCCGCGCAGCCTATCGATCTCTACCGCCGCCTGCCAAAGCTCCCGCAATCAATGACGCTCAAGGACCTCGGCATCATCGCCGCCGAGACCGGCATCGGCAAGGACAGCGTCGTCATCGAAGGAGGCTCTGGATCAGGCCACTCGGGCGCGTTCTTCGCGCGCATCAGCAAGAGCGTCATCAGCTATGAGATCCGCGATGATCACGCCGCAGTCTCGCAGGAGAACTGGGCGTCGCTGGGCCTCTCGAACATCACGCTCAAGCGCGCATCCCTCTACGAACCTCTTGAGGAGACGGGTGCGGATCTCATCCTGCTCGATGTTCCCGAGCCGTGGAAAGCGCTGCCGCACGCCGCTGCGGCGGTCAAAGTCGGCGGCTACATCGTCAGCTACAGCCCGAGCATCACGCAGGCGATAGAATTCGTCGAAACGGCCAAGGCAGACGCGCGATTGCAGATCAGGAAGACCGTCGAGATACTCGAGCGGCTCTGGGACGTGAACGGCAAGGCGACGCATCCGAAATGCATCGAGCTCGGCCACACCGCGTTCCTGACATTCGTCCGCCGCGTCCAGAAGTGATATTCACGAATAATAGAGTTTTCCTGTCTCGCGCTGCTCGCGATCGAGCCGCGATCCGGGCTTGTTGATGCGCGGCCGCATGCTCTCCTTGTCGCGCCGCAGCGTGATCTCGAGCGCGCGCAGGAACCTGTTCATGCCTTCTTCCATCTCGAACGGGCCGAGCGCCGCGCCGCTCTTCCCCGGCTTACCTTCGAAGACCATCAGCCGTTCGGAGAGGTATTCGAGGAACATGAGATCGTGGTCGACGACGAGGATTGCGCAGCCGCGGCTCTCGGCGACATCGCGTATGACTTTGGCGACGACCAGGCGCTGCTCGACGTCGAGATACGCTGAAGGCTCGTCGAGGAGGAAGATGTCCGCGTCCTGGGAGAGCGCGTGCGCTATCGATACCCTCTGGAGCTCGCCGCCCGAGAGGGTGTTGAGCTGCTTTTGCAGGAGCGGTTTGATGTCAAGAGGCCGGATGATCTGCGCTTCGTAGCGTCCGATGGCGTTCTGCAGCGCGATCGCAGCGATCTCGTCGCTCGTGGTGTCGATGTATTGCGGTTTGTAGCTGACTTTGGCGCTTCCGGCTATGCTGCCGTCATCTGGTTTGAGGGCGCCGGCGAGGATTTTCACGAAGGTCGTTTTGCCGATGCCGTTCTCTCCGACGATGCCGAGGCTCTCGCCCTTGCGCAGCTTGCCGTCGCCTGTTGCGAGGCCGAAACCGCCCTGCTTCTTCGCGAGAGGTTTCCAGCCGATGAGGTCGGGCGCGTTCTTCGACACCGCGTTCTTCGGTCGGCCGGTGAAGGTGATGGCGCTGTCGCGGAAGCGCATGTTCTCATCGCGTATGAATCCTGAGAGGTACGTGTTGATGCCTGTGCGCGTCGCCTTCGGCAGGGACGTGATGCCGTAGACGCGCTCCTGGCCATATACGATATGGATCAGGTCAGTCATCGCATCGAGGATGATCAGGTCATGGTCGACGACGAGCACGGCGACGTCGGGTGTCGCGAGCGACTGGATGAATTTGCTGACCTCGATGCGCTGCTTGATGTCGAGGAAGCTGGTGGGCTCGTCGAAGATGTACAGGTTCGCTTTGCGCAGCGCCGCTGCGGCGATGGCGACCCGCTGGAGCTCGCCGCCCGAGAGCACGCCGATGTCCCTCTCGAGGATGCCCCTGATGTCGAGCGCGTCGAGTGTCTGGTCCATCGCGCCGCGCTCATCGACTTTCGTGAGGAGTTGCTTGACCGTGCCTTTGGCGGTGTGAGGTATGAGGTCGACCTGTTGCGGTTTGTAGCTCGCGACGATATCTCCTTTCGCGAGACGCTCGAAGAAGGTCTGGGCTTCGCCGCCTTTGAAGAATTTCAGGAGGTCCTTGAACGTGGCTTCTTTGTCAGTCCCGAGGTTCGGCTTGAGGGCGCCGGCGAGGATCTTGATGGCGGTGCTCTTGCCGATGCCGTTGCGCCCCACGAGGCCGACGACCTGTCCGAAGACGGGCGTTGGCAGGTTGTAGAGATGGAACCCGTTCTGGCCGTAGCGGTGGATGGGCTGCGCGCAGAGCTCTTCGGGCAGGTTGACGATCGCGATCGCTTCGAAAGGGCAGCGGTTGGGGCAGATGCCGCATCCCGTGCAGAGTTTCTCATCTATCTTTGCCTTCTTCCCTGGCGCGGGGCCTGGTACGATGCAGTCGGCGCCGTCGCGGTTGACGGGGCAGACACGCGCGCACAGGTAGCCTCCGCAGCCCTGCGGGTTGCAACGGTCCGGCTGCACGACAGCGATTCGGGGCATGGTCCCAGCCATCGGCAGAAGCTTTATAAATGTTTCACAGCTTGCCCTGCGGCGATGAAGTGCGGGATTTGCGGCGCGGCGGTCGGCGAGACCTTCCTCAAGAAGCCGCTCGGGACGACGGTCAAGCGCGAAGGCAAACCGCACACCATCTGCTTCGCGTGCCAGCGGCGCTTCCCCACCAAAGAGGAGCAGGTCGCGAACATCCGTTAGCGCCTCCGTAGCTCAATGGTAGAGCACCACTCTCGTAAGGTGGGGGTTGAGGGTTCAAGTCCCTCCGGAGGCTTCCCATGCAGACAAAGACCCTGATGACCTGGTTCATCATCGGCACGATGGTGCTCAGCACGCTCGGATTCGTCATCACGATGGGCTCCGGCGACCTGACGAAAGTCAGGTATCACGGCTATTCGTTCAACCAGGGCCGCGACGGCAGATGGCTGACGACGATCGCCGGCCAGCAGGTATCGTTCTCGACAGTCCCTGACCAGCTCGAGACGCTCGCCGTGCCTGATGACGTCTTCGATCTCCTGCTCAACACGCGCGCGCTCGCCGTCACCTATGACGCGCAGTCGTTCCAGGCGCAGGACTTCTCCGTTGTGCAGTACGAGTTCGCGACGCTCATGACCCGGTTGCGCGGCGGGCAGACCTATGTGTTCCCCGCTCTCGCGAACGCGACGAACGTCACGCTTCCGAGCGTGTCCTGCGCGAACGCGACTGCCAGCATCCCCGTCCTGATGCTCGACACGGGAAACACCACCGAGGTCGTTCGCGAAGGATTCTGCGTCATCGCCCGCTCCACCACCCCGAGCGCGCTTATCGCCATGACGGATAGGCTCATCTACGCTCTCGTGGGTGTCATGCCGCGATGAGCGATGATGCCCCGCAGCCTCGGCAGGAGCAGGTTCTCGAGCCCGTCCGCGACAGCGGTCTTCGCGTGTACGCGCTGCTTGTCGTGTTCGTCGCGGTCTGCGTGTTCGTGATATTCGCCGTGCGCCAGTTCATGCCGACCGAGGCGCCCACTCTGACGTACAACTTCTTCACATTCACACAGCAGGAGGGGTTCTGGTACACGCAGTGGCAGAACGGCGAGACGCCCTACACCATCGGCATGCGCTACAGCCCGACAGACGTGGAGGCCATATCGGTTGTCGGCGCGCTCGATGATGCGTTCAACGACGAGAAGGAAGTGTACGTCGTGATTGATGCGAACGCGACGCCGTGCGAGAAGTTCAAGTACCTTTCGCTCGCCGCAGGCGATCTCGGCTTCGCCCTCAAGGGCCCCCTGCAGCGCACGGCGATCAGCGCATGCTGGTCGAATGCGTCCCGTCAGTGCAATCCTGCAGAGCCGGTCAATGCATGCGCGGATTATCCGATCGTCACGTGCGAGGACCAGAATAAATCAGTCATCCTGCTCGTGCCTGAAGGCGATGCGTCGATACTTGCGCAGGGACGCTGCCTCGTCCTCAAAGGAGAGGGGATGGAGATCATCCGTGCGGTCGACCGCTTCCTCTATATGTGGTATGGCATCATGCCGTCCGGCCCTAGATCTGCCTGACGCCGTCTGCGGTGAGCGCGACAAGGCGCACGCCCGCGCCGATCCTCAAGAGCGCGGCGAGGACTGCCATGTGCAGCTTCCCGCTGCCTGAGATGAGGTTGACTGCCGCGTCACCAAAGACCTTGCCGTCCAGCGCCATGCAGATCGTCTCAGTGAGGATGGGCAGCGGCTGTTTGATGTCGAGGCCGAGCCGCGTGATCGGTCCGGGGATGTGCGGCAGCGCGTCCCGCTGATCCGCGCTCGAGAGGAGGTATACATGCTCCCACGTGTCGCCTGCGATGACTTCGCGCAGGTGCGCCCACGTGCCGCCGTCGTCGCCGAGCGTCGCGATGAGGACTGTCATGGCTTCGTGGTCGCGTGCCTGTTTATATCGATTGCCTTCAGGTAACCATTATATATGTGCCGGGCAGAGTGTTTCGCATGCTCTCGCTGCAAGAAACGTTTGACATCGTCCTCATGACGCTCGTCACGGGCTACATCTTCATGGATGTGTTCCGGGCGCGCTTTGCCGTTTCCCGCTTCGATGCGAGAGCGTTCTGGCTCTCCTGCGCGGTTACCGGCAGCTCGATTGTGCTGCATGAGATGGGCCATAAGTTCACTGCCATCACGGCTGGCATCGCAGCCACCTTCCATGCGCACTACGGCTTCCTGTTTGTCGGTGTGCTCCTGAAAGTGCTGCACTTCCCGTTCCTCTTCATCGTGCCGGGGTATGTCTCGATGGCGGAATCCGGCGCGCCTCTGGTGCAGGCGGCCATCGCGTTCGCAGGCCCGTTCGTCCATCTCGTCCTCTGGCGCGGCAGCGCGTACATGCTCTCGCGCCGCGCCCCGAGATCCAAGACCAGGTTCATCTTCCTCGTGGGCCTGCGCGAGATCAACAGGCTGCTCTTCATACTGAACCTCCTGCCTATCCCGCCGCTCGACGGTTTCCATGTAGTCCGTAACCTCTACGCTGCCTTCATCTGACACCGCTATCTTTAAAAACGGCTTGTCGTTTCCGCCGGCCTGGTGTCCTCGTGACTCTGACAGCCCCCATACTCCATTTCATGGACCGTCACTACAAGGTCCTGCTCTACGCCACGCTCCTGATGTTCGTGGGCGCCATCGCGTTCCTCTTCTTCCAGTATGCCACGACCGGCGAATTCATCGCGAAGGGTGTCAGCCTCAAAGGAGGCCTGAGCCTCACCGCGCTCACGACCGGCGATGTGGACGTCCCTCTCATCGAGCGGGCATTGCAGCAGGCGCACCCCTCCAGCGACATCGTTGTGCGCAGAATCACTGAAGCCGGATCGCTCAAAGCCATCATCGTCGAAGCGACAGACATGACAGAAGATGAGGTCCTCGCCGTCTTCGACTCGACGCGCACGCCCTATGACCCTGAAGGCGTGACTGCTGAGTCTATCGGAACATCCCTTGGCGAGAGCTTCTTCCGCCAGACCATCATCGCCATGGTCATGGCATTCCTCGCCATGAGCCTCGTCGTCCTCATCACCTTCCGTTCCTTCCTCCCCTCTCTGTTCGTCATCCTCGCCGCTGTCGCGGATATCGTCGAGACCCTCGCCATCGCCTCCTTCCTCGAGATCCGCCTCTCCACTGCCGGCATCGCGGCATTCCTCATGCTCATCGGTTACTCCGTCGACACAGACATCCTTCTCACCAGCCGCGTCATGCACCGCAAGGAAGGCACTGTCGTGCAGGCCATCCACAACGCCATGCGCACAGGCCTGACCATGACGCTCACTGCCACTGTCGCGGTGACCGTCGGGTACTTCTTCACCCAGTCCGACACGATCAAGCAGATCATGCTCATCCTCCTCATCGGCCTCCTCCTCGACGTGCTGAACACGTGGATCCAGAACGCCGGCATCCTGCGCTGGTACATGGACCGCAAAGAGCAGCGGGGTGCCAAGCAATGAACGAGCGCCTCCTCAAGACACTCAGGAACTGGAAAGTCATCCTCCTGTTCATCATCCTCGCGTCCGCGATATGGACGCTCCAGCCGAGCTTCTGGTCAGAGGGCGTGGCCATCAAAGGCATCGCCAAGAACAGCAGCGCAGAACTGGCAGGCATGAAGAGCCCCGCCTCGAACACGCAACCGATGTCACGAGAAGTCATCCTCGCCATCAACAACATCCCCGTCAACTCCGAGGAGCAGTACTACGACATCACCTCCAAATTCACCGTCAACCAGACCGTGACGATCAAGACCACCGCGAAGACATACCGGCTCGCGGTCAGGGAGCGCACGCGCAGCATCATTCTCAACGAGACGGAGAATGTCACTGTCGAAGAGACTGTTGAGCGCAACGTCACTGTCAACGGCACCCGCACGCTCACGAACGTGACTGTCAATGTCACCAAGGAAGCGCCCAAGGTGCGCGTCGAATCCTTGGGACCTGCGGATATAGGCATCCGCGTCTCTGACGCGCCGACAAGCAATCTCCGCAAGGGCATCGACCTCCAGGGCGGCACCCGCGTCATCCTCAAACCCACTGAAGACGTCTCCGATGACCTCATGGACGCGCTCCTCGACAACATGAAAGAGCGCCTGAACGTCTACGGCCTCTCCGATGTCGTCATCGCGCAGGTCCGCGGCAAGTCGATTCTCGGGGAGGACGACCGTTTCGTCCTGGTCGAGATGGCGGGCGTATCCGAAGACGAGGTCCGTGACCTCCTCTCCCGACAAGGGAAGTTCGAGGCGAAGATCGCCAACCAGACAGTTTTCAAAGGCGGCGATGACGTGACCTACGTGTGCCGCACCGCGCACTGCTCCGGCATCGACCCCAACAGAGGCTGCGGCACGTCAGCCGAAGGCTACGCCTGCGGTTTCTTCTTCGAGATCACCCTCAGCCCCGAAGCGGCGGCGCGCCAGTCCGAAGCGACAGCGAAACTCGGCTTCAGCCCCGAGGACCGCTCCTACCTCTCAGAGCCCATCATCCTCTACCTCGACAACCAAGAGGTCGACAGGCTCCAGATATCCTCAGAGCTGCGCGGCAGGGCAGTCACCGCCATCGCCATCTCCGGCAGCGGCGCGGGTCCCACCCTGCAGGACGCGCAGAGCGACACGCTGCGCAACATGAAGCGCCTCCAGACCATCCTCATCACAGGCAGCCTGCCCACAACGCTCGAGGTCGTCCGCGCAGACGCCCTCTCTCCCGCGCTCGGCGAGGAATTCACCAAGAACGCATGGATGATGGCCATCATCGCCCTCATCTGCGTCGCAGGCATCCTCATCGCGTACTACCGCAGCTTCGCCATCGCCGTCCCCATCATGTTCACTTCCCTCTCGGAGATCCTCATCGTCCTCGGCATGGCCGCGCTCGTCGGCTGGTCCATCGATGTGGCCGCCATCGCAGGCCTCATCGCCTCGGTCGGCACAGGCGTCAACGACCAGATCGTCATCACTGATGAGACGCTGCGCGGAGGCACGGGCGGCAGACGCAACTGGAAGGACAAGCTCAAGAGCGCGTTCTTCATCGTCTTCTCCGCCGCGACGACACTCTGCGTCGCCATGATCCCCCTCTGGGTCGCGGGCGCAGGCCTCCTCAAGGGCTTCGCCATCACGACGATACTCGGCGTCCTCGCGGGAGTCCTCATCACGCGCCCCGCCTACGCCGTCTTCGTCGAAGCCCTCTACGGGGACAAGGAGCAATGACATCAGGACGCTCTATCGCGCTGGTCTTCCTCTGCACCCTCCTCACGAGCCTGGCCCAGATCCTCTACAAGCTCGGCGTGAGCCACATCCCCTCGCCGCTCCCTGTCATCGGCATCGCGTTCGTCCTCTCCCTCTGGCCCATCTGGCTCGGGCTCTGCCTCTACGGCGTCGGCGCAATCGTCCTGATACTTGCGCTGCGCGGCGGCGACCTCTCCGTGCTCTATCCCATCATCGCCACAGGGTACGTGTGGGTCGCGCTCATGTCCTGGCTGTTCTATGACGATCCCGTCGGCATATGGGGATGGCTCGGCATAGCGCTCATCCTGCTGGGCGTCAGCTACATCGGCATCGGCAGCAGGCCCTCGAGCGCAGTGGCTGACCTCCCGCCGGGAGGCGGCCCATGACTGCGCTCTGGGCGATCGGGCTCACGGTCACCGCAACGCTGCTCGGTGCGTGCGGAGCGCTGCTCCTCAAGATCGGCGCGGCGGCATTCTCCTTCCATCCTGCCCGGCTCATCCGCAACTGGCAGCTGCTTGCAGGCATCACCCTCTATGTCCTCGCGACTGCGCTCTTCATCCCCGCGCTCAAAGGCGGCGAGCTGTCAGTGCTCTACCCCCTCATCTCGCTCAGCTACGTCTGGGTGTCATTGCTCTCCGTCCGCTTCCTGCGCGAGCGCATGAACCGCTGGAAATGGACAGGCATCATCTTCATCCTGCTGGGCGTGAGCATCATCGGTATCGCTCGCGCAGGCATCTGAATCCATGAAACAGGAACTCTCCGCGATCGAAATCAGGGTCATCGTCGCGGAATTGCAAGGCGCCATCGGCTCCCGCATCGATCAGGTCTACTCTCTGGGCGAGCGCGAGGTCCTGCTGCAACTGCGCAAGAGCGGTGCGGGAAAGCAATGGATCCGCATCGGACCCCGCTTCATCTGGATGCCTCTCGCGAAGCCAGTAACCCCCGAGAAGCCATCCGGGTTTTGCGCGCTGCTGCGCAAGTCCCTGAGCGGCGCGAAGGTCCTCGCGATCGCGCAAGAAGGCGCAGAGCGTGCCGTCTCTTTGCGCCTGGGCAGGAAAGAGGGAGAATTCAGTCTGGTCGCAGAGTTCTTCGCCAAAGGCAACGTGCTGCTCTGCGATTCGGCAGGTAAGATACTGGGACTCCTCGAGGAGCAGCACGTGGGCGGGCGCGAGCTCAAGCGCGGCAGCCCATATGTCTCGCCGGCCGGCGCCGATTCGTTCTCCATGGGCGCATCCGAGTTCGAGACAGCGCTGAAAGAGTCAGCCGATCCGATATCAAGATCTCTTGCGACACGCATCGGCGTCGGCGGTGCGTACGCCGCGGAAGTATGCGCTCGGGCAGGCATCGACCCGCAGCTCACGCGCGTTCCCCGTGCGAAACTGCTCGCGCTCCACAAGGCGCTCACCTCGTTGCTCGTGGAGAAACCCTCTCCCGTCATAGTCTTGGATGGCGGCGCCGTCGTGGATGCCGCGCCGTGGCCGCTGCGTGCGTTCGAAAAAATGTCTGCGGAGCGCGTCTCGACATTCAGCGAAGCGATTGATCGTCTCGTCGCAGCGAACGAAGCCAAGCTTCCCCCGCCATCATCCGCTGCGGACAAGAAACGCCAGAAGCTGGAGAAGACAGTCGCGCAGCAGGAAGAGGCAGCCGCTGGCTTGGAGAAGAAAGCAGGGTCCCTGCAGCAGGCAGGAGAGATCTGCTATGCGAAGCATGCGGAGCTGCAATCATTGATGGATGATATCAAGGCCGCGCGCAAGAAGGGCCTCTCCAAGGAGGAGATACTCAAGATGTTCAAGCAAAAGGGCTTGCGTGCGTATGATCCTGCCACGCTGGAGATCGAGATAGATGCCGTTGGCTAGTTCTGTTTGAGAAAAGAAAAGGTGGACGGCTTACTGATGTTCCCGCGGAACGCAGTACAAATCAGTACGGAAGCCGGTTTCACTGCCAGGTTCGGATGAGTCTGGGTGGGACCCGGCCCCTATGACCGTCCTATAGCACGTGAGATGCGTATCTTTTATAAAGGTTACCTAGTTGCGTGCGCAACAGGGGGGATTGACATGAAGATCAGCATCATCGGCTCTGGCTATGTGGGACTGACGACAGGCGCGTGCTTCGCGAAGCTCGGCAATGAAGTCACATGCATCGATAACAACGAAGAGAAGGTCAAAACGCTCCTCCGTGGCGAAGTCCACTTCTATGAACCCGGTCTCGCGGACCTTGTGCGCTCTAACACGGGTGAAGGCCGCTTGCATTTCACGACGTCAATCAAGGAAGGCGTCAAGGATTCCAAGGCGATTTTCCTCTGCGTCGGCACACCCACCCTCCCGAACAACATGGCGGACGTCACTGACTTGTTGCGCGTCGGCACCGAGGCCGCTCAGTCGCTCACCGACTACGCAGTCATCGTCGAGAAGAGCACAGTGCCTGCCGGAACCGCTGGCGCCATGCGGAAACTGATGGAAGACGCTTCTGACAAGTCAAAATTCGACGTCGCCGTCAATCCAGAGTTCCTGCGAGAAGGCTCAGCAATCCGTGATTTCCTCAAGCCCGATCGCATCGTGATCGGTTCTGAGAGCGCGCGTGCTAACGCAGTCCTCACAGAGCTCTATGGCAAGCTCAACGCTCCCTTGCTGTTCATGAATCTCGCCGCTGCGGAGCTCACCAAGCACGCCGCGAACGCCATGCTCTCGATGCGCATCAGCTATGCCAACAGCATCTCACAGGTGTGCGAGCGTGTCGGCGCCGATGTCAGCCAAGTCATGAAAGGTGTCGGTCTCGATAAGCGTATCGGCGAAGACTTCTTGCAAGCAGGCATCGGCTTCGGCGGTTTCTGCTTCCCGAAGGACTTGAGCGCCCTCATCGGCCTCTACAAATCTGTCGGCGCCGATCCATCGCTGTTCGAGAGCGTGGAGCGCATCAATGCGCACCAACGCCAGCATTTTGTCAATAAGACGGTGAGCACAATGGGTGGTCTCGCCGGCAAGACAATCGCCGCGTTGGGTCTCGCATTCAAGCCGAATACTGATGACATGCGCCTCGCGCCTTCTATTGATATCATCCGCTCATTGCAGCACAACGGTGCGACAGTGCGTGCGTATGACCCGAAGGCGATGGACAATGCCAAGCAGGTCTTGCCATCGGTGGTGTACTGCAAGGACGCGTGGGCCGCTCTGGCGGGCGCGGATGCCATGCTGCTCCTCACGGAATGGCCGGAGTTCTGCAATCTGGATATGGGTCGCGTCAAGAGCCTGCTCAGGGCACCACCCATAGTCCTCGATGGCAGGAACGTCTATGACCCTGACATCATGCGCGGCATGGGCTTCACGTACGCGAGCATCGGCCGCTGATCAGTACAGGATGAGGAGGGTCAGCGCGAGCCACAGCGCGCCCGTCAGGATGAACCGCCAGTCGCTGAATGCGCTCTCCGGGCTCCTTGCGATGGCCGAGCCCGACCTCGCGAGCAGCTCATATCTGAACGCCGCATAGACGACCAGCGGGGCCGTCATCCACAGACCCTCATGCCCGCCCAACACTGAGAACAGGAGATATGACGTGACGAACGCCGCCGTGCTCAGCGTGGCGAACATGCCGATCGATTTCTTCGAATACCTGCCGAGAACAGCTTTATGCTCGCGCGATGCGGTTCCGAGCAACGCCATATCGCCCCTGCGCTTGGCGGAGGCCAGGAAGAGCGCGAGAGCGAAGATGCCGACAATCAGCCATGGAGACACCGCGACGCTGATCGCAACAGCGCCCGCGATCGCGCGCACTACATAATTCGTCGACAGGAATGCGAGCTCCGCATAGGGTATGTCCCTGATGATGAGCGTGTACGCGAGCGTGAGCGAGAAGAGCGTGCCTGCCGCGAAAGCGACGCCGGGAGCCACAGCTGCGCCGATGCCCGCTGCAGCGATGAGCAGCAAGACGCATAGCATGATGGCGGGGGCCGCTCGGATCTTCCCTGCAGCGATGGGGCGCAGCCGTTTCTCCGGATGCAGCCTATCCTTCTTCGCGTCAGCAAGGTCATTGAGGATGTACGCCGCAGACGATGCGCAGCAGAGCGCCGCGAACGCCAAGATCGCGAGAGCTGCCTTGCCCGGAAGCAGCAGGCTGCCGCTGTAGATCAGCGCGAGGAAGACGAGGAGGTTCTTGTACCACTGCCGCACCCGCAGCAGATTCAGGTAATCCCGGAGCATCAGCACCAGTCCTTCCTCTCCTTTTATTAAGCTAGCGCGCGCAAGCTTTATATGCGGACCGTCGGTCGCCGACCCCGCCATGAAGGTAACAGTCGTCATCCCTGCGTACAATGAGGAGCTCTACATCGGGCGCTGCCTCGAGACGCTCATGGGCCAGACCTACAAGGACCTCGACGTCATTATCGTCGACGACGGCAGCTCCGACAGCACCCGTGACATCGTGCAGGAGATGGCGAAGAGGTACCGGCGTATCAAGCTCCTGCGCCAGCAGCGCGGCGGTCCTGGCCGTGCGCGCAACCTGGGAGCCCAGCATGCCAAGGGGGACATTCTGGTGCTTGTCGATGCGGACATGGAGTTCGATCAGCACTACATCGCACGCCTCATCAAACCCATCATCGATGGCGACGCGGTCGGCACGTTCCACCGCGAAGAGCGAGTCGCCAACACAGACAATGTCTGGGCACGCTGCTGGGGCACCACCCGTGTCGACCCCAAGACCGCTCCGAAGAAGATGACCATCTTCCGCGCCATCCTGCGCAAGGAATTCCTGCGCATCGGCGGGTTCGACCCCGCCAAAGGATCATTCGACGATCAGAGCGTGGGCCAGAAGGGAGGCATTGAATCGATCGGCGTCGATGGCGCGATCTGCTATCACAACAACCCCACCTGCCTCGGGGAGGTCTTCAGGCAGAACCGCTGGATCGGCGGCTCATTCATTGTCAATCCTTCCGCCATCTTCCGCTATTTCAAACGGTTCTGGCCAATCGCCGCCGTCGCTGTGATACTTGTCGGCGCCTGTGCATACGCCGCGGCCCAATTCTTGCCATGGCAATGCGTCGCCATCGCAGCGCTTCCCGCGCTCATTATCGGGCTTATTGTCACCCTCACCGCGCGCAGGCTCATCAGCGAGCCAGACGCAGCGTTCATCATTGCGCTTCCGCTCTTTCATATCGCCGCATTCGCGGGCTTCACCTGGGGCGCGCTCAAGCAGGCACTCATGGCCCTCTGGTCAATCCTCCGACGGCGTAGAGTCGAGTACAAATACTGAGCCCGCCGTTATCTTTATAAATCGTCATAAGACACCAGCGGACGATACACAGTGGCCCATCCACGCAAGATACTCGTCACGGGAGGCGCTGGCTTCATCGGCTCCCACCTCGTTGAGCACCTTCTCAAGGAAGGCCATCAGGTCTTCGCGCTCGACGACCTCAGCGGCGGTTACATCGAGAACATTCCGCACGGCGCACACTTCATCCAGCTTGATTTGCGTGACCGTGAAGGCACGGAGCGAATGATCAAGCAGGTCAGGCCGGACATCATCTACCACATGGCCGCTGATGCCACCGAGGGCCGCTCGCAGTTCACGCCGATCGAATGCACGAGCCGCAACTACACCTCCTACCTCAACCTTCTCATCCCCGCGATCAAGGTCGGCTTCGAGAAGATGGTCATGGCGTCCAGCATGTCGATCTACGGCGCGCAGGAGCCGCCGTTCCACGAAGGCATGGAGCCGCAGCCAGAGGACATCTATGCGATCGCCAAAGCCGCGATGGAGAAGGCCACGCAGATCCTCAGCAAAGTCCACGGCTTCCGCTACACCATCCTGCGCCCGCATAATGTGTACGGTCCGAAGCAGAATCTCGCCGACCCGTACCGCAATGTGGTCGGCATCTTCATGAATTGCGTGCTCCGCGACAAGCAGTTCTACATCTACGGCGATGGCGAGCAGAAGCGTTCGTTCAGCTACATCGATGACCAGACTCCCTCTATCGCCCGCGCGGGTTTCGACACCGCCTGCGACGGGGAGTGCATCAACATCGGTCCGACACAGGAGTACACCATCAACGAGCTCGCCAAGGCGGTGCTGGAAGTCAGCGGCGCGCACCACCTCACCCCGCACTATCTTCCCGCCCGCCCCCAAGAGGTCAAGTACGCATGGTCGACCAACGACAAGGCCCGCAAGCTCCTCGGATATGAAGACAATATCTCGTTTAAGGAAGGCGTCCGCCGCATGTGGGAATGGGCGAAAGCCCGCGGACCCATGCAGCCCAAGTACATGGACTCGCTCGAGCTCGAGACTGCCGACGTGCCACGCACGTGGAAAGAGAAGCTGATCTGATTATCGTTTCTCTGCCGCCTTTATCTTCTGGACGATGGTCGTCGTGGATCTCCCTTCCACGAGCGGTATGAACTGGGCTTCGCCCCCCCATTCGCGGATCACCGGCAGTTCGGGAATGTCCTTGCCCTGCCAGTCCGCGCCTTTGGCGAATACCTGCGGCTTGATCGTCTTGAGCAGCTCGACCGGCGTGTCCTGGTCGAAGATGGTGACATAGTCGACGCACGCGAGCGACGCGAGGACTTCCGCGCGGTCCTGCTCTTTCACGACAGGTCGTGTCGGGCCTTTGAGGCGTTGCACGGACGCGTCGCTGTTGAGGCCGAGGATGAGCGCGTCGCCCAGCGCGCGGGCCTTCTGCAGGTAGCGTGTGTGGCCTGGATGGAGGATGTCGAAGCAGCCGTTGGTGAACACGACGCGCTTGCCCCTGCGGCGCAGGCCGTCGCAGACCTCCTTCAGGTCCTGCCAGCTCTTGACCTTCGAGTGGCCTTTTGAGACGGAATCGTTGAGCTCGGCAGCGCTCACCGTCGCCGTGCCTACCTTGGCGACCTTGAGCCCTCCGGCGGCGTTCGCGAGCACTGCGGCTTCGTAGAGCGAGGCTCCTGCCGAGAGGGCCACCGCTGCCGTCGCGACGACAGTATCGCCGGCGCCGGTCACGTCGAAGACCTCTTTGGCGAGCGTGGGCGCGTGCTGCACAGTCCCGTCGGTGGAGAACACGCTCATTCCGTCTTTCCCCCTGCTGAGCAGGATGTTTGCGTTGAGCGTGTCGCGAAGCGCTGCTCCCGCTTTCTCCACGCCCGCATCGTCTTTGCATGAGATGCCTGTGGCCTTCTCCGCTTCGTCAGCGTTGGGCTTGACGAGGAACGCTCCTTTGTAGAGCCCGATGCTCGCTGGCTTGGGATCGACGATGGTGCGGATGCCGAGGGCGAGGATGCTGCTCACCAGCTGCGGGTTCAGGAGGCCTTTGGTGTAGTCTGAGAGGATGATGGCGTCCGCGGGATATGCCTTGCGCAGCGCATCCAAGATCGCCGCGTTATGCTCGCTTCCCTTGAGAGGCTCCTCGAAATCGACGCGGGTGAGCTGTTGCGCTCCGCCCATGACCCGCGTCTTCTCGATTGTGCGCACGCTCTCAAGACGTATGATTTTGCTGATATCGACGCCTTTCTCCTTCATTGAGGAGAGGAGGAGGTCTCCTGCGTTGTCGGTGCCGATGATGCCTATGGCGGTGCAGTGCGCGCCCAGCGCGGCCACATTGCACGCTGCGTTCGCGGCACCGCCTGGCGCGGCGGTCTCCCTCTTGACATGGACGACGGGCACGGGCGCCTCGGGGGAGATGCGTGTCACTTCGCCCCAGAGGTAGCGGTCGAGCATCAAATCGCCGATGACGATGACCCGTCTGCCTTCGAAGCGGCCGATGATGGCGTCCGCGTTGAATTCGCTCATCGATAGGCCTCGTCAATCATCTTGCACCAGATATGATAGATGAGAAGATGGGATTCCTGTATCCTGCTCGTTGTGGCTGACGGCACGATGGCTGCGCTCACGCCGGCCATTTTCGCCATGCGGCCGCCGTCTCTGCCCGTCAGGCAGATGATGCCCATGCGTTTGGCATGCGCGGCCTCGATCGCTTTGATGCAGTTGGGAGAGTTGCCGCTGGTGGAGATGGCGATAAGCACATCGCCTTCGTTGCCGAGCGCGCGCACCTGCCGCTCGAACACGTTCTCGAAGCCGTAATCGTTTCCGATGGCGGTCAGCGCGGAGGTGTCGACACTCAGCGCAATACCGGGGAGCGGGTGCCGTTCTGTCTCGAACCTGCCGGTGAGCTCTGCGGCGATGTGCTGCGCATCAGCTGCCGATCCGCCGTTGCCGCACACGAGCACCTTCTTGCCGCTCTTGAGCGCCTGCACGAGGAGATTTCCCGTCAGTTCTATGGCGGGGATGAGCGTCTCGAGCACTGCGTTCTTGACCGCGATGGAATCCCGTATCTGCTGTCCGATCATCTCGTGCGTAGACATTTCCCTGCCGCCTCCATCACTTCTTCGACGCTGATGAGTCTCATGCATTCGTATCGATCCGTCGTGCGTATGCAGTCTGGCGCCCTGCCTTTCTCGTTGATGATGCACGGGCTGCACCAGACCTTGTGGTAGAGCGCGATGTTGCCGGGGCCGTAGGGCGCCCAGAGCGAGGGGACGTTGGGTCCGAAGAGGCCGATGGTCCTTGTGCCTTGCGCTGCGGCGAGATGCATCGTGCCTGTGTCGTTCGCGATGGCAAGGTCTGCGCGGTTGAGGAGCTCTGCGGCTCCGCCAAGCGACAGCTTTCCCGCGGCATTCACAGCCTTATGCTTCATGAGCGCGATGACGCTCTCATTGTATGCTGCCTCATTGCGCACGCCGGTGAGGACTATTTTCGCACGGTATTTCTCGATGAGCCTGTCCGCGACAGTGGCGTAACGCTCCTTTGGCCACATCCTGCTGCGCGCGCTCTCGGCAGCGCACGGATGCATCACGATGATGGTTTCCTTTGGGCCGATGCCGCTCTCTCGCATGAATGTATCGACCGCTTGAACATCTTCTTTGCGGATAGGGAGAGGGATGAGTTTGGTGAACTCTTTTGTCGCGCCGAGCGTCTTGGCGAGCGCCAGGTAGTTGAGGACCATGTGACGCACGCGCAGGAACGGAACCTTGTCAGTGTAGAGAATGCGTCGCATGCCGTGCCTGAAGCCCGCCCTGCGAGGAGCGGCCCACCCGCTGATGAGCGCGCTGAGGTTCAGGTACGGCTCCGTGTCGATCGCGGCATCATACTGCCTGAGCATGCGCGCGAGATCAGTCACATTGCGCATCTCGAAGAGCCTGACTGCGTCTATATCCTTGATGCCTTGGTAGACTGCTTTGTTCCTGTCCCGGCAGAGCACGTCTATCCTCGCATCAGGATACTCCTGCCTGAGCGCGCGTATCATCGGGAGCGAGATGATGCTGTCGCCGAGCGCCCACAGCTTGATGACCAGGATTGCGCGGGGTTTTCTTGTCGGTGCCGGGCGGATTTTGCTCAGCGTCCCGAGGAGGAGGCAGAGCGGCGCGCCGACAACGCGGTCGATGATCCGGTACAGGGGGATGTTCATCGTTCTATTGCGGCTTGCGTGGAGTGCTGATTGCGATGCTGCGCACGAGCTTCGTCACGTTGCGGTCAATCTGTTCGACGCGCACATAGAGCCGAAACAGCATGTAGAAGAGCAGGATGATGCCTGCGTACACGGCGACATCGATCGGGCGCCTGATGCCCACCCATTCGGAGATGAACGCAGCGATTCCCGGCAGGACCGCTATGACGATTGCCGCGCCCCAGATGCCGCTCCAGAAAAGGAGCTCGCCGGGGGTGAGCCTCTTGTCCTTGAATCGCAGGAGCACCCTGCTCCATGCAAAGCTCGCGAAGATAATGACTGCCCATTGGATGATTGTCATCATTGTCGTCACCTCATGATTTTCTTGCTGACCATGTTCCACAGCACTTTCAGCGCCTGTCCGATGCCGCCGTGGCCCTTGCGCATCGTCTCGTCAGTGTAGAGGATGATGACTGGCACTTCCTTGTAGCGCAGGTGCCTGGTGTGGATCTCTTCGATGATCTCGGAGGCGTGCGCCATGCGGTCGCACGTGATCTGTATCGCCTGCGCAGCCTTGCGGGACATGGCGCGGAAGCCGTTGTGGGCGTCAGTCATGCGCACGCCGTAGAAGAGCCACACGATCAGCACAGAGCCTTTGAGGAGTATCCTGCGCGAGAGCGGCACGTGCTTTGCGCCATCGCCGATGAAGCGGGATCCGATGGTGATATCGACCTGGCCGGATGCGACCGGCGCGATCATGGCGGGGAGGTCCTCGATGCGGTGCTGCCCGTCCGCGTCAAACGTCACGATGATGTCCGCGCCTCTGCCCAGCGCGTAATCGATGCCGGTCTTGAGGGCGGCGCCCTGGCCGCGGTTGACATTGTGCGTCAGGACTGTCGCGCCGGCCTTGGCCGCCTGCGCTCCCGTGTCATCTGCGCTGCCATCATCGACAACGACCACATTCTTGTATTTGGCGGCGTGCAGGGATTTGACCACCTTCGTGATCCCGTTGCCTTCGTTATATGCCGCGATGACGATAAAGAGCTTCTGCATCCGTCGTGACTCCCCCGATATGGAGGGTTCGGCTTATCAGGGATACCCTTATAAAGATTATGCATCTCCCGTCCGGCCATGGGGTACGAGGATACGACCGTCATCATCCCGACATTCAACGAGGAGGCCAACATCGGTAAGCTCCTCGACCTGCTCCTCAGGCTGTATCCCCGCATCAATGTCGTCGTCGCTGATGACGGCTCAAAAGACAGGACGCGCGAGATAGTCCGCGAATACCATAAGAAGCACCCTCACATCGATCTCTTGGACCGGGGCAATGAGAAGGTGCACGGCCTGACCATCAGCATCGTGGATGCCGCGCTCAAGACAAAGACTCCTTTTTTCGCAGTCATCGATGGCGACATGCAGCACCCCCCTGAGAAGATCAAGGAATTGCGCGAGCGCCTTCTCGCCGGCGCGCAGGTCGTTGTTGGACGGCGCAATAAAGTGCATGTCCCGTGGCCGTGGCATCGCAAGCTCATGAGCTGGACCGCGGTCATGCTCGGCCGCATACGGCTGTTCATTGGCGGCGCCATGACGAAGGACACCATGTCGGGGTTCTTCGCCGCGCGCACGGACCTGTTCAAGAAATACGTCACGCTCAATGTGAGGAAATTCGAACCGAAAGGATACAAAGTGCTCTTCGACTATCTGAAACTCCTCCCGCGCAAGACACGCGTCGATGAGGTCCTGTATGATTTCGGCTTGCGCACCGGCGGCACGAGCAAGATCAAGATGAAGCACATACTGCTCTACGCCCGCTCACTTTTCAGATGGTGAACCAGGAGAACTTCTGCCCGAGCGCGTCCCTCTTCTTCCAGCACAGCCAGAGGCAGATGGCTGTCGCGGCCGATACCAGGAGTCCTATGAGGAAGATCTTCTTCGAGTAATAGAAGGTCACGCTTCTTGTCTGCGCATCGACAGGGACTGCGAGAAGGCCGTTGTACGACTCCAACGCGCCCGTGCCGCCATCGACGCGCCACTCATCATAGTAATTTTGGTTGAGGATGAGCAGATCAGGACCCTCGGCCCCGACATCAATGGTGACCCTCTCCGGGCTGAAGCTGGCTCTCGCCGTGCCATTGCCGCTCAAGAGGTATACCTCGCCGCGGTACGCCTCGTTCTCGCTGCCGTTCTCGAGAATCCGCGGTGTCGCGTTCATGCCGACGTTGCCGTGGCAGTAGCCGCGGGGTGTTCCCCTGCCGCGCAGGAAGTTGATGTACATGCCGTGGCCCCACACATTGTAGTAGAGCATGTCTCGCACAGGCGCGAGCTGTCCGTCGGGCCACGGGTTCGGGCCGTAGGGCATGTTCGCCTGCTCGAAGTCGGCTGCGCGCGCACCAGGATCTATTGGCGGCGCGATGAATACCTTGCCCATCTGTGCCGTGTTGACAAAATACATGTCTGCCGCGGCGATGAGGATGATGCCGAGGACGATCGCTGTGCGCAGTCCGTCACTCATGGTTTTCCCGCCCATGCTGATGCGCACCCTCTCGAAACGCGAGAGCGCAAGACCTGCGAACACGCCGAAGATCACGAGCGCGAGCGGGAGGAACCGTGTGGCCTCATGGAACGCCGAGAACGGCGGCGTGAGCTTGATGATCGCGTATACGTTGAGGAATGCGTTGTTCCCGAACGCGAGGAACATTGTCAGGAGGAAGACTATGCTGAGCCGGATCTGCCTGCGCCAGTAGAGCGCGAGACCGAGTAATCCGATGAGGAACGGCAGCCAGCCGATGTAAGCGCCGTGATGGTAGAATGACCTGTTGTCGGGGAAGCGGTGCGGAGCGTACGGGCCTTGGTCGCGGTCGAGCAGGCCAGTCATGAGCGACGACCAGGAATAGCCGCTCTCTCCGTCAGCGCGGTATTCGGGGAATTGGAGCGCGTAGTGGGCGAGCGGGAAGATCTTGAAAGCGCCGAGGAGGATGATGAGCGCCACGATGATCGCGGCGGTCTTGACGTAGGTCAATCTGCGTCGCAGCAGCGAATCCGCGAGAGCGAAGGCACCGATCGCGAAGAGCGCGACTGCAAATGCGTAGATGTTCGTGCCGAGCAGCATCAGGAGAACACTGAGCGCGGCCGGCACAGCATAGAACCTGCTTTCTTCGCACTTGAGCAGGAAATAGATAAGGAAAGGGAACCATACTATGGCGCGCGCCCAGAAGTTGCCCTCCGCGCTGTAGAGGAAGATGCTGGAGTTGAGGATGCCGATGAGCGGCGGGAGCAAGGATGACCAGCCGCGCACGCCGAGATGTCTCGCGAGCAGCCACATGCCGAGCATGCCGATCGCCGCTTCGATGACGAGGCCAAGCTTGAACGCGAGCGTGCTGTTGAGGATCAGGAAGAGCAGGAAGGGGATGCCGAAAATGGGTGCTTCCGGATGCGCGAGCAGAACATTGCCGCCGCAGCGGTACGGATCCCACAGGGGTATCTGGCCGAAAGTGAGGAGGATCTCGCGGGACGCCGCGTTCATGTAATTGTGGAAACCCCAGTCACGGACGCCCCAATAATCGCCTGATGCGAGGAACGCGGAGAAGAATACGGCGCTCACGACCAGGAAGATGCCCAGCGCGTGCGATGCCTTTAAGGGGTCGTGCGGCTCTTGTACCATGCGAGAGTCTTGCTGAGGCCTTCCTCAAGAGTGGTGCGAGGCTTGAAGCCGAGGAGTTTCTGGATCTTGGTGCAGTCGGGTGTGCGGTGCAGGATGTCGTGCGGGCGCGCTGGCAGGTATTCCGGCGTGAGCTTGCCTTCCATGCCCGCAGCCTTGATGACTGATTCTGCGAGCTCTTTGATCGTGGTGCGGTCGCCTTTGCCGACATTGATGACCTGTCCGACCATGTTGGTATTGTGCATGGCGAGCCGGGCAGCTTCGATATTGTCATCGATGTAGACGAAGTCCCGTGTGGCCGTGCCGTCGCCGAGGATGGTGGGCCTCTTGCCCTGCAGGACCTGCTTGATGAAGATACTCGTGACGAAGCCATAGGGCGTGCCGTCCTGGCGGGGACCGTACACGTTGAAGAAGCGCAATGAGACTGTCGGCACCTTATACTGATCGTACGCAGCCTTGAAGCGTTTCTCGCCGTACAATTTGACGACCGCATAAGGCATACGGGGGTTGACGAGGCCGTCCTCTTTCTCAGGCAGCTCAACAGGTTCACCGTAGACTTCGGAGGATGACGCGAAGATGGCGCGCTTGACTTTCGCGTCGCGAGACAGCTCCATTATCTTGTTGATGCCATTCACATCGTCAAGAACCTTGTTCGGGTTGTCGATGGTGCGCTGCACGCCGACAAGGGCGGCATAGTGGAAGACGAAATCCGGCTTCTGAGCAAAAGCGGACGCGAGGTCATTGGCATCATTGGCATCGCCCCTGATGAAAGTGAAATGCCTGCTCTTTTTGCACTCGTCAAGATGATGGGCCTGGCCCGTGCTCATGTCATCGAGGCAGACGACCTTGTAGCCGTCGCGCAGGAGGCGCTCGCACAGGTGCGAGCCGATGAAGCCGGCGCCGCCGGTGACCAGGCAGGTTTCTTGAGTCATGTTCTCTCCAGGAGATCTTCTTCGAACGCTCCAAACCGCGAGCTCTTTAATAAGCTTGCGAGTTTGCGTCCGAGGGTCGAAACGCCTGTATTCGTCACGAATTTCTCGAATGCGCTCAGTCCCGCGACCTTGGGCACGGGAGCATGCATCTCCCAGGGATGGAAGTAGACGATGCCCTGCCGGCCCTTCTTGTTGAGCGAGCGTAGCATGTATTTCGCGATAGGGAGAGGCATGCTGCGCAGGTAGAACCCTCCGGAGAAGGGGATGCGTAGCGGTCCATAGACGCTCATGGGGTATTCCCAGAGCTCTCCATCAGGGTCGTGTTTGAAGATGCTCTTCATCGCGGGCTTGTACACGCCGAGCGGCGCTTCAGGCGCTCCGTAGAGCGGCGTCTTGCGCGGGAAGAGGCTCGCGTCGTAGTCGAATCCGAGATCGGAGAGGAGCTGCATCATCCAAGGATTGCGCGAATCGATGCTGAAGTACGGCGCTCTGTACCCTCGTGGTCTCTTGCCCGTGAGCGTCTTAGTCATCTTGATTGATTTGAGCAGGTCTTTCTCGATAGCTGCCTTGCTCTCGAACTGCCACAGCGGTTTGTGGACGAAATTGTGCGAGCCGATCTCATGGCCCTCATCGCGTATCATCTCGATGATGTGCGGCTCATCGCGCATGACTTCGCCGACGCAGAAGAACGTCGCCCGCGTGTTGCGCTCGGCGAGGATTTTGAGCAGCGTCGGCATGACTTTGTCGAGCAGCGGACGCTGCGGAGGGCCGTGCCTGAGGAAGTACTCGTAGTGGAACCACTCTTCGACGTCGATGCTAAGAATGTTTGCGGGTGCCATGGTCAAGTTCGCGCTTCGCCAATTCCTCGGTCATCTCATTCATCTTCTTCTGCTGCACCTTGAGCTGGTTGTGAAAGGTGAACGCGATGCCGAGCAGAGCGAAGATGCCGATGAGGACGAACAGGTCGAACGGTTCGACGTCGAGCACTTGCTGAGAGAACGCCGCGATGGTATTGAAGAGCAGTATGGCGACGACAAGTCCGCACCACAAGCAGAACCACAGGGCGAATTCGACCCATGACAGCCTGCGCTTGCGGTAGAACCGCCATGTCATGAACAGCATGAAGACGCCGAAGAGCAGTGCCACGACTTGCGTGATTGTCATCACCATCTGCGCAACCTCCAGGAAATCATGCTCATCACTGCCTTGATCGCGTCTTTGACGCCCATGCCTGCGACCTTGCCGACATAGATTGTCTTGATGGGCGCCTCGGCGTACGATGCCTTGTTGCGGGCAACGTTCGCCACGATCTCGGAGACCATGCCGTAGCGGTCGGATATCCATCTGATCTTGCGGTAGCCCTCAGGCGTGAACGCATGGAAACCCGTCTGTGAGTCCGTGATCCTGATGCCGAAGAGGATGCGGCAGATGAATGAGAGGCCGCCGTTGCCGATGCGTTTGAAGAGCGGCATGTTGACATCGCGCGGGCGGGCCCCGAACACCACATCGACCTTCCTGTCCTCAAGCATCTTGACGATGCGGGGGATCTCGGCGGGGTCGTGCTGGCCGTCGGCATCGATGGTGACGATGACATCCGCGCCATGGCGCACTGCTGCGTCGCAGGCCACGCGTGTCGCGAAGCCCGCGCCCATGTTGGTGACGAGCCTGACTGCGGTGGCCCCTGCGTCGGTCGCGACGCGCAGTGTATCGTCGCGTGAGTGGTCATCGACGACCACGACTTCATCCACATGCTCAAGCGCCTTGCGGATGACCGGCCCTATCCTGCTCGCTTCGTTATAGGCGGGGATGGCGGCGATGACGTTGCGCTTGTGCGGCATGCCTCATTCCCTTCCGTGTCGGTTTATAAATATTATCCGATGGTGAGCGCGTAGAGCGCGACGGGCGCGGGGATGCTCGCGGGAGACACCTGCCGCGCAGGGAGCGTCACGTTCGTGGGCTTGATGATGACGAGATCATAGGTCGGCGCGAGGCTGGAGGCGATGTCCATCCTCGCATGGACGGTCTTGGTATCGATGCCGTACCTGCGCAGGTAGGGCGCGAGCGACGTATTGCTCACGCGGAGGCAGTCATAGGACGCATCGGCGGCGGAGGGGTCGTTAAAGCGGTCCCACGCAGCCAGGCAGTTGTTGATGCTCTGCGCCGAATAGAAATCAGCGTAGATATGGGTCACGCCGTACTCGCGGATGAGCTCTTGCCTCTTCTGCGTATCGTTGCCGTAGAGGATGATCGCCGCGTCCGCGATGCGCATGTTGGCGTCGACGAACGGGCTCGCGTGCGTGATGCGCATGTGCATGACTTTCATGCCGGATGCGGCGTTGAATGCGAACGCGCTCTCGCCGTGCGCCGCGAGGACCACGGAGTCCGCCGGCAGGTTCTCCCGCGCGAAATTACCGAGGTCGATGATCGCTTTGGTGCCGCCGTCGATATTCCGGCCTGCCTGCGCCCATCTGTCCTGGTCGTATGCCTGGAATGCGCTGCTCGCGGCGGCGATGAGCACGAGCAGGCTCAGGAGCGTGACTGCCCATCTGGCGCCCGGATTCTTCGCCGCCTTGTAGAGCGTGGCGATGCCGAGGATGACAAAGAGCGCCCGGGCGAGGTAGAGGAAGATGCCGAAGCGGTAATAGCCGAAGGACGTGCCGATGATCGGCAGCGTCAGCCAGGGATGCGCGAGGCCGAGGAGGCCTGTGAGCATGACGAGCAGCGGCAGGCCGTTTTTGCGCCACAGGAGAACCGAGACGCCAAAGCCGATGAGCGCGAGGAGGTTGAGGAGCGTGACGGGGTGAGGGAGGATGCCGAAAATAGCTCCGAGAATGCCTGTCGGCTCGCCGGCTGGTGATGCCCAGAGCGTGTCCCAGAAGTTCTGCCACAGGAATGCGGGGGTGAGGCCTTCGAGGCCGCGACCAGTATATTCCTGCCAGTTGTTGGGCGTGTGGCCGTGGTACACCAGCGCGGGCGGTCCCCAGTATAGAAGCGCGATGGGGACTGCGACGAGCGCCATGAGTCCGATCCATCTGGCCTGCGCAGTCAGCGCCCGCGTCCACGCTTCATTGTTCCTCCTCGCTTCGAGAGTCCTGAGGATCGCGACGATGCCGATGAAGATGGCGCCGCCGAGGAAACTGACGGTATGGGACAGGCCGGCGATGCCGTACACAACGCCTGCCGCGAGCGTCTCTCGTTTGCTTCGCGCGGTGTAGACAAGGAGCACCAGCAGAGGGTTGAGCAGCGCCGTCGCGAAGGCGGTGGGCGTCGGCGAAGGAATCCTGCCGATGCTCAGCCAGGAGAGGGCGAGCAGCAGGCCGAGCGCGCGGTTGCCGAGGAAGCGCTGTCCGAGCAGGTACATCACGAGCATGCCTGCGAGGCCGATGAGCGGCCCGAACCAGATGGCTGCGTTGAGCGGCTCCATTCCTGTGATGCGCGCGAATATGGCGCCGAGCAGGTGGGAGAACCATGCGTAATGCTCATACTCTCCCGCATAGTGGGAGCTGCTCATCGGATTGTTGAATTCGTAGATGTGCAGGATGTGCCCGTAATGGTAGTAGATGTCGCCGCCGAAGAGCGGGCCGGGCAGGTGCTGGAACGCGCCGAAAGCGCCAGCATAATAGGATATCGCGAGAACGATGACTGCCGCGAAGGCCCAATCCTGCCACGGCCTGTTGCGGACCCACTGCTGTGCTGTCGTGCTCATGCTACGCGCAGATCCCGGATCTTGACCCTGAAGTGCAGGGTCCTGTTGGCGAGCGGGTGCGTGCTTGGGTCTGTGCCGTAGGCTTCCTCTGCGGGGATTTGGATTGTGCGTGTCTCGCCGACGGTCGCGTTCATCAGGCGGCTCTCAAAGCCGGGGATGACATTGCGCGCACCGACGACATATGTGATGGGCCGCGTGCCCGTCGAGGGGATCGGCGTGTTGCTCGTGACGCCCTGCGCCTGCCAGTTCTCGATGCTGCTGTCGAACACGGTGCCGCCGTCGACCCAACCGATGTAATCGACCTCCACCTCGACGCCCTCGCTGACGTTGCTCGGCTTGCGGACGGAGTTCATGATGTTCTGCGTGCTGCCGTTCCAATCGACTTTCCAGACGATGATGGTGTTGCCGGTGATCTCGCGCTCGGTGCGGAAGTGGTCGAAGTAGCGCAGGTCGTGGCCTTCCATGTAGAAGAGGCGGGCGAACATGCTTCGCGCCATCGGCGCCGCGGCGAAGAAGCTCGCGTAGCCGTCTTTCGTCGGCCACATTGCCGCTTCGACATTGGTGGTGCTATTGCTGATGTTGAGGTATTTGTACTTGCCGCGCTTGTCGATGTAGGCGAGGCCCTGCGGGGTGCCTTGGCCTTGCGCGGTCCTGATCAGGACATTGTCACCGTCGACGACGAGGCCGTTGTCGCACTGGATGGTCGTGGTGTTGACGACCTGGCAGCCGCTCACGCCGGTGGCGAAGCTGGGCCAGGGGGCGATCCACGTGTTGGCTTCGCCTTCATTGAGGATCGACTTGGCTTCGAAATAGCTTGATTCGGCCATCGCGGCGCTCATGTTGTACTCGCGCTGCAGGTATTCGATCGCTTGCGCGCTGCCCATGTGGCGTACATTGTTCCACAGGTCCGCACGGAGGAAGTCCCAGCTGCCGAAGTGGCCCCATACGCCGCTCTTGCCCACCATGTCGTCGCTGGTGATGAGGAAGCCTTCGGGCGCGTCGCAGTGTGAGTACTCAAGGACTGCGTCTGCCTGGCCGTCGCTGAACCCTTTGGAGAGAAGCGTCTTCTTCGCGTCAGCGCGGTCCTGCTTGACGATGAGGTAGAGGAGCGCGACAGCTTTGGTGGGATTGCGTTCGACCTCTGCCGTCTTGTTGAACGCCATGTTGCTGCCGCAGTCGAGCATGCGCAGAATGCCTGCCGAGAGCTTCTCATCGTCTGTGAGGAGCAGCTTGCCGACCCAGTGCGCGATGGGTGTGTTTTGCGAGCCGCCGTCGAATGTCACGGGGCGGTCGGCGATGTACTTGAAGTGGTGGCCGAAATCCCACCAGGACGTGATGATGGCGTCGCTGCTGCTGTTGTCCTTGATCGCGGTGAGCGACGTCCACCATGCGTCATTGATGATCGGGATGTCTCCCCTTCCCTGGCCGTACGATCCTCGCACGGGGCCCATGAGGAAGAAGAGAGTGATGGCGATGATGATGAGTGTCGTGGCGACGCGGGGGATGCTCAGGTGCTTCTTGGCCCAGACCGCGACGGGTCCGTCGATGATGCCCCAGAACGTGCCGAATGCGAGCGCGTAGGCGGGCACCATGAGCATGACGAAGCGGATGCCCTGCGTGCTGGCATACAGGGTCGCGAGGAACCAGAGGATGAGGAGGATGCCGAAACGGACGTCTTTCTTCCCGCTCTTGTTCGGGAGGAACATGCTGCCGAATGCGCCGAGAGCGGCGAGCAGCATGGGGAGCGTGCCGAACTGGTTGATGACTCCCTGGACGCTGATGGGGTTGAGCTCTGCGACAGTCGTATACACGTTGGGCCAGAGGGTGGCGTGCGCGGCTGCCTTGAAGACGCGGAAGCGCAGCGGCGAAGTGGGCGCGCTCCAGAACGATTCGAAGCTGGCGAAGAGCGTGACGAAGAGTCCTGCGGCGAGGATGAACGCGCCGACCGCCATGAGGATTGTTTTTGTCTCCTCTCCTTTGAGGTAGGCGGTGATGTGCTTGCGGTGTTGGTAGAGTCGCCAGGCGAAGTGGAGAGCGATGACGCCGATGATGAAGTCGAAGATGTACCACCAGCCGCCCCAGGAGAAGGCGAACATGCCGACGAAGAAGCCGGCGAGCGCGCCGAGGCCGAGCCGTTTCCACTGTTCTTTCTGGTCGTAGGATTCGAGGAAGAGCCAGACGATCATGAGCGGGAAGAAGATGACGTAGGAGTCGGTGTCCGCGTGGCCCCAGACCGTGCGGCCGGTGAGAGCGGGATGGACGATGAGCGCGGTGGCGGCGATGACGCCTGCGAGGTTGCCGCCGTACCTGCGGGCTATGAAGAACGCAGGTATCATGGCGAGGAGCATGAAGATCAGCGGCATGTACGCCGTGCTCTGGAACAGAGGGATGCCGGGGGAGAGGACGGAAGCGATCTTGTGGATGTAGGCGAGCACGTAGGGATGGAGCGTCTTGCCGGTGATCTCATTGCCGAGGGGCGCGAACTGGTGGTTGTCGATCTGGCGGCCGTCGGCGGTCATCTCGTCGCCGATGTAGCCGTGCGCGAGATAGTTCTTGGCGTACCGGACATAGACATATGGGTCGATGTCGGGCATGTAGGGATAGCTCCTGCCGCCTTCTTCGTACTGGAACCTGCTCCGGAAGTAGCCTGCTGTCGCTTCGATCTGCGTGTCGACGCTCGCCTGCTGCTGGGAGAGTATCTGCTGGAGCTGCTCTTCGACGAGGGTGTTCTTGTTTGCGTCGGGCAGGTGAGGGTATTGGTCAGCGATGCTTCCGCGCAGCTGCGAGCGGATGGAGTTGTGGACGGTATCGCGCGCCCAGTCGTTGGTGATCGGCAGGTCTTTGCCTTGCGCGCGCATCCACACGCCGCCCCAGGGCCACATGCCGTCGTTTGGGACGAATTGCATCACGAGGAGCGCGATGAGGATGAGAAGAGTGGCGTTGCGGACGGCGAATGATTTGAGGGACTGCCAGTCTATGCTGTCTTCCTTGTCCTGGCTGGCGGTCTTCTTCGCGCCGCTGAACATGCCTGTGAAGAATGATTTGATGCGGCTCCAGTCGATGCTGATCTCTTCGTCATCGCTCGGAGCCTTCTCATGCGCTTTGGCGTGGGGTTTGTGCTCCGCGTGCGGTTTTTCGTCGCTCTTCTTGCCCCAGTTCGAGAACCAGCCTTTGATGTCGGGGAGCTTGAGCTCGTCCTCGTGATTCTCGGCAGCCATGGTTGCGTGGGTCCGCGCAAACTGGTCCGGCTTAAAAACTTATTGCACCTTAGATTGCGAAGCGCGCGAAGGAGAGGAGGCGCGGCTCTGCGGCGAGCAGCTTGAGCATGAAGCGGGAGGGGAATTCGCGCGGGTGCGCGGCGAGGATATCCTTGACGCGGCGGTTGCCCATCAGGCCGATGAGCCTGTCGTAGTCTTTGCCTCGGAATCTATTGAGCGAGCGCCGGATGCGTTGGTGGATCCACAATTCGCGCCGGAGCGGGCGTAGCGCGGCTTCGTAGTCGCCGCCCCGCTGGATGGCCTCTGCGAGGGCTTTGGAGGAGAGCATGCCTGTGATGATGCCGCCGCCGGTCGTCGCCTTGACCACGCCTGCGGCGTCGCCTACGAGATAGATGCCCCGCGCGGGATCCGCGGCTCGCTGCTTGCCATCATATATTGGGATGGGCCCTGCCTGCCGCTCGATGACTTCGCCGCCAATCCGGGAGAGGAACGCTTCGAAATGCTCGCGGGTCTTGTGTTCGGTGGCGACGCCGACGCGCGCGACGCTCCCGCTCTCGGGGACGACCCAGCCGAAGAACTGAGGGGCGCAGTCGCCGAAGTGCGCGGAGAATTTCTTCGCATCGAATGATCCTTTGAGCGTCGCCTGCAGGCCTATCCAGAATCGCCGCGGCCGTGCGAGGCCTGCGGCCTGGGCGACTGCGCTGCGCGGACCGTCCGCGCCGATGAGGATGTCGAAAGGCCGCTCGATGCGTTTGCCTTCATGGCGGAGGATGGCTGTCTTCCCTTCGATGCCGATGAGGCGGTGGCCGAGGTGGATGCGCGCGCCGGCGGCGCGGGCCATGTCTGCGAGGTGGTTGTCGAAGCGTCTGCGGCAGATGACGTATTCCTTGAGAGGGATGGTGACGGTGCTTGCGGGTCCGTGGATGGTTGCTCCGTCGAGCGTGTTGACGATGTACTCCTTTGAGTGTGGCACGAGCTTGAACAGCTCTTCGGTGACGAGGCCTGTGCACTGGATGGGCAGGCCGATGATGTTGCTGTCGTGGAAGACGTGCACATCGTGGCCTTGCTTTGCGAGCAGGTAGGCCAGGTAGGTTCCGGACGGCCCTGCGCCGGCGATCGCGATCATGGCGTTCCCAACTTGTTCGCTATATATTAAGATGGCGGGCGGGTGCGGCGATAACCTTAAGGGGAAGTTCATATCGCGGCCGGATATCTTGCGATCCAGGTGAAAACCATGCCGAAAATCTACGCACTCAATGCCGCGATCAACGACCTCCGCTCCCGTCATGCCTCAGGCGTCGCGGACGCATCTCAGCAGATGCTCGAGAGCATCACGCAGCTCTACACCAAGAGGGGCTGGAGCTGGGAGAAACGCCTCGACGCTGTCAAGGAGGCTGTCGCGCGCAACGCGGACGCCCTCGACAGATCCGCGTTGCTCTACCTGTTCCGCCTCAACCGCGGCGTCATCTCGCGGTACAATGAGATCGACGCGAGCTCTGCCAATGATTGGCGCATCGGCGACGACGGCAAGGCATACCTGCACAGCGCAGGCACATACGCGGTCGGCCGCGTCAAGAACGCCGCGTACGTCCAGGAGCAGCTCGGGAACCTCACTGACATGATCAAAGGATGCTACAAGGCCAAGAAGGCTCCTGTTGCGGTCAAAGAGCCTCTCCTGCCTACCTTCCACACTGCGGAGGATGGCTATGGTGCTGAGGATGGTCTGGTGGATTGGGAGTCTTTGTATCCCTTCCGCGAGCCTGCGATGGCCGCGAGTCCGGCTCCGACGCCTCAACCTCCCGCCCCATCCGTGCCCGAACCCGTGCATGCCCCTGAGCAGCAACCCGCGCCGGTTCCTTTGGAGGTCTTGGTGGAGGAGCCTCCGGCTGTCCCGATTCCTGCGCCTGCCCCGAAGAAGCCGAACTTCCTGGCTCGGCTCTTCGATGAGTACGTGGCACCGATCGAGCGGCGCATGCGCGAGAGGCATCCTGAGGAGGCCGCGACAGTCGATTACTGGTGGGCGAGGGCCCCCGTGGCTGCCTGTGAGGGGTCTGCGTGGGTCTGGCGCCTTGGCCGGTCGCTGGGCTTCTGAGGTCTTTTTATATTATTTTTAAATAAACGCCCTTCTTTCGCCCTTTTTAGATGACTCCTTGATGACGCTACTCTGTAGGAGTTAAAACCGATAGCTTTATAAGGCATGCGCTTCTGACCTCCAAACCAAAAAAGAAGAGGGTGAACAAACACCATGAATCCACTCAAGATCGCACTCATGTGCCTGATGGTCGCAATCTGCGCCACAGCAGCGCTCGCACTGCCCCTGACCCTTGCAGAAGTCAAGGTCGACGGCACCGAGCTGCTCGCCAACGCCGCCAACCGCCTCGACATCGTCCGCGGCGAAGAGTTCGACGTCCGCGTCGAGCTCATCGCAGACTCTGACCTCAGCGAGGTCGAACTCCAGGGGTTCATCTCCGGCTACGAGTTCAATGACCTCGCCGAAGAGCGCCTCAGCGACAGCGTCGGCCCCTTCGACATGAAGGCCAACGTCACCTACGTCAAGACGCTCACGCTCCGCCTCTCGGATGACGTCGATGTGGACGAGTACAAACTCCGCCTCATCGTCTCCGACCGCGACAGCACGGAAGTCATCCAGAGCTACAACCTCTTCCTCGACGCCGAACGCCATGACGTCCGCGTCAAGGATGTCATCGTCAACCCGCACACCGCCGTCCGCGCAGGCTCCGCCCTCCTGACCACGGTGCGCATCGAGAACTTCGGCCAGCGCGACCAAGACGATGTCAAAGTCGTCTTCAGCGTGCCCGAGCTCGGCCTCACAGTCGCCGACTACCTCGATGAACTCGATGCCGACGAGCAGGAAGAGACCGAGGAGATGTTCCTCCGCGTCCCCCTCTGCGCCGAACCCGGCGTCTACACCACCGAGACCTACGCCCAGTTCAACGACGGCCGCCGCAAGACTGACATGGTCCGCGGCAGCCTGACCGTCATCGCAAACCCGATGTGCGGCAGCGTCAACACCGGCGCAGGCAGCGACAGCGGCACTGGCAGCATCCCGCAGCCCTCCGGCAGCTCCGCAAGCCCGGTCGCGGTCACCTGGGGCAGCCAGCTCGAGACGATCAACGCAGGCACGAGCGGCATCTTCCCAGTGACCTTCACCAACACCGGCAGCGCCGCCCGCAGCTTCACGCTCTCCGCGGCAGCTCCGCAGGGTTTCGACATCCGTGTCAGCCCGACCAGCACGGTCGTGCTCCAGCGCGGCCAGTCCACGACCCTGTACCTGTTCGTGACGCCGTCGAGCGACATGCCTCTTGGCGCGCAGACGCTCACCGCCACGATCTCCAGCGGCAGCGGTATCCTCTACCAGGGTATCGTGACCGCGAACGTGGCCTCCGCGCCGGTCGACCTGTCCTGGAAGACCGTGGTCGAAGTGCTCTTCATCGTCCTCCTGGGCCTTCTCGTGGTCCTGGCTGCGGTGACGGGCCTCTCCCGCCTCCGCGGCGACAAGAGCAGCAAGCCGTATTATTGATTTCATTTATTCATTCCATCCATCCGATCGAGGGGATATCAGTTGAGTCTGGGGGAAACGACAGCACGCACCGCAGCGGCCCTTTCTCTGTTGCTGCTGCTCTGCGCCCTTCCCGCGGCCGCATTCACTGAATCATACGCCATCAGCGCTCCATCCCCCGTCCAGCTCTTCCGCTGCGCGAGCGGTGACTTCTCATTCAGCATCACCAACACCGGCGACATCCCCTCGGGCTACAGCGTCGGATTCGCAGATGCGGGCGTCGCCTACATCCGCAAAGCCGCCGTCAAATCTCCCTTCATCCTCAACGCGGGAACATCCGCGACCATCCCCGTCCATCTCGCCATGCCCTGCGACGGATCTGACAGCACCCTGCAGATCGTCGTCGATACGGTCTCAGGCAAGCGCCAAGTCCTGCCAGTCACGATCGCGGGTGTGACTGCCGAGAACGCCCAGCTCACGCTCGCCGGCAGCGATGCGACAGTCTATCCCTGCCAGCGCGCGACATTCACTGCGTCCCTGGCCAACCCGCACAACTTCACCGAGACATATTCCCTCAGCGTCGAGAACGCGCTGGAATCCACGACGCTCAGCGCGTCCACCGCGACACTCGCTCCCGGCCGCAGCCAAGACATCGCAGTATCCATCCGACCGACAGACTGCTCGCTCATCGGCTCCTTCACGCCGCGCCTGACCGCCCGCTCCGGGCACTCGGGCCACATCGGCACTCTCGACCTGCCCCTCACGATACTCTCCGAAGGCACCCCTCAGATAGTCGCGCCAGCCACCGCCGTGAGCAGGGGATTCCCCGCTGAGCTCACGTTCACCATCCGCAACGCAGGCTCGATACCCGCCACGTTCTCGCTCGCAGCTCAAGGCATGGACGGCGCATCCGTCATCCCCTCCTCTGTCACGCTCGACGGAAGCGCGTCCGCAGAGGCCCTCCTCCTCGTCGAGAATGCAGACGCATCGCTGACTGGCGGCTTCCCCATCACCATCACCGCGCGCTCCGAAGAGACAGGAGATGAGGCGGTCCACCCCCTCACGCTCACTGTCAAGCGCACGCTCCCCATCCGAGGCCTCTCCATCATCGCAGGATCCCTGCTCGGCCTCCTCCTCGCCCTCGCCATCATCCTCGCTGTCGCCGAGCGCGTCGACAAAGGCGCATTCAAGCGCAAACTCTCCGAGACGCTCGCCGCCGTCACCCTCAAGGATGTCCGCGCCCGCCGGAAGCGCGAGCAGGCATTGCGCCGCATGCGCGAAGAACGCGAGAGGCAGCGCAAGCTCAAGCAGATAGCTGCGCTCCGCCGCGAGGTCGCGCGCGAGCTGCGCCGGGAGTACCGCATGGTCTCCAAACGGGCCCCGCGCAAGTCCTCGATCGCATGGCGCCGGTGGCTCAAGAAAGCAGCCTGGCTTCTGTGCGCCGCGGCCCTCCTCGCCGGCGCAGGTTTCGGCATTTACCACTGGTACATCAACCGCGCTGCTGTCGGCAGGTGGTTCATCGACGCGTGGGGCTGGATGGCGGGCAAGAGCGCCGCTGCATGGTCCTGGACGCGCGATTCCTATGCATCCGGCGCGTTCGACGCGTACATTCCCTGGCTGCTCTACGCCGCCTGCGCGCTCGCGGGAATCATCTCGCTCTTCATCCTCGCGTACATCGTCGGCCGTCTCCGCCGCAGCGCGATGCGCAAGCGCGAAGAGGCGCAGGCATCGGAGAGCGGTGCGCCGGCCTCGCAGGTCATCTCCGCAGACGAGAAGGAGATCCCCCGCCCGATCAGCAGGGGCTGGCGTGGCGTCTTCGTCATCCTCGGCCTGTTCGCCATTGTCGCACTCATCGCTGCAGCCTACCACTTCAGGGACATCCTCCTGCAGCATATGGACGCGACATGGGCAGCTCTCGGCACCCTCGCAGTGTTCTCTCTCATCGGATTCCTCTGGGGCCGCAAGGCACGCCGCATCCGCATGCGCTCGCTGTCCGCAGGCACAGAGCCTCACAGCGTCCGCCTCGGCTGGGGCACGGGCATCGGCGAGATCGCGTTCGTCCTCAACGAGCACGCAGAGAAACTCTCGCTGAGGGTCCGCAAAGGCCTCTACGAAAGCGTCTATGCCGAGCCGGGCGAGCGCCTCTTCCAGTACTTCCACATCGGCCATACCCATGGCGCGGCGAATTTCGGCAAGTCCCACTTGCGCTTCTCAGTCCCCTACGCGTGGATGAGCAGGATGGGTGTCTCGGCGGCGGACATACGCCTTGTCCGTTTCGACAACGGGGCATGGGTCCGCCTGCCGACCCGCATCATAGAGAAGAACGGCAAGCGTGTCTACTTCCAGGCCGACGCGGAATCTCTCCCCGGCCAGTACGCCATCATCGGCAAGTCCTCCAAGCCGGCGCGCAGGAGCAGGCTGCCTCATGTCATGGTTGCGCTTGTCGCCCTGCTGCTGGCCGTCTCCCTGGTCTACATCAGCTACCCTGCGGACAACGGGCCTGCGGTGCCGGGCATCCCTGCGCAGGTATGGGACGCGGATACGACGCACAAGCTGGATCTGTCCCAGTTCTTCAACGATCCCGACGGCGATGGCCTGGCATTCTCTGTCGAAGGCAACTCGCACATCGTGATAGATTTCCAGGATGCCGTCGCCATCATGATGCCGCCGAACAGCTGGAGCGGCTCTGATTTCGTGACATTCACGGCGACCGATGGCAAAGGCGGCGAGGTCCGCAGCAATCTCGTGCATCTGCGCGTGCGCGATGCGCTCATCCCGCTCGAGTGGGTGCCTGTTGCTCAGCGGGCGATCAGCGCGTCGCTCCTCGTCGCGCTGCTCGTGCTCTTCTCGCTCTTCCGCAAGCCTATTCTGCGCGCGTTCTCGCGCAAATGAGAAAATATAGTGGGGGTGCAGGGATTTGAACCCTGATCCGAGGCTCTCTTCCTAGAGACTGTGTCATCATCGCCCGTGCGGGCTCAACGCTCCATGTCTGGAGGCCCCTATTCTAGCCAAGTTATACTACACCCCCACAGGAACTTGGCTCGGCGGGAAATCCGCACGCGCTATATAAATGTTACTTTCTCGCCGATGCGTGCCCGTGATGCGCTTCCGGCAGGCATCTCGACGATAAAACGGGCCTTCGTCCGGGAGGTATACGCCCTCCAGGGCCGCAGCCGCGCTTTCTCCCTGATCCTCTGCCCCGCGTCGAGGAAGAGCGCATCGATAGGGTAGGGCACGAACATCATATGCAGGGTGACGCGGCGGTCTCTCCGGAATGCGAAGACCAGCGTGCGCGGAGAGCGAGTGAACATCAGGCCGCGCGCGTGCTGCCACCAGTGAGTGAGGTACGTCGCGCGGATTCTCATGTGAGGTGCGGCAGGATGTCTGCTCTGATGCGTGCATAGAAGTCAAGTTTCTTCGCCAGAGACCGTCGCTTGCTGTTGCCGGTCGGCGCTTTGACTGCACCGAGCGATGCGTGGGCATTCTTTTCTTCCGCAGCGAGATGGTGCGTGAGCTCATCGATGCTCCTGATTCGTTCGGTGTCGATGAGTTTCAGGAGAGTGGTGAAATCTCCTGTCTGCCTCTCTGCGGGAATGCGTTCTTTGAGCGTCTCTTTGAGTCCCATTGCTGCGGTCTCCTCATCTCTCGATGAACTTCTCGATGGCAGAGAGTGTTTTGGTGTTGAGGACGTTTTTCGCCTCTGCCCAGCCGCGTCTGGCCGTCGCGATGCCGAATTCAGCGTACCGCAGATGGTCTGTTGCGTGGCTGTCCGTGTTGATCGCCAGAGTGCATCCTGCGCCTACCGCCGCCTTGATGTGCGCGTCGTTGAGGTCTAGCCTGCTCGGATGGCTGTTGATCTCGAGCGCGACGCCATTCTTCTTTGCGGCGCGGAATACTGCGTCCATGTCGATATCGAACGGGTTGCGCTGGTTGATGAGGCGGCCTGTCGGATGCCCCAGGACCGTGACATGGGGGTTGCTGAGCGCAGTGATCACCCTCTCAGTCATGGCATCCCTGCCCATCTTGAATCCGGAATGCACCGATGCGATGACGACATCGAGCTTCTCGAGCGTCCTGTCATCATAGTCGAGCGAGCCGTCGGGGAGTATGTCGACTTCGCTGCCGGTGAAGATGTGTATCCCCCTGTGTTTCTTGCGCAGCGCTTCGATCTCCTTGATGTGCGCAGCGAGGCGCTTCTCATCCAGCCCATTGGCGATGCGTTGGCTCTTGGAATGGTCGGTGATCGCGATGTAGTCATACCCCCTCTCGATGGCTGCGTTGACCATCATCTCCGTGGCGTGGATCCCATCTGACCATGCGGTGTGCATGTGGAGGTCTCCTCGCAGGGAGCCGTAGGGGATGAGCGCAGGCAGCGTCTTTCTCATCGCTGCTTCGATCTCACCGCTGTTCTCGCGCAACTCGGGCTCTATGTACTCGAGGCCCAGCTTCCGGTATATCTCCTTCTCATCCCGCCCCGCGACCTGCTTGCCGGTCTTCTTGTCGAAGAGGCCGTACTCATTGAGCTTGTACCCTTTCTTTATCGCGATTTGGCGTGTTGCGACATTGTGTTCTTTGGAGCCGGTGAAGTACTGGAGCGCGGCGCCGAATGATCTCTCGTCGAGGACGCGAAGGTCCGCATTGACGCCTTCCTTGAGCACGACTGCCGAACGGGTGGGTCCTTTGGCGAGGACCCGCTGGACATTCTGCAGTTCGGTGAACCTCTTCATGATCGCCGTCGGGTCCGCAGCGATCGCGAGGATGTCGATGTCGCCGATGGTCTCTTTGCGGCGGCGCAGCGAGCCGCATGCTTCTATCGCCCGCACTCCCCTGATGCCGCTGAGGCTGTCGATGATCTGCTGGCTGAGCGGCCATGCGACCCCGAGGAGCGCTCGTTGCATCCCCGCTTTGACAAGAGTGATGCCTGAGAGGATGTTCTCGGCGGTCTTCTTGCCGAATCCTTCCATTTTTTCGACCTTTCCCGCTTTGATGGCTTTTTGGAGTTCGGCGATGCTCTTGACCTTGAGCGTGTCGTAGAGCTTCTTGACCTTCTTCGGTCCGAGGCCTTGGATATGGAGCATCTCTTCGACGCCGGCCGGGACTGTTTTCTTGAGTTTCTCGTACTTGTCGATCCGGCCCTTCTTGAGGTATTCCTCGATCGCTTTGCTGATCCCTTGCCCCACGCCGGGGATGCGCATGAGCGCTTTGAGGCCGCCGACGCTGTGGATGACACCGATGTCATCGGCCATGCTTTCGATGCTCCGCGCGGCCCTGCGGTACGCGTTGGGTTCCCACGGCACTCCCTGCATCTCAAGCAAGTCCGCGATCTCATAGAATATCCGCGCGATGTCTTGGTTGGTCGTCATGGGTGCTCTTGGAGGTGCGCGTGTGCCGCGCGGAGGAGGTCTTTTGCGCTCTGGTGGGTCGCCCGTTCGATTGCCTTGGGATATGGCAGCCACTCGTAGCTTTTGTGCTCTGTGAGAGTGACTTCCTCGGTGTCTGTTTTTGCGAGGAAGAAGTCGACGCGTTTGTGGATTCGTTTCTTGTTGTGCGTGAACCAGTAGTCTATCATCTGCGTGAAGCCTTCATGCACGCTGATAGTGTCGATGCCGGTCTCTTCGCGGCATTCTCTGATCGCCGCATCGATGGCGCTCTCGCCCTTCTCGAGGTGGCCCTTGATGAGGTCCCAGAACCCTTCGTTGTACTGGAGGAGCAGGTAGTGCGGCGCGCCTCTCTCGAGACGGTAGAGGACGAATCCCGCGGAATGCTCATCATACGGGGGCATAGCGCCTCCGGAGAGGGTGGTGGTTTTATGCTTTTTGCGTGTGGAGCGTATTCCTGCAGGAATATTTAGGCACGAATGGTTTTATAGCCTATTCCGGGCAATATGCGCATGGCGCTTTTCACCTCCGAAAGCGTGACCGAAGGTCACCCCGATAAGCTCTGCGACCGCATCTCCGACTCCATCCTCGACCTCCTGCTCTCGCACGACCCCTACAGCCGCGTCGCCGTCGAGACCCTCGCCGCAAAGGATGTGGTGCACATCGCGGGTGAGGTGACGACCGCCGCCCCTCTGGATGTCGCTGTCGAGGCCGAACGGGTCGCCCGCCGGGTCATGCGCGACACAGGGTATACCTCTCCCGAGACCGGGATCGGCGCCGACAGCGCCAAGATACTCATCTCGCTCTCCCGGCAGTCTCCCGACATCGCCCAAGGAGTCAATGAGCGCGACGGTGAGCACGGCGCCGGCGACCAAGGCCTCATGTTCGGATACGCATGCGACGAGACCCCTGAGCTGATGCCGCTGCCGATCACGCTCGCCCACCGCCTTGTCGAGAAACTCACCGACGCCCGCAAGTCCGGAGCGCTCCCATTCCTGCGCCCAGACGGCAAGAGCCAGGTCACTGTCGAATACGCAGGGGGGAAACCCGTGCGTCTTGACGCTGTCGTCCTGTCCGCGCAGCACAGTCCAGACGTCGCTGCCGGCGAGCTGCAGGCATCCCTCCTCGAGCACGTGGTCAAGCCTGTCTGCGGCGGCCTCATCGACGGCAAGACGAAGATATACATCAATCCCACAGGCCGCTTCGTCATCGGAGGCCCCCTCGGAGATACAGGGCTCACCGGCAGGAAGATCATCGTCGACACATACGGCGGCATGGGACGGCATGGCGGCGGTGCGTTCTCCGGCAAAGATCCTACGAAAGTCGACCGGTCCGCCGCGTACATGGCGAGGTATGTCGCCAAGAATATCGTCGCCGCAGGCCTCGCTCGGCGCTGCGAAGTCCAGCTCTCCTATGCGATAGGCGTGGCACAGCCGGTGAGCATCCTCGTCGACACGTTCGGCACCGCGGCGATCCCTGAAGAGCGCATCGCCGCCCTCATACGCACGCACTTCCCCCTCTCGCCCTCGGGCATCATCCGGCATTTCGGCCTGCGCCAGGCGCTCTACGCCAAGACCGCCGCATACGGCCACTTCGGCCGCGACTGCTTCCCCTGGGAACGCACAGACAAAGCCATTGCATTGCGGGACGACCCCTCGGCACGCTAAACATTTTTATTCTCGGCATCATCCTCTCCGCTGATGCCTATCCGTGCGGTTCTGTGCGACCTCGACAACACACTCATCGACTTCATGCGCATCAAACGGACTTGCTGCGAAGCGGCTGTCGATGCCATGATCGCCCACGGCTTGACACTGAGCCATGACGCGGCCATTAAGCTCCTCTACGACATCTATGCCGAGATGGGCATCGAGTACGACAAGGTCTTCCAGGAATTCCTGCACCGCGCGAACAACGGCATCGACTACAGGATACTCGCGGCGGGCATCGTCGCCTACCGCCGCGCTCAGCTCCCTCTCCTCGCGACATATCCCCAAGTGGTGCCAACGCTCAAGAAACTCAGGAGCCGCAAGGTGCTTCTCGCTGTCGTGACAGACGCCCCGCGGCTCAAGGCGTGGATGCGGCTGACGGAACTCGGCATCGCAGACCATTTCGACGCGGTCGTCACCTTCGACGATACCGGCGAGCTCAAGCCGTCATCGCTGCCGTTCGAGAAAGCGCTGCGGGCGCTCAAGACCAAGCCGGAAGAGACGCTCATGGTCGGCGACAACATCGACAGGGACGTCGAGGGCGCAAGGCGCATCGGGATGAGGAGCTGCTTCGCTCGCTACGGATGGTCGCGCAACGAGAAAGCCCCGAAAGTGTCCGGCGCGGACCATGACATCATGAGTTTCGATGAGCTCCTGCGCATCGTTCTCGGCGGATGATCACCAGGATTCGACAAGGACATCCTTGCCTTTGACGAAACCGCGCCGCTGGGCGAGCGTGACGATATTTCCCGCCATGCCCGGGTTGCCGCATACCATGATGACATGTGTCGCGGGGCGGACTTCTTCGCCGAGAACTTCGTCGATGCTCGTGCGCTGCGGCGTCGCGGCGGCGATCTCATCTGGCGCTACGCGCGTCCATCGCTTATCGCCCCTCTCGGGCAGGAAATACTCTTCGACATATCCCCGCTCGACGCTTTTATGCCGCCGCTGCGAGATCGCATCGTGCGTGCGGGAGGCGCGCGGTAGGTACGTGAAGAGATTGGCGCTCTGCCGTTCTGCATTCTCGAGCGCGACGAATTCATCATGGTACGCGTCGAGATCGTTTGGCGCTCCTACGCCGCTGATGAGTGTCATGCGCCGGTTCGGCTGGCGCTCGACATAGTACTCTTTGCGGGAGTGCGAGCGCGCGCTGTAGCCGAAACCGTGCCTGAGTATTGCGGTCAGCGGAGCGATGCCTGTCGCCGTGCCGATGAGGATCGCGTGCCGGGTATCCGCGGGCAGGATGAACTTGCCTTGCGCGATTGCGCCCGAGGCGTTGGCGCGGATGAAATACTCGCGCGACGCGCCCGTATCGTCAAAGAGCGCGCTCGTGAAGAGACCTCTCCCGTCGGGAGCGCGTCCGTCTTTCTTGACGAGGCCGATGAAGAACTCGAGCTCGTGGCAGGGGCCGCTCTGGTAGTGCGCGATGCTGTAGGGCCGCGTGACTGGCGTTCCATCGCGTTCGGTGCCGAGCAGGACGAACTGGCCGGGCCTGACTGCGAGTTGCTGCGCCGGTTCGAACGTGAAGACACCAAGGTTCGGTCCGCCCGTCGGGTCGGGGATGTCCCGCCGCGCGATGAGCTTTGCGGGGATGGTGTTGATCGGCATGCCGCCGATGTCTGCTCGGGCTAGATAAACCTTACCTCGGCTGTGCCCAAATATTTAAAAAGATGAATGCCCCGGGATAGAGGTATGGCTGCCTCCCGGACATCGAGTGTCAGAGGACGGATCAGCGCGCGGGTGCGGTTCCCATCTTTCAGAGTCGACGTCGATAGTGAAGACCCGCTGCGCACACTGCAAGAGTTGACGAAAGCGCTCCATGCGCTCAAGTCGGTCGAGATGGTGCGCGAGGTTGATTGCGCGCAGGATGACCCCATCGTGTGGCGTCTCGGATACATCTCAGATGAGCTGCGCGACAATCCCGAGCTGATGGAGTTCATCGCCCAGGCCATGCGTATCGAGGAATCCGCGCAGCACAAGCGCATCGCGATCGACAACCAGCGCATCGTGGATTTCAACACGAGCAAATGCTCGTCCACGCTGCCCATCGATGGCGTGCGCTCGCGTCTCACTGACCTGTGCAAGGGCCATGAGGATTCCGCGGCGGCTGTCGTGCATGTCGTCGGTGACATCTCTGACGATGAGAAGTCCGCGATTGTTGATATCGTGAGGCAGCGGTTGCCGAAAGCGACGCTGCGCACGCTCTTCACTCGTCGCGAGCACTTGGGCAAGACGCTTGTCGAGATGGTGTTCTTCGGTCCGTTCCGGGAAGAAGAGCCTCGCCAGTAACCTCGCCGAAAACTATAAAAGGCGCTCTCTGTGACCCGCGGGAGTATGTTCAAGTTCCTCGAGCGTTTGGAGGATTATGGCAGGGTCCCTCTCCGTGTAGGGCTCGGCGCGATGTTCCTCTATACGGGTATGCTCAAGCTTCTCTGGTTCGGTGCGGCGACTGACGCGTTCACCGGGTTCGGTCTCACCGTCCCGTCGCCTGCCTTCTGGGTCGCCATCGTCATGGTTGCCGAGATTCTCGGCGGCCTTCTCATGGTCTTCGGCCTCCTGACCCGCATCGCGGCCGCGGCGTTGACTGCGGTCCTCTTTGTGGCTGCGATCGTCCTCGCTCTCAAGGGCGCGGCTGCTGTCGAGCTCTTCAAGCATGCTGCATGGATGGGCGGGACGCTCGCCCTCGTCCTTGGCGGGCCTGGGAAGTGGAGCTTGGACTACAAACTCCTTCTGGAGTGAGAATCTTTATATAATGGACCAGAATAACGGCACGACCATGGGAAGGCGCGATTTCGACTCGGATATGGATGAATACTTGGCTTCCCGCAATGGAAGCTTCCTGCGGCGCATGTTCAGCTCGTCTAAACCCGCTGAAGCGCATGCCCCGCCCAAGCAGGATCTCCATCCCGCGATGGAGCCCTACGATGATGGTGCGTCCGCTGCCGCAGCGCAGCACGAAACGCCGCGCAAGCCCGGATTCTTCTCGCGTCTCTTCGGCGGCTCTGCCGACGAGACTGTCACGGTGGATGTCAGCGCGCCGTCTTCGGATGCGCTCGCAGACCTCAAGGAAGTCGCCCGCATCACGCTGAAGGTCATCAAGATGCTCCCGCCCGAGCAGCTCGACGGCTTCAAGCGGAACGCTGATTTCGACCGCTTCAAGGAAATCCTCAAGAAGCACCACCTGGTCAAGTGAGTTTTCTCTCCCGCCACCCGAAGCGCAGCTTTTTAAACCTCCTTTAAATAGGCTTGACATGGTCGACGAGAAAGCGATCGTCAAGGCGCACGCCAGCATCTTCAAGCCCTCGGCACCCACTACAGGCGTCGAGGTCAGGGGATTCGACTTCGAGACCGGCTTCGACTTCGCCAAGCTCTGCGACTCATTCGCCACCACCGGCTTCCAAGCCACGCACCTCGCCAAAGCCATCGAGATCATCCGCAAGATGAAACGCGACGGCTGCACCGTCTTCCTGGGCTACACCTCGAACATGGTCAGCTCAGGCCTCCGCGATGTCATCCGTTTCCTCGTCCAGCACAAATTCTGCGACGCAATCGCCACCACCGCCGGCGGCGTCGAAGAGGACTTCATCAAATGCTTCAAGCCATTCTTGCTCGGTCACTTCCGCGCCCCCGGCGCCGCGCTGCGCGAGGCAGGCATCAACCGCACAGGCAACCTCTTCGTCCCCAATGACCGCTATATCGCGTTCGAGAAGTTCCTCACTCCCGCCCTCGATGAACTGCGCGATCGGCAGCTCAAGACCGGCCAGATCGCCACACCCTCCGAGCTCATCCGCACCCTGGGAGAGCGCATCGACAGCGACCAGTCCATCTACCACTGGGCTGCCAAGCACGGCATCCCTGTGTTCTGCCCCGCGATCACCGACGGAGCGATCGGCGACGTCATGTTCTTCTACAAGTACAACAAGCCCGAACTGAAGATGGACATCGCAGACGACGTCTTCAAGCTCAACTCCATGGCGCTCGACGCCAAGAAGACCGGCATCGTCGTCATCGGCGCGGGCGTCGTCAAGCACATGCTCTGCAACGCCAACATGTTCCGGGAAGGCACGGACTACGCAGTCTACATCAACACTGCGAGCGAATATGACGGCTCCGACTCGGGCGCCGAGCCCGAAGAGGCTGTCTCGTGGGGAAAGATCGGCGCCGAGGCTGACCGCGTCAAGGTCGTGGGCGACGCGACCATCCTCCTCCCGCTCATCGTGGGAGCCATACGCGATCAAGTCAGGGGAAAGGCAGCCTGGTAGCGTTCGCGGACACCCTCTCGAATTCCTGCAGGTAGCGCTGCGCGATCCCCCCGCTGCGGAGAATCAGCAGGTTCTCGTCGTTCCACAGGTCGCCTGCGAGAGTGGGATTATAGCTCCCCGTGACGACTGTCGTTCCGTCGATGATGAACACCTTATGATGGACGCCGGCCCGGACTGACATGCCTTCCATGCGCTTCGCGTGCTTCTGCTTGGCCTGCCCCGTGTCCATCACGATGCGCACATCGACGCCGCTCTCTCGTCTCTCCCGCAGCGCATCCACCACCCGCATATCCGTGAAGGAGTAGACCATCGCGTGTATGGTGCGGTTCGCTCCCTCGATCTCCCGCACCACCCTTGCGCCGCACGCATCATCAGGGCAGAAATGCACCTCTGCGGCCATGCCGCCGAGAGCCGCTCCGCTGCGCCTGGTGCGGTCTCCGCGACGCAGCACTCCCGCCCATAGCTCTTCGAACTCAGCCAGGTACGCGGCGGTTATGGTTTCGGATCGGAGGATGACTGCGTTATCGGCCATCGTGCTCTTCTCCGCAGGATTCCAGCTGCCTGTCCAGACAGTCCCGTCCATGACGCAGAATTTATTGTGCATCAATCCCTGCTCTGCATGCGCGCGCTTGACCTTTGCGCCAGCGATGCTCCCGTGGTTCATCACGACTCGGGCGTTCGCGTCAATCAATGCCTGCGCGACGCTCTCGCTTCTGAGACTGTAGAGCGCGCAGCTGACAGAGGAGCTGTTGCGTATCAGCCCTGCGAGCGCAGCGGCGCAGTCGGTCTGCTCGCAGAAGAGGATGTCGGGCGCAGGGCCGCTGCCTGCCGTGGCACAACCCGCGAGGAGGATGAGCAGGATGCATGCGAGACGCATGCGGACGCGCCGCACGCCTCCCCTTCTTATGCGTTGCTGCCCGTTTGCCGGATCTTTTCCGCGCTCTTGCGCCATTGCGCAAGACCTGCCTTGCTTCCGGGATAGCGCGCTTCGAACTCATCGAGCGCTTTGCCAAGAGGTCCTTGGGCTGGCACGCTGCCGCTGAGTCCGTGTATCGCTGCATACGAGGCGATCTCCTCTGTGCTCGTGCTGCGCAGCGGTTCGAGCGCGGTCGGGGACGCGCGAGGTGCGGCATTGTCGAGCGCGTCTCTGAGCGCGTCATGAGCTTCGCGGTCGAGCGGCCGCGGATCGATTGCCAGCTCGCCATTCTCGCAGCGTTCGCGGATATCGAACGCGAGCGGCGGACGCAGCATCTTCCTGAGGAGGGATGCTGCAACCGCTGTGCAGACACTGCGGTCATCGAGGAGGATGAGGGTGCCTTGCGGCGGCAATCCGCCTTGTGCCGCAATCTCTTTGCGGAAACGCTTCTCGATGATGGCGCAGAAGCAGGACTCGCAGAGCGCGCCGAGGGTCTTGCTGGTGCGTGTCGCTGGTTTCTCGCAATGCAGACAGGTCATGCGTGTATCCCATCGCAGGCCATTTTTAAACCTGCGGGGTTTTTTCCCACTCTCCAGTGAGAGCATGAAGCGAAGCTTTATATGCGGTGGCTAAATCTCCCGCGCGTTTGGGGTGGACGACGTACAACGTCATCAAACTGTCGATCACCTCTTTTTCCCGCGCAGGGGGCGCAAGTCCCCTGCGTGGGTTTTCTCTTACCCCTCAGCGTGAGCTCTTGCGTCTCTTCCGCTGCGGCCCGTGCGCCGCCTTGCGGTGCAGACGCGAGATGATGCCCATCATGATGAACGCGAAGATCATGCCCAAGACGAACGATTCTTTCCTGCCGAACTTGATGCTGTCGAGGACGCTGATATCGTTCTGCCGTTCTGTGAAATAGACATCGAGCGCTGACAGCTCCAGCGCGTATTCCGCATACAGGAGCGACGATCCCCTGTCAGTATCCATCAATGACCTGCCATACTCATAATACGCGTAGCTCATGAGCGGAAAAACCCCGCGCCGTTGCGCTTTCGCAATCGATCGCTGCACGCTCTGCATCTTCCGCTCGATAACCTCAGGCACCCTCTCTTCCTCCACGCCGAGGAGGTTGAGCACGACATCCGCTTCCGCCTTTGCCATGCTCGCCAGATGGATGCAGCGTATGTATTCATCAGCTGCGAGGTGTTCATACGCCTCCCGCAGCGTCTTGCGTGTGCCTCCCAGCATCCCTTCGAGATACACATCGACATAGTCCATGCGCTCCTCGGCTTCGGCGATCTTCGCCTGGCATCCATCTCGGAGCTGCTCACCATCGACGATCGCTTTCCTGTCCGCCTGCTCGAAGAACAGCGCCCACGCTTTCGCCGACGCGAGCCGCTGCTCGAGGTACGCCAACATCTCGATGGCGTCATCTGACCCGTTGAGCTCTTCGCTGCTGTTCGCGCTGCCGATGATCTCATCGAGACGCTCGCGCACCGCCATGTATGTCTCGACATCAGTGACTGTGTTGATACGGATGCCATCGATGCGCGCCGCTTCCTGCATCGCATCCGCGACCACCTGATCCAGCCTGCGTTTCGCCTCCGCGAGTCCTATCCGCTCCTCACGCAGCTCTCCCTCTCGCAGGGTGATGGTCGCCCTGAAGCAGAAGGATGATTGTGCATACGGTTTGCCTGACGCTTGCGCATCGGCAGCCATGCGGGTGAGATTCAGAACCTCCTCGCTGACATCCTTGGCGGTGGCGGTCATCGCATCGCGTTTCTCGCACAGGCGCTCTGCGATATCTTCCATGATCCTCAGATAACGGGGGCTCACCGCGGTCTCCTCGATGGGCTCTGGCTGCAGCTCCCCGTTGAACTCCGAGAGCGCATCATAGAGAGTCCCGACCTCCTTGACAGTCACGCCGCGCTGCCGTCCGAACTCGATCAGGTCGAGCGCAGTCCCGTTCTTGTCCGTGGAATTCAAGAGATCCTCGAGCGGCTCCCGGTACATGCGAGTGCCCCAGGGAATCAGGACTGTCGTTATGCCATTTGAGGCAGCAGCTTCGATCTTCTCCTTCAGGCCGCCCACGGGCCCGATGAGAGCTCCTGAATTGATCGTTCCGGTGATTGCGATGTCGTCGCTGATATTGAACCCTGTGAGAACAGATGCGGTGAGGATGGTGGCGGCAGCGCCGGCGCTCGGCCCTGCGACGATACCCGGAGGCGCGCGGATGGTGTACACGAAATCCTTGCCCGAACAATCGATGTCCAGCTCATTGCAGGCGATCTGCTGGGCGAACCGCATGCTCACCTGTGTCGTGATCTGCGTGAGGGGGAAAGTGTCGAGAAAGACGCGTCCGCTGCCCTCGCGCACCTCCAGATACAGATCAGCGACCTGTCCCGTCCGCGCGCCGTCCGATCGTTCGCTCACTGCCAGGAGTTTTGTGTGCCCGGCGGCTGCCCCGCTCGCCAGAAGCGCGAGAATCAGGAGGGTGGCGGCGATGAGCCTCATGGGTCTCCCGCTGCCTAGGATGATTTTAAATCTTTCTTCGAAGCGGGCTTTTTCTTGGCCGCTTTCTTCGCAGCTGGCTTCTTCTCAGGGTCGGCCGCGGCGGGGGGCTTTGCAGGTTCGTCCGGCGCAGGGATGCGCTCAGTATAGTAGCATTTCGGGAAACGGCCGCATGCGATGAACGCTCCGTAGATGCTCTTGCGTAGCACGAGATCGCCTTCCTTGCACTTGGGGCATTTGCGCCCGCTTATGTCGGGGATGTGCGAGACTTTCGAGGGGCAGTTGGGATTGATGCACACGTCCATCGGCCGCTTGGCCTTGCGGATCATGCGGATGACGGGGTGCTGGCAGTGCTCGCAGATCTTCTGGGTCATGTCGATCTTGCCAGTCTTTGGCAGGTTGAACGTGGCAGAGCATTCGGGATACTTGTTGCACGCGGCGAACCTGCCGAACTTGCCTGTGCGCAGCACGATGTTGCCGCTCTTGCACAGGGGGCAGGGGCCGAGCGTCTCGAGCGCGGTCCGCGTCTCGACGAACGTCGTCTTGAGGCCCTCGCCGATATCCTTCTCTTTGGCCTTGAACTCATCCAGGATGCCGAGGATGACATCCTTCGCTTCTTCGAGGACTTTGTCTTGCTTCTTGCTGCGCTCGCGGATGGATTCCATGTCCATCTCGAAGTGGCTCGTGAGCGCCTCGTCCACGATCTTCGGGCAGTATTTCTCGAGCACCGCGATGAGGTGCATGCCGAAGTCCGTCGCCTCGATGGCCTCTCCTTTGATGTAATCCCTGCTGTAGAGCGTCTCGAGTATCTCTGCGCGTGTGGCTTTGGTGCCGAGGTTGCGTTTCTCTAGCTCGCGCACGATGGAGGAGGGGCTGAAGCGTTTGGGCGGTTGCGTCTCGCGCGCATGCAGGTGGATGGCGCTGACAGTGACCATCTCGCCTTTGGTGACATGCGGCAGCTCCAGCTCTTCAAGCTTGACGTACGGTACGTAGAACACATGCCACTGAGGGTCGACTGTCCTCGTGCCTTTGGCCACGAAGATCTCCCCCTCGACCTCGATTGAGGCGGTCATCGTCTCGCGCACGGCCGCCTGGCAGAATGTCGCGAAGAACCGCTTGACCACCAAATCATAGACCTTCGCATCCCTGCCTTCGAGGCCCTTTGGCGCGATGCCTGTGGGGTAGATGGCTGGGTGCGCAGGGTCTGTCTTTTTGCCGTTGTTTGGCGTCAGCGGCTGCACTTTCAGCAATGCTTTGGCCAAGCTCTCGTACTCATCCTGTTTAGAGAGCGCAGTGATTATCTGGGCGTACCCGATGCTCTCTGGCAACTGCTGGCTGGAGGTGCGCGGGTATGAGATGACTCCTGAGGTGTAGAGCTGCTGCGCGATATCCAGCGTGTGCTTGGGCTTGATGCCAAAGAGCCTGTACGCTTCGCTCTGCAGCGTTGTGAGATCGAATGGCGTCGGGGGCTTCTGCGAGAATCTCTCGCTGGTCGTGTCGCTGACTTTCCCTTTCGTCGATGCCTTGACCCGCTCATGGATGCCCTTCGCGGTGTCCTGCTCCCAGAACTTGTCGGTCTGGTGCCACGCGTCGATCGGGCCTCCTTTTGCATCGCCGATCAGCTGCAATTGCCAGAACGGCACCGGTTTGAACGCTTTGATCTCTTTCTCGCGGTCTGTGATGATCTTGAGCGCGGGACCCTGCACGCGGCCCGTGCTGAGGATCTTGAACATGCCCGCTTTCTTGATGGCGCTCGTGAGCGCGCGGGATAGATTGATGCCGTAGTAGTAGTCGAGGTAGTGGCGTGTCTCGCCTGCTTCGGCTTGGCCCCAGTCGAGGTGCGCCGACGCGTCCTCGTACGCTTTGACGAGATCGGGCTTGGTGAGAGTGCTGAACTTCATGCGTTTGGCGTCGCTCTTCTTGCACACGTACCGCACGACGTTCAGGCCGATGACCTCTCCTTCGACATCGTAGTCGCATGCGACAGTGACCCCGTCCGCATCTTTGGCGAGCTTCTTGAGATTGTCGAGGTATTTCTTGGAGAACGCAGAGGTTTTGGATGTCTCGTGCAGGGGGACCCAGTGGATGTCGAAGACGGGGAAGCGGAATCCGCTCTTCTGCTTCTCGGCGAGTCCGAAGAGATGGCCGACGGCGCAGGCGACCACGATATCTTTGCCGTTGTGCGTCAGCTCGTAGTAATACACCCCTTTGTCGCCTTTCCTGATGGGTTTGCTGTCCGTGAGCGCCTCGGCGACCTTCTTGGCAGAGGCGGGCTTCTCCGTGACTATCAGTTCGTACATGGCCAGGTGGTTGCTAGCTGCGATTTAAAAATGATATGGTTGGCGTAAATAATATATAGCCGGGAGTCTGCCGTAAAAGGACGATGTCCCGCTCATCCCGCAGCATGCCGCGCGTCTCGCGTGTCGTCACCATCCTCCTCAAGCATGGCTTTAGGGCAGTGATTGACCAGCTCGGCCTCCGCTGGCATCTCCCTCTCTTTGACCGGTGGACATTCGGCGACGGCGACATGCCCTCAGATATCCCCGTGCGCCTGCGCAAGACGATGGAGGACCTGGGCGGTGCGTATGTCAAGCTCGGCCAACTGCTCGCCATGCGTCCCGACCTCGTGCCTGCAGAGTACTGCCTTGAATTCCAGAAGCTCTTCGACCGCGCCGCGCCGCTGCCGTTCGAGCAGGTGCGCACAGTCATCGAGGCGGAATTGGGAAAACCTCTCAGCACTGCGTATTCCGCATTCAGCCGCAAGCCGCTCGGCTCTGCGAGCGTCGCACAGGTCCATTACGCGAAACTGCGAACCGGCCGGGAAGTGGTCGTGAAAGTGCAGCGGCCGCGCGTGCGCCAGCAGTTCGAGGAAGACATCGAAGTCCTCTATTATCTGGCGCACAAGGTCGCGCATCGCAAGCGCTTCCGCGATTTCGCGCCGCTCTCGATAGTGACTGAATTCGACAGGTACACCAAGCGCGAGCTCGACTTCCTCATCGAGGCGCAGGCGATCGATGCGTTCCACTCGCTGTTCGCCCACAGCAAGCACATTCTCGTCCCGAAAGTCCACTGGGCGCAGTCCACGAGCCGTGTGCTCACGATGGACTACCTCCCCGGAGAGAAGCTCTCGGATGTGCTCCGGTCGCGCGGCCGGCGCGGCATTGCGCACCTGGCGGATGAGCTCGCCGATGCGATGCTCGTGCAGGTGTTCGAGCGCGGCGTCTTCCACGCCGATCTCCATCCGGGAAACCTAATCCTCACGCCTGACAACCGTCTGGGGCTCCTCGATTTCGGCATCACCGGAGCGCTCGATGAACCGCTGCGGCGCACGCTCTTGCATCTCTTCTCAGCTCTCGTCAGCCATGAGCCGCAGATGATTGTCAGGTCGCTCATCAAGCTCGGCACACCTTCGGATGACACCGACCTGAGCGCATTCGAGCGCGAGACACTGCGCATCCTTGCGGTCTGGTATTCCGATCCGAAACGCCTGCGCCCGACGCTGATGATGCAGCAATTGTTCACCAACTGCTACAAGCACGGCATCGTCCTCCCCTTGGATGTGATACTCTTCGGCAAGGCGCTCATGACTGTCGAGAGCACGACGATGCAGCTCAATCCCTCATTCAATTTCCTCGAGTTCAGCAAGACGCGCGTCGCCGCGCTGGCCCGCAAGAAGCAGTCGCCTACGCAATTGGCGTCCGCCGCGATGACCCGGATGCGTACAGTGTCTTCAGCGCTCGTCGACCTGCCGCAGGAGGCGATCGACGCTCTTGAGCGGATCAAGCAGGGCTCGGTGCGCGTGCAGCTCTCTGACACCGATGTGCGCCACCTCGGCCTTGACATCGCGTTTTCGAGCAACCGCATCTCTCTCGCGCTCCTCTCCGCCGCGTTTGTCGTGAGCGGCGCGCTCCTCTCGGATGTCGGCCCTTCCATTGTCGGCTATCCTGTCATGTCGACGCTCTCTCTCGCTGTCGCGCTGTTCCTCTTCGGCATGCTCGCAGTCTCGATATTGCGCGAAGGCAGCAGAGACAACGACCCGCACGGCGAAAAATATAAATAGGCCGCGGCGCGACTGCCTGTCAAGAAAAAAGGGGGATTTGCAATGCTGAAACATCTGAAACGAGCCATGAGTCTTGGCGTGCGCGCGCTCCGCATGGCGCCGCGCCAGGTAGAGAAACAGGTCAAGGCGCTCTCGCGCGCATCTGGCGTGACGCCGTCTGCGGCGAAACGTCTTGCGCGTGAGGTTCTCGCAGAGGCCAAGCGCGAGAACAAGCGGGTGATGTCATTCGCCCTGTCCGAGGCCAAGCGCGAATTGAGCCGCGGTAAGAGCATGCTCAGGAAGGCCCGTGGTTCATCGCGCAGGCGCTCGAAGCGCCGCGCAGGATCGCGCCGCAGGCGTTGAGTTCTTTCGTTTCTTTCCTATTTTTTATCCCGAAAAGTATATAAATCAGGCATCGCATCGGTCTCGCTCCGGAAAATGAGACTCTCGCGACGCGCCGAAGTGATGGAAGTGTTCTTCTTGGTGTTCTGCGTCGCCGCGACCGCTGCGCTGTTCCTGTGGCTCACTCGCGCATGAGCCCCGCATCTTTTTAAATCAGCCGCGCATGGGCCTCTTCATGTGGTCTGCACATTTCGCGAAGCTGTTCGCATCAGACGACCCGTTCAAGGGGATCATCGGCCAATCCGCGGCCAAGCAGCAGCTCAAGTCCGCGCTTCTCGCAGGACGCCATGTCATCATCGTCGGACCTCCGGGCGTCGGCAAGACCTCGCTGGCGAAGAGCGTCGCCGCGCTCCTCCCTGCGGCGGACACCGCGCCCAAACAGATCGCCAAAGGCATGCCCTCGATCGTGACGGAGAGATTCGTCCGTATCCAAGGCTCCCCCGACCTCACTGTGGAGGACTTGCTGGGAGATATCGATCCGATCAAAGCCCTGCAGTTCGGCCCCACCTCTCTTGAGGCGTTCACGCCCGGTAAGATTTTCCGCGCCAACGGCGGCGTCCTCTTCTTTGATGAGCTCAACAGGTGCCCTGAGAAGCTCCAGAACAGCCTCCTGCAGGTGCTCGAGGAGCACCGCGCGACCATTGGCGCGTACCTCATCGACATCCCTGCGCAGTTCATCTTCATCGGCACCATGAACCCCGAGGAGACTTCCGCGACAGAACGCCTCTCCGATGTCTTCCTCGATAGGTTCGATGTCATCCATATGGGCTATCCTGAGACTTCCGCGATCGAGGCAGAGATCACGCGCGCGCACGGCGCTTCGCTCGGCGCAGAATTTCCTGTGCCCTTGCTCTCCCTGATGATTGAGTTCGTCCGTCTCCTGCGCGACCACAAGGACGTCCACAAGAAGCCGTCGGTGCGCGCGACGCTTGGGCTCTACGAGCGGTCGCAAGCGAATGCGATCCTCGCCAAACGCAAGAGCGTCAACGCATCCGATATCGCCGCAGCGATACTCTCCGTCCTCTCCCACCGCATCGAACTCAAGCCGAGCGTCAAGTACTTACAGAGCGCGCAGGAGTTCGTGCGCGCCAGGTTCGCGGAATTCTGCAGAGAGCATACCGAGCTCGCCGACGGTGGTGAGTGCCTTTAGCGGGGACGCGAAGGCAGCTCCCACCCCAGAATCCGAAGATGCGCAGGAGTCCGGCGGCAGCGGATTCAGCAATGAACAGTTAATGCGCGCAGTCCTCGACCATGACCAGGCGATGCTTGAGCAGGGCGAACTGGTCGCTGAGAGCCTCAGCCACAACATCTCAGGATTCACCGTCGATCTGTTCTTCGAGCAGCTCACCAAGAAGTACGCGCTCGCCAAGCAATTGTACGGCGATAGGCTCATACGTCTCGTGACAGGCTACATGCCGCAGTATATCGAGAGGAACCTGCACATCCCGGAATTCCAAAAAGAGCTCAAGACGCAGATCGCCCGCCGCATGGATGAGATGCACGGCAAGGAAGTCCTCGACGACCACGGGCGCATCACGGAGAAGGGTCTTGAGCTCGCTGCGCTCGTCCTGTACGCGCAGGAGATCGACATGGTCACTCCCAAAGGGTTCACTGGCGAGAGGCAGGCAAAGCGCGAATCACGCTATGGCGACCGCAAGGAGACGCGCCAGTTCCGCAAAGGCGACCGGTACAAAGACATCTCGGTGCGGCAGTCATTGCGGCAAGCAATCCGACGCGGCAACTCCTCGCTGACGGCTGAGACGTTGCGCGTGGCGCCGAGGGAGTCCAAGGGCATGCTGCAGATCATCTATGGCATCGACGCGAGCGCGAGCATGCGCGGCAAGAAGATAGAGACTGCGAAGAAGGCTGGCGTGGCACTCGCGTTCAAGGCGGTCGAGCGCAAGGACCGCGTCGGCATAGTCGTCTTCGGCACAGACATTAAGGAGGCTATAGAGCCGACCGATGAGTTCGGCAGGCTCCTGCGGGCGCTCGTGCGGGTCCGCGCCTCGATGCAGACGGACTTCACGAAGATGATCACCAAGTCGATAGAGCTGTTCCAGCCGGGCGCGTCCACCAAGCATCTTCTCATACTCACTGACGCGCTGCCGACAGTGGGGGAGGCGCCTGAGAAGGAGACCCTGCAGGCAGTCTCCGCCGCCCGCGCGGTGGGCATCACGATATCGGTCGTGGGCATAGACCTGGACTCTGCGGGCGTTGATCTGGCGAGGCAGATAGTCTCTATCGGCGAAGGGAGGCTGTATGTCGTCCATTCATTGGCTGATGTGGACCGCATCGTCCTCGAGGATTATTACGCCGAATCAGGGAGTCATTCTTAAATAGCAGTTCTCCTTGATAATCGGCATGCGCCTGCTGTGCTTCGCAGACTTGCATGAGAGCGTCGCAGCGCTCAAAGCGCTCCACGCGCAGGTCAAGGCTGCCAAGCCTGATGCTGTCGTGTGCGCGGGCGATTTCACGGTGTTCGAGCAGCAGCTTGAGCCCATGCTCGGCCGCATCGACGCATTGGGCGTGCCTGTCTTTCTCGTTCATGGTAACCATGAGACTGAGGAAGGCGTGCGCAAGGCGGTCAAGCGCTGCCGGCGCATCAGATTCATACACAAGAAGATACTACGTCACGGCGATGTGACCCTCATGGGGTGGGGCGGCGGCGGGTTCGATGCCCGCGATGCGCCGTTCGAGCGGTGGGTGAAGGCGAATGACCGGCTCATACGCGCTGCCGGCCGCGTTGTTCTCGTTGTGCACGCGCCTTTCTTCGGGACGGAGCTCGATGACCTGGGCAGCCATTGCGGGAACAGATCATTCAGCGACTTCATCAAGGCGCGCAAGAACGTCATCCTCGGCGTGTGCGGTCACTTCCACGAATGCGCAGGCAAAGAGGACCGACTGGGCAAGGCGACAGTCATCAATCCGGGCCCGCGCGGGCGGGTGGTGGACATATGAGGTACACCCAGGATCAGCGGCGCCTCATGCGCAACGGCTGGATGTGGGCCATCTATGACGGCATGACCGCCGCGTTCTTGCCCGCGTTCGCTCTCGCGCTGGGCGCTTCGAGCACGATTGTCGGCCTCATCACGTCCTTGCAGTTCCTCGCGGTCATGGTGGGCGAGATACCTGGAGCCTGGCTTGCAGAGAAGTACCGCAAGAAACCCGCATACCTCGCGCTCACTCTGGTCTCCCGTTTCGGGTGGCTTGCGGTCGCGGCAGCGCCGTTCCTCTTCCAGAACAATCCTCTGCAGGTGGTCCTCGGCGGTTTCACTCTCCTGAAGCTGCTCGAATCGGCATCCGATCCCGCGTGGACATCGCTGACGGCGGATATCGTCCCTGCCAAGACCCGCGGCAGGTTCTTCGGCATGCGGCTTAGGCTTCTGGGTTTCGCGGGTATGGTGACTGCGCTGCTCGCAGGCCACTTCCTCGACTTGTTCCAAAAAGGATCATTGTGGGGGTTCACGGCGCTCTTCTGCGTAGGCATCGCATTCGGTCTCGGAGCGAGCCTCTCGCTGAGGCGCGTCCATGAGGCTGAAGACTGCGCCCACGAACGCCATTCGCTCAAGGACTTCCTCACAGTGCCATCGACGCTCCGTCCGCTGCTGTGGTGTGTCATGTTCTTCAATTTCTCCGTGCAGATCGCATCGCCCCTCATGTCAATCTATCTTCTGCGTGACATCAACCTCTCCTATACCCTCTACGCGGCTGTCGGCGCGGCGTCGACACTTGTCAAGATACTCTCTTATCCGATTGCCGGCAGGCTCTCGGACCGGTTCGGGGACAAGCCTGTCGCGTTCCTCAGCATCATGGGCGCGGCGTTCGTTCCGCTGTCATATGTCTTCGTCCTGCCCGGCAGGGAGTGGGTCCTCGCGCTGACCTCGATCATCACAGGTGTCTCATGGGCGGGCGTCGACATCACGCTCTTCAACCTGCTGCTCGGCCTGACGACGCAGGGCAGGAGGGCGGCCGAGACCGCCACCTACAACCTGCTCACAGCAATACCGATGATCATCAGCCCCATTATCGGCGGCATGATAGATGATGGCTTCAGAGGCGGCCTGCTGTGGTTCACCGCACCTCAGTTCATCTTCCTCCTCTCCTTCATGCTCCGCGCGTCCTCTTCTGTGCTGCTCGCGTTCGTGCAGGAGCCCCGGAAGAAGGAAGAGCATTATCCCGCAGAAGTCGTGAACTGGGTCGTGCACATGCATCCGGTGCGGGGCCTGCAGCGGACGGCGAAATTCCTCATCTGCAGGGTGCGGCGCGGAGAAGTGTGGTTCAGCACGCGCAAGAACTCTCGCTGATCACAGGAAGGCCTGCCCTCTTCTTGGCAGTTTCCTGCGCATCGATCGCCGCGAGGCGCTCCCGCTCAAGGCGCATCTCCTGGATGGGCAGCATGCGCCGCTTGCTCTCGTCTTTCATGAGGAGGATGACTCGGCTCTCTGCGCGCTGCGATACGATGGTCCATCCGCCTGCGGCAGCGACGCGGCGGCCGAATTCGAGTATCTCTTCGTGGCTCGGAGCGTTGGCATGCTCGAGCCTCTCCCTGCTGTGGCCGACCCATACGTATCCTTTCAGCTCGAGGAAATCAAAATCGACATCTTTGAGCAGCAGGGCATACCCTTCGGGGTCGACCATGTTCCAGCCTTTGGTGAGCGTGAGCCTGATAGTCTTCCGGGGGAAGCGCGGGAGCAGGCTGAATGTGCGTTGCAGGCGCTGCCACGCGTCTTTCGGCAGGGGGTCCGCTGTCTTGCGGTACACCTCTTCGTTCGGGCCGTAGACCGAGACGTAGAGCTGTGTGGGAGGGTGCTGGGCGAGTTTCTCGATCATGTCGGGGATGGTGCCGTTGGTGACGAGGAACGTGCTCATGCCCCTGCGGTGGATCTCTTCGATGAGCTCCGGCAGCTTCGGGTACATAGTGGGCTCGCCTGTGAGGGAGATGGCGAAGTGGAGAGGCATGAGGCTCTCTTCATAGCGCTTCTTGTCCGCCTTCTCGTTGCCTTTGAAGCCAACGAGCAGGTTCTTCCACGCATCGATGCAACCGTCCACGATATCCTTCGGCTCGTCGACAGGGCCAGTCCATGCGGGCCATGAGAACTTCGTGTCTCTCCAGCAGAACACGCAACGGTGGTCGCAGAACCAGGTGGGGCTCATCTCGACGCACCTCCAGGATTGGATGCCGTAGAATGTCGATTTGTAGCAGGCGGTGCAGCCTTTGAGCGCCTTCTTGGTCCACTCGCAGACTTTCACCACGCTGTGGCTGCCCACGACGCGGTATCCCTGCTTCTCGAAGTCGCGTCTCTTCTCGTCGCTGATCTGTTTCGGGCCGCAGCTCATCGGGTTCTCCACCCTTCGCGGAAGCTATTTAAAGCTTCACCCGCTCCGCGCGGCGATGGAGTTCCAGCAAGCGCTGCGCGCTGTCGAGCAATCCGAGGCGTTCACTGCCTGGCGTTCGTCTCACTCGTCCGCATTCCTCTCGCACGCGTTCGTGATGCTCGAGAGCGAGACGGACAGGGTATGGCAGTTCGGCTTCTTCGATGACTCCTCGAGCAAAGTGACGACATTCGTCCTCGCGCCCGAAGGCGTGAGGGTGATGCCTGAGGAGGAGATCATCGGCAAAGGCATGGCTGTCGCGCCGATCGCTGCCGATGCGGTGACCGCGTCGGTCAATGCCGTGCTCGAAGCAGCTAATGCCGCGCGCCACGCGCACTATCCGCAGGAGTCCCGCATCAAGACATTCTTCATCGTGCAGATGTCCGCGGGCAAGGCGGTGTTCTCTGTGACGTTCCTGACGCAGTCATTCAAGACAATCAATGTCAAGATCGCAGCGGACACGTGCGATGTGATGGAACATTCGATGGCTGCGCTGATGGATTTCGCGTGATTTTCTCTTGCGCAGTGGCGACATGACGGCGCAGGCATATATGTTTTCGTTTATAGGTTTGCGCGCAGGCGTGTTTATATATGAGTATGCCTCCCATTTTTTGTTGCGAGTGAGCGCCCGACGAGAGGCGCTACATGCAGTGACGACAGCGATGCGCCGGCGATGCTGGCGAGAGGTGGACGTGGATGAAAGCGACTGCAGTGAAATGGAAATTGGTCCGTGAGAATAACAATTTGGGAAAGTTTTTTTCCGACGAGAGCGCAGAGAATTAATTCTGGAGGGATTTTTTACTGGGGGTCGAGAGCGCCTTGATGGCAGAGTATCTCAGAAGCCTGAGACTCTCTTGACCGCCGTGTAGATATCCTGATGTATCTCGTCGACACTCCGCTCTCTCGCGCCATCCATCCCGGAGATGACTGTCCATTTCTGCGGCTCGCGGGATGCGAGCCATGCGTATGTGGACGCGACTCTGCGTTGATACTCGATGTCCGTGTCATGCAAGTCTCCGCCTTTGCGGCGTCGCGCAGCGACTTCAGGCGGCAGGCTGAGATAGATCACCGCGGTCGATCGCGGGATGCCGAAGCGGGAATACTCAAGATCCTCGAGCCAGCGGAGCTTGTTCTCGCGTTCCGCAGGATTCGCTGCCTTCGCGCACTGGAATCCCATATTCGACTCGACATACCTATTGAGGAGCACGAGCTTGCCGCTGTCGACCCATTGCTGTATCTGGGGCGCGGCCTCCCTGCGGTCCTCCGCGAACAGCATGGACATGAACTCCATCGGCAACTGCTGCGGCGGGATGCCAAGGCCGCCGCTGAGCGCATGATCGATGGCCTTGCCGATGGGTGTCGCGCGGCGGTGGAACTGCATGGTCTCAAAGGGGATGCTTTCGCTCGCCAGCCGGGACAGGAGCATGGCGGTCTGCGTATCCTTGCCGCTGCCATCGCAGCCTTCGAGAACGATGATTGTGCCGTGTTTGACCATCTGCTCCAGCGTGTCGCTCATAGGTTTTCCCCGTATAACTACTTTATGCCGCACCGCCACGAACTTGTTTTTATGTTTTGCTGTGCTGCGGTCCATCCAAAATGTTAAATATCACCTCGCTCCCGCGCGGATTCGAGGTCGATGCGAATGTCTGCTCCCGTTGCTGAAAAAATCCTTGATACCATCTTCGACGAGAAGGGTTCTCTTAAACCCGGCTTTTCCGGCATCGGCAGGTTCAGGGGGAAGACCAATTATTCTCCTGATGAACGCACCGTCCTTGAGTATTTCTTCACGAATATCGATTCGAATATAGGCTGCGCAAGAGACACGCTTCCGAATGAGCTGTGGGCGTTGGCGATGGGGCAGTATGCGCGCAGCAGCGTGACTGCTCCTGACCGCCTCCTGAACCTGTTCTATGACATGAACAAAAAAGACTCTACGATCGTCTCAGTGCCCGCGCTGGCTGAATTGATCCGCAACCAGAAAGACATCAACGAGGCCCTTGCCTCCCATTGTGCTAAAGCGGGGAAATTCATCGTGGAATACGGCATTGATTACGGCCATGCGTCTCTTCGAGATTCGGGCACCATCCGGATGTATTTTGAAGGTGTGAGCCAGCGAGTGACGAAATTCCTCGAAGCGGACCGCCAAGGCGCATACCAGGAGCAATCGACTCGCGCGCTGCCGTTCAAGAAAGAGAACCTGGGCGTCCCCTATGAGATTCGAGGGACCGATCTCGAGCAAAAACTCCTCGCGCTCGATGAGAAGCTCATCCAATGGTATGATATGGCGTTGTCGAAGCTCATTCCGCATCTCCAGTCAAAATATGCCCATTTGAAGGCTGAGGCGGATATGAAAATCGCGCAAGAGCTGCAGCAGCCAGACGCGAGACTCCCCGATAAGCGATGGGAGAGCGTCATCGGGGCAAAAGCGTTCGATGTCGCGCGATACCTCCTGCCGCAGAACATGACTACTTCATTAGGCATCACGATAAACACGCGACGCCTGCAGGAGCAATTGACGCTCTGGCAGTCCAATCCCCTGTGGGAGATGCAAGTGCTCGGAAAGGTCGCGCAGTTAGAGGCGATGAAAGTCAATCCGTCGCTGATGAAATACGGCAATCGGAGCGAGTATTACGCGTCGTTGCCTGAGCGGCGCAAGAGCTTGTTTGACACGTTCATGGGCGCGCCTGAAATCGCCCCTGATTACAAGCATTATGATGTGCAGTCACGGCTGTTAGCGGTCACTCCCGATATCGAAGAGTGGGCTCTCGCGAGCATACTCTTCAATGGATCGGATTCTCTGCGGAGCCTCGCGCAGATCAAAGACCATGTTAAGACGCTGTCTGCGGATCAGCGGCATCAGATTGCCAAGACGCTGCTGGAAGGCAAGAAGGGGTATGAGGAATATCCCAAAGATATGGAGGTGGGCGCATTTACATTCGAGCGGGTGTATGACATAGGGGCGTATCGTGACCTCCAGAGGCAACGCGGCGACCGGCAGCAATGCGCGCCCTACTCAATCGTCGGGTATAACCGACCGCCTGAATTCTCAGAGATCGGCATGGAGATGCATTTCAACCAGGCGATGTGGGACACCCTGGATGTGTACGAAGAATTCGTCAAACGGGGCTTCCCCCATGCGGCTGAGTGCGTGCTCACCATGGCCAATCTGGTGCGGCACGTCACCACAAAGGACCCGGTCCAGCAGTTCTATGAAGCAAAACTGCGCACGCAGCCCGCAGGCATCGATTCCTACCGCCTCATCGAGCAGCAGGAGACTGAGATTGTCCTGCAGCACATGCCTTCATTCAGGGGGCTGGTGCACGTCGACAATGAGTACTACCCGCTCGGACGCTTGCCCGAGGCCGTCAACGGATACATCCGGGAAGCAAACGCCAAGAGGAAGAAATAATGATACTCGGCCTTACGAGCTACACCGGCGCGGGAAAAGGCGCCATCGGCGCATACTTGGTCAGCAAGTTCGGTTTCACCTCCTATGTGCTGTCAGATATCCTTCGTGAGAGCGTCAAAGCCCAAGGGATAGAGCCGAATGTGCTGAATCTCACCAAAGAAGGTGAGCGCCTGCGTGCGCTTGAGGGTCCCGGTGTTCTCGCAGCGAGGACGCTGCTGAAGATGCAGCCTGGCAAGGATTATGTTGTCGATTCGATCCGCGCTCCTGAAGAGGTCATGAAACTGAAGGAACGCCCTGATTTCTATCTCATCTCGGTCTATGCGTCTGCGGATGTGCGGTTCCAGCGCATTTCCTCAAGAAACAGGCCGGGAGACCCGAAAACGCTTGCGGACCTGATGGCATTGGATGCGCGTCAGGCGAACAATCCGTCGCCTGGCGGCATGAAGATTGAGCGGTGCATGAATCTGGCGGATTACAGGATCAACAATGAGCGTTTGGCGCTCGTCGAACTGCAGAGGAGCGTTGATGATATCCTCTATGATGTTCGTCTGCAGCATCCGTAATCCTTCCGAAACTATTTTATACGACGCGCCGAAGCCCTCGCCCCATGTGGCGGCCGGAAGAATCCTGCACACTGCTCCAGGATGCAATATCCCGCGGTGAGACTGTCGTCTTCTCCTGCCGCTGCAGCGTCCGCTACTCGGGCCGCGCCGAATCCCATCTGCCGCTGGGCGACCGCATCGTCCTCATCAAAGCGGACAAATCGATCCTCATCCATCAGCCGACAGGCAGCATGCCCGTCAATTACATGAAGGCGCAGGCGAGCCATATCGTCAGCGTCGAGAACGGACGCCTGCTGCTCAAATCGCGCAGCATCGCCCACAAGGAAGCCCTCGACCTCTCTATCGAGCGCATCCATTTCCTCAACAGCCAGCGCATGGACGATGCTGCGAGCGTGAGCATCGCAGGAACAGAAGATGACATGGCCCAGATGATCTACGACACGCCGGAGCTTGTCGAGGAAGGCTTCAAGCCCGCTTCGCGCGAGGAGCAAACCAAGTACGGATTCATCGATGTCATGGGAACCGACAGGAATGGGACGCTGACAATCATCGAATGCAAGCGCTACACCGCGGATCTTGCCGCGGTCACGCAGCTGCGCCGCTATGTCGAGAAGATCTCGCAGTCCAAGGGCATCGAGAAGGTCCGCGGCATACTCGCAGCGCCGAAAATCACCTCGAACGCTGAGAAGATGCTCAACGACTGGGGGTTCGAGTTCAAATCGATCACGCCTCCAAAATACCTTGAAGAATTCGACGCCAAGCAGGTCAAGCTCGACTCATTCTAGGACCCTGATGACTTTCAGTTTGGCCGTCGCTCCTGAGACGAGCGCCACAGGCTTCTTGAGAGCCTTCCCGACGAATTTGAGCAGCGCGAGATTCGCCTTGCCATTTTCGGGAGCCTCTGCGACTGCGATCCTCACAGCATCCCTCGCAGCATCATGCCCGAGAACCTCTGTGGTCCGGGCATTGGGCTTGGCGAGCACGCGCAGAATGCCGTCTCGGATATGCTCGCGCAGGTCAGTCATCAGCTGTATTCGCGCCACGTGGCTTTGCACTTCACGCAACGGAAGAAACGCGTCTCCGGCTCGTCGCCTGCGCGTGTCTGCTTGCTCCAGCAGTACGCTTTGGCGTGCTTGCATTTTGGGCACTCCGCGTCAGTGATGGGGAGGTTCTCGGTCTCTTCGATGGCGGCGAATTCCCGCTCGCTCTTCGCGGCGCCGCTCTCGGTGATCTTGACTGTCTCAGGGGCATCCTTGCTCTTGTAGCCGCACCCGCAGGCGAGCACTTTCTTGCCTTTGTCCCCCTTCGGGAGGAGTATGGCGCCGCATTTTGGGCAAAACATCATTGTCTCATACCTCAACGGAACAGGTCCATCACCGTCGTGATCAGACCCACTGCGGCGATCTTGATCCAGCCGAGGTAGGGCACGCGCAGGAGCGCTTTCCCGACCACTGCCTCCGACGCAACCTTCTGCTCGAAGGGATGGCTGTCGCAGTTCGATGTGCTGTCGCCCTTTGTCTTAAAAAATTTGCTATCCGCGCTTATATTCACGACCCGGTGGATGATGGGGACTGGCTGGTCGATGCCGAAGACGATGACATCGCCTCTCTTGAGGCTCATCGCGCCGGTGAGGATGATGATGTCACCTGTGTTGAAGCCGTTCTTGAACGGGTATCTCGAGATATCTTCTTTCTTGATGCCGTACTGTGCATAGCTGTCAGCGACGGTCTGGTTGAGCTCCCGCACTAGCATGCTTCCGTCAGGGAATTGCCGCGTCTCCAGGCAATGCGCGCCCCACCAGGTGTCGAGCGGGCCGGTGTGCTCCATGCTGCCGGACATGACCGCGACAACAGGGAACCCCGTGCCCAGCATGAGGCCGAGCAGCGGGTAGATGATGAACCGCACGAGCAGGAATGCCACGGCGATATTCGTGATCCATGAGAGCGCGCTGTCATCATGCCACAGAAACTCCCAGAACCTGCGGGCGCCACGGCCCGCTGTCGCGAGAATACTCATGCGCTGACGGGGGCGCGGATGCCTTATAAACGTTTCCGCCGCTAACCTTTAAAAAGCGCCCGTGGATGGTATTCTGCATGCCTGCGACGCTGCCGCACAAGGGATACTTCGAAGGGATCCTCCAGCTGCGCAACCCCACGACAGAGCTTGTCGAATGGGTCTACCGGACGACCGCGAAAGATGACCGCGCCTTCATCGTCAAAGACGACCCTGTCCCTGGAGGTGTCGATCTCAAGTTCAGCTCGCAGCAGTACCTGCGCATCCTCGGCCGCAAACTCAAAGAGCACTTCTCCGGCGTCCTCAAGGTCACGGCGACGCTGCACACCGTCTCAAAGACAGGCAAAGCGCTCTACCGTGTCACTGTCCTCTTCCGTCTTCTGCCATTCAAGTCAGGAAACATCATCAAGTACAAGGGTAACCCCTACCGGGTCCTGCTGATCGGGGAGACCAAAGTGCAGCTGCAGGACCCTCATTCAGGCAAGAAGCAATGGATCGCGCTCGCTGATCTTGAGAAAAGCGCAGTCCTCAGCGAAGCGTGACCGCCCGCTCTTCTCTATACGAGACGATGACTTCTTCGAGGACTGTCGCCGCCCGTACCTCCCGCTCAAGCGCGTCTCTTGGCAGGAACATGAACTCGCCAAGACGCTCCGCGCGCAACCGTGCTGCTCCGATGCACGGAACCGCCCGTCTGATCTCTTTCGGAGGAGAACCTTCGCACACGATCACGTGGTTGCCTCGCTGCAATGCCGCGATAGTCTCTGCCGAGAAGCTCGACGGGGTCGCGACCCAGAGCACGTCCCCATCGCGTATCCTCAATGACGCGGTCTTGTGCTGAAATTCATGCATGCCCAGAGTGGACAGGCGCTTTGCGATGATGAGGTCAGGCATGCGGGAGAGCAGAGAGGTCATCCTCTCGAGCGATTGCTGGGCCGCGCGGGCTTTCGACCGCTCTGTCTCGAGAGCGCGTTGAGCACCATGCCGCTGGCGCTCCGCATCGCGCACTCGCGCGTCCCGCGTAGCCGCAGATCCCGCTCTCGCTGTCGCTGCAGCGAGGCTCGAGCGCAGGCGTGCATTCTCTTTTACCAAACGATCGCGTTCACGTGTGGCGGATGCGCTGGCGCGCCTCGCATCCACGAGCGCTTCATAGAGCGCGACGACATCTTTGCGCCGCTCAGGCGGGCCTTCGCGCAATTCACTGAGCATGGCTGCTGCGGGCTCATCCGGCCGGAGGAGCGTCTCTTTCGCAGCGGTGATGCTCAGACGCCTGCGCACCACCAATTCGATGAGATCCTCTTCCCTGCCCTGCATTTGATCGTCGAATGATGACCTGATACGGCGCAGGAGAGGCTCAAGGCGTTTGTGGGCATACCGTGCGCTCGCGATGGCGTCCTTCTCGTGCGCGTTCGCGCCAGGATCACCCTCAGTGAGATCCCGTTTTTCCGCGACAGGAAGGTCTTCGGGGGGATTGATGATGCGGGCTCCGAGATTCGCCGCGACGCCTTCCACCATCCCGGGAGTCTTCGCCTTATCCGTGCCGATGGCCAAGGGCTTGCCGTGCAGCATGACCTCCCTGATGGCAGCGTCCGCATCCATCCCTTTTCTGCTGCCATGCGCGACGAGCCTGCCGTCGAGCGACAGCGCGGCATAGGCAGTGGTTGTCCCCGGGTCGATGCCGACGATGAGGAGTCTCTTCATTGTTTGACGATGATGTTGCCGCGGCCGCGCTTGATCTTCCGCACGAGCCCCCTGCTCTCCAGGTCTGTGACCATCAAAGATATCTTCGCTTCTGAGTGAGGTACGCGGGCGCGCAGGTCTTTTTGGTTCATGCGCCCTCCCTCGGTCTGGAGAAGATCCAGTATCTGCCGCAGGTCCTCATCGAGGCCTCCTGCGCTGCGCTGCGCGTGGCGGCTGGCATGCTCTTGCGTGCCGCGCGAGCGGGCGTAGATGGCGCCCGCAGTGATGAGCGCAGCGAGCCCGAACGCCAAGAGCAGGTACTGCCAAATACCTCTGTCCTCGGACAGCTCGGCATCGCGGATATCGATATCCTCCTGCAGGAACTGCTCGTCCTCTTCAAAATCAGGCAGGAGGATGAGATCCAGGAGGTAGTCTCCTTCTTCCTGTATGATGATGGTCTCTTGGATGGACAAGTCTTGCCCATACCGTGCGGACAGAACATATTCCCCTTGCGGGAGCGTGAATGCGTATGTTCCCTCTTTGGCCACGACTTGCTGGCGAGGGGTGCTGTCGACGCTCACGATCGCATCATGCCGCGCAGTCAAGTCAAAATCATAGACCGTTCCATGCAGCACTGCCGCGCTCGCGGCATGCGCGGACAGGAGCGCGATAATGATGAAGTGTGCAAACCTCTGCATTCTCGTCCCCTCACGGCGGAATCATATAAAAAACTTGCCCGAAGGTCTCTGCCTTCTGAAATCTGCAGCCCTAAAGCGTGTAAAGCTTCCGGAAAGTATGCTTTTAAGATACTGGAGGGGAGGATGCGTATCCGGCACAGATGCCGAAGGAGGAATTTCGATGAAAACACAACTGATGGCATGGGCGATCATGGCCCTGCTCATACTCAGCGTTGTGCCCGCCGCGTTCGCCCAGAACGACAGCGGTACGGACACGCCCGCTGAGGAGACATCCGTGAACGTCTCGGTCTCTGCCGAGGCCACGGCCACATCTGATGACACTGACCTGCCGCCCCCCAAAGCCCGCGTGGCGCAAGCCCGCGGCAAGCTCGTCGCCGCCAAAGATGCGCTGCTCGAGCGCAAGACCGCGCTGAACGACTGCAAGGCCCGCCAGCGCAGCGGGGAAAAGATACGCTGCGATGCTGCGACACAGGATGTCCGCAAGAACGCTGTCGATGTCGTTATCGATGCGAATGCGCGCGCGATCGCAGAGATGGAACGCCTCATCGAACGCATCAGGGGCGCAGAGAACCTCGATGAAGAGACCCGCGCGTCCATCATCGCCACCCTCGAGGCAAGACTCGCAAATCTGCGAGAATCAGCAGCCTCCGCAGGCTCGTTGAACGAGACGAGTGATCCTGCGAGCATCCGCAATGCTGCCAAGAAGCTGCGCAAGGAATGGTCTGATGCCCGCCACGCGTTCAAGAAGAGCTCTGCCCGCGCCATGCTCGCCAAACTGGGAGGCATCATCGTTAAGGCCGAGCACCTGCAGGCACGTCTCCACCTCGCCGCGGATAAGGGCAGCGTGGATGCGGACCTTGTCGCGAAGTTCGATGCTGAGATAGATGCCGCCAAAGCTGACCAAGAGGCAATCAAAGAGATGCTCGCGCAGGACACCGAACCCGGGAAGTTCGATGATCTGATGAAGCGCGTCGTCGCGAAGATGCGTGACGCCCACGAACACCTCAAGGCCGCCCACCGCATCCTCAAGGAGATTGTCAAGAGCATGCACGAATCAAAGGATAAAGAGTCGACGGACAGCGAGACCGGCACTGCGAGCGGCAATGAGACCGCTGCTGCGGAGTGAGACCCATGAATCTCACACGCATCTTCGGCATCTGCGTCGGACTCCTCGTCCTCGCATCGTGCGCAATGCCTCCGCAGGCTGCGCCTGCGGAAGAGACCCCGCAAGAGATCGCAGTCGTGCCCGCAGAGCAGGCCCCGCAGGACTTGCCTGCGGCGCAAGACGCGGCGTCTATCAGCGATGCCGAGACTGATGCTCTCGCGCAGGATCTCGATGGCGCATCCTTGGAAGAGGACTTTGGCCTGGGCGATCTTGACGCGCTCGACCAGGAACTCGCCGCGCTCGACGCGATTGAGTGATTCTTTCCCTTTTTTTCTTTTTTTCATTGACTGAATGTTTTTATAGAAGGGCCTCCCTGCCCTCGCCATGCGCGTCATCGATGGGAGCCAAGGGGAAGGTGGAGGCCAGATACTCCGCACAGCGCTCGCCATTGCTGCCGTGCTCGGCGAGCCTCTGGAGATAGAATCGATACGCAAAGGCAGGCAGGAGCCCGGCCTGAAAGCGCAGCATATCATCGCAGCCGAAGCGGTCCGACAATTATGCGGCGGCACACTTGATGGCGCGACACTGGGAAGCGAGACGCTGACGTTCCGTCCCGGGGAGATCAAAGGAGGCAATATCTCTCTTGACATCGGCACCGCGGGATCCATACCCCTTGTCATGCAGGCCATCCTCCCCGCGGCCATGTTCGCAAAGAAGACAGTCCGTGTCCGCATCACGGGAGGCACAGATGTGCAATGGTCGATGAGCGCAGACTATCTCGCGAACGTCCTCCTGCCCCAGGTGGCACGCTATGCGCGCAAGATATCCTGCGCGGTCAGACGAAGAGGGTACTACCCGCAAGGCGGAGGGGAGATGGAGCTGCGCATCATCCCGTCGCTCTCGCGGACGGAGTTCGATGATTTCTCCATGTTCCAGCGAGCGCTGCGCGAAGAATTCCCTCCCATCAGCCTGACATCCCAGGGACAGATAATGGTCGTGCGGGGCGTCTCGCACGCCGCCAACGGCCTGATGGAGCATGAAGTCGCTGAGCGCCAGGCGAAGATGGCAGCAAAGATCCTCAGCCCTCTCGGCTGCCCTGTCCGCATCGCCAAGGAATACTCCCCTGCGGCATGCCTCGGCTCAGGAATCACCCTCTGGGCGCAATGCTCATCGACAGGTGATGACCTCGATCAGAACAATCCAGTCATCATCGGCGCCGACGCCCTTGGCGCGCAGGGAAAGCCGTCCGAGCGTATCGGCGGCGATGCCGCCCGCAGCCTCCTTGACGCGTTGCGCACCGGCTGCGCGGTCGACGCGCACTGCGCGGACATGCTCATACCGTTCATGGGATTGTCCGGCGAGGGCGGGCTCAAGGCGCAGCACATCAGCAGCCATGCCAAAACAAATATCGCGGTGACGCAGTCATTGCTCGGTGTGCGTTTCGAGTGCCAAGAAGATCAGGGGATCGTCAGGATCATTGAAGCGACGCGAGCTTGATGCTCGTCTTCATCGCCTTCAGTTCATACTCCAGGATGCGTTTCTCATCATTCTTCGGCAGCTTGCCGAGGAGGTATTCCGCTTCCGCGGCCCGCCTGACCGCGCCGGCAGTATCGCCGCTGTCCAAGAGGGATTTCGCATCCGTGATCATGGAATGGATGGAGTCCTGGCTCTCCACGGCCTTGTGGGGTGAGAGCTGTTTGTGGGTCTCTTTGCGCAGGAATCTCTCGACAGCGCCCGCATCGCCCTGGCTGAGGGCGAGGAACTCATCCTCGCGGCGGCGCAGCAGCTCGACCTCTTTCTCGATGCCTCTCTCGCGCAATGAGACATCCTGCTCACGATCTTGCAGTTCCCTGCGCTTGCGGCGCGGAGTGATCTCCGCATGCATGATTTTCGCTTCCGAATCCGCGATGAGCTGGCTCAGCTGCTCATAGCGCTTTTCCATCTTGGGAAGGTTGAGCTTGAGCTCTTTGGCCTTCTTGAGGCGTGATTGCAATGAGTCTACCTTGCCGCGCTGGCCCTCCACGTATTTCTCGAGCTTCGCGAGGAGTTTCTCCCTGCGCGACAGCTCAGCTTCCTTGCCGGTGAAGAGTTCGTGCTTGGAGTCGAATTCTTTCTTCGCCTTCTCGAACTCTTTCATGCGTTTGACGAATGAGTCCTCGTCCGCTTCTATCCTCTCGCGTTCGCTCTCCAGCTCCTTGACAGAACTGACGATCTCCTCTTCGCGCTTGCGGAGCGAATCGATATCGGAGTGGACGATTGTCTTGAGGTTCTTGCCTTCTGATTGAAGCGTGCGGATCTGCTCTTTGAGCATTGTTTCTCGCGATTCCCACTCCTTGCGCATGGCATCGAGGGCTTCATGCTTGCCTTTGAGCGCGTCTTCGACTGTCTGCCGCTGGCTCAGGAGCTGTGTCTTGAGGTCTTCCAATTGCTTCTGCTGGTTGATCCAGCTGAGTTCGCGGCGGGCAGCATCCTGCTCCTTGCGCACGAGCTCTTGTATGCGCTGGCTGATATGCCGCTGCTGCTCATTGATGCGCGTCTCGAGGCGCTTGAGCGTCGCTTCTCTCTCATCAACTTGAGCGAGGCGCTTCTGCTGCTTGTCGACCTCGCGTTTCATCGATTCCGCATGCCGCATCAGCTCGCCCGCGCGCGAGGCGCGCTCTTCCGCCTGCTGCGCTTTCTGGAGCCTGCGGACTATCTCGCTCGCGCGTCCTTGGAGGTCATGCTCGCGCCTCTTGATGATTGTCTTGGCGTCGTCGATGCGTTTTTGCGCCTCTGCGATTGCGGCGCGCTGCTGGTTCAGCGCCTCTTCGCGGGCTGCGAGGTCATCATCGATCTTCTGTTTCATGCTGACGAGCTCTTTCTCGCGGGTCTCCATCTCTTTGCGGAACCGCTTCTGCCGCTCTTCAAGCGCTGCTTGGTCTGAGTGGATCGCCGTGATGATGTCGGAGCCGCGCGCGATGACTTTGCGCGCTTCATCCGATTTCTGCTGCTCCTGCGCGAGCACTGCGCGCTTGGCATCGATGGACTGGATCTCCTTCGCCTTGCGTTCGATGTCTCTCGCGTGTGCGTTGAGTTCGGATTCCCGCTCTCTGACGCTTGCTTCTTTCTGCTTGAGCTTCTGCTGCTCGCGAGCGATGGCGTCTTCCGCCTGCTTGCGTGCCTTGTCAATCGATGCGCGCTGCTTCTCGAGCTCTGCCATCTCCTGCTTGCGCGCGGCTTCCATGGCAGCGATCTCTTCCTGTATCTGCGCGACGCGTTTTTGCCGCTCATTCTCGATCGCGATGAGCTGCGCTTCCTTCGCTTTCTCGAGCTTCATGCGCTCAGTCTCGAGTGCTTGGGCATTGCGCTGCTTGAGCTGCTCCAGCTGGGCTTCTTGCTGCGCCCTCGCCTGCGCAAGTTTCGCCTTCTCGCCTGCAACGTACTGCTCATGCTTCTTTCGCAGGCTTGCGAGGGCGGACTCTTCCGCCTTGCGCGACCTCTCGAGTTCGCGCACCTCCGCATCTATCGCTTGGAGGCGGCGCTGGCGGTCCTGGTCGAGAGCTGCCAGCCTCTGCTTGTGATCGTCACGCATGCGCTGCGCTTGCGTCTCGAGGGCCTTGAGCTCCTCGGCTTGGCCGCGGATGGCCCTACGCAGAGCCTCGGCCGCCTTGTTCTCTTTCTCGAGATCGCTCTTCTGTGACTGCAATTGCGCGATGCGCTCTTGCAGCGAAGCGACTCTGCGCTCATAGGACCTCGCTTCGCCCTCTTTCGCCCGGACTGCTTGCTCCCTCGTATCGAGGTCTTTCTGGCGGTCTGCGAGCCGTTGGCCGAGCTGTTCAAGATGCTTCTTGTGCTCTCCTGCTTTGGCGATGAGCGCTCGTGCTGCTTCTGCATCCTTGACGAGCTCGGTGAGCATGGATTCTTTGGATTTGATGTCCGCTTCGACGCGCTTGCGCTCCTCCTGGATCTGCGCGAGCTGGCCGGCTTTGCGGTCATACTCTGATTCCTTGCGGAGGAGATCCTTGGAGTGCTTCTCGAGCTCTGCCTCTTTGGATGCGAGCATGGCCGCCGCCTTCTTGCTCTCCTGCAGGAGCTTGGTGAGATAGTTCTCCTGCGTCGCGAGCTGCTTGACCTGCTTCTCGAGTTCGTTTGACGCGCGGGACTTCTCCTTCACTTCCTTCTCGAGCGTGCGGAGTGTCTCGCGGGACGCGTCGATGCGTTCGAGCAGGCGTTTCTCTTGGAGTGAGATGCGGGAGAGCCGGGCGGGATCCTGCGCTCGGCGGCTGTTCTCTGCGACGTCAGCAGCTTTGCGCTCGAGCTCACGCGCGCGTTTCTCTATCTCGGCGCCTTGCGCCTTGAGCGCTTTCTCTGCTCGGTCGATGACCTCTTGGCGGTCGCGCAGCTCTTTCTCGAGCGCGACGAGCATCGCTTCTCGATCCTTGAGGTCGGAAGTGCTTCCTTTGGGTGAGAAAAGACCGAGTACGCCAAGTAGTGCGGAGCTCGGTGTCGAGTCTACCATCGCCTCTGAGTCGAGTCAAGCCTATTTATATACTTTTGTCCCTCATCTCTCTATTAGCCGCTTGCAACCATTCGGTAACCTTTTTAAACAGGCTCTGAATCTCGGGCGTACTATGGCTGAAGCTATCCAGTGCACAAGCACGAAGAAACTCGTCGCCAACCTCCGCGGTTCGGTGCGTTTCCCGTGCCCTTCCTGCGGCAAGCAGGATATCGTCCGTTCGCCGACCTGCCGCACCCTGGCCACCCGCTACCACTGCAACCAGTGCGGTTTCGAGGGCCCTAACTGATGGCCCATGTCGTCATCACTCTCAAACTCATGCCGTCAGGCCCGAGCGTCGATTTCGTTGCGATGCGCGCTGAGGCAGAGAAGATAATCGCGCACTTCTCCGGCCACTCCTATGACGGCAAGTTCGCCGAAGAGCCTGTCGGTTTCGGTCTCAAAGCGCTCAAGTTCACGTTCCTCAGCGACGAAGCCAAAGGCTCCACCGAGCCGCTTGAGGCGGCTCTCGCCAAAATCCCTGACGTCCAGTCGGTCGAGATCACCGACGTGCGCCGCGCGGTCGGATAAGCCGCGAAACATTCTCTGCGTCCGCATCGCTGCGTATCCCCGCCTCTGCCAGGTGCGATAGCTCCGCCGAATACCCTTGTCTGCGCAATCCTTCGAGAATGGACTGCGTGGGAGGGATGCTCGCGTGCAATGCGCGGCCGAACGCAGGAATCACGTGCAACAATCCTTGCACCGTTGCTTCTTTGCCGATGATGCCGAGCAGCTTCCTGCTCTCCTGCGCCAGCGAGAGCTTCTCGCCCGCATCGCCCATGCGTCGCGCAAGCGCTTCATCCCACAGCTGGCCTGACCAGAGGGGGCCTCCGCTGCGCATGCGCCCGCAGCAGTTCTCCTCCGCGTTCTTCGAATACTTCTGCGTCATGCAGGACGGGCACCAGTGGAGGTGCGCATGGCGTTTGATGATGCTGTCGACAGCGCTGCGGCCTCCCTGATGCTGCATATAGATGCGGATGTAATGGCCTGTCGCATGGCAGAAGATGGGCATGAGCGCTTTCTCGTACTGCGCGCCGACCAGCTGAGATTTCCTGACAAGTATGCGCACTGCAGCCTCATTCATCAGCGCGCCATGCAGCGGCTCGGCCCAGTACTTGCGCCTGCAGGCGGGGGGCGCTGTCCCGCAGAGCGCTGCCGTGTCTGTCGCGGTGATCGCGATGATCCCCTTGCGGCCTATGCGTTTGGCGGCTGCGTCGAGGAACGGGTTTGGCGATCCGAACGGATCGATGTCGATGTAATCCAGCATGCCTCCGTCAAGCAGCGCCTTGCTGCCTTCGCCCGCGCTGAATGATATGTCGATCCCTGCGCTCGCGTTCGCCCGCATATTTGCTCGCGCAAGCTTGATCGCCTCAGGATTGCCGTCATTGAGCGCTATCGACGCGATCATCCCTCGTGGCAGCTCCTTGCTGAAGCGCGCAGCCCGTATGCCGCTTGCGCACAGTGGATCCGCGACACGCAAGCCTTTCCTGCCGAGCGAGGCGAGCAGCGCGACAGAGATATCCCTGTTGATCGCCATCACCGGGTTGTAGAACACAGGCATCTCCTTGCTGACGATGCGCTCGGTGAAGACGCGCACCGACGCTCTCCCTTCAGTGACTCGTGCGGCGCTCATGGGCACAGGCGCGCCGTGCAGGGGAGCGCGGGGCAGAAATCCGGCGCTTCGGGAGGCTGCTGCTCGAGAGTGATGCTGACGCAGCGCGGCGCGCGGGCGACAGACGCGCCAGTCACTGCTCGTTCATGCGCGACAATGACGAGGCTGACTGCGCTGATGATGAGTGTTATGCTGATGAGCGCGATGAGCATCACTTTGCGGTCCGCGGGCATGACCGTGCTGCGCCAGTTGCGCCAGCCGATGCGGGGCACTCGCATCTGTCTCCCCATCTGGTCTAGCGCCTGCGCTTTTTCGGCAGCGCGCCTTCGCTGAATCCTTCCTCTTTCGCGTCGATCTCGTCATCTTCGAGGAGTTCTTCAGCCCCCTCTGCGGTGTAGACATCTTCGTCGCGCTCTCCGCTCCCCATCTTCGCCTTGAACTCTTCGGAGGTCTCGTCATGCTCGTCGCCTTCGAAGAAAGAATCTTTGTCGGTGCGGATGTCCCGGGGCTGGACGCTTGTGACGACTGACTTCTTCTTGACAATTTTCTTGGCAGGAGTCATGCCACGCACAGGCGAAGAATGGATTATAAATGTTTCTCTGGGCTTCAGAGAAGCGTGCGGATGTCGTCGATGCGGTTCGCGACATCCTGGCCCTTTTTCGTCAACGTCAGGAGCTTGAGGCGACCCTGCTTGTCGAAGTTCACGAGCCCTTCGGTCTGCATTTCCTGCAGTATCTTGACGACATGGGAGTACGTGCAGTCGATCTCTTTTGCGAGGGCGGACGCGTAGACTTCGGATTTCGTGTTTTTGAGATGAACGAGCATCATCGCAGGCTTCTCGCGGAAGAAGGCCTTGAAAATTTCCTTGTTCTTGGTAGCCAAGATGTGTCCCCCAACTCAATTTCTCCCGACGATGTTCCGGGATAACATCTAGAATATGTATCGTGTTTTATTTAAACCTTTCGAATGCCACTCGTAAGGAGCGTCATGGGGTTCCGGACGATTTCTGGCGTCACGAGCGCAAGTAATTTATTGTGCGCGCTTGCTTCGCGCCGCATGACCGTTCTCTTCCCGCATGATACGATCAGGCCAGTGCAAGATTCGCTGGTCATCGCCGTCGCGAAAGCGGTGCGCGACAGGACGCATCTGGTCGCGCACGCGCCTACCGGGCTGGGGAAGACCGCGGCCGCGCTCGCTCCGTCGATAGGTTTCGCCCTCAAAGAGAACCTGACCGTCTTCTTCCTCACCTCGCGCAACACGCAGCACCACATCGCCATCGAGACTGCGAGGGCGATCAAGGACAGGCACAAGGTCTCATTCGGCATCGCATCGATCGTCGGCAAGCAGCACATGTGCTCCCAGTCGGGCGTCTCTGGGCTGACATCGGGTGATTTCGCGCAGTACTGCAAATCGATGCGCGAGGATGACAAGTGCGAATTCTACCTCAATGCACATGCCACCCCGAAGATCGCCTCTGAAGCGCTCACTGCTGAGCTCGTCAAATCCTCCCCTCTCCCCGCGGAAGACGTGCTCTCGCGCTGCTCCTCCGCCCGCATGTGCCCCTACGAGATCAGCTTGGCGATGGCCCAGCGCGCCACCCTCATCATCGCGGATTATTATTATCTCTTCCACCCGCACATCCGCCAGGCATTCCTCGCGAGGATACAAAAAGATCTGGGGCGCTGCATCATCATCGTCGATGAAGGGCACAACTTGCCGCAGCGCGCCAAAGACCTCCTGACGCTCACGCTCTCGACGCGCACCGTGCGATCCGCTCTCAAGGCACTGCGTGAACGACAGCTCCATGGCCTCGCGGGCCATGTGGAAGGCCTCGGCCAGCAGCTCGCGAACCTCGGCGACAGCGTCAGCGTCGGCGCGGAGCGCATCGTTGACAAGGCCGAGTTCATCAATTGCGTCTCCCGCATCGCGCCGTACGAGAAGCTCATCGCAGAGGTATCTGTCGCGGCAGAGACTGCGCAGGATGAGGAGCGCACCGGCGCGATAGAGACTCTCGCGTCGTTTCTTGACGCATGGCGCGGCGCAGGGGATGCGTTCGCGCGGATACTCCAGCGGGAGAATGACTCGATCAGCCTGACGTTGCGCTGCCTCGATCCCTCCATCGCGACCAAAGAGGTCATCGCGCAGAGCTGGTGCACGATGCTCATGTCCGGCACGCTCATCCCGACGAGGATGTTCCGCGACCTGTTGGGATTTCCCGCGACGGCGCCGTGCGAGGAGTTCCCCTCACCATTCCCTCGCGAGAACCGCCTGTCACTTGTGATCCCTGAGACGACCACGAAATTCTCTGCACGCTCCGATGACCAGTACCGATCCATCGCCCGGCGGGTGATGGATATCTCCCGAGAGACGCCCGGCTCGGCCGCGTTCTTCTTCCCCAGCTACCGCATCCGCGATGCAGTGTACGCATTCTGCGATGATATGGGGAAAGACTGCCTCCTTGAGCAGCCCGGCATGCCGAAAGAGGAGAAGTCCGCGTTGCTGCAGCGCTTGAGAGGCTCAGTGCTGCGTCCTGCGGCGCTCTTGGCAGTCACTGCAGGCAGTTTCGGCGAAGGCATAGACCTGCCAGGGGTATTCCAGGCAGTCACGATTGTCGGCCTGCCGCTTGATCGCCCTGACCTTGAGACACAGGAGCGCATCAGATATTACGATGCGAGGTACGGCAAGGGCTGGGATTACGGGTACACGCTGCCCGCGCTCAATAAAGTGCTGCAGAACGCGGGCCGCTGCATTCGGACAGAACGGGACCGCGGCGTCATCATATTCCTTGACGAGCGGTATGCATGGCCGCGGTATCTTTCATGCATCCCGCAGGATTGGCAAACAAAAATAACAAAAGAGTTCACGCAGCAGATGCGAGCGTTCTTCGCCGCGCAGTCTCACTGAACGTAGATCTTGACATCCTTCGGCGAGTACTTCCAGTCCGCCGGCAGCTTGCCTGCGCGCTTGTAGTACTTGGCGAGGCGCTTGATCTTGGATTCGGTGTAGAGGAGTCCGCGGTCCGCGCTGGTGTCATGCTTGTTGCGCTCGAGGTGCTTGCGGATGCTGACCGCGCGGCGCATGAGCTGCAGGAGGTCCTCAGGGAGTTTCGGCGAGAGCTTCTTGTCCTCGAGGATCTCCGTGATGGTCTTGCCGACCAGCATGTGGACGTTCGGGACGCCGTAGCTGTCGCGGAGGATCATGCCGATCTCGCTGGACGAGCGGCCTTCCTTGGCGAACTTGCTGATGATCATCTCGATCTCTTTCGATGTGGTGCGCGTCCATGTGGGTTTGGTCGGGTTGAGCGGTCGCTTCGATCCGGATGACCCGCGGGCGCGGCTGTGCATTTTTGCCATGCTCTATTCCTCCGTCTGGTATTTCGAGGCGAGATGAGAAGTATTCATCTCCAGTGTGCGCAAGCCGTAACCGGCGCACCTCTCGATGCATCGGCTGACTCGCGGGTCGCTTATAAACCTTCGCATCGACGGAGACGCGGCCGTGCTCGATTTCTCCGTCGGAGAATGCGCCCCGCCTGAGTCGTAAAAATTAAATAGGGGTGTTCCTCAGGTATACGCGTGGGATGTTGGATGCGACGGCCGCCGCTGACCTCTGGTCGGAACGGAGCTCGCTGTCACATGTATACGTCTGTGCCACAGCTATATCGTTGGGAGGTGCCACGCGCACCCCCTTCAGGCAGTTACGACGGAGGACTGGGGAATGACGACAGAGTTCAATAGTCTTGAGCGACGAATACTCGAGCGCCTGGTGCAAAGCTATTACCGTCCCACCGACAGGCGTTTCACCCTCGAAGAGCTGACCAAGAAGGTCAACGAGGGCCTCAAGAAAGACAAGAAACTCTCCGCTAAAGCAGTCGAGCGCAAGCTCGATCAGCTCGAGAGCTATCTCTCCTCTGTCCACGGCATCGACGTCAAGAGAGAGAAATCCCCCGTCCACGACCAGGACACATACTGCATCTTCCCCAATGACCTGAAGGCATGCGGGTTTGACGAGCTCCTCCACACGCCCAAGAAAGACACAGTCCTCCTCTACCTCGCTGAAGTCGGCTTCGGCACCAAGGCGCTCGATCCGCGTTCGCTCGTCGGCCTGCGCTACCTGCTTGAGAACAACAAGCTCGGCTCGATCACCGGCAGCAGCGGCAGGAAAAAAGACCAATCCCTGCTCCACTCGCTCGATGCGGTTCTTGTCTCAGGCGGCGTCATGCCATTCGTGCCCGACTTCTACAGCGCACGGTACAAGGAGTACATGCACTTGCTCAGCAAAGAGGCAAACCACCTGGATAAGGCAGCGCTCGACAAGATCGTCGACGATCTGGCGGACAAGACCTATGATGAGCTGACCGGCCGCATGACTGAGAGCGGCCATGTGCTTCCCTCAGATTTCAAGGAATTCTATGACAAGCACATCAAAGGCAACATACGCTCGCGAGCGGAAGCTGCCAAGACCGCCAATCACTGGCTCACATACATGCTCCAAGGCACCAGGATCCCCGTCCACGCGCAGTGGGGCGATGAGGACCATGAGAACTTCAAGCAGATCTTCGAAGCGAAGATGAACCGGTCCAAGAAGCGCCGACTGAACTATGACGCCCAGCTCAAGAAGCTCTACAAGAAGCTCGAGAGCGCCACTAAATCTCTCGAGCAGTACCGAGATGAACCTGTCGCTGTCGCAGTCGAAGAGACTGTCACGCAGGGCGGGATGGAGATGAAGCGCCAGCTCCAGAGCCAAGTCGAGGCGTTGGAGCAGGAGATCAAGAGCATCCACGAGAAACAGGAGGCCGACAAGGTCGCCAAAGACGCAGGGTCATTCTCGTATATCACCAAGCATCAGACGCTCGATAGCGCTGTCGCCGCTGCGCTGCACCATGTGACGAAGCATCACTACAATGAGTATTATGACTTGGTCGGGCAGGGCATCAACCTTCTTCGCTACCCCGAAGGCAAGAAGGACATCCGCATCAACGGCTGGAGCGTGCGCCTTGAGCACAACCCCAACGTGAATTCAAACGCCCCGACATCGACGGGCATCGAGAAGCTCGCATTGGAGGCGAATCGCGAGAAGCGTCTTGAGGACCTCTCGCCCGATGTCATCATCTCAGGCCACTCACTGGGCGGGTTTGAATACCGGCCCCAGGCTAAGGCGAAGGAGGAGTCTGTCGTCGGCAAGTACCGCGAGACTCCTGAGCAGCAGATGCTGGTGCAGCTCCCGACGCTGCATTCCCAGCGTCACTTGGAGCTCTTGCGCCGCAACAACATGACGCGGAACTGGGCTGTCAAGCGCTTCGATTCGAAGAACCCATTCGCCTCTGGCGCGGTCCTGCACTACCTCTCCGAGGCCGGCGACCACAAGGTTGTCTATCTCGAGAATGAGGAGCTCATCGCCCTTTCCTACAAGGGAGACAGAATCAAGCAGATTGATGAGGCGCTGGGCGGCAAAGTCGCCAAAGCGCAGCGCGAGAAGCTGCAGCAGGAGCGCGAGAGCCTCGTCAATGATTTCCAGCTCGGCAGCATCGCGGATAAGGCGCAGACGACGCTCATCAGCATGCATACGGACCAGCATTTGGGTTCCAACACCCGTCTGGGCAGGCCCACGAATGTCTCGGTCTATGATGCGGTCATGGACCGGCATCGCGCGACACGCATGCCTGACCATTTGATTATCACCGAGCCCATCCACGGCAACATGAAGAAGCCGTTCGCGAGCGCGCTCTCAGGGGATTATATCGAGCCATGCCGTATTGAGAAGGCGCGCGAGGCCATCAGGTCCGCGAAAGTCTCGGATGCGGAACGCCTGCGCCTCTCCGAGACGCTCCATGATCTCTGCGAGTCGATCCGGGTGCAGCCTCAGATCGAGCTGCAGGTCGCTCTGTTTGACTCAGTCACGCGCAGCTTCATCAAGGATACGATCAAGGACGGCGGCAAGCTGTACTTCTGCAGCGGCAACCACACCAACAAGAGCACCTCGGGCGATATCGATGAGGCTGCGCTGCTCGGCCTGCTCTATCGCGATGAGCCTGTCGGCGCAGTCACGCTCTTCCCCGGTTACGGTGCTGACACGGGCAATGGGCAGTTCCAGCTCAATGACGGCCGCCGCGTCAGCGTCTTCCACCGCCTTCCAGGCACAGGCAAGAGCCTCATGGGCATGAAACGCCACGCGGTCAAGTCCAATTCCGAAGCGACGCTCACCATGGCGGGCGACACGCACCATCCCGCGCTCGGCTATGCAGACCACGGCATCCAGCTCGTCGGTCCTGGCATGCAGGCCTACACGCCGTACTGCGATGAGGTTGGGATGCAGCCGAGCCTCCGTGGGTCGGCAAACGTGTACCTGAGCAACAATCCCCGCTTCAAGAAGAGCTTCATAGGCGAGTTCATCCTGGACCAGACGCTCGAGCGCCAACCAGAGTTCGCCGAACGAATCATGCTCGAGAAGCAAGTACTCAAATTCTTGTACCCTGAGGTCTACAAGTGAGCCTATGGCTGACGACCTGCCTCGTGGACAGTCAGATGATGGTGTCTCCTATGTCCGGCAGGTCGAAGTAGACAACGAGCGTTTCCAGCGCAAGGTCGAAGACCTCATACGCAAGAACTACACCAAATACCTCACCGATGAGAAGATTGTAGGCAAGGGCGAGGGGTCAGTCAAGGTTCCGCTGCGCGGCATCGTCATCCCGCGTTTCCGCTACGATTTTGACAAGTCAGGCGGGACCGGTGAAGGCGACGGCGAAGTGGGCGATCAGATCGGCCAGGACCGGCAGCCCGGCGACCAGCCGGGCGAGCCGGGCGATCAGCCTGGCGAGATCACGCTCGAAGCAGAGGTATCCCTCGATAAACTGGTGCAGATTCTCGGCGAGGAGCTTGAGCTTCCGAATATCAAGCCCAAGACCAACAACAGCGTCCTGACTGAGCGCGGCAGGTACGTCGATGTCAGCAGGCAGGGCCCCAAGGGGCAATTGCTGCTCAAGCGGACGTTCAAGAACTTCCTGCGTCGCGTCATTTCCAGCGGGGAATACGACCCCTGCGATTCTCCTGATGATCGCGCTCTCGCTCCTCCTGAGCTCCCCGATGTGCTCTCATCTATTGAGCTGACTCCCGGCGGCCTCCCGCCATTCTGTCCCATCCCTGATGACATGCGGTACCGGCATCCGAAGAAGAAACCCATCCCCTACACTTCCGCAGTGGTCTTCCTGATGATGGACATCTCAGGCAGCATGGGCGATGAGCAGAAGCAGCTCGTTCGTCTCACCTCGTTCTGGATCGAGCAGTGGCTCAAACGGCAATACCAGAAAGTCTCGCGCGAGCACATCGTCTTCCATACTGACGCGTACATCGTCGATCCTGATACGTTCTATCGCGCCAAGGAGAGCGGCGGCACGCGCGTGAGCGCGCCGTTCGAGCGCATCAACGATCTCGTCATGGGGGAGAACGCCAAATACGATCCCGCGAACTGGAACATCTATCCCTTCCTCTTCTCTGACGGAGACAACACGATATCCGACAACAGCGAGGTCGTCAAGAGGCTCCGCGCGCAGATGCCCTGGTTCAACCAGTTCTCCTACTGCCAGGTCAAATCGGTCTACGGCACGGGGGAGCTGTACCGCACGCTCGATCAGGCGTTTGGCAACGGGAAGGAGGACAAATACGTCTCCCACGTTATCGCTTCGAAAGAAGATCTCCGCGGCGCGCTCCGCGCGTTCTTGGGCAAAGGCAAGTGATCACTCGAAGGTGTCCTTGTTCTTGCAGTTGCCGCCGAATTTCTGGATCTCGGTCGGCGTGATGCTGACGCCGTTGAAGATAATGCGCCTGTTGAGAGTCATGTTGGCAAAGGGTGTCTCGATGCTGCGGCGCACGAGCCGATAGTCGACCTGACCGTCCGCCCAGACATTGTCGATGTAGATGTCGAAGTCGCCGCTCGAGAGCGTGAAGCCGTTGCGTGTGTTGGTGCGTGCCTGCTTGCAGTGCTTGACGCCGCCTTCTTCCATGCAGACTTGGACGCCGACTTCGCTGGGGATGCAGCGCCGGTCGATGCCGCCCGCGGGGTTGCAGTCGAAGATGTCGCAGCAGGAGTCGTACGGGATGCACTTGCCTTGATCGCCGCACCAGTCGAAGCCCTCGGCGCAGCCGCACTCGCCCGTCTCGGCGTTGTAGGCCTGGCCGTAGGAGCAGCGGGGCGTGGCGACGCAGGAATTTTCCTTGCACATCTCGCCCGATCCGCAGTCAGTGTCTGCGCAGCACGCGTCTTGCGCGATGCAGGCCTCCCCGCAGCGATTCATGTCCTCAGGGCACACGCATTGGCCGTCGACGCACACGTTGCCCCAGCCGCAGCGGATGGCTGCGCAGGGGTCAGCGGGCGGTTCTGGCTCTTGGGCCGGTGCTTCCGGCTGCGGTGCAGCAGGGGCTGCGCACGCAGCGAGGAGCAGGGCGATGAGCGCGAGTGTGAGTGCGTGCCAGGAGCGCATGCGCCGATGAGCCCGCGACCATATATAAAGGTTCACTCATCTGTGCGCGGTGTCGCACGTTTCTGATGCAAAATGATTAATGCTGTTGAGCGCACTTCACACTCATACAATGGCAAAACACGTCATCACCGGAGGACCTGGATCGGGAAAGACAACGCTCGTGAAGAAGCTCGCGGCGCTCGGGCATAGCATCGTGCCGGAGACCGCGCGCGATATCATCGCGCGAGAACAGCGGCGCGAATCGCTCGATACCGCATACCGCGGCATAGTGCCCTGGCGGAATCTCGCGCTCTTCCAAGAGCTCTATCTCGCCCAGCAGCTGGGGCAGGAAGAGATGCTCGACCCGCAGAAGACGTACTTCCTCGACAGGGCGCTTGCCGACCCCATCGCGTACGCGGAATGGAAGAGCATCAGTCCTCCATCTGGTATCGAGACGTTCGTCCGCGAAGCGGGGTATGACTGCGTGTTCCACCTCGAGACCGTGCCCCGGGGCATCTACGAGAACGATCCCGAGCGCAAAGAGACCTATGCGGAAGCGCAGGACCTGAGCAACAGGCTCTACGGCGCATACGCGCGCTTCGGCTTCAAGATGGTCAGGCTGCCCTTTGTCGAGGGCATCGATGCGCGGGTGGGCTTGCTCTTGGGCGAGCTCGGCGCGTGAGCGACGAAACATTTTTAATCCGCCCGCAGGCTCGGTGCAGCCATGACTGCCCGCATACTGCTCGGTTGCGTCACGACCCCGAAGGACCGCGCTGCGGCCGAGCGCGTCCACGAAAGCATCCGCGCCCTCTCGCCTCAACCCGCTGCGGTGATCTTCGCGGAAGCGTCAGGCGACAGCGCGTACTCCGAATGGCTCACCAAGGCAGGATGGAGGGTCATCTCTGCAGACGCCGCGGATGCTGCGTCAAAGCATGCTGCGGCCCGTGACGCCATCGCCCGTCACGCATTGCGCGAAGGCTACACTCACGTCCTCTTCATGGAAGGCGGCATAGTCTTGCCTTCATCCGCGCTTGAGTATCTCTGCGAGGACCCTCAGCCGGTTGTCGGAGGAGTCTATCTCGGCCCGGCGGAGGTTGGCGGTCGCCTGCTCATCGCACCGGTACTCGCTGCAGTGCACGAGAGCGAGCCGTACGGCCGTCTTGTTCCTCTCAATCTGGTCATGGAAGACAAACGCCTGATCGTGGGCGGCATAGGATTCGGCTGCGCGATGATCGCGACGAAAGTCCTCGAGAGCGTGGACCTCAAGAAGCACCGAACCCCGTTCGAAGCGTGCGATGCGATGCGGGCTGCGGGGTTCACTGTCTTTGCAGACACTCGCGTCAAATGCGTGCATGTCTACGCGGGCAAGGATTTGGTTTTTCCTGTGTCGCTCACCGCATTCTCGTTCGAGACGGATGCGTGAGCGACCCATTACTTTTTAAAGCCCCTACTTCTCTCGTCCCGCACTACATAGCCCCGTCGTCTAGTGGCCAAGGATAGCGGGTTCTGGCCCCGCTGACGTCGGTTCGAATCCGGCCGGGGCTATTTTTTCCTATGCATTCAGGCGGGTCTTCGCCTTCTCGATAAACCTGAGGACGTCCTGCTGGGCGAGACTTCTGGCAGAGAAATATGGCGCGAAGTCTTTGCCGATTTTGCTAAAGAGCTGCTCTCCTTTTGGCGTGAGAGCGAGCTCCTTGCTGTCATACCTGATGAGGTCTCTCTTCTCCAGCTGTTCGAGGTTGCGATAGATCGCGCGCGGCTGCTTCTGGATGATGCTGGCGCTCTCGACCAGCTCGATAAACGCTGCTTTGGAGAGGACGACGCTCATCGGCTTGCCTGCGAAGCGCTGCGCGAGCGCGGCTTGGCACTCGCCGAGGGCGAAGAGGATGAACCGCTCGGGTTTGGATACCTTCGCGTGCGATCCCATGCATACAGTTCGGGGAAGCCTGCTATTTATCTCTTCCGACGAAAAACAATTAAACCTTTCGACCAGCTGAAGCCATTTGATGAACGGGCCGACAAAAGAATCGCTGCGCATGTCGCCTGCGCAGCGCATCGCGAAGCAATTGCCGATTTTCCTGAGGGTCTACGGCGATGTCAAGCCCGCTCTGGCGTACAAGACGCCGCTTGATCTGCTCGTGGCGACAATCCTCTCCGCGCAGTGCACTGATGCGCGTGTCAACATCGTCACCAAGGAGGTGTTCAAGAAATACCGGACTGCGAATGATTACGCGAGAGCCTCGCCCGCCGTGTTCGAGCAGCAGATACGCTCGACAGGCTTCTATCGCAACAAAGCCCGCAACATCATCCGTATGGCTCAGATGCTCGTCAAGGAGCACGGCGGTACGGTGCCTGATCGCATGGAAGCGCTGCTTGAGCTCCCCGGTGTGGCTCGAAAGACTGCGAATTGCGTCCTCAACACGATTTTCCACAAATCTGAGGGTATTGTCGTCGACACGCATGTGCTGCGCCTGAGCTCGCGCATGGGGTGGTCCGATCTGAAGAATCCGGTCAAGCTCGAGCAGGAATTGATGCGGGTGGTGCCGAGAAAGAACTGGATGAGATTTGGCAACATGGTGCAGGCGCACGGCCGCGCGGTATGCACTGCGCATTCGCCAAAATGTTTCGTCTGCCCGTTCAATAAGGTCTGCCCGAGCGCGTTCGTCGCGCATTGAATGGTCGGTTTTTTATTGCGCCGCAGCTCTTGCGCATGCATGGTGCTCGATGCGCGCTTGCTGGATATGCTCTCTGATCCGTCGCTTGTGCTCTCTGTCGAGGATTTGGAGGATGTCCGCTCGCGCAGGCTTGCCCGCGCGTATATCCCGGACACGCGGGACATCCCCCTGCTGCATGACGACCTCAAGCGTGAGTATGGCCTGCGGCAGGGTGTCGTGCTCATCGACCTGAGGAATCCCCAGACACTCCTGAATGAGCATGCGGTCTGGATCAGGAGGTTCGCTGCCCACGCGATCGTGCAGTACGAGCTTGCCTGCCGTGCCGCGGTCTCTTTTCCCCGCACCACTGCTGAATCATATGAGACGCCCCTGGGTGTTGTGAGAGAGACGGCCTATCGCGTTCATGAGTATGATCTTGGCTCCTCACGTGAAGAGGCGGCGCGGGCGGGTGATGTGGCTGTCGGTATCATCGCGCGTCTGGAGCGCCAGCGTCTCGAGGCGTTCGGCCGTTTGCTCCACGCGTATGAGACGCCTCTGGACGCCGAAGGTATTGATAACGGATATTAGTCGTTTCACGGGCAACCTTTATAAATTAACTATAGTTAAGTATGGGGTATGCTCCAGCTCCTCCATCCCCAAGAAATCGAAGTCTACTACATCCTTCCCGCCCTGCGGCGCGAACTCAGCATCGCTCTCAAACGCAAAGGCCTCGAACAGAAACGCATCGCAGAACTCCTCGGTGTCACCGCCGCCGCCGTCAGCCAATACCTGCGCAACAAACGCGCCTCAGACTTCCGCTTCGACCAGCAGCTCCAAGAGGAGATTGGCAAAGCCGCCGACCGCATCACCAGCACTCCCGTGATGGTCGCAGAGACGCAACGTCTTCTTTCCCTCTCCCGGCTCTCGGGCATGACCTGCCAGATCCACCACAAAGTCTCAGGCATCTCGAAGACCTGCGACGCATGCCAACCCACTCAGCTCATCAGCATCGGAGGCAAGAGAAAATGACCACCCCCATCCTCGAACTCAGCGACCTGCACGTCACCATCGAAGGCAAACCCATCCTCAATGGCATCACCCTGCGCATCATGCCGGGAGAGATCCACGCCATCATGGGGCCCAACGGCTCAGGCAAAAGCACGCTGTCAAACATCATCGCAGGCCACCCCAGCTACACAATCACCAAAGGCAGCATCCTCTTCGAAGGCAAACCCCTCAACGACCTTGAGCCCGACGCGAGATCCCGCCTCGGCATCTTCCTCGCCTTTCAGTACCCCATGGAAATCCCCGGCGTCGGCATCTCCCAGTATCTCTACACGCTCTGGCGGACCCACCGCGGAGAGAAAGCGTCCCCCATCGAATTCCAGAAATGGCTCAAGCAGGCAGCCGAGACACTCTCGCTCGACCCATCATTCATCCAGCGCCACCTCAATGTCGGATTCTCCGGCGGCGAGAAGAAACGGGCGGAAATCCTCCAGATGCTTCTCATCAAGCCGAAACTCGCGCTCCTGGATGAGACAGACTCGGGACTCGACATCGACTCCCTCCAAGTCGTCGCCAAGGCAGTCAACGCCCTGCGCGGACCCGAGTTCTCCGCGCTCGTCGTCACCCACTACCAGCGCATCCTCCAGCACCTGCGCCCCGACGTCGTGCACGTCCTGATGGGCGGCAAAATCGTCGCCACAGGCACCCACGAACTCGCGCAAGAGCTTGAGAAGAAAGGATACGGCTGGCTCAACGAAGATGATGCCGATCTTGTGCAGGTGGCATGAGCGATGGGCGATAGCGAACTCCGCGCGCTCAACGCGGACTACAAGGAGAAGTACGGCTTCCACGATGAAGAGAAAGCGCTCTTCAGGACAGCCAAAGGCCTGAACAAAGAAGTGGTCGAAGACATCTCCCGCATCAAAGACGAACCCGCCTGGATGCTCGATCGCAGGCTCAAGGCCCTCGACATCTTCAACGCAAAACCGATGCCTCCCTGGGGCGCGAACCTCTCCGGCATCGACTTCGGTCAGATGACCTACTACCTCAAGCCGTCAGAGAAATCCAGCCGCACGTGGGATGATGTGCCCGCAGATATCAAGAATACATTCGAGCGGCTCGGCATCCCTGAAGCGGAGCGCAAGTTCCTCGGCGGCGTCGGCGCGCAGTACGAGAGCGAGACGGTCTACCACTCCCTGCGCGAAGATCTCGCCAAACTGGGAGTCATCTTCACCGATATGGACACCGCGGTCAAGCAGCACCCCGAGCTCGTCCAGAAATATTTCGGCACAGTCATCCCATCGGGCGACAACAAGTTCGCAGCGCTCAACACCGCAGTCTGGTCCGGCGGCAGTTTCGTCTATGTCCCGCCCGGCGTCAAAGTCGCAGTCCCCCTCCAAGCGTACTTCCGCATCAACGCCAAAAACATGGGTCAGTTCGAGCGCACACTCATCATCGCGGACAAAGGCGCAGAGGTCCACTACATCGAAGGATGCACCGCGCCCGTCTACTCTACAGACTCTCTGCATGCCGCCGTCGTCGAAGTCATCGCGCTCGAAGGATCAAAGATCAGGTACACCACCATCCAGAACTGGTCATCCGATGTGTACAATCTCGTCACCAAACGCGCGTTCGCTTACCGAAACGCGACGGTCGAGTGGATCGACGGCAATCTTGGCTCCAAGGTCACGATGAAGTATCCTGCAGTCTACCTGCTCGGCGAAGGCGCAAAAGCGGATATCCTCTCGATCGCGTTCGCGGGCAGAGGGCAGCACCAGGACGCCGGGGCCAAGGCGGTGCATCTGGCGCCCCGCACCCAATCACGCATCATCTCCAAATCGATCTCCAAGGACGGCGGCCGTTCCAGCTATCGCGGTCTCCTCCACGTCAAGAAGGGCGCCACTGGCTGCAAGAGCACAGTGGTGTGCGATGCCTTGCTGCTCGATGAGAAATCCCGATCAGACACCTACCCCACGATGAAAATCGACGAGAAAGATGTTTCCATCGGCCACGAGGCATCAGTCGGCAAGGTGGGCGAGGACCAATTGTTCTACCTCATGTCCCGCGGCCTGAGCGAACCCGAGGCGCTGGCAATGATCGTCCTCGGATTCATCGCAGAGTTCACCAAAGAGCTCCCCATGGAATACTCTGTCGAGCTCAATAAGCTCATCCAGCTCGAGATGGAGGGATCGGTCGGATGAGCGTCATCACAATCACCCAGCGAGACACACGGGTGGACATCGAAGGCGCGACAGACGGAGTCCTGGTCATGCCTCTGAGCGCTGCGGATACCGCCACGCTCTCCTCGGTCGGCAAGGATATCTCTGGCGAAGGCATCCTCATCAAGGTCCCGAGGGGTACCATCGCGACAGTCAGCCATCGCTTCGCGCTCACCGCCAGCGCGCAGCTGTCATTGGTCCTCATCGTCGAAGGGGAGCTCATATATGTCCAAGATGTCGGCGCCAGATCGCCGCAATTCGTGCACAAGGAATACCTCTCTGTGCGCGGCGGCACACTCACGTTCATGCACCTCTCGGATACAAAAGCAGGGTCATCCATCGAAGTCGCACGCATCGCCGTCGTTGACAAAGACGGGACGATCCGGTGGCTCACTGCAGCCACAGGCGCCGGTACCTCCTTGATTGACCAGACCACCCGGCTCCAAGGCACGGGAGCCAGCGCGGAAGACATCACGATATTCGCAGGCAACGCGCTGGACAGGATCCAACTCAACTCAGTCATGCTGCATGCGGCGCCTCACACGCGCGCAGACGTATCGATCAAAGGCGTCCTCGACGGCCAGTCCCGCTGCCGGTCCGAAGGCCTCATCAAGATCCTCCCCGCAGCGCAGGCGACCCAGTCATACCTCGCGGACCACGCGCTCCTCCTCTCCCCCGATGCGAAAGCGGATGCAATCCCTTCGCTCGAGATCGAGGCGAATGATGTCAAAGCGAGCCACGGCGCATCGGTGAGGCCGATCGCCGCGGACCAGATGTTCTACCTGCGTGCGCGCGGCCTTGACGAACGCGGCGCGCGCAAGATGATCGTTGAAGGGTTCCTCGCCCCCGCGTGGGCGAAAGCATGGGTGCCTGAGGACGTGCGTTCACTGATCGCGGAGAGGATCAGCGCCAAATTCGCGGGGTGAACCACATGACTGCCACCACGACTCTGCATGATCTTGGCATCTCCCGCGATTTCCCTATCCTGCGAACGCACGTCAACGGCAAGCGGCTCGTCTATCTCGACAGCGCAGCTACCTCGCAGAAACCCTCGGCCGTCCTCAAGCGCATCGTCGATTTCTACGAGACTTCGAACGCCAACGTGCACCGTGGCGTCCACGCTCTCAGCGAGCAGGCCACAGACGCCTATGAATCATCCCGGAAGACTGTCGCGGGCTTCATCGGTGCGCAGGACCATCGCGAGATCATCTTCGTCCGCAACACCACTGAAGGAATCAATCTGCTCGCACAGGGTATGGCGCACACGCTCCAGCCTGGCGACACCATCTTGCTGACCCAGATGGAGCACCATAGCGACATCGTTCCGTGGCAGATGGTCGCCCAACGCACCGGCGCGACAGTCAAATTCATCCCGATCACCGCAGAAGGATCGCTCGACATGGATGCGGCAAGATCGCTGATTGAGGAGATGCCGAAACTGCTCGCGATCACTCACGTCTCCAATGCTCTGGGAACGATCAATCCCGTCGCGGAGCTCGCCGAACTCGCGCATGCGCACGGCGCGCTCGTCATCGTGGACGCCGCGCAGTCAGTGCCGCACATGCCTGTCGACGTCGCTGAGCTCGGGGTCGATGCGCTTGTGTTCTCAGGGCACAAGATGCTCGGTCCTTTGGGCATCGGCGTCGTGTGGGCCCGGATGGGCCTCCTGCAGAGCCTCGCCCCGATGCTTGGCGGCGGCGACATGATCAAAGAGGTCACTGCTGAAGGGTTCTCCCTCAATGACATCCCTCATCGTTTTGAAGCGGGAACCCCGAATGTCGCAGGTGCCGTCGGCCTGGCTGCGGCTATCCACTACCTCGGAGCGATCGGCATGATCCGTGTCGCAGAGCATGAAGCGGCGCTGACGGCATACGCCCTCAAGAAGCTCGCGTCGATCCCGCAGGTCAAGATATACGGTCCGCGAGAACCCTCCGCGCGCATCGGTGTCATCTCCTTCAACGTTGGCGACATGCACGCGCATGATGTGGGGAGCGTCCTCGACGGCCAGGGTGTCGCGGTCCGTGCGGGGCATCACTGCGCTCAGCCGCTCCTCGACGCTCTCGGCATCCCCGCATCCTGCCGGGTCAGCTTCTACATCTACAACACCCCTGAGGATGTCGACGCGCTTGTCGCCGCGATTCATCACGCGATCGAGGTGTTCCGCCTGTGATCGCCGATCTGCTCTATCAGGAGGTCATCCTCGACCATTTCCGCAACCCGCGCAACAAAGGCGTGCTCGCGGCGCCGACATTCGCGGCCAAGGACGCTAACCCTTCCTGCGGCGACGTCATCCGTATGCAAGTCTCTCTTGATGATGGCGGCCGTATCGCTCAGGTGATGTTCGACGGCAAAGGCTGCGCGATCAGCCAAGCCGCGGCATCCATGCTCACCGACATGCTGCAGGGCAAGAGTCTCGATGAAGCGCGCGCCCTGCGCAAGGAAGACCTTCTCACCATGCTCGGCATCCCCATCTCCGGCATCAGGCTCAAATGCGCGCTGTTGCCGCTCAAAGCGCTCAAGCTCGGTCTGTACGCGCACCTGGGCAAATCATTGGATGCTGCGGCGGAGGGTCTCGATGGCTGAACGTGCGTATCTCGACCATGCCGCATCCACCCCGGTGCATCCTCGCGTGCTCGAGAGCCTCTCGGGTTTTCTGCGAACGAACTGGGGCAATCCGAATACGCTCTACGCTGAAGGAGTCCATGCCCGCGAAGCGCTCGATGCCGCCCGCGAGATCGTCGCGAAGGCGCTCCACGCATCCCCGATGGAGATTGTTTTCACCAGCGGCGGCACCGAAAGCGTCAACCTCGCCATCATCGGCGCCGCGCGCGCGCTGCGGCACAAAGGCAAGCATATCATCACGTGCGCCGCGGAGCACTCGAGCGTCCTCAACGCCTGCTCGTACCTCGAGAAGGAGGAGGGTTTCAGCATCACCCGCCTCTCCGTCGACAGGGAATGCCGCGTCTCGCCTGACGCGGTCAAGGCGGCGCTGCGAAAGGACACTGTCTTGGTGAGCATCATGCACACCAATAACGAGGTGGGCACGGTCAATCCGATCAAGGACATCGCTGCGGTATGCCGGGCCGCCTGCGTGCTCTCGCACACCGATGCGTGCCAGTCCGTCTATGATGACGTGGACATCTCGGCGCTCGGCGTTGATATGCTGACGCTCAACGGCAGCAAGCTCTGCGGTCTCAAAGGCATGGGGCTGCTCTTCGTCCGCGAGGGCACACCGCTGACGCCGCTGGTGTTCGGCGGCAAGCAGGAAGGGGGCAAGCGCGCAGGCACAGAGAATCTCGCGTCGATCGTGGCGTTCGCAGAAGGCATGCGCATCCGCTCTGAAGAGCGCGCTGCGGAGCGTCAGCGCCTCGCGCAACTGCTCGAATCGCTCTGGCGAGGCATCGCCGCGCTCGGCGTCAACGCCGTCCGCAACACTCCCTCATCGGGCATCGCGCCGCACATCCTGAATGTGAGCTTCGTCGGTGCGGAGAGCGAGGCAGTTGTCTTCGCGCTCGATGCTGCCGGCGTCGCCGCGTCTGCGGGCTCTGCGTGCACGGCATATAAGATCGAACCGAGCCATGTGCTCCTCGCAATGGGTGTTCCCCGCGACGTCGCGCACGGCAGCGTCCGCTTCTCGCTTGGCCGCACGACTTCCGCGGAGGACATCACGCGCGCCATCGCGGCGATCCCTTCGGCGCTTCCGCGCCGCCAGCACGACAAGCTTTTTAAACGCCCCGAGAATAAGAAAGCCATACCCGCAAGGTGATACTCATGAGCGAAACTGCACCCCCCATCACTGGCGACATGACCATCGGCGACGTCGTTCGCCGCTATCCTGAAGTTGTCGAGACGCTTCTCTCGTTCGGCGTGCATTGCGTCGGCTGCGGTGGGGCATATGTCGAGACGCTCGAGCAGGGCCTGCGGGGCCACGGTTTCAGCAAAGAAGAGGTCGATGAGGCAGTGAAACTCCTCAACGAGGCGGTCAAGAGCACGCCCCAGCCCACCGCCGATACGCCGCTGGTCATCACTGACAAAGCGGTCGAGAAGATCAAGGAATTCCTCTCCAAGGAGAACAAGCCGGGTTTCGGCCTCCGTGTCGAAGTCATCCCCGGTGGATGCTCCGGCTTCCAGTACAGCCTCACGCTCGATGAGGCATCCACCAACGATGACAAGATCATCGAGGTCAACGGCGTCAAGGTATTCGTCGACACCCAGAGCATGGACTTCCTCAAAGGCGCTAAGATCGACTATCTCGATACGCTCCAAGGCGCGGGCTTCAAGATCTCGAACCCGAACGCCACGCGCTCATGCGGCTGCGGCCAGTCATTCTCCTAGATCATGCCGCGAACACCTGGCTACCGGTTCATCGAAGGCCTGACTGTCGCGGATGTCGCGTTCGAGGCCTTCGGCAAGGACGAAGCGCAGCTTCTTCAGAATGCGGGGCTCGCCACTATGGCAGTTAACGTGACTCTCAAGACTGTCAAGCCCTCGCGCAAAGAGACATTCTCTGTCGAAGGCGCCACGCTCGACAAATTGCTCTTCGCGTTCCTCGACCACATCATCTACCTCAAGGACGCCAAGAGCATGCTCTTCTCCAAATTCGAGGTGTCCGTCAAGAAGAGCGCGAAGCTTATCGCGTCCGTGACTGCATGGGGCGAAGAGATCGCGCCCGGCACGCACGAACTCAAGACAGACGTCAAGGCGGTCACGTACCATGAATTCGTCGTGGAACGCCTGCCGGACAAGACGCTGCGTGCGCAGGTCGTCCTCGACATCTGAGCGGCAAAGGCTTATAACTCTCCCCCAGGTTCAAGAGCGCATGGACGACGAATGCGGCGAACCGCACGCCCCCCAAGGCCCCTCTGCGGCGCTGGAGCAAATCAAGAAGGTCTCTGACATCCTCTGGGACATGCCCACGTCATTCAAGCAGGGCATGCGCGTTCCCGGCAGGTTCTACGCTACCAAGAATCTCATGCAGGGCATGGACGACCGCGTCTTCAGCCAGCTCGCGAACGTCGCCTGCCTTCCCGGCATCATCGACCATGCGTTCTGCATGCCCGATGCCCACTCCGGCTACGGATTCCCGATCGGCGGGGTCGCCGCGTTCGACCCGGACAAGGAAGGAATCATCTCTCCAGGCGGCATCGGATTTGACATCAACTGCGGCATGCGCCTCATCACGACCAACCTCACCGTCAATGATGTCAAGCCGAAGATCAAGCAGCTCGTGGACGATCTCTACAAGGCAGTGCCTGCAGGTGTCGGCTGCAAAGGATTCGTCCGCCTCACCCCTGCCCAGTTCAAAGAAGTGATGGTCGGCGGCACCAAATGGTGCGTCGAGAACGGCTACGCATGGGAAGAGGACGTGGAGCGCAGCGAGGACTTCGGCTGCATCGACTGGGCCGATCCGGACAAAGTCTCCCAGAAGGCAATCGGCCGCGGCATCAACCAGCTCGGCACGCTCGGCAGCGGCAACCACTATCTCGAAGTCCAGCTCGCGACTGCGAAGAACATCTTCGACGCCAAGATCGCAAAAGCATACGGCATCACCATCCCGGACCAGATCTGCATCATGGTCCACTGCGGTTCGCGCGGCTTCGGCCACCAGATCGGCAGCGACTACCTCCAGATCTTCGAGGAATGCATGAAAAAATACGGCATCGAAGTCGCTGACCGGGAGCTCGCGTGCGCCCCCTTCACCAGCAAAGAAGGCCAGGACTACTTCAAGGCCATGGCCTGCGCAGCAAATTCCGCGTTCGCCAACCGGCAGGTCATCACGCACCAGATCCGCAAGGTCTTCGCGCACATCTTCGGGCAGGACGCCGAATCCCTCGGCATGAAGCTGGTCTACGACGTCGCGCACAATATCGCCAAGGTCGAGAAGCACAAAGTCCACGGCAAGAGCAAGGAAGTCATCGTGCACCGCAAGGGCGCGACGAGGGCATTCGGCCCCGGCCGCAAGGAGCTCGCGCCCATCTTCCGCGATGTCGGCCAGCCAGTCATCATCGGCGGCTCGATGGAGACAGGTTCGTTCCTCCTCGCCGGCACGGAGGGCGCGATGGAGCAGACATGGGGCAGCACTGCGCACGGCGCAGGCCGCACCATGTCGCGCACTGCCGCCAAGAAACTGGTGCGCGGCGACAAACTGCAAAAAGACATGGAAGCGCACGGCATCTATGTCAAGACGGCATCATACTCAGGGCTTGCTGAGGAAGCGGGCTTCGCCTACAAGAGCATCAGCGAGGTCATCGACGCGGTCCACAAGGCAGGCATCAGCAAGAAAGTCGTCGGCCTCGTGCCGATCGGCAACGTCAAAGGCTAAGCAAACCCTTTTATCCTCTTCTGCGCCTCTTGGGCTCATGAATGAACTCCGCTTCGGCACTGCCGGCATCCCGTTCTGCACGCAGCCGCGCGATACAGTCAATGGCGTCGCGCAGGTCCGCGCGCTCGGTCTCGGCGCGATGGAACTGGAGTTCGTCCATAGCGTCAACATCTCCGAGAAGCTCGCGCCGGCTGTCGCGCAGGCCGCCAAAGAGAACGACGTGACGCTCACTTGCCACGGCCAGTACTTCATCAACCTCTCCTCTCTGGAGAAGCCCAAACAGCACGCGAGCGTCCAGCGCATCCTCAAGGCCGCGCACATCGCGAACATGTGCGGTGCGTGGTCCGTCACATTCCACGCGGGTTTCTACCAAGGCCGCCGGCCCGAGGAGGTGTACCCGATGATCCGGGACCATCTCAGGACCATCGTGGGAACATTGCGGGAACAGGACAATGGTATATGGGTGCGTCCTGAGACCACCGGCAAGGGAACGCAGTGGGGCGACATCGATGAGATACTCACGCTCAGCCAGGAAGTGGAGGGTATCCTGCCGTGCATTGACTTCTCCCACATCCATGCCCGCAGCGGCGGCAAGTGGAACACTCGCGCAGAGTTCGAAGCCATCCTCCAGAAGGTTGAGAAGGCGCTGGGCAAAGAAGGCCTGCGCACTATGCACATCCACCTCAGCGGCATCGCGTATTCTGAGAAGGGGGAGAAGCATCACCTTCTGCTGGACGAGTCTGATATGCGATACAAAGAGCTCCTCGCAGCCCTCAAGGACTTCAAGTGCGCCGGCGCCGTCATCTGTGAGAGCCCCAACATCGAAGGGGACGCCCTGCTGCTCAAGAAAACCTACACCGCGGCGCGTCCTTAAAAACGGCGATATCTTCTAATATTGGTGTTCTTTCCGCGCCAGCATGGCAGGCAATCCTGATCTGGAAGCGCGCATCGCTATCGTGCAGCAGCTCATCCGGGACAAAATACAGCCCGCCGTCGATGAGCACGCGGGCGACATCGACATCCTGAGCATCGACTACCGCACCGACAACGGACAGCCGCTCACAGACATAGAGCTCGAGCTGGGCGGCAATTGCGTCGGCTGCGGCGCCAAGTACGGCACTCTGATGGTCATCAAGAGCGCGCTGGCGGAAGAATTCGCCAAGCATGACTATCATGACACGATCAGGATACGGTCAGGCGCGTATCGCGTCTAGGTGTGAAATGACAACGACGAATGACTTGAAAGTGATGGTCGGCGACGAAGCCGGCGGCGGCGTCAATGCCTGCTCAGACACATTCGCGTTCGCGCTCGCTCGCGCAGGCCTCAATGTCTTCACCACCCAGGACTACCGCTCCCTCATCAAAGGGGATGAAGTGCGCGGCGGCGGCCACATCAACTCATCCATCCGCGTCTCTGACAAGACGCTCCACACGCACGGCGACGGCCTCGACGTCCTCATCGCCATGGATTGGGGGCTCATCAACAACGGCAAAGGCACCATCGCCACCCACGCGGAAGACATCAACCCCGGCGGTATCATCATCTATGATAACTCCAAGAACCAATTGCAGGACGCCGGCCGCTTCACGAACAGAGGCATCACCATCTACGGCGTGCCAGCCAAGACAATCGCCGAGAAAGACCTCAAATTCGACAAAGCGGCCAACATGGCCCTCATCGGCGCTGCCTGCGCCGCCGTGAACTTCGACAAGGACTTCAAGACGATTGAGAAGATGGTGCAGGACTTCTTCGGCCGCAAAGGCCCCGATATCGTCGCCAAGAACCTCGAAGCGGTACGCAGGGGCGCCGCAGAAGTCGCCGCGCAGGGTGTGACGGACAAGTACCGCCTCGACACGCTGCCCTACCGAGAGCGCCTGCTCATCAACGGCAACCAGGCATTCTCGCTCGGCGCGCTCGCAGGCGGCTGCCGCTGGTGCTCCAGCTATCCCATCACCCCCGCATCGGACATCATGGAAGAGCTCGCCAAGCACTTCCAGCGCTACAACGGCCACATGCAGCAGTGCGAGGACGAGCTGGCCGCCATCAGCGCCGCGATCGGCGCATCCCTCGCAGGCGCCCGCTCACTCACCTGCACCTCCGGTCCGGGGCTCTCGCTCAAGCAGGAATCCATCGGCCTCGCGGCCGTCACGGAAACACCGCTGGTCATCGTCGACGTCATGCGCGTCGGGCCCAGCACGGGCATGCCGACCAAGACCTCGCAGGAAGACCTCAACCAGATGCTCTACGGCACGCACGGCGAGATACCTAAGATCATCCTCGCTCCCGGCGATGTCGCGGAGTGCTTTGAGGCGGGCTGGAGGTCATTTAACCTCGCTGACAAGTACCAGACGCCTGTGTTCGTGGCGCTTGATCGGTATCTCGGCCAGGCCAAAGTCACAATCGACCCGTTTGACTTCAGCAAAGTCCGCATCGAACGCGGGAAGCTCCTTGAAGACGGCGAAGCCGACAAGGACTACAAACGCCATGAGTACACCGCTGACGGCATCTCGCTCCGCGCGCTCCCCGGACACAAAAACGCGATCATCAAGACGACTGGCGTTGAGCATACTGAGTTCGGCAACGCGACGGAGAACCGCGAGACCCGCAAGCGCAACATGCAAAAACGCATGGGTAAGGAATACTACGCACTCTCCGACATGAAATCCCCTCAGGAGTATGGCATGGGGGGGTTGACTCTCGTCGGGTGGGGCAGCACCAAGGGTGTGCTGCTTGAGACTCAGGAGCGCCTTGCGCAAAAAGGCATCCGCAGCAGAGTCGTCCAGTACACGGATGTGTGGCCCATCGATGCGGTCGGCTCTAAGCACCTCTTCGACCGCCTCGGCACGCCCGTCGTCATCGAGAACAATTACACAGGCCAGTTCCGTCACCTGCTCGAGCGCACCCTCGGTTTCAAGATGGCGGGGCTCGTCAAGTATGACGGCCAGCCCTGGACACCGGGCGAATTGACGGATATCATCGCGAGGTCGATCTGATATGCTGGGCAAGACAAGGCAGATTGACGCCAAAGAGCTGCAGAAGACATACGAGGACAACGCGACATTCCCCTGGTGGTGCAAGGGCTGCGGTGATTTCGCAGTGCTCGACCGGCTTCCCAAAGCGCTCGCCAAATGCGGCGTGCATCCTGAGGATCTGCTGATAGTCACCGGCATCGGCTGCTCGAGCAAGATCGGAGGCTACCTCAACGGCAACTGGTTCAACGGCGTCCACGGACGTGCTTTGCCGACAGCGCTCGGTGCCAAGATGGCCAATCCTGACTTGACCGTGGTCGTTCTCGGCGGTGACGGCGATGGGTTCGCCATCGGCACAGGGCATTTCCCGCATGCTGCCCGACGCAACATCGGCTTCACGTACATCGTCATGGATAACGAGATCTACGGCCTCACCAAAGGACAGACATCGCCGACGAGCAAGCTCGGGCACGTCACCAAGACAACCCCCGACGGCAACGCGGAAGCCCCGATGAACCCGCTCGCGCTCGCGCTCTCGCAGAACGCGTCATTCATCGCCCGCGCGTTCTCCGGCAAGCCGCAGCAGCTCGAGGACATCATGGTCCAAGCCCTGCAGCACAAAGGATTCTCCTACGTCGACGTGCTCTCGCCCTGCGTGACATACTTCAATACATACCCTGAGTACCGGCAGCTCGTGTATGACATCGACAAGGACTACGCGCAGTTCCGGCAACTCGCCATCCCTGATGATCTCAAGTCATTGCCGCTGCCTCCCGCGTACGACTCATCGAAGAAGTTCCTCGCGTTCTTTGCCACGCAGCCGCACGCCAAGGTCCCGCTCGGCGTCCTCTACCGGGAAGAGCGTCCGACACTCGAGGCGAGCCGCCACCACGCGGACAACATCGTCAAGCAGGACCTCGATGGGGTGGACTACTCTCCCGCCCTCAAACGCTTCCTCGCATAAGCTTTATATGCGCCCGAGCATAGGCAGAGGCATGCCTCCTGAGCACAAGCGCTACAGAGTCGAGTTCGATCGCACCGGCTGCATCGGCGCAGGAGCGTGCGCTGCAGTCTGTCCAGACTTCTGGGAGATCAAGGACGACGGCAAAGCGAGCCTCAAAGGCGCATCCAAAGAGGAGGCATCACCCGCCAACCCTGAGGGCGAGCGGCAGGTGCTCGAGCTCGATGAGAAAGATCTCGGCAAGAACATGGAGGCCGCCTGCGCCTGCAACAAGGAAGCCGCAGCCTCCTGCCCTGTCAGCGTCATCAGGATATTCGATGCCAAGACCGGCAAGCAGATTGCCTGATCCGGCATAAACTATTTATACGCGCTTGACCGCGGACCAGACTGCCGCATGAGGTGGTTCTGATGGTCAATTACGACGAAGTGGGTCCTGAGAAAGTCATCCAAGTCTATCATCCTAAACTGGATTTCCACGGCGTGCTCGTCATCGACAACACGGCGCTCGGCCCGGGCAAAGGAGGCATCCGCATGACCGGCACCGTCGATGCGGACGAAGTCTCCCGCCTCGCGCGCGCAATGACCTGGAAATGCGCCCTCGCAGGACTGCCGTTCGGCGGGGCCAAGTCTGGCATCGCTGTGGACCCCAAAGCGCTCACCAAGACGCAGAAAGACGCAGTCATGAAAGCGTTCGCGCACGCTTTGCGCGGCGTGTGCCCCTCAGAATATGTCTCTGCCCCTGACATCAACACTGCTGAGCATGAGATGGAGGTCTTCTCCAAAGCCCTCAAGAGCCGCAAGGCATGCACCGGCAAGCCCAAGAGCCTCGGCGGTATCCCGCACGAGCTCGGCAGCACTGGATTCGGCGTCGCGCATGCGGCAATGGTTGCCATGAAGCATCTGGGCTGGAATCCGAAAGGCAAGACGTTCGCCGTCGAAGGTTTCGGCAACGTCGGTTGGTTCGCCGCGAAATTCCTCACGGACTGGGGCGCGAAGCTCGTCGCCGTCTCCGACAGCAAAGGCACAGTGCACCTGCCGCGCGGCATCGAGTTCAACAAGCTCGCGAAGGTCAAGAAAGAGAAAGGCACTGTCACCGCATACCCCGGGGGTTCCGTTCTGCCGGGCAAGGATCTGATCTACCTGCCTGCCGATTTCATCATCACCGCTGCCGTGCCGGACCTGTACCGCGAGGACGACGTGCTCAAGAACCGCGCGAAACTCATCGTGTGCGGATCGAACATCGCCATGACGCCGAAAGTGGAGGAAGTATTCCACCAGCGCAATGTCCTGGTCGTCCCCGATTTCGTCGCCAACGCCGGCGGTGTCATCTCCTCCTATGTCGAATACATCGGCGGCACGTCCAAGAAGATGTTCACGATGGTGGAGGAGAAGATCGTCAAGAACACGAAGACCGTGCTCGAGCTTGCCGCGAAACAACGCGTGTCTCCGCGTGCTGCCGCTCTCGAGATCGCGCGGTCCAGGGTGCTCGCCAAGTGCAAGACCTGCAGAGTGATGCACTGATGCTGCTTCCCCTCCAAGGATGCCCTCTGTGCGGCACGTCCATGGTCGGGATCGCGGGCAGCAAGAAAGCGATCTGCGGCAATTGCGGATACAAGGAGCCGTGCTGCTAAGATGGCTGTCGAGTGGCGGAGCTGGGCTGACGGGATCCGCGAGGCCCGCCGATCGAAAAAACCTATCCTCCTCTCCATCTCGGCCCGCTGGTGCCACTGGTGCCACACCATGGACCGCCTGAGCTGGTCGCAGCGGGAGATCGGCCGCGCAGTTCACAGGAGCTTCGTGCCGATCCGCGTCGATGCAGACCAGCGTCCCGACATTGATGTGCGCTACAACCTCGGAGGGTGGCCGACGACAGCCATACTCTCCCGCGGCGCTGATCTGATCGCAGGCGCTACCTACATCCCCCCTGAGTCCTTGCCTCAGTTTCTGGCGCAAGGTCTCAGGCACGTACGCGCCTTCAAGCGGCCCAAAACCGCCGCAGGCCGCAGCCAGGGAGCGATGCCATCCCTCTCGCTCAAAGATGCCCGGAAGACCATACTGGAAGGCGTCCTCGCGTCTGTCGATCCAGCGAACGGGGGTTTCGGCGCGGCGCCGAAATTCCCCCATCCGGAGGTACTGTCTTGGTTATCAGCACTGCTCCGCAGGCACAAAGATGCTGCGCTCCAGAAGACCTACTTGCGCGCGCTCGAAGCGATGGCGCACGGCGAGCTGCATGATCACGCAGGCGGCGGATTCTTCCGTTACTGCCTCAACGCGAACTGGACGATGCCGCACTTCGAGAAGATGCTCGGGGAGAACGCAGCGCTCGCCGATGCGTACATCACGGCATACGGATTGACCCATCACCGCAGATGGCGCAGCGTCGCCGAGGGCGTATTCAGATTCATCGACACGATGCTCTACGACCCCTCTGTGGGCCTCTATCGGGGCAGCCAGGAGGCAGATGAGGAATTCTGCAAGCTCCCGCTCCATGCGCGGCTGAAGGCAAAGCGTCCTGCGATAGATCCCCATTGCTACACTGACAGCAATGCCCGCCTCGTCTCGGCATTCCTGCACGCCTCCAAAGCGTTCAGAGACCCTTCCTTGCGGGAGAAGGGTCTGCGGATGCTCAAGACGCTCATCGATACGGCTGCCGGTCCGTCCGGCGCGCAGCACTTCGCCGGCGACAGCGCCCCCGTGCTCCTGCAAGACACCGCCCAGCTTGCCGTCGCGCTCGCTGATGCGTACGCCCTCACGCATGATGATCGCTGGCGCACGGAAGCCAAAAAGATCATCAAGGCATCCATGCGCGCATTTCCCGCCGATGGCGGCGGATGGGCCGACCGCGTGCATCACCCCTCTGACGCGGGGCGGCTCAAATGGCTGATCGTTCCTGTCAGCGAGAATTCGCTCATGGCATCGGCAGCGCTCCGTATCGATACTGCTGCATCGCAGCGTGTGTTCGCTCGCCGTGCGCTCGAATCGATCGCGCCGCAGGCGCGTGCATACCCTCTGGGGGCGGCATCGTTCGGCCTCGCCGTCGACCTTCTTTAGACGTACGCGCTCACTGCCGCGCCGATGAGGCAGCCCAGGATGCCGCCGACGATGACGTCGCTCACCCAGTGCCTCTTGAGCCACACGCGCGTCACTGCGACGATCACGATGACGATGCCGCCCAGGATGCCGAGCGCGGCGCTCTGGAAGAATGCGGTGAGTATCCAGAGGAATGCCGCGGCGCGCGCGGTGTGCAGGCTCGGGAAAGAGGACGCATCGAGCTTGCTGAGCCAGTTCCGGTATTTCTGCTTGTCGGGCCGTTGGCGCCAGTACAGCGCGCGGACAGTGAACGTGATGGTGTACGCGATGGCGAGCGCTGTCGCGATCTGGAGCGCGAGGTGGTTCTGGCCGACGGACCATGCGACGACAATGCTGATGACTTGCAGGGGCGTCCCGCCGAGCGCGGTGGTGTCCTGGACGACTTCGCGGAGCATGAACGCTTGAGCGCGCAGGGGGTATTTAACTCATTCGGCCCCCGAGATTATTTATACCTCCTCGACTGAAGGAATCGCATGAATCTTTTCCGCGGACTCACGCCGCCAGTCCTGCTCGCAGCCTATTCTCTTATCATCTGCGTCTGGTCATTTATTGGCGCTGCGAATTTCTGGGTCTGGCTGTTCGAGATATTCGTGGGTGTCATCGCAGTCATCGTCCTGCTCTTGACCTACCGCCGCTTCCCGTTCTCGAATCTCGCGTACGTGCTCGTCGGTGTGCATTTCACAGTCCTCGCTGTAGGGGCGCACTACACCTACGCAGGCACGCCGCTCTTTGACTGGGTCGGCGATGTCTTTGGCCTCTCGCGCAACCATTTCGACCGCGTCGGCCACTTCATGCAGGGATTCGTCCCCCTCATCATCGCGCGCGAGATCCTGCTGCGGACCACCCGTCTGCAACGCGGCAAGATGCTCAGCTTCCTCGGGGTATCCGTCTGCCTCGGCATGAGCGCGTTCTGGGAGCTCCTGGAGATGTGGGTCGTGATGGTATTCTATCCCGGCAGCGGCCCTGAATGGCTCGGCCTGCAGGGAGATGTGTGGGATGCGCAGAATGATATGCAGATCGCTCTCTTCGGCGCGATGGCGGCGCTCTTCCTGCTCAGCCGCGTGCACGACCGCTCGATGGCCGCGCTCAGGCGTTCGCGATAGCCCCGACCGGATTCGAACCGGTGTCCACGGCTCCAAAGGCCGCTATCCTTGACCACTAGACGACGGGGCTGTGTTTCTCATCACACTCGGGCCGCTTTTAAATCTTTGTGGGCGAAACCAATAAATACCTCTCTTGCTGCGGCCATCATATGCGTCATGTCTACGCCGCGCTTATCATAGCAGTTCTGCTCGCAGGATGCGGGGGAGGCCTCAACAGCATGACTGGCAGTTTCGTCAGCATCCCTGATGACCGCGTGCCGGCAGTGTCCTCCTGCAGCGACACCGACGGCGGCGTGGCGCCAGAGACGTTCGGCACAGTCAACTTCAAAGAAGGGGGAGAACCTGCGCATAAGGATGATGGATGCGTCGGCGGCCTGCTCCTTGAGTGGTACTGCGACGGCAACGCCCCAAAAAGCAAGAATGTCCGCTGCCCTGGTGAGTGCAAGGGCGGCGTGTGCGTCACGCGATAAGCTTCAGCGCGTCTTCTTCGGCGAAGTGCAGATCGCCCGGGACCACCAGGCAATGAAGAGGCCCTCCCAGATCCGCTCGCATGACCTCTTGCGCGCACCCTGCGTTCATCTTCGCGTCGGGGCTGCCTAGCCGCGCGCAACCGACACACAGCGTCTTCTCCGTGAACACGCTCTCCTTGCGCTCTTTCTCGATGCGCAAGAGGACGTCGATCGCTTCCTTGACGCTCATGTAGCGGTTCTCCTGCGGCCGCACATCCAGCAACAGCAGGGTGTGGGCGCCGATGCTCTTGTTCGCCTTGATGGTGTCATATGGCGTGTGAGGCAGGAAGTTCTCTTGAGGGTACGGGATGCTGCTGGTCTTGCCGAACTTGTACAATTGCAGTCCTGTGGCGCCTATGGCGGTCATGATGGACGCGTTGTGGATGACCTGGGTGTGGATGCCCCGCTCTCGTGCGCGGAGATAGAGGTCCATATGGGTCGTGGCGGCCAGAGGGTCGCCGATGACAAGAAACGCGACCTCTTTCTTCTCCGCGTCGGCGAGGATCGTGGTCTCAGCGTCCTCTTCGACCATCTTGCGGTCTGCGACGATCACGACTTTGCCATAGAGCTGCGCGAGTTTGATGTAGTCTCCATGGAGCTTGGAGGTATAGCGCTCGAGATAGATTGCATCGCAGGCTTTGATGGTCTCGAGGCCGCGGAGCGTGATATCCTTCTCGTCGCACAGCCCGAGGCCTATGAAGTGCAGCGTCATGGCTCTTTAAATAGGGGGCGGCTTAAAAAGCTGCGGTCAGTGGAAGTGGTACTTGCCGAGAGACTTGCGCTCCCAGAACTTGCCGAACACGAGCAAGAACAGCACGAGGAATGCCGCGAAGACGGAGAGCGTGTACTGGCCGAATCCGATGAGCAGGCCGATCGCCGCCAAGACCCACATGTTCGCCGCGGTCGTCAATCCTTGCACCTGATTGTTCTGCTTGAAGATCGTTCCGCCGCCGAGGAAACCGATGCCGACTGCGACCTGCGCAGCGATGCGGGTCGGATCGGCGCCCTCCACATTGAGGACGAGTGATGAGAGTGTGAAGAGCGTCGCACCGATGCACACGAGCGCGTTGGTGCGCAGGCCCGCGGGGACGCCGCGCAGCTCGCGCTCAAGACCGATGATTGCGCCGACGCCCAACGCGAGGAACAGACGCCCAATCATTTCCCACTCGGAGGGGAGTATACCGACTGCCATGGTTGCTCGGGAGATGGTCCTGCATAAAAATGTTACTCAAAATCAGGAAAAAAAAGAAAAAAATGCCCCTCGAAACCGAGGGGATTCCCACTGTGCTTCTTCCCGCCGCGGTTGTGTTGTTGGGGGTGGTTACGCGCGGCGGACAGAAAACACCCATTAGACCAAATGGGGTGAGTGTCTTCGCTGCCGTCTCAGTGTATCAGCTCGATGCCGAGCTCATCACTGAACGCCCTTGCCTTCACTGCGGCCTGCTGCCGCTCATTCGACTTGCCGAGGATCCACGGGCTTTTGACGCCGGTGACGATTGTCATCACCATGATCTTGCCCTTCATGTCATCCTGGACGCGCGCGCCCCAGATGACGTTGGCATCCTGGTCCATCGACTCGGTGACTGCTTGGCCGACGCGGTTGATATCATCCAGCGTCATGTCAGGACCGCCGACGACATGAATGAGGGCGCCGGTTGCGCCTTCATAGCTGATGTCGAGCAGAGGGTTCTCGAGAGCGCCTTTGACCGCTTCTTCGACGCGGTTGTTCGTGTCGGAGGAGCCGACGCCGATCGCTGCGACACCGCCGTTGGTCATGATTGCCTTGACGTCTGCGTAGTCGAGGTTGACCAGGGACGGCAGCGCGATGGTCTCGACGATGCCCTTGATCATTGTCGCGATGAGTTCGTTGGCCACGGCGAATGCCTGCTGGACGGGGAGGTTTCCCGCGATCTGCACGAGGCGATTGTTGTCGATGACGATTGCCGTGTCGACGTTGCGGCGGAGCTGTTCGAGGCCGTGTTCGGCTTTCTCGACGCGGGCCCGTTCGATGCTGAACGGCATGGTGACGACGCCGATGACGATGGCGCCTGTCTCTTTGGCGACGCCGGCGATGACCGGCGCGCTGCCTGTGCCTGTGCCGCCGCCCATGCCTGCGCACACGAAGACCATGTCGCTCTCGCGCAGCAGGGTCTTGAGTTCGTTGAGGCTCTCTTGGGCCGCTTCAGCGCCTTTGGCAGGGAAGCCGCCGCAGCCGAGGCCACGGGTGACGTCCTTGCCGATGAGGAACTTCTTGTCGGCTTCGGTGATCTTGAGGTGTTGTGCGTCTGTGTTGCATGCGAAGATTTCGGCTC
>CAYUPS010000001.1:35156-194476 GCA_964445485.1 uncultured Methanosarcinales archaeon | reverse complement strand
CGACTTCCTTGTTCCGGGGGCTGACAAGCTCATACTCGGTGGTGTTGTACAGCGCTTCCATGAACCTGGCGGTGATGCCGACCGAGATGGTGAAGTTCTGGAGCGTCTTGTTGTCCTCTTTGAGGGTGATGAAGTCGAGGATATCTGGGTGGTCGACGCGGAGGATGCCCATGTTGGCGCCGCGCCGCTTGCCGCCCTGCTTGACCTCATTCGTTGCAGAGTCGAAGATCTTCATGAACGACACGGGTCCGCTCGAGACGCCGCGCGTGCTCTTGACCATGTCATTCTTGGGACGGAGGCGGGAGAATGAGAACCCTGTGCCGCCGCCGCTTTTGTGGATGATCGCCTGGTATTTGAGCGCGTCGAAGATGTCTTCGATGCTGTCTCCGACCGGGAGGACATAGCATGCCGAGAGCTGTTGGAGCTCATTGCCCGCGTTCATGAGCGTGGGCGAGTTGGGCATGAAATCCCTGTTGGCGAGCCTGCTGTAGAAGACCTCTTCGGTCTCGCGGGCGTCTTGGTCGTAGAACTCGTCGGCCTGCGCGATGTTGCGCGCGACCCTTCGGAAGAGCTGCTCAGGGGTCTCGATGAGCTTGCTGTTCATGTCCTTCTTGAGGTAGCGCTCGCGGAGCACGGTGAGTGAGTTCGCGGAGAGCTTGATGGAGGTCTCTTTGCCTTCGAGGATCGCGGTACGCATGCGGCGCAGCTCGTTGTGGCGCTCGCGGTAGAGGATGTATGCCTTGGATGTCTTGACGTGGCCTGTCTTGATGAGCGTGCGCTCGACGGCATCCTGGATGTCTTCGACGCTGGGGATGCCGTCGCTGTTCTTGGTGACGATGGAGGGGAGGACTTCCTCCGCAAGCTGCCTCGCGAGCTCGATGTCGGATCCTCCGACGGACCTGGCTGCTTTGAAGATGGCGGTGGCGATCTTCTCCTGTTCGAACGGGACGACTCTCCCGTCGCGCTTTCTGATCTGTGTTGGCGGGTTCATGTGCTCCTCTTTTTCGCGGTTTTGTGCTTGGCGGGCAGATTTTTCAGTTCTGCCACGAATTGATGGGGATCCTTGAATTGCTTGTACACCGATGCGAAGCGCACGTAGGCGACTTCGTCGAGCCCGCGGAGGCGTTCCATGACCATCGCGCCGACTTCCTTGCTGGGGATGGCGTCCCTGGTGTCTGCGCGGAGCGCCGCTTCGATGTCTGCCGCGGCGTCCTCGATGCGCTCATGGGACACGGGCCGTTTCTCGCAGGCGCGCGTCATGCCGCGCAGGAGTTTCTCCCGCTCGAACGGCTCCTTGCTGCCGTCGCGCTTGATCAGCATCGGCTCGCGCACTGCTGCGCGCTCGTATGTGCTGAAGCGCTGCTTGCAGCTCTCGCATTCGCGGCGCCGGCGTATGGCCTCGCCGCCCTCGGAGAGCCTGCTGTCGATGACGCTGGTGTCATCGGCTCGGCAGTAGGGGCATCGCATCGCGTTCCTTCTTTTTTAAACCAACCACAATATGTTGTGGTTGGAACAACAATTAAACACAAGAGACTGCCTTGTTTATATTCTTTCCGCGTCGCAAAACTATATGTCGCAAGAAGTAGGGCGCATCATCTGCGTTGGGGCGACAGTGTCGCCGCAAGACCCACCAGGATGCCCAGCGCCGCGCCGACGAAACTGTCGCTCGCGTAATGGACGCCTGCGAACACGCGCGCAAGCGAGACGGCCGCCGCGATCCCGAACGCAGCGCCCGACCAGTGCGGACGCCGCACCGAAATCACCGTCGCGACAGCGAACAGCACCAATGCATGCCTGCTCGGGAACGACGAATCCGCCGCGCTCACGAGCGCATCCACCGAAGGGCGCGGACGCATAACGATCCATTTCATCCCTGACGCAAGCGCATAGCTCAAGGCAACGGCGAGCGCGTACGGCTGCAGATCGGTGCGTCGCCATCGAAGCGCGAGCAGGCCCGTGCAGATAAGCAGCCACGGAACCGTCCAGTGGTTGAGCGCGATGAGCAGCGCATCCAGCGCGCCGTTGCGCACCTGTGCTGCCTCGACCAGCGCGTCATCCACGAAACCGACGAGGATGCCGCCCGCCAGCAGCAGCCCTGCGATCGCAAGCAGCCACGCCGAGCGGGAGTCCATGCGCGCAGGGCGGAAGCGTCCGTATAAAAAAGTGACGCCGCAAACATTTAAATCCCGTCGGAAGATACAGGCAGCCATGGATGAAGCCGCGCTCGAACTCCTCCTCAAAGGCAAAGTCCGCCCGCTCCTCGCCGACGCCATGCACCGACATCTTGGCGTGACCGTCGCCGAGATAGAATCAGATATCGCGAGCCATCTGCGGCACCCCGCGCTCCTGAACATCCCTCTCGAGACAACGCTGCCGCTCAAGGCAGCAAAACGCCTCTTCCGCAAACGCTATCTCGCCAACCTCCTCGCGATGCACTCCGGCCACGTCACCTCCGTCGCCCGCGCCGTCGGCATGAGCCGCGAAGCCCTGCACCGGCTCCTCACGCGGCTCGGCATCAGCCCCGATGAGTTCCGCTCCGCCGCGCCCGGCATCGAATACCTGCGCGCCCAGGCAGTCCAGGACATCATTGTTCACGCCATCGACCAGTACCACTCCTCGCTCAACCCCTCACGCGTCGAGCGCATGTACAAAGAAGCGCCGTCGCTTGGCCGTGACATCGCCAAGATGCTCCCCGATGCGCCGCCGCGGCTGAAAGAAGCGGAGCGCGAGTTCGAAGAAGAGTACATCCGGCGCGCGCTCGAGACGCACAGGGGCAACATCTCCGCGACGGCACGGACAATCGGCATCCGCTTCGAGACGCTCCACCGCAAGTGCAAACTGCTGGGTCTCACACGACGCCGCACCGCATAGTTTTTTAAACGGCGCGACGATAGGAAAGACCATGCCTCGCCTGCAGTTCTACCTCACCGACATCACGTACAAGCCCCACGACAACCAGTCGGTCGTCCACCTCTTCGGCAGGACCCCCGACGGGAAGCAGGTGTGCGTGCTCGACGGCAGCTTCGAGCCATACCTCTGGGTGCTCCCCAAGCAAGGCCAGACGGATGCAGTCATCGAATCGCTCCGGTCTCTCGCCGTGCAGGACGGGAAGCTCACGCACCGCATCGTCCGCGTCGACAAAGAGACCCGCAATGTGCGCGAAACGCCCACCCCTCTCCTGCGCGTCACGGTCAGCACGCCAAAAGCAGTCCCTGCCTTGCGCGACCTCATCAAAGAGACCGCCGGCGTCAAGGACTTCTTCGAGCACGACATCCTCTTCGTCCGCCGCTACCTCATCGACCGCGGCTTCCTCCCGCTGACCCTCCTCGAAGCCGACGCGGAACCCGTCGAGAGTAGAGTGCGCGTCCCCGCATACCGCGCATCGCGCATCAGCGCGGCGTCTGAGCAGGGGTCCCCTGAGATGAAGATGCTCTCGCTCGACATAGAGACCTACGTGCAGGAAGGCAAAGGCATCCTCCCGGAGGAGAACCCCATCCTGATGATCGCGCTCTACGGCGCAGGCTTCCGGAAACTCGTCACGTGGCGCGAGTTCGCGACAGAGGACCCCTCCATCGAATTCGTCAAGGACGAGGGCGAGATGCTCGCTCGCATCCGCGACCACATCAACATCTTCGGCCCCGACGCACTCGTGACGTACAACGGCGACGGTTTCGACCTGCCGTACATCCTCACGCGCGCCAGGAAATGCGGCGTGCGCTTCGATATCAACGGAGACTACACCGAACCCGCCCGCGTCGGCCGCGTGCATCCTGAGGTCGAGATGACTGGTGTCGTCCACATCGATCTGCTGCGCTTTGTCCGCGTCGTCGTCGGCAGGTCGCTCGAGACAGACAGCTATTCCCTCAACGCCGTCGCCGAGGAGCTCATCGGCGAGACCAAGCATGATGTGGATGTCCTTGGCATCAGCGACGCGTGGGACAACCACCCGGCGCGCCTCGAGGAGTACTGCCAGTACAACATACACGACGCCAAGATCGCGTACGAGCTGTGCAGGAAGCTCCTGCCGAACATGACTGAACTCGTCCGCATCATCGGCCTCCCTCTGCATGATTGCATCCGTATGACCTTCTCGCAGCTTGTCGAATGGTATTGCATCCGCGCCGCGGCCGCCGCTAACGAGATCGTCCCGAACAAACCTGAAGGGCGCGAGCGGCAGCGCCGCAGCGTCGAGCACATCCAAGGCGCGTTCGTCTTCGAGCCCACGCCAGGCCTCTATTCGAGCATCGCCGTCTTCGACTACCGCTCGCTGTACCCGAGCATCATCGCGTCGCACAACATCTCCATCGGCACGCTCAACTGCTCCTGCTGCGAAGGCGGCAGGCTCAAGGTGCCGCTGGAAGGCCGCCGCATGTGGTTCTGCACGCGCCGGCGCGGTTTCCTCAGCCGCATCATCGAGGATTTGATATCGCGGCGCGCGCGCATTAAATCCATGCTCAAGGAGAACAAGGGCGACCCATTGCTCGCTGCGCGCAGCGAGGCGCTCAAGCTGCTCGCCAATTCCTTCTACGGCTATCTCGGGTTCGCCGCCGCGCGCTGGTACTGCCTCGAGTGCGCCGAGAGCACGACCGCCTGGGGCAGGCATTACATCAAGAAGGTCATCGCCGAGGCCGAGAAGTCGGGATTCAAAGTGCTCTACAGCGATACGGATTCGGTCTTCCTCCTCCTTGAGGACAAGGGCAAGGGAGACGCGTTGCGTTTCGCCGAGCAGGTAAACACGTCGCTGCCTGGCGTGATGGAGCTTGATTTCGAGAACTACTACACGCGCGGCATCTTCGTCCAGACCCGCGCGGGAGAGGGCGGCGCGAAGAAGCGGTACGCGCTCGCCGATGAAAAAGGCAACATGAAGATCAAGGGGTTCGAGACTGTCCGGCGCAACACCTCCGTCATCGCCAAGGAAGTCCAGCGGGCGGTGCTCGAGATGGTGCTGCGCGACAACGAGCCCGAGAAAGCGCTCGCGTATGTCACTCATATCATCACTGACCTGCGCGAGCATGCCATACCTGTCGAGAAGGTGGTCATCGTCACGCAGCTGCAGAAGGACATCGCTGACTACGAGTCCGCGGGTCCGCACGTCGCCGCTGCCCAGCGCATCGCCGCGCGCGGAAAGGCCATCGGTCCGGGTGCGATCGTGAAGTTCGTCATCGCTAAGGGCTCGGGGAAGATCCGCGACAAGGTGCGTCTCCCTGACGAGGAGGGCGCGAAGGAGTACGATGCGGAGTACTACATCAACAACCAGGTCGTGCCTGTCGTGGAGCGGATCTTCGCAGTCCTCGGCATGCCTCTCGATGCGCTTGTCAACGCGCCGGACAAGAAGCAGAAGACGCTCGGTCAGTGGGGTTAGGCGATGCAGGCGCCGTCGGCGCACGTGCAGGTGTATGTCTTGAACGCGAGCATGCCGTTGCGGTTGGCGTTCTGCGCTTTCTTGCAGTACATCTCCTGCAGGCGGTCGCCGCTGTCGCTGTAATTGCCGTCGGCGATGGTGAAGCACCGATCGGGCAGTCTGCCCCATTCGGTGCCGTCAGGCTTTGTGACGAACGCGTCGCCGCGCACGCTCAGGTTATGCCCGCCGTCCGTGTCGGTGCAATTGTAGGGGATGCTGACTGCGAGCCCTCTATCGATGATGCCTGTGTAGAAGAGCGCGATGCCCGCGCCTATGAGCAGGATGACGATCAGGTAGGGTGTTGCGTCTTCGGCGCGGATCATTTGTAGCGGTCGGCGATCTTGCCAATCCAGAGCGTCGCGAGGACTGCGATGATGGTGACAAGGACTGCGTAGATCCACGGTCCGCCGCGCGCGAGCCAGTCCTGCTGCTCGAACCATTTCTGCATGGCGGAGTTCCAGGCGAGTGCTGCGACGAAGCCGAAGGCGCCCGTGATGAGCGTGACGATGCGGTCGAGGAGCTTGGCGCGTGCTTCTGCGGCGGTGTGCGCGGCGTTGAGCGTTCGGTTTTTGACTTCTTGGAAGACGCTCATGCGGTTCATGGTCTGGTCTTGGCGTCGGGTGGTGAGTGAGGGCATATGTTTGCGAGGGGGCGCAAGCCTTATTAAGCGTTCCGCTGCGCGACGCATCTGGGCCATAACATTTATATACGCTCTTTGCAGGAAATTGTCTATCTCGCGTAGTCGCGAGTCCAGAGAGAGTTTTGGGGGGAAGAGACGACAGCGTCATCACTAGTCATGGAACCTATCAAGTTTTTCGACAGCATGGACTACTTGGAACCCAAGTGCCCTGGCTGCGCCGCGAAGATTGAATACGGCCTGACGACGCAGTGGTCGGATGAGCACGAAGCGCACACCTGCAAGACCTGCGGCGCTGTCCTGCGCTGAATAAATTTTTAAATGGGCTTCTTATTGCGGGCGTACCATGCCTGAGCAGTACGACCCCCTCGCCATCGAGCCGGAGATCCTCAAGTTCTGGGAGAAGAACAAGGTCTACGACAAGGCGCGCAAGGCGGGCAAGGGCAAAGAGAAGTTCTACTTCCTGCAGGGTCCGCCCTACACCTCAGGCCGTCTGCATATCGGCCACGCGTGGAACAACACCATGAAGGATATGGTGCTGCGCTACAAGCGTATGCGCGGCTTTGATGTGTGGGACCGCGCCGGCTATGACATGCACGGCCTGCCGACCGAGAACAAGGTCCAGCAGAAGTTCAATCTCAAGACCAAGGAGGACATCCTCTCGTTCGGCATGGAGAAGTTCATCAGGGAATGCCGCGAGTTCTCCGAGACCAACGCCAAACTCATGGACAAGGATCTCTGGCGCCTCGGCGTGTGGATGGACTACAAGAACGCCTACTGGCCGATCACGAACAGCTTTATCGAGGGCGAATGGTGGCTCATCAAGCGCGCGCATGAGGAGAAACGTCTCTACAAGGGCAAGAAGGTCATGACGTGGTGCGCTTCCTGCGAGACAGCGCTAGCGAAGCACGAGCTCGAGTACGAGACAGTCACTGACAAGTCCATCTTCCTCAAGTTCAAGATCAAGGGCAAGACGAACGAGCACCTGATTGTATGGACGACGACGCCGTGGACCATCCCGTACAACATGGCGGTCATGGTCAATCCCGAGCTGGATTATCTCCGCTGCGAGGTGCAGGATGCGGACGGCGCCGGCACGCAGGAGGTCTGGGTGCTCGCAGAGGCCCTCGCAGGCCCAGTGATCACCGCAGTCGCGGGCAAGAAGTTCAAAGTCCTCGAGAAGGTCAAGGGCGAGTCGCTCGATGGCACGAAGTACGCTCATCCTCTTGAGAAGGACATCCCTCTCTTTGCTGAACTCCGCAAGACGAGCCCGCGTCTCCACACAGTCATCCTCTCGTCCGAATATGTCGATGCGAGCGCGGGCTCAGGCCTTGTGCACTGCGCGCCCGGCTGCGGTCCGGAGGATCAGGAAGCGGGCGCCAAGTACGGCCTCCTGCCGTTCAACCAGCTCGATGAGCGCGGCAGATTCGTCGACATGGGCGCGTTCACGAGATGGGTCGCCAAGGAGGATGACGCCAAATTCATCCAGGCGCTCGATGACGCCGGCGCGCTGCTCGAGACCGCGCCCGTCGATCATGAATACGCACACTGCTGGCGCTGCCGCAAACCTGTGGTGTTCCGCACGACCGAGCAGTGGTTCCTGCGCGTGACTGACCTGTGCGATGCGATGCGTGAGCACAACAAGGACGTGCGTTGGGTGCCCGCCCGCTGCGGCGCGCAGTACGACCAATGGCTCGCCAACCTGCACGACAACGCGATCACGCGCCAGCGCTTCTGGGGAGCGCCGGTGCCGATCTGGGAGTGCAAGGAATGCAACCACATCACTGTCGTTGGCACGAGCGAGGAGCTCAAGAAGCTCGGAGCGAAGAAGATCCCCAAGGACCTTCACAGGCCATGGATCGACGAGGTGGAATTCCCCTGCCCTTCGTGCAAGAAACCGGTCAGGCGTATCCCTGACGTGCTGGATGTGTGGATTGACGCGGGGACGCTCTCGTGGAACTGCCTCGACTATCCCGTTGACAAGAAACTGCTCCCCTCGCTGTATCCTGCCGATTTTGTCCTCGAGGCGACCGAGCAGGTGCGCCTGTGGTTCCCGATGCTGAACATCTGCTCGCACATCGCGCTCGGCAAGCAGGCGTACAAGAGCGTCTACACGACAGGCATGATCCTCGATTACCAGGGCATGAAGATGTCTAAGTCTCTCGGCAACATCATCTCGCCATATGAGGTCGTGGACAAGCATGGCGCGGACCTTTTGCGCTACTACATGGGCGCGATCAATGCGGGCGAGAACATCAATTTCTCGTGGCCCGACATCGAAGCGCGGCACCGCAATCTGGGCGTGCTGTGGAACACGCACAACTACCTGATGGAGCTCGCCGGGCAGGCGGGCCAGAACCCGCTGAAGCTCGATCCTGCGAAGCTGGATTTCGGCATGGAGGAGAAATTCATCATCTCGCGGCTGCACAGCACGGTCTTCAGGTGCACTGCATTGATGGATGCGTACCGTCTCGATGAAGTGATCGGCGAGATCGAGTCATTGTATCTCGATCTCTCGCGTACGTACATTCAGATGGTGCGCGAGAAGGCGTCGGGCGGCACGCCTGCGCAGCGCGGCGCGGTCCTGTACTCAGTGTACTCGACGCTCATGGGTGTCACCCGCATGATGGCTGTCGTGACGCCGTTCCTCGCGGAGAAATTGTACCAGGCGGAGCGCAAGGCGTTCAAGCTCAAGGATGCGTCGGTCCATCTGTGCGAGTGGCCGAAGGCGAGCAGGCAGTTCGTCGACGAGAAGCTCGAGGCGCGCATGCGCATCGCGCAGGAGGCGATGACTGCGATGGCGTATGCGCGGGAGAAGGCGAATTTGAGCCTGCGCTGGCCGGTGCGCCAGATCACTGTGACGAGCACGGATCCCGCTGTGCTCGAGGCGGTCGAGTCGATGCGCGACCTTATCGAGGGGCAGTTGAATGTCAAGGAATTGCATACGCACAAGTCACTGCCTGGTCTGAAGGAGACTGTGCGTGCGAACGCGGGCGCCCTGGGCAAGGAGTTCAAGGCGCTCGCGCCCAAAGTGCTGGCGAAGCTCGCGATGGAGAACGCGAAGACGCTGCTGGGCCATCTGGCCAAGGACGGCGTCATCAAGCTCAAAGTTGACAAGGAGTCTGTGGAGCTCAAGGCGGAGCATCTTATCATAGAGCGAGAGGTGCCTGCTGGTCTGATTGAGGCGGAGTTCCGCGGCGGTCGTGTGTATCTTGATATGTCGCGCACGCCCGAACTCGATGCGGAGGGGTATGCTCGTGAGGTCATGCGTCGGGTGCAGCAGTTGCGCAAGGATTCTGGTTTGGCCAAGCAGGACCGTGTCGCGCTGTATCTGCAGGTGTCGCCGGGGATGGAGAAGACTCTCGCGCCGTGGCTGCAGCGCATGGCTGACCGGTGCGGTGCGGATGCGATCTCTGTCGGCCTCAAGGAGCCGCCGTCGAAGTTCGCTCACACCGCCGAGCAGGAGATCCGCAATGAGGTCGTGCGCATCTTCCTGCTTCCGAAGCTCACCGGGAAGTAGTGCTAAATTCTTTTATACCTGCGGCGTCGCTCTGAAATCCTAATTTTAAGAGACAACCTTTGAGGTGACGACATGGAACTGAAATCGTATGAATGGGTTGCCATGATTCTGGTCGTCGTCGGTTCCCTGAACTGGGGCCTGACGGTGCTCGGCTGGAATGTGGTCGATATGTTGCTCGGTTCGTGGCCGATGGTCATGGACGTCGTGTACGGTCTGGTCGGTCTGAGCGGTTTGTGGCTCGCCTACTGGCTCTACAGCAACCGCTGAGTGCGGCGAGATCCGGTGAATTTCTTTTTTTTCTTTTATCTATATTCTTGAGACGCATAATGCTTAAAAATAAGGAGTATTTCAGTATAGCAATCCGTACACTAGTAATACAGAGACACTAGTGACGCGCTGCCGGCGCACCCGCGCCGTGCAGAGCATCGGCCCGCGCAGGCCCTAACTTGCGCGGACAAGCGACAACACCAAAAACAGCGAGGCGAGAAGCAGTGAGAAACGCGATTGTAGCGGGGATGGTTGTGGAGCACATTAGGGTGACGGCCCACAACCGGAAAGCGTTGGAGAAAATAATCAGCCAGAAAAAGCGGACCGGCTTCTGGCAGATGCTGCTCATCCCGGGACTCGTCGCCGCAGTTGGCGCGCTCGGCTTGCTCTTGCTCTGACCTCCTTGAGCGATAGCTGCATCTCCAGGGCCGTCCCTTTCTGGCTGTTTTTTTTTCTCTCCAAACAATTATATACGTGAGCTGACCGTATTTTCCGCATGAAGCTGCGTGTGTGGCTCGTCATGGTCATCCTCGTCTTCTACCTCTCGTTCTCCTTCGGCCAGCAGATCGCGACAGTCACTGGCGGCGTCGTGGCAGCCATCGAGCCCTCGACCGGTGACGACATTGCGCTCCTCGAGGGGACGAAGGTGCCGTGGGCGTTGCGTTACATCGCGGGCGATGAGCGCATCAACGCGAATATCCGTCTCGAGAGCGAGGATGTCATCACGCTGGGCGTCGTCACGGAGGAGGGCGTGGTCACGGACGCCCAGTTCGGGCCGATCATGAACGCCACGCTGCTGTTCTACATCCCCGAGACTGCCATCCGCAGGATTCAGACTTCGCGCAAGCCGCTGACGGAGTTCAGCGCTGCGGTCAAGAGCGGCGAGATCCAGTATGCGGCCGTCGGTTTCAAGAATAAGGTCAAGTACGGCGGCGTGTCGCTGCTCACGCGCGGCGTTCTCTGGGCGCGCTCCTGGTTTGATTAGGGCTGCCTGAGGTTCTGCGAGAGCTGGAAGCTGTAGAAGTCGTTGCTCTCGAGAGCGCTGAGGAACTGCAGGTAGGTGGTGCGCGCGGTGTAGATGTCGCCCGCGATGTGGTTGAAGCCTGCGGGGATGCGTGCCGGCTTCCCGCGGGCGGCATAGGCGATGCTGCCTTCGAGCGCGCTCTCCTCGTCTTTGTGGAGGAGCCGCGCCAGCTCGTACTGGAGTCTGTGGTCGATCGCGGCCGATTGGATCGCTTTTTCGATGCGTTCTTTGAGTGTCTGCTCGAGGGGCATATCTCCCCCGTCTCACTTACATTATTTAAGCGTTGTGCTAAACGCTTAAATATTCGTAGCGCGGACAGAAGTTCTCCGATGACTCCCACCGTGGCCCGCGAGAGGCCACTCGCAGAAATAACGCTCCGGCGCTACGAAAAACCGTTCCGTCTCCAAGGCCGGGACCTGGCCAAGAAACTCTGCCTCTCCGTCGGCCTCCTCCAGCCGGGCGACAGCCGCGACGTCATCGTCGACATCGTCAGCATCATGTTCGCCGCCAAAGAACCGCTCAGCAGCGAGAGCATCAAAGCCGCGGTCGAAGCCCAACGCGTCCAGCACGGCCTCCCGTCCTCCGGCGCCGCGCACTCCAACATCAGGCGGCAACTGCGACGCCTGCGCGACCTCCTCCTCATCGAACGCCACGGCAACAGCTACCGCCTCGCGGAAGGCACGCACCTCGGCGAAGTCTTCGCCGAACGGCTCGAGAAAGTCTACCTCCGCCAGATCGTCGACCGCGTGCGCGAATACTTCGACGCCATGGGCGGCAGGCACAGCGAGGTGAAGCAATGACTGAAGAGATTTACGAACCCCAAGAAGACTCCTACCTCCTCGCGGGCGTCGTCAAGAAGAATGCCCGCGGCAAAGTGCTCGACATGGGCACGGGATCAGGAATCCAAGCAGGCTCCGCAGCGGACATCGGGCGCGTCAAGAGAGTCTTCGCAATCGACATCAACCCCAAAGCCATCGAGCAGGCCAAACGCCGCTACCCCAGCAAGAAGATCATGTGGATCTGCGGCGACATGTTCGCGACGCCCGCGATAGCCAAAGAACGTTTTGACACCATCGTCTTCAACCCGCCTTACCTCCCGCAGGAAGGCAAGGACCGAGACGTGCGTCTCGAAGGCGGCAGGAAAGGATACGAGCTTATCGGGCGATTCCTCCTCGACGCCTCCGACCACCTCACGCCCCGCGGCGAGATGTTCGTCCTCTTCAGCTCCCTCACCGACAAGGACAAGGTCATCGAGCTCTTCGAGCGCAACCTCTTCGCCGCGACAGAAGTCGCCCACGAGCACATCGCCTTCGAAGACCTCTACGTCTACCGCCTCCGCCCCGATGCGACGCGCAAAGCGCTCCTGAGCAAAGGAATCAGCGGCATCCAGTACTTCGCGCACGGCAACAGAGGCAATGTCTACATCGGCAGCCTCAAGACAAAGAAAGTCGCCATCAAGATCAAGCGGCGCGACAGCGCGGCCAAAGACCGCATCGCGAACGAGGCGAAATCGCTCCGCACGCTCAACAAGAAAGGGATAGGTCCCAAACTGCTGTTCTCCGGACCGAATTTCGTCGTCTACGAATTCGTCGAAGGCGAATACCTGACCAACTGGCTCTTCGGCGCCGACCGCAACGCGGTCATGCGCGTCTTCACCGACGTGTTCAAGCAATGCTTCGTCATGGACAAGATGCGTCTCACCAAGGAAGAGATGATCCGGCCCCTCAAGCATGTCATCATCGGCAAGCGGATAGTCCTCATTGACTTCGAACGCGTCCACAAGACCGAGAAAGTTCACAACGTCACGCAGTTCGGCGAGTTCGTCCTGCGCGTGCGCACCATGCTCAATGAGAAAGGAATGCGCATCTCGGGCGAGCGCTGGCAGGCCGCGCTGCGCGAGTACAAGCACAAGCCGTCAGATAAGACATTCAAGGACCTGATGCAGCTCCTCAAATGAGGCTGCTTATTCCTTCACATCGTTGAGCCACGGCGAGACGGACCAAGAGCTGTCGCCCGCGTTGCGCACGCGTGCGCGCACTTTCTCGAGGACTTCCGGCCGCAGTCCCATCCTGCCCATGTCCTGGCAGGCAGCCTCGACATCATAGCGCACACGCCGGAGCGTCACCGATCTCGCGGTATGGTCGTAGAGCACCCATCCTGCGCGGTTGTCGCCGTCATACGGAACGCCTGCGCTGCTGCACACGACGATGTGCCGCAGGCTCGGCGACGCGCTGAACTGCCGGTCCTGCTCCATGTCGAAATACGTCGCGGCGGGCATGCCTGCGCTCTCCCCTCCGTCGACGCCGGTGAAGATCGTCCGGCGGTGCGTGTGGCCCACGAACGCGATGCCCGCGTCCTGCGATGCCATGAACTGCCACGCGCGGCGCAGCACTGCGTCTTCGCCGGGGAAGAGGAAGTCGCCGGTCTGGCCCCACTGATACGGCGCCGGTGCGGCGTGCACGAACATGATGCCTGGCTCTTGGATGATGGTCGGGAGCGTCTTGATCCAGCGCAGGTGGTCGGCAGTGAGCTGCCGGTCGGTGTAGTCATACGCTTTGTTCCGTCCCCACCGATCGGCCACAGGGCGTCTGAACTGCGGATTGTCCTCATGGTATTCCGCTTTGATGTGGAGCGCCTCGTGGTTGCCGCAGAGAGTGTAGAGAGCCCGCTCCCGCACGATGTCGATGCACTCTGCGGGGTATGCGCAGCCGTCGACAAGGTCGCCGAGGCACACGAGGCGGTCAGCGCCGATGCGGTCGATGTCCGCGAGGACTGCTTCGAGCGCGTGCAGGTTGCCGTGGATATCCGTGATGAGCGCGGTCCGCATCGTCCGATGCTCGATGCGGTTGTCTTTTATACTTTACGCACCGGTGGGCGCTGCAGCAGGTGTTCGCCCGTTTCAGAATCTAGGCCGTCCCTCAGCGCTTGGCTTTCTTGTCGAGGTCCTTCTCGAGGTCGAGCTCGTCGAGCAGTTCCTTGTAGCGGTTGCGGATGGTGACTTCGGTCACGCCTGCGACGTCGGCGACTTCGCGCTGCGTGCGCTTCTCGCCGTGCATGAGCGCGGCGACGTAGAGCGCCGCCGCTGCGATGCCTGTCGGGCCGCGGCCGGAGGTCAGCTCCTGGTGCTGGGCCTGCTCGAGGATCTCGACTGCCTTGCTCTGCGTCTCGGGGTTGAGTTTCAGCGATGACGCGAAGCGTGCGATGTAGTCTGCCGGGTTCGAGGGCAGGATGGTGATGTCGAGTTCGCGCGTGACGAAGCGGTAGGTGCGGCCGATCTCTTTCTTCTCGATGCCGCTCGCCTCGGAGAGCTCATCGAGCGTGCGGGGCACTTCGTGGCGCCTGCATGCCGCGTAGAGCGCGCCTGCCACGACTGATTCCATGCTGCGGCCGCGGACGAGTCCGCGCTGCACTGCTTGGGTGTAGATCATGGCTGCTTCTTCTTCGACGCTCTTGGGCAGTTTGAGGTAGCTCGAGACGCGTTTGAGTTCCGCGAGCGCGAGCTTGAGGTTGCGCTCGATCGCCGTGCTGATGCGGTATTGCCATTTGCGGAGGCGGAAGAATTTGTTGCGGTCTTTGGCCGCGAGCTGGTAGAGGTCGGCTTTCTGTCCGACTTCGGTTCCCATGCCCTGATCGAATTGGGTGTATGTCATGGGCGCGCCGGTGCGGCGGCGCGAGTCTGAGTCGCCGCCGTCTCCTTCGAAGTCGCGCCATTCTTGGCCGAACTCGACCATTTTGTCTTCGACGACAAGGCCGCAGTCTTTGCAGATGACTTCTCCTTTGTCGCGGTTGACGAAGAGATTGATTCCCCCACATTCAGGACATTTCTTGACGTAGTGCATCAGTGTGTTCCTCCAGCAGCTCCCCCCGAAGCTGTTGCGCCGTTCGTGGCGCGGACGCTGTGCTCCAATGCAATTATGCTAATGTATGTATTGACACGACTATAATACTTAAAAGTTTGAACGCGTCCGCATATTTATACATTTCCGTTGTGGAAACATCTATGTTGCAGATGATATGCTGCAGGATATAGTTTTTCTGCGGAACACCTTTATACCCCTGCCGCGAAACCTTTCGCCATGAGCCTCGACAAGGTCGTAGACGACTCGACCACCCGCGGCACCCTCCCCTTCCACACCGACCCCCAGATCGCCAAGAGCTACGTCAACCCCCGCGGCGACGTCCGCTTCGGCCTCCTGCTCGAATACCTCGATACCCTCGCAGCACAAGTCGCCATCAAGCACTGCGCAGGCAGCCCCATCCAGAAAGTCGTCACGGCATCGGTAGACCGCATCGACCTCCTCCACCCCATCAGCATCGCCAACGACCTGCGCATCACCGCCCAGATCAACTACGCCGGCGGCAGCTCCATGGAGATAGGCCTCCGCCTCGCAGTAGAAGCCCAAGGCCGCCAGCACAACGCCGCCTGCTGCCGCTTCACCTTCGTCGGCCTCGACAGCGCAGGAAAACCAGCACCTGTCCCAGCACTCCTGCCCCGCATGCCCGCAGAGCACAAACGCTTCGCCGAAGCCGCGCAGCGCCGCGCGGAATTCAAGCAATCCCGCGCCAAACCCCCCGAACCCCCCACGCACCAGGAATTCCTCCTCTGGAACGCCCTCATGGCCCAGCCCAACCCCGGCATCCCCATGAGCGCCACAGCGCACGAGCGCGTCATCCTCATGTACCCGCAGCGCCAGAACCCCAACGGCGACATCTTCGGCGGCTTCCTCATGCGCCTCGCCTACGAAGACGCCTGGAACGCCGCATACCTCCACAGCGGCGAGCGCCCCATGATCGCCAGCGTCGACCGCGTCAACTTCGTCCGCCCCGTCCAGATAGGCGAACTCCTCAAGATCAAGACCCGCATCTCCTACGTCGGCACATCCTCCATGGGCGTCGAATCGGTCCTCGCCACCATCGAGCCGAAATCCCGCGCCGAGACTCTCACCAACGCCTGCTACTTCACCATCGTCGCCGTCGACGCACACCGCACACCCATGCCCGTCCCCAAAGTCTGCCCCCAGACCTACGACGAATTCTACCACGCGAGCCCCGACCAGCGGCTTGAAATCGGGTACCTCTTCGGCCACCGCCGCTACGAGCGCAACAAGGCGTTGCGGCCCGGCAGCACGCCCTGACCGAAACTCTTTTATTCAGCGCGATGCGCTGTGCGCGCCATGGCCCCCAGGGACATCCGCCGTCCTGACGATATCGCGCCGCGCAAGGGCATCTGCCCCCGCTGCCGCGCCGAGACGCTCGAGATAGACCCCGCGAAAGGCACTCTCCGCTGCAGATCCTGCGGCTTCGAGATGGACCGCCCCATGGCCACATGAGAGGAGGACAACGATGGTGACAGTGCTCAACGACGGAAATTTCATGCAGACGCTCAAAGACTCCAAGCTCCCGATCCTCGTCGATTTCTACGCGGACTGGTGCGGGCCGTGCAAGCTGCTCGCGCCCATCTTCGAGGAGCTCGCCGGCAAATATGCCTCAAAAGCGGGGTTCTACAAGCTCAACGTCGACGAATCCCCCGCCGCCGCGGAGGAGAACGGCGTGCGCGGCATCCCCTGCCTCGTCCTCTACAGGGGCGGCGAAGAAGTGACCCGCGTCGTCGGTTTCGTCGATGCGGAGACCCTTCGCATGAAAATCGACGCGGCCCTCTCCCGCTGAATCAGTGCGCGTGCATGAGGCTCGTCATGAGCCACATCAGGCCGATGCCGCACAGGAACACGAACACCTGCTGCATGCTCTTCCAGAACTTGGTCTCGTGATGGATGGACGGCAGCAGGTCCGTCGCGGCGATGTAGATGAAATTGCCCGCGGCGAACGGCAGCAAAAAGACTGCCGCGCCTTCCGTGCTCGTCGTGAAGAAGTATCCCGCGATGGCGCCGAGCACCGCCGTGAGCGCTGTGAGGAAGTTCATCAGGAGCGCTTTGGCAGGTTTGAGGCCTGCGTGGATGAGGACGCCGAAATCACCCAGCTCCTGCGGGATCTCATGCAGCATGACTGCGAACGTGACGATGATGCCGAGTTCCACGCTCTGCAGGAAGCTCACTGCTATGATGACGCCGTCAAGGAAGTTGTGCAGGCCGTCGCCGATGAGGTTCAGGTACGCGACAGGCTTGATGGTGTGCTTGTGGTGCGTGTGCTCGCACTCGCCGCCGTGGCAGTGATGCCAGAACAGGTATTTCTCGAGCACGAAGAACGCGATGATGCCGATGAGCGCGTACCAGAACATGGACTCGCCCGCCACCTCCAGCGATTCGGGCAGGAGGTCCAGGAACGCGGCGCCGAGCATGCCGCCTGCGGCGAACGCCACAAGGTAGGCGAGGATGCGCTGCAGCAATGCCTTGCGCAGGAAGAGTGCGAGCGCGCCGCTGAAGGAGATGAGGCTCACCGCGAACACGCCGAGAAGGGCGTACCACAGGGGGGTCATGCGGGCCCGATGAGCGAACGCGCTTTAAAAAGGTTACGAGGAGAAATGAAAAAAAGAAGAAAAAAAGGAGCTCCTTCTCAGAAGCTCAGGAATGACCACCAGGGGCCGCGGGCGCGGATGGTCTCGCCCGTCGCGGCATCCACGCTCACCCTCACCGGCACCTTGACCGGGAAGAGGAACAGGAAGCGCTCATCCTCCTCTGTCTCGACAGCGTACACCGGCTTGTCGTCCTCGGTCACGAGCTCGACCTTCTTGGACCTCTCGCGCAGCTCCGCGCTGATGGCCTGGCTCGGCAGCTTGATCTCGATGCCGCCCACCTTGACTTTCTGGTCATCCACCTGGATGCCCGCTTCCGACTCAACCTCGACATCGCCGTCCTTGATGTGCACGCGGCCCTCGCCCATCACGATCTGGACGGTGGTGCCGCCGGCTGCCACGCGCAATGTCTTGTCGGTCATCTCCACAGTGACGTCGCCCGCGACAATCCTGCCGGGGCTGATGTCCACGGCGCCGGTCGCGCCGAGATCATCCGCATCAAGATCGTCATCGCTCTCCAGCATGGCGCGGATGGCTTCGGGGCTGCCGCGCACAGAGACGTGGCCCTGCGGGTTGACATTCACGGAAGCGCGTCCGCCATCGACGCTCGTCGCGCCCTTGACGCTGACTTGGCCCTGAGGGCCGACCTTGACCGTCGATGCGTTGGTCTCGACATCGACCTGCCCTTGCGGGCCGACGCGGACGTTGGCGCCCGGCGCGCTGACCGCGACAGGGTCATCATAGTCCATGTCATCTTCTTCGTATTCATACGCGTCGACATCTACGTCCATATCCGCATCAATCTCATAGTCCATCGCCTGCGCGACGGCGCCGAGACCCATCATCGCGATGAGCAGCACGGCAAGACTCATGTTCATCAGTAGTTTCATGGTATCACCTGTGCCCGCCTGCGGATATCGTTCTATAAAAATCTGCCGTCGTACTCGCGCGAAACTAATTAATAGGGGGCGCCCGCCCATGTGCGCATGCTCAAGACCCCGCTGTGCATCGTGAACTTCAAAGCGTACCCGTCAGCCGTCGGTCTGAATGCGGTCGCGCTGGCCAAAGCGCTCGGGCGCGCCGCTGCCGCGAGCAGGGTGCAGGTCGCGCTCGCTGTCCAGGCGGCGGATATCGCGCCCGTGCAGCAGGCCTGCGGCCTCCGCGTCCTGGCGCAGCACGTCGACGGCGCTCCGCTCGGCGCCACGACAGGCTCGCTCGCGCCCGAATCCGCGGCGCAGGCCGGCGCGGTCGGCACGCTCCTCAACCATTCTGAGCGGAGGCTCGAGCCGCAGGCGCTCGCGGCGGCGATCGGGCGCGCGAGGGCAGCGGGCATGGCGGTCGTGCTGTGCGCGGCGACGCCTGCCGAGGCGGCGCGCCTTGCGAAGCTCAAGCCTGATTTCATCGCGATCGAGCCGCCCGAGCTCATCGGAGGGACTGTCAGCGTCAGTACGGCGAAGCCCGAGGTCATCTCCGCGTCGACTTCGAAGATCAAGAGCGTGCCTGTTTTGTGCGGCGCGGGTATCAAGACGACCGATGATGTGGCCAAGGCCGTCGCGCTCGGCGCCAAGGGCATCCTCGTCGCGTCGGGTGTGACGAACGCCAAGGATCCGGCGGCGGCGCTCGCGGCGCTGCTCGACGGTTTCACTTGACGACGACGCGCACGGAATACATCTTGCCCGTGTAGAGAAGGTCGGGGGGCGTGCTGATGCTGCATGTTCCCGGTGCGCCGGGCGCATTCTCCGCGGAATAGATGCACAGCGTGAAGAGATACACGCCCGGCTGCGTCGTGACGCCCTGGTCCATCATCGCAGAGGGCCTGATGCTCAGCGGCACCGCGGCGCTGTCGCGCGCGGCGATCTCGCCTATCTCGACGTACTTGCCGCCGGGATCCGCGGCGCCGAGCCAGTTGCGGTTGATGTACGGGCCTTCGGTGTCGCGCTGCGCGATGACGCTCTTGCCGTCCGCGGTCGTGGCGATGTCGAAGCTGAGCTCGTAGGCGAACGTCGCCGTCTGCCCGATGTTCCGGACGCCGAGGCCGAAATCCGCGAACTGGCCTTTCTCGACCGTCTTGCTCGCGAACGGCAGCGCGACGATTGCGTTCTCGCTCGTGAGCAGGCGCTGGATCTCTTCTTGGGTCTTGGCGTCGATGGCTTCGGTGAGCTCCGCGCCTTTGTCGCGCACGTAGTAGATGAGGTAGATGCTGAGCGTGAAGAGGAGGATGCCGAGGATGAGGGTGACGAGCGTATTGATGGCGAGCTCGATGCCTCGCCTGTTTCGCCGGAGGCTGCGGTTACTCATCGGGATTGACCAGGGTGATGCGCTCGCGCAATTGCTTGTTCCATGAGCCTTTCTCGTCTGTGTCGCCGCGCCGGTACGTGTAGACGACGTTCAGCGTGAGCGTCTTCTGCTGCTCTGCCGCGGTGAGGGCGGTTGGAGGGATAGTGATGCGCACTTGTTCCGAGCTGCCTTTTGGCGGGATGAAGACGTTCGGGTCGGCCTGCGCGAGCTGCTGCGCGCCTTCGAGGACGCGGATGCTCTGGATGCGCATGCGGGAGATGTCATCGGCTTTCTCGAATATCTCGAAGCGCGCGACGATGGCGTCCGTGTCGATGTTGAACGGCGTCACGTACTCATACGCGTTGTGGAGCGTGAGGGGACCGAGGTCCCGATCTTCCACGTCTGTCTTCTGCGCAGGGGCGTAGCTCGCGCGCAGGCGTCCTTTGCACCCCTCTTGGACGCAGCTGAACTCGAGGTTGGGCGTGTTGCCTGCGCACGGCCCGCAGTCCTGCGGGCACGTGCAGGTGTTCTCGCCGCTCTCGCATGCGAAGTTGCCGCACGCATCCGCTTCGGGGAGGTATTGGCAGAAGTATTCTGTGTGCGCGCCGCAGTCGCTGCGGTGCCCGGCGCGCGGCGGGCATTGCGGGCAGGGGTATTGGGCGGACGGCCGCGTCCAGATGAGGTCTTCGTTGCGCAGCACGGTCTTTGTCGTGCCTGTCTTGGGAGTCCGCGTGGTGCCCGAGACGCTGGTGTATTCATACTGGGCCGTGAGCGTGAGCTCATCGAGCGTGCCCTGCGCGCCGTCTTCCGGCACGTCCAGGACGAGCGTCTCGAAGACCTTGCTGGCGGGCGTGTTGAACAATGGTGTGTTGATGGCGGCGTCTGCGATGGTGATGACCCTCTTGTCGGGCGTGCGCGCAGTGAGTGTGAGCCGTTTGAAGCGGTGATCTGCGGTGCTCGCGGCCGCGCTCTTGAAGCCGATTGTGATGTCGAAGGTGTCCTTGCCGAGGTTGAAGGGGGTGCGGAACTGCGCCTGGATGGTGAATCTGTCGCCTCCCGCGCTGGCTTCCTGCGTCAGCGTGCGGGTTGCCTGCTTGCCTGCGGGGATGTCGACGACGCAGGTCTTGCTCTTCTCGTCCCAGACCTTCTCGAGCAGAGGGCTGGCCTGCGACTTGCCCGTGCATGCCGCTCTCGCCTCTTCCGCCGCTTCGTCGCATCCGGCGATGGGTGTGTGCACGCACTCGTGGTCGGTGCTCTCGCCGCATGTGTCTTTGGTGCAGTAGACGCCGTCGCTGCAGCTCGGGGGGCAGGAGGCGCAGCCTGCGAGCAGGAGGACGAGCGCGATGAGGAGAATGGCGGCCGTGCGCATCGACGTACAGGCGCCTTCGCGCCTATATAAATTTTTGTCCCTTATCTGAGCTGCTCGAATTCGCGCTTGATCAGGAACGCGAACGCGCCCATGAGGCCCGCGCCGAGCATCAGGTACCACACGCCGCCCTGCCAGTCGGCGTCGGTGATCATGCGGTACATGCCCCAGCCCGCGAAGGCGGCGCCGAGCCACAAGAATTTGTCGAAGACGAGCTTCATCAGCTCGAATTCCTCCGAGCCGCTCAGGTGCCTCTTGCCGGGGATGTGGACGTGCTTGCTCGCCATTAGGACGCTACATCGATGGTGAATGACACGCTCTCGTAGGGCTTGAACTCCTCGTTGGTCTTTGAGCAGGGCATGTCGTCCTCTGCCTTGTCGACGCGCAGGGCCATCTCGTAGCGGTCCGTCGGGGCGGTGCGCACGAGGAAGAGCGTTTCGACGACGCCGATGTCGTTCGATTTGATGTTGATGAGCGAGGGGAACCTGCTGAACCAGTTGTCGGGCTTGCCTTCGCCGAGGTCTGCGCCGCCGACAACGACGTTCTTGATGCCGTCTTCGCCCGCGATGCAGCTGCCTTCGTCATTGAAGGGGAGCTTGCAGGTAACTGAGAGCCGGAAGCAGACTTCGTTGGAGTCTTCGCGGTCGCCGGAGGTGGCGCTGTTGCGGATGCCGATGGCGAAGGGGATCTCTTCGCCGCGCTTGAGGCTCTTGGAACCGATGCGGTAATCGAGGAGCTTGCCGCTGTTGCGCAGGCCGTCGTTGATCTCGCGGCCGAGCTGCTCGAACTGCGATTGGAACTGCTCGAACGCGCTGCCGAAGAGCTTGCGGATGAACATGACGCCGAATGTCAGGAGGGTGATGGCGATGATGAGGACGACGATGCCGGTAATGGACAATTCCAGAGCGCCTGTGCGGTTCTTGAAGAGGATGCTCTTTTTGGGAGCTTGCGGTTTGAATATTGCGGTCACGCGGTGCACCTCGTTTTCGTGGGATGTGCGGCGGCAATTCTCTTTATATACTTTTCGCAATGCGTCCGTCATAACGTTTATATAGTCCGCTATCCCCGTTCGCAGTCATGAGTCTCGCGGACATCTCCGGCCTCGTTTCCGGCATCACCGCAGCCGCAGTCAGCATGGGCGACGGCTGGTGGTCATGGTTCTCCCAGGTGTTCTGGCCCGCGGTCTGGCAGGAGACCCAAGTCCTTGTGAGCGCGCCCGCCTCCACCCCTGAGATGCTCTGGATCACGATACCGCTCGCCGTCACGCTCCTCTTGATGACATTCTATTTCGGCATGTACCGCAAGGAGGAGATGGGCTGGAACACCGCCGTCGGCAACAGCATCGTGCTCATGTTCGTCGCCATCGACCTCCTGCGCCTCATCTACACCCTCACCGACCCTCCCGCCGTCCTCAACTACGCGGCCCACTTCTGGCAGACGCTCGTCGTCCTCATCATCCTGCTCGAAGCGATCCTGATGATATTCTTCAACTTCTTCCACATCCTTCCCAAGCGGCTCGCGTATTTCTTCTCCGCGCCCCTGCCCGTCAACCTCCAGGCATACATCGTCGCAGCGATAGTCTATACCGGCCGCGACCCTACCTGGTCGACGTTCTGGGCGGGCGTGCTGATGTTCCTCGCCCTCTTCATCTGCATGCACCTTTTGCAGTGGAGCGAGCGCAAGATGCTCGAGCATATGCACGAGACAGAAGTCGACGAGGCGAAAGCTCTCCAGCAAGAAGCAGAGATGCTCGAGGAGAAAGCGAAGGGCGCCGAGCCGCACGAAGCCGAAGAGCTCCTCCAGACCGCGCAGAACAAGAAAGCGGAATCCAAGAAGCTCGTCGCAGAGGCCGTCGCCGCCGAGCAGGTCGAATTCGGCGAGGTCCGCCCGCGCATCAAAGCGAAGGCGCAGGTCGTCGAGAGGGAGAAGCCCGTCCGCGCCGCCAAGAAACCAGCCAAGCGCAAGCGCTGAGCGCATCCCCCGCATTCTTTATTAACCGAGACCAGACTCCTGCGGCATGAGCCGCGCCGAGGGTTCCGGGCACGTCCGTCTCGAGGACCGTATCCGCGCCCTCGCCGCAGAAGGCAAGACACTCTCTTCCGCAGACCGCCTCCGCGACTGGGCATACCACTCCTGGGACCTGCGCTACGCCGCCCTCAAGATAGAGATCACCTGCATCGGCGCCACGGAACTGGGCGAGCTCGCCGCGCGCGCAGGCATCACTGCAGTGACTGATCCGTCCACCTACGCCATGCAAGGCATCGCGATCGGCGCAGGCCTCGCATGCGGGTACGCCCTCGCGCTCGCGACACACCTTGGCGGCACGCACTGCTGCCATCCCGGAGAGCATGAACAGCTCTCCTCGCGGGGCGAAGGATCAGCATGGACGACTGTCAAGGATTCTCTCTCCTCAGCCTACCGAGGGCTCGGCGAGCTGTACAAAGCGGCATCGAGGCAAGGCACCGCCCCTGAGCGGGCAGCCCGATGGGATGCCATCAAGAGCGGCGCGCGGCACGTCACCCTCGGCGAGCTCTTCGGCTGCATCGGCATCGGCGCCGTCACGCAGAACATCATCGGCAATTATCTCGGCGGCAACACGCTGCAGCTCACTGACCCCTCATTCTGGGGCATCTGGACAATCGCATCGCTGCCCGCCTACGCCGCGGCGGCGGCATTCATCGCCGCCAGCTACGGCTACGATGCGCACAAGGAATGCATGGGCGAGAAGAAGACGCCGCACGCTCACTGACTCATTTCGCCGGCAGTCCGACGCTGTCGCGGTACATGCTCTCGATCGCAGTGGCACGCTGGATGCGCAGCATCGTCAGCGAGAACTGCATCGAGACCGCATCGCCGGTCTTGGCGAACGCATCGGGATTGGACTTGTACAGCTGCGCGTCAGCCTTGAGCGGTTCATTCATGTATCTCTGCGTGACGGGATTATACTCTCGCGCGTACTCGACGATCTGGCGCAGGAACACCTCCTCATAGAGCGTCTCGAGCTGCTCGGGGGTGGGCTCGATTTTCACGGCGCCGCTCTCGAGCGTCACAGGCTGCCCTCTCTTGTCCAGGCCTCCGAATGAGACGCTCACGGACGGCATGCTCTCGCCGATCGTCTTGAGCGCGGTCTCTCGGATATTGCCCGCCCAGAAGTGTTCCATCGCGTCCACGCGCGGCTTGATCGCCGCGATCGCCTCGTCGGTCGGCATCGTGCGCAACGCCATGAACTGATCGCGCGGCATCGCCTCTGCGAGCATGCTCGTGACGGTGGTCGCCGCAGTCCGGGCGCTGCGCAGGCTGTCGGGCACCGAGCCGCCGGACACCGCAGGATGGATCGTGATCTCGAGGTCAGTGAGCTTCTTCATGCGCATCGCATCGGTCAGCTGCTCGCTCTCGAGCGAGGTGATGCGCTGCATCGACGATGCGATGGCGTCAGGTATGAGCGACAGCGTCGGGCTGCTGCCTGCCGCGGGCAGCATCGCATCGATCTGGCTCCGCGCGGCCGCCAGCGTCGATTCCCCGACGGACTGGAGCTCTGTCGCGAGGCCCTGCTGGACGAGGTTCGAGACGCTCCAGAAGAAGAATGCCCTGCCCATATACGGGTCGAGCGCTGCGATGCTCCCGCGCAGCGTTATCTCGCCGCCGACGCCCTGCGTCACCTCCGCCATCTCCACCCTTCCTTCCTTGGTGCGCGCCGCGAGGAACTCGCCCCACTCGCCGCCGAGAGCGGCGACCGCCCCTTTCGTGTCGAGCGTGAGCGTCATGCGGTTGACGACAGGGTTGCCTTTCGAGTCGAGCAGCACGATCTGCGCTGGAGCGCCCGGTGTGCTCGTGCTCGACTCGATTGCGATCGTGCCGCGCAGGACGTCGATCTTCTTGCCGCGCTCGTTCACCACGCTCGCGCTCGTCGGGTCTGACGGGTCGACGGCTTGCGTGATGCTCTTGCTTCCCCATTGGACGCTGAATGGGATCGCTTCTGCTCCCTGCATGCTGAGTATCTTGACCGAGCTCTTGATGTCGCTGAGCGCGTCGATGTCGGACGGCGCGGTGAGCGTGACGCCTGCGATGGACCCTCCCTTGACGATCGTCTCGCTGACGAGATCGACGGGGATGCGGGAGTCGACAATCTCCTGCGCGGTGAAGACGTATTCGCCGCGCCGGATCGGCGTCGGGAGCGAGTCGCGCCACTTGTCGAGCGCGTCATCCTGCCTGTCGAGGGATTTCTCGATCGCTTTGATCCTCTCGTTCGTCATCTTCTCAAAGAGCTTGAACTCCTCTTTCGGCATCTCTCCCGAGTCGCGTTTCTGCTTCGCTTCGGCGATCTCCCGCTTCAGATCAGGGATGAGCTGCGCTTTGGCGCGTGCAGTCTCCTCGTCGAGTATCTTCCTCGCGGCGTCATACCTCTTGCGCTCATCGGCAGCCTTGCGCGCCGCCTCTTCCATGACTGCCCGCTGTGTCGGGCCGCGCAGGAGCCGCATCGTGCCGCTCTCATCGGTGCCGTGCTTTGCGGTGTAGACATTGCCTGTGATGGTCACCACGCCGCCGTCTGCCCTGTTGAATGAGAGCTCGGCGCGGCCCGTGAGCTCCATCGGCATCTGGCCTGCGCCGATCGCGCCCGTTCGGACCTGGATGAGACTTGCGTGCGCGCTCACGGGATCCCCTGTGCCGATGTAGACGGTGAGGCGTCCGTCGCGTCCTCTCTCGTCCGTCGAGAGGCGCGCTTTGAGCGCGTTGCCTGCGGGCGTGCGGGTGAGCATCTCGAAGGCGCCGTCGATCTGGACGCCTTTTGCGTCGCCGCGCACCGTGACGAGGCTGTCTTTGTCGATCGTGATCTTGTCCCAGTCGTTGCCGCGGTGCTTGAGCTCGACGACTGTTGCGGCGTCCTTTGCGCCGAGCACGCCGACAGCGCCGCCGCTCGCGTCGACGAGCCGTGCGGTGTCTTTGAAGATGCGCATCGTCTGGCCCGCGTGCAATTCGAGCGTGACTGAACCCGCGTCGGCGCTGACTGATTTGACGGTGTCGGGGCTGACAATGAATTGCGTCGTGATGCCTGCGATGGCCATGTCGAACGAGGAGCCGCCGGGACGCGGCGAGAGAGTCATGTCGTGGCCTGCGGGGAGCGTGAGCGGAGTGCTCTCGAATCCGGGCACGGTGATCTTCAGGCCGTTGCTGACGGGCTCGACGATGGTGCCTGCGCTGGCGCCGGCGAGGACGAAATTCACTGATCCTTTGGCGATGATGCCGTCTTTGATGTGCACATCGCCGATGAACTGGTTGCCGTCAAGCAGCATGTGGACGCTGCCGCCGCTCAGGTACTTGACGTAGTTCTCGCCCTCCGTGCCTTTGAAGTTGCCGGCGGTCTCGAAGTACGCTTTGGCAGAGTCCTTGACCTGGTCGAACTGCGCCGCGCTCGCGCCCCGGAAATAGCTGGCGACTGCGTCGCGCTGCTCGGGCGTCCATGCCGCCGAGTCAGGTCCGAGGAGCTCGAATGCCTCGACTGGATTCTGCTGCAGCGCAGCTGCGGGATCGTCGTGGACGAGATCTTCGAAGGTGTATTCCTCCTCGGGTGCGTCTTCCTGCGCTGCGGCGAGCGGTGCCAGCGCGAGGAGAAGCGTGAGGAGGATGCCGAGCCAGCGAGTCATTGCACGATCACCTCGATCGTCGCGCTGACGCTCTCGCCTTCGGTGTCTGTCGCTGTGAGCGTCGCGAGGTGGCGTCCCGCGTAGGATTCGTCGACCCGCGCTGTGACCGTGCCGCTCGCGGGGTCGATACGCAGCCAGGGGAGGTCGCTCTCATAGCGCATGCCTTCGCCGTCGGCCGCGATGCGCGATGAGAACGGCGTCCCTGCGCGGATGAGGAGGGGATCGTCGAGCTGTGTCCAGCGGATGCTGGGCTCGCGCTGCCGTTCGGGGAGCGGGAGCGCGATGTTGAATGTCAGCGGGTCCTCCGCTGCGCTGTCGGTGATGGCGATGATCGCGGCGCTGCCGTACAGCCCGATGACTGCCGCGTCGTAGGGCATGCTGAAGAGGAAGTCTGTGTCAATGAGGTCGGGCTCTGCGAGCGCGCGGAGGACGATCTCTTCTGCGGTGTCGCGAAGCGCGCCGAGGGGGCTGGGTATGCGGATGGCGCGCGGTCTGTCGCGCACCGAACCGCCACTCCATGCGAGTGTGATGGGCTGGTCGAGCTGGAGGAGGATCTCATCATCGCCGATGGACGCGTTGATGATGGCGGGCGCGTTCTCGAGAGAGACGCCATCTCGCTGCGCGTCTTCAAGCAGGTCTTCGGCGCAGCCGGCAAGGTGCAGCGGGAGGTTCTCCGCGAGGTCGTCTTCCATGTCAGTCCTGCGCGGAAGCAGGATGGTGCCGTCTGTGATCGCAAGGCCGATCGCGAGCGGCATGGCGGTTGCAGACGGTCTGGGGGCAAGAGCTCCCCCTTGCAGCGCCTGCAGCCGTATGGCTGTTGCGATGACGCCGTCTTGGCAGGCATGGACTGCGTTGAGAGCGCCGCGAACGGTCTGCGGCAGCGTGAGCTGCGGCTCGGATATCCTGCCTTGAAGTGTGTACACGAGGATGGCTGTGCTCAGCAGGAGGATGATGCCGAGAACGATGAACAGCGTAACCTGCGCTTTCCGCATCGTCTGCTCAACGGCGCCGACCGCGTATATAAACATTCCCGCGACGTTCCGGCCCACCCGTAACCTTTATAAACGCCCCGCTGCTCTCCCGCCCATTCCTACCTGAGAGCATCATGGCCAAACTTCGCCGCTTCGTCGCATACAGAAGGCTTGAACGGCCCTACACCCGCTTCAGCAAGTACAAGAACAAGAACTATGTCCGCACCAGGCCTGTGTGCAAGATCGCGCGCATGGATCTCGGCGACCAGAAGACCAAGTACCAGTTCCACTGCCACCTTATCTCGATGCGTGACATGCAGCTGCGCGACAACGCGCTCGAGTCTGCCCGTCAGAGCGCGAACAGGACTCTCGAGAAGGTGCTCGGCAAGATCGGCTATTTCATCCAGGTCCGCAAATACCCGCACCACGTGCTGCGTGAGAACCCTCTCGCCGCAGGCGCGGGCGCCGACCGTATGAGCACGGGCATGGCGCACTCCTTCGGCAAGTCCATCGGCATCGCCGCGCAGATTTTCGAGGGAGACCCCATCTTCACCGTGAAGGTCAACAAGCCCAATGTCGATCTCGCCGTCCGCGCCCTGCGCAAGGCGTCATTCAAGCTCTCGGGCAAGTACCGCGTCGTCGTCAATGACGTCACGGCCCCCAAGAAGGCGGCGCCCAAAGCCGCCGCTAAGTGATTGTTTTCCGCGTTTTCAGACTGAGCATCACTCGAGCTTCGTGAGGATCTCTGCCTTGCCGTCTTTGACATGCAGCGTGTGCTCGAACACGCTGACAAGGCCGCCCGCTTTCTCGACGAGCGGCGGATAGCTGTGCAGGCATCCTGTCGCGAGCAGCTCGCGCAGCGCGAACTTCGCTTTGCCGACACCGAACTTGTCCGCGAGCCAGCGCGTGCAGAACGGGAGGCTCCGGTATTCCGCTTCGATGTGCGCGAGGACTTCGCGCGCGATGGGGGAGCGCACCGGCTTCTTGCGCTCGAGAGAGAAAAGACCTGACGGCTCGGCTTCCACGACCATGCCTGCGCCGTTGGTGGCGAACGGCTCGATCGCGATGATCTGCCCTGCGACGAGGGTCTGCTTGTCGCCCGTGTCGATGTTCGGGATGGACGGCGCGTCATGGATGGTCCAGGGGGTGATGCCGTGGCCGGTGAGATTGCGCACGGGCGCGAAGCCGCGCGCGACGATCGCCTCCTGCACGGCGCGGCCGATCTCGCCGATGGGCAGGCCCGCGCGGACTATCCTGATGGCTGCGTCAAGCGCGTCGCGAGATGCCGCGAGCAATTCGCCGTGCTCGCCAGAGAGGTCGATGGTTGTGGCGTTGTCTCCCACGATGCCGTCCAGATGCACGCCGACATCGAGCTTGACGACCTGTTCCTTGAAGATGATGTCCCTCTCTGCGTCCGCAGCGTAATGCGCGGCGGTGTCGTCGCAGCCGATCTGCGTCGGCCATGCGGGGCGAGCGCCGAGTTCGAGAATCCTCTTGTCGATGGCCGCCGAGACCTCGCGGAGGCTCGCGCCGGGTTTGATGAGCTTCCTGCCGAAGTCCAACGCTTTGGCGGCGAGGCGTCCCGCTTCGCGCCATTGCTTGAGTTCGTCCGCGTCCATGCTCGCGTGCGGAGCGGCGGGACGCATATAAAAATATGCCTCTAGTGCGCGCGCTTCTCGGGCAGCAGCCGCAGGCCGTTGAGGGTGTGCAGGCGCTCCATATCGTCCGCCATGCTCTCGGGATCCTCCGCCCATGCTGAGTCTGCCGGCGTGATGATGACTGGCGTGAGCGCGTTGGTGAGATCCATCAGGTATGCGTCCTTGTTGTTGTACAATGTGTGGACTGTGCGCGCTTTCTCGTCGGCTGTGAGGAGGTCCTCGAAACGCATGATCTCGAGCGGTTTGGTGTAGATGCACAGCCCGAAATCGTCAGGATCCTCCGTGCTGATGGGGCTCGCGCCGTTGGGATAGAACTGCAGGCAGGCTTCCTCGAGGCTCTCTGCGTCGTCCTCTGCGAAGAGGATGTCGCCGTGCAGCCGCATCTCGCGCGGTCCATCCGGGTGCGTGTCATCGCCGAGCTGCGCGTCTTTGAGCGTGTCGAGCCAGTCCGCGATGCAGTCGACCCTGAACCCGTCGCCGATGCCGCAGATTTTCTTGAGCGTCGCGTACACCTGCCGGTCGGTCCAGCTCTCGGCGGGGCCGTACTTCTGCTGGGCCTTGTCGACGATGTTTGCGAGGTAGTGCGCGTAGGTCATTGTGGGATCAGTAGATGACTGCGATGAGGACGCGGCGCACCTGCGGCCATCGGACCTTCTCGCGGTCGGGCGCGCCGTTGTTGTCGCCTTGCGTGATCGCGTACCAGCCATCGGCGTCCTGGCCGGTGCCGATGACGCGGTGGATGATGGTGCCTTCGGGCGAGGTGTAGCTGATGATGTCTCCTTCGCGGATCTGGAGGGGGCTCTGCGGCTGGATCTGGAGTGCGTTGGCGCCGGCGTCGAGGAGGGGATCCATTGAGTTGGTGTCGGTGAACCCGCTCCATTGCGCGCCGCTGATGTTGATGACGATCTTGTCAGGATACACGAGGATCTGGTCGTCGCGTATCCAGTCCTGGGGCGATGCGCGCTCCTGCGTGCCTTCGAAGAGCTTCTCGAGCGCGGGGCTGGGGCGCTGCGGGGCGAGGTCCGCGATGGCGCCGCCCGTCGGCTGCGCGAAGGATGTCCCGTGGCGCAGGTCGCCGAGGCTGCTCGCGAAGCCGCCGACCGCGAGGCCGAGGCAGAATACCGCTGCGAGGATGCTGAGCGCGAATCGCATGCCCGTCACAGTGGTGGGCCGTTTAAAAAGCTTCAGTCAATTCTCGACGATGCGCAGGCGCAGGCCTGTCGGGCGCTTTGAGAAGTTCATCGTGGCTTGGAGGTCGGTGTGCGCGTAGTCGAGGATGAATTCGAGGTAGAGCCCGTCTTTGCGGTACGCGGCTCTCCAGGATCCGTCAGTGATGGCGCGCACGGCATCCTTGCCGGGCATGAGGACGGGCGAGAGCGTGCCGTCGGGGCGCGTCATGTTGTATGCCTGCGCGTTCCTGAGCGTGTCGAGCCGCACGGGCGTCTCTTCTTTGGAGAAACCGACGCTCTGGAGCGTGCTGAACCTGTCGCAGAGTGTCTTGTACGCCGCGGCGGGGTCGGGGACGTCGTTGGCGAGGAATTCGACGAGCGTCTCGGCGCGCCTGTGCGCGCTCGTGTCGAGCAGTGCGTCCTGGAGGCGGGTGTGGGTGTGCGCGAAGCTGCACGTGATCTGGACGCGGACGCCGTCGCGCCGCTGGATGATGCGCATGCCGATAGATTCCTCGAGCTCGGGCACGGAGATGATGCGGTCGTCTGCGGCGCTGCGGACCTCTTTGCCGATGGCATAGGCGGTCTGGCCGTCTGTGAGCAGGAGGTCTGTGAGCGCGTTGTAGAATGCCGTCTCGAGCCCTCTACCCATATGAGGTTTTCGGGGCAGACACGTATTTAAGGTTTGTGCCGAGCCGTCGGCCCGATGTTTATATAGTCGCTCGGGGCGAGCGGATGACATTTATACTTTTCTGCCTCCGTGTCCTCAGTATGAGCGTCACACTCCAGAAAGGCTATTTGGTGCTGTGGCACTGCTTCGATGTCGCCACAGAGGTCCAGCTCGACTGGATCGAGAAGTTCTACGGCGATGCCGTCGAGGCCGCGGCGATCACGTGCCAGCGCGTCCGGCGCGACGACATCAAGTACGCGGTCCCGCCTCTGCGTCTCAAGCAGGGGGCGCAGCAGTTCAAGGCGGGCAAACGCGTCGTGCATGTGGAGTGGACGGACATCAAGATCTACGATTACGGCGCGCTCGCCATCCGGTACTGGGTGCCGCTGCGCGGCAAGCTCAAGGACCAGCTCAAGCTCGTCGAGGAGCTCACCGACCATCCTGACCTTGCGAAGGCCGCGCGCGCGCAGGTCACCGCGCTGCAGAAAGAGCTGAGCCCCGCGTTCATCAATCCGACCAAGCTGCCGCCGATGGAGAGGTACGCTGCGGTCTATGCGCAGTCTTTCGACACCAGAATCACTGCGCAGGAGCTCTTGCGCCGCGAAGGCGGGGTCATCGGCACGCTGCTCGCCTGCGAATCGCAGCGCATGAGCGATCTGGAGATTGAGGACGCGCTGCGCAACCCCATCTCCTATTTTCCCGACGATCTCGTGCTGGTCGATTGGGCCGCCGCGTTCATCTACGACAGAATGTTCTCGATGGAGGCTGTCGAGATCATCGAATACGCAGTGGTCGAATTGCTCGAGCACCGCGTGTATGACAAGTATCTCGACGTCGTCCTCGGCAAGGCGTATGACGACATGACGGTGGACCACGGCATGAAATACTCGCCGTTCTCGGCGACCATCAATGAACTCGCGAAAGTCCGTCTCGAGGTGTCCGAGATGGTCGACAAGGTGCAGAACGCGCTCAAGCTCGTGGGCGATCAGTACCTTGCGAAGGTCCACCAGCGCTGCATCGAGCGGTTCGCGATCGAGCGCTGGCGCCAGAACGTCTCGGAAAAACTGCACACCGTGCTCGATACGTACCAGTTGCTCTCGGATCAGCGCGAAGCCCACCTGATGCTCGTGCTCGAGATCATCATCGTGCTTCTGTTCGTCGTCGATATCGCGCTGTATTTCTTCGGTTAGCGCTGGCGCAACATCGAGTCCGCGCGCAGTCCTGTCTCGTAGCCATTGCTGAGCGCGCATGCGGTCCTGAGCGGGTCGTTGCGGTAGCCGCGGGAGAATTGCGGACCGCGGACATAGAGCGCTCCACCCGTTTCTGTCGCGATCACTGCGCTGAGGATGCTGCCGGTGAGAGTGTCAGCCCGTCCTGCATCGCCCTGCGCGATCGTGCCGAATGCCTCTGGAAGGGTGAAGTGCCGCCGTATCGCGATGCCCTGCGCGAGATACGCCGCGGCGAGTGGGAACCGCTCTGTCGTGATGCTGTGCCGCAGCTGTCCGCCGCAGGATGCGTATGTCGGCAGCGCGCGGAACGCGCTCGCAAGCTGCAGGAGAGGATAGGTGAGGCCCGCCGTGGCTGTGAGGATCGCGCGTCGGATGCCGCGGGCGTCAGTCGCGTCTCTGGCGCACTCCGCATGCAGGAGGGCGCACTCGCGCAGCGTGCGTTGCAGCGCGGTCTTCCCCGCGAGGGAGAGCCACGCGGTGCTGCCTGCGATGGCCGCTGTCGGACGCACGCGAGAGAGGTCTTCCTCGAAGCGCGGGGCGTCGCTCTCGTGGACTTGCGCTCCGCTGCTGAGCGCAAGGTATGTGGCGGCACGACAGAGCGGCTCGTGGGGATCCAGCGCGAGCAGAAGACGGTCGGAGGAGCATAGAGGGATGCTGGCGCGCAACGCTTCGACCGCTGCGCAGATGGAGTGGTGCGTGTGCATGGTGTCGCCGCGGGATGCTGGCACGAAGGCTGCCAGATCGCTCGGGCCGGGGCGCGCATCGAGGGTTCGTTCCCTGCCGAGGGAGAGAAGGTCTTCGTAGCGCCATACTCCCGCGCGCAGGTCCGTTCTCGTGGCGGTATCGAAGGAGATGGTTGTTTTCGCGATTCCTCTGAGCTCACGCGTGTGCGCGTCCGTGCTGGTGAATACTGCGGCGCACCCGTGGCGCCAGAGCGTACTCAGATCCTGCTCGCGCGACCTATCAAGAGATATCGTTGCCGCGCCAGCGTGCGCGACTGCCAAGTCCGCGAGAGTGGCGTGGAAGATTTTCTGTGTTCCGTTCCCGACAGTGTCTCGGTGCGTGATGCCGAGCGCGCGCAGGCCCTTGGCAGCGCTCAGGATATCGTCATGGAGCTGCGCGTAGCGGATGCCTGGCGCGAATGCGGTTGTCTGCGCCGTCGCGTGCTTGTGCAGGAGCGCGGGGAGTGTGTCCACGGTTCGCTTGCGTGCGCGATGCTATTTAATCCTTGGTGAGAAAAAAATGAAAAAATAAAAGAAGACGCCGCGCGCTCAGATCTGGTATTCGACGCTGACCTGGGCCGTGACTTTGACATCCTCGGGCGAGATGGGCGTCGGGGCCGCGGGGGCGCCGGCGCTTTCCGCCTTGGCCATCATGTCGCGGGCGTAGTACACTGGCGTGACGCCGAAGCTGCTCTCGCTCACGCGGGCGATGCCGCCGAGCGTGATGCCGAGCGAGTCCGCCATGGCCTCTGCTTTCTTGCGGGCCTCTTTGCTCGCCTCGCGCAATGCCTGGGCCTGCACGTCGGCGCGCTTCTCCTTGCTGAGCGTGAACTGCAGGGAGTCGACACGGTTGGCGCCTGCGCTGACTGCCGCATCGATGTAGTCGCCGATCATCGAGAGCTGCTTGCTCTTGATCTTGACGGTGTTGCTGACGCGGTAGAATGTCGAGCACTTGCCGCCTTCGCCGCGCCAGTATGCGGGGTCGCACTCGCGGGTCTCGTAGACATTGTAGTTCGTCGTGCCGATGTCCTCGTCGCGGATGCCTGCGCTCTTGAGCGCGGCGCGGACGGCGTTGGAGATGTCCGCGTTGCGCTGTTGCGCGGTCTTGGCGTCGGTGTGGTTGGTCTCGACGGCGATGCTCATCTCCGCTTGGTCGGGGGCGACCTCGAGCTCGAAGTACCCGTCGGTGCGGAGGACGTTGGTCAGGCCTTCGGGTGTCGTGACGGACACCTGGGTCGGCGCGGGGGCGCGGAAGACCATGAAGACCAGCGCTGCGGCGATGACGATCACCGCGATGCTCATCAGGCTGTTCTCTTTCTGCATAAGTATCACCTGATGCTCTCTATGAAGACCTTATATAAATGGTCTACGCTTTGGTTAGGCGGCGGGCTAATTCCCTGTTTTTGCGGCTGCGCAGGCCGAAGTAGAACGTGATGGCTGTCAGGGCGCACATGAGCAGGAGGTAGGCGATGAGGCCCACAGGCATGCCGTCTGGAGCGGGTGCCTGCATGGCGAGGCTTGCGCTCTCTTGCGCCGCGTCGAATGCGGCGGTTTTGAGTTCGGGCATTGCCGGCGGCGCGACGGCGAGAGTGGTGCGCAGCAGCGCGGCGACGCCGCTCACCGCCGCGAACGACGTGATGGTCAGGAGGAACATGAACGCCTTCTCTTCGGGGTTGAGGATGGCGCGGCCGGTCGGCGTCAGGTCGAAGTATTTCCACTTGCGGTCCGTCGATTCCTTGCTGATGAGTCTGGCGGCCACGAGCGCATCGAGATGCTCTTTGACGCTGGGCGCAGCGATGCCGAGTGCGGCTGCGAGCTCTGCCTGGGTGTGCTTGCGCTGGCCGAGCAGCTTGAGGATGCGCGTGCGGGTCTCCGTCGACAACGCCTTGAACTGGGCGGCGCTGAGGACGTGCGGCTTGCGTGGTGCGCTGAACATGGTGCTGTGTGAGCGTGCGGCGGTATTTAAAATCAGCGCAGGTCGGCGCGTGCCGCGATCAGATCGTAATCCTTGCTGAAGACGTAGACGCGCCGGATGTTGTTCTCGTGCAATGCGTCGGGGACGCGGTATTCCTGGCCGCCGTGTATCTCGGCGAGCGGTCCGAGGTTGATGCCGCGCAGGGGCAGCGCGCCGTCCGTGATGTACACCATCAGGCGGGGACCGGCTTGGATGAGGAAGTCTTCGTTGAAGCGCAGCCAGAGCGTGCCGTCGGGAGCGCGGACCAGATGCGCGACGCCTTTCGCGATCCGCCTGCCATCCTCCGATGTGAACACGCCCGTCTTGAGGACCTCCTCCGCAGGTGCTACCGCCTGCGGTGCCGCACTGCGCGTCGGCTGCGCGGGCGGGGCTGCGTACTCCGGGGGCGGGAGGTCTTCCGCCGTCGAAGGCGTTTGCGCGGCGCAGCCGGCTATGATGACTGCGAGGAGCGCGATGAGGATGAAGCGCATGGCTCTCCCAGTCGGGCATCGTTTAAATACCTGCCCGACGGGCGCGGCTCAACCAAACATATATTAATCCGGAACAGCAGACGCATGATGCGATGAAGCATTCTCTCGTCCCCCACCACGTGCCGAATTTCCATCCTGATTTCGGTTTCGGCAACTGGTACGCCCCGCGAGATGCCGCAGGCAAGAGCCTCGACGGCATCGTCGTCGCGAATATCGACAATCTGCGCCGTACCCTCGCCGCCGACACTGCCGTGCGCGACATCCTCGCCAGAACCGGCCGCGGCCCGTACGACATCTATGACTGCCTCTGTGTCGGCCATTCAGATTTCCGCTACAGCGTCGCCTGCGGCTGCCACGCCTGCAAGAGCATCATCATCGGCAGACCCGTGTGCGAAGAGGAGAGCAGCATCACCATCCTCGCAGGGCGGGAAGGCTGGGACTTCTACTGCCGTGCATGCCGCTCGCATCTTGACGGCTGCACGTACCGCTGCAGCTGAGCGAAAACCTTAAGAGCCGCAACGCGCAGCGCAACGCCATGCACACCTACACAGTCATCGGCGCAGGCAAGATGGGCACTTGCATCGCGGCCGATCTCGCCTCCTGCCCCGCGACAGAGAGAGTGTACATCGCCGACGCAGACCTTCCCGCCGCAGAGCGCGCCGCGCAGACCGCAGGCCCCAAAGCCGCCGCCAAGCAAGTCTCTCTCGAGAATGCAGTGCAGCTCCTTCCCCTCCTCGGCGAGTCGGATGTGGCGGTCAGCGCGGTTCCCTACAGCTACAATGTCGCTCTCACGCAGTACGCCATCGCGTGCGGGACGCACCTGTGCGATCTCGGCGGCAACCCGAGCGTCGTGCGCCTGCAGCAGCTCCAAGAGGATGCTGCCCGGCGTGCGGGCGTAGCCATCGTCCCCGACTGCGGCCTCGCTCCGGGCCTTGCGACGATTGTCGCCGCGCAGGCAATCGCATCGCTCGACAAGGTCGATGCGCTCAAGATCTACGTCGGCGGCCTGCCGCAGAAACCGCAGGGGCCGCTGCAGTACAAGCTGCTTTTCTCCGTCCACGGCCTCATCAACGAGTACAAGGAGCCGGCCGATGTGCTGAGAGACTACAAGAGGGTCTCTGTCCCGAGCCTGCGCGAGATCGAGCGCGTGCCGTTCCCTGAATACGGCATCGTGCTCGAGGCGTTCAGCACCGCGGGCGGCACGAGCACGCTCTGCGACACGTTCGAAGGCGAGATCCGTTCGCTTGAGTACAAGACATTGCGCTATCCGGGCCATTGCGAGAAGATGCGCGCCATGTTCGACCTCGGACTCTTCGACCATGAGGAGGTCGCGCCCGGCATCTCGCGTCGTGACGTCAACGAAGCCGCGCTCGAGCGCGCTCTCACGCTCCCCGGCAAGGATATCGTCTACCTGCGCATCGAGGCGTCGGGAGAGAAGGACGGCACCTACTGCGCCATCAGGTATTCCCTCGCCGACAAGGATGACGGGAAGTGGACTGCCATGCAGCGCACGACCGGATTCAGCGCGAGCGCCGTCGCGCAGTTGCTCGCCGAAGGCGCGATCACGCACCGCGGCATCCTGCGGCATGAATCGCACGTGCCCCCGATGGCGGCGCTCTCCAAGATCGCAGCGCACGGCATCGCGCTCACCGCAGGCCCTGCTGGCTTCAGCTACGTCCCGGAGATGTGAGCATGCCTGACCACGCGTGGTACACCGTCATCTGGCGCACGGCGCTCGTCTTCGTCTATACCTATGCAATCCTGCGGCTCTCGGGTCGCCACCAGCTCGCGCAGCTGACGCTCTTCGACTTCCTCGTCGTCATCTCGCTCGGTTCGGCTGTCGGCGATGCCATGATCTACAGCGAGAGCACGACGCCGCTGCTCTATTCGATGCTGGCGATCGCGGTCGTGGCCGCCATCCACATCGCCGCCATCAAAATCTCTGAGCGCCACTACCCCTTGCGCGCCCTGCTCTACGGCCACCCGCGTCTCCTGATCAAGAACGGCAAGCTGCTGCTCAAGAATCTCGACGCGGAAGACCTCGCGCTCGATCAATTCCATTCCATGCTGCGCGAGAAGGGCGTCAGCGACGTGCGCAAGGTCAAGACCGCCTATCTCGAGCCGACCGGAAAGCTGAGCGTTATCCTCTGGAAGTGATGCGCTGGACGAAGGTTTATATTAGCCTGGGCGCTCAGCGCAGATATGGCAGAGACGGTCAGCATTAAAGACATCGAGGAGAAAGTCCTCAAGGTCGCGATCGAGGTCGTCCGCAAGGGCGAAGGCGCGCTCTTCTGCATCGGCGGCATCGTCGACTACGACCGCCTGCTCAAGCAGAAGCTCGACAGGTTCTCCGTCTTCGACCAGGGCGCCGAGAAGGTGATGCTGGGCCTTGCCGTGATAGACGGCGCCGTCGTCCTTGATGACAAGGGCTTTGTGACAGATTACGGCGCGATGGTCCGCAACGCCACGCCTCTGGTCGGGTTCGGCACGAGGCATGCCGCAGGTCTCGCCGCGTCCAAGACTGCGAATACAGTCATCCTGTGCTCCGAGGAAGAGCGCAAGATCAAGATCTTCCGCAAGGGCAAGATGGTCATGCAGGTCGACGCGCTCGAGAAGAACATCGAGAAGAAAGCGCCGGAGATCGTCTCGCTCCTCGAAGGCCCCGAGGTGCGCTCGCTGCTCGAGAGCATCGGCGCGGGCTTCATCAGCACCATCGGCGTCGGCGCGCTCGCGCCTGCGCTCGGCATCTCGCTCATCCCCGGCGTGCTGATATTCGGCGGCAGCTATTTCGCGATCAAGAAGCTCCTCGAGCGTCCGTGATACTCACAGGCCGAACGAGCGCGTGAATTCGCGCATCTGCGAAAATGCCTGCAGGAAGCGGTATCCTTCGTCTGTCAGGGCGTACTTCCTCTTGCCTTTCCTGTCGGCGATCTCGCTGATGAATCTCTTCTCGAGAAGGTCTTTGAGGTAGCCTTTGAGGCGGTCGTGCGGCAGGTTGGCCTTGTAGAGGAGGTGTGTGGGCACGATGGGCTCGCCTTTGTTGCGCATGGCCAGCAGGATATCGTGCACGATGTCCAGGTTGGTGCGGCGTTTCTCATTCATCGCCTGCTCACCTGGATGAGTACGAGCAGGAGCACGAGAGAGCCTGCGAGCTGGATGATGTTGCCCCCGACGTACCATTGCTTGCTGACGGGCTCGAGGAGGAATGCGCACTGCGCGAGCGTCATGAGCATGAACGCGAGGAGAACCTGCCATGCGCGGGAAGTGTTCTGCTCGCGCGCGTTGGCGAGGAATTTCATGGTGATGAAGATGAGCAGCACTGTCGCGAGCAGGCCGTGCATCATCGGCTCGTCGAAGCTGGTGAGCGCGAGGAGGGTGATGATCGCGCCGATGAGCGCGCGCTGCAGTGGCTCATTGATGCGCAATGCCCACAGCGCGAGGATGGTGAGGCCTGCGATGAAGAGGAGGATGTGCGAGACGTAGGCGAAGAGGAGGTCTTGGAGGAGGCGCGTGACGCTGCCGATGATATCCTGCGGGTTGAGGAGCAGGAGGGCGCGGATGCGCAAGGCCGCGTCGGTGAGGAAGCTCAGGCCCAGGAGCAGGAAGCCCCAGCCGAGCGTCTTGAAGCGCGGGTCCTTGGAGATGCGCGCGTAGCGGAAGCTGAAGAGGAAGACGAGCAGCGATGTGATGCCTGCGACCGCTTGGACCGCCGCGTCGACGCCGAAGAACCAGTCCGGGCCTTGGAACAGCACTGCGACCATGTGCCGACTGCCATTTTTCCTCCTTAAAAATCTTACGCACGCGGGGTGCGGACGGGCTGTTCCGCGCGTATTTAACCTCGGTGCGCGCCGTTACGCGCAGAGGTGAGTTGCATATGGAATCACAGAGCCGATTGCACAGGGGAGTGTGGGAGAGCACTGACGCGCAGGATGGCGCTATGGCCGATGAGCAGGCCGCCGCGCGCTGGCGCAGGTGGGTCAGGCGCACGCTCGCGAGCGTCGAGCCGGCAGAAAGCCCCGAGGATGAAGAGGACTCGCGCGGCAGCATCAGGTTCATCGCGAAACAGAAGGCGAAACGGCCGCCGGATGGCGAGTGAGCCGGTTTCTCTTTCTCACTTGATCCTGACGGTCTCCAGATTCCTCGGCGCGAGCGTCTCGATGCGGCCCATCTTGTGGATGGATGACGCGAGGTCGAGGCAGCGGGACGCTTCGCCGTGGTTGACGAGGATCTTCTTCGGGCGCGGCGAGCATTTGAATATGTAGTTCATCAGCTGCTTGCGGTCGCTGTGGTCGGTGATCTCGAGGCGGCACACTTCGAGCTTGACCGGGACGATCTCGGTCTTGGGGCCGTCTCGGACGCTGAACTCGCGCTCGCCGGAGAGGATGCGCCTGCCGAGGGAGCCTTCGCCTTGGTAGGAGGTGAAGACGAGCGTGTTCTTGGGGTTGTCGGCGAGGTGCTTGAGGTATTCGACCGAGGGTCCGCCGACGAGCATGCCGCTGGTGGCGAGGATGACGCAGGGGCCGGTGTCTTCGATGAGCTGCATGCGCTCTTTCTGCGATCCGACCTGCTTGAAGATGGGGTGCAGGAAGGGGTTCTGGTCCTTGTGGAAGATGAGCTTGCGGATGTTTGCGTTGAGGTATTCGGGGTACGCGGTGTGGATGGCGGTGATGTCCCAGACCATGCCGTCAATGTAGACGGGGACGGGCTCGAGCTTGCCGCGCCGCACGAGGTCCTCGATCATGACCATGACGTCCTGCGCGCGGCCCGTGCCGAGGACGGGCATGAGGACTTTGCCGCCGCGCGCGACGGTGTCCGTGATCATCTTGGCGAGGAAGTCGTCCTGCTCTTTCTGCGGGGGGAGCACGTTGGTCTTGCCGCCGTACGTGCTCTCGATGCAGAGTGTCTCGACGCGGGGGAAGTTCGTGACTGCCGGCTCGAGCAGCTGCGTGCGGCCGTACTTGAGGTCTGCGGTGTAGACGAGGTTGTGCAGGCCGTTGCCGATGTGCAGGTGGGCCATGGCGCTGCCGATGATGTGGCCGCTGTTGTAGAACGTGAGGCGCACATCGGGCGTGATGTCGGTGACTTCCTCGAAGTCGATGCAGATGCAGTGCTTGACCATCTCTTTGACATCGTCGGTGTCGTAGATGGGGTCGCGGTTCTCGCCTTTGCTGAGCTTGATGTAGTCGAGCTGGAGGAGCGCCATGATCTCTCGCGTGGGCGGCGTGCAGTAGACGGGGCCGCGGTAGCCGAATTTGAAGAGGTAGGGGAGGAAGCCGGTGTGGTCGGTGTGGGCGTGCGTGATAACGACTGCGTCGAGTTCGGAGAGCTTGAATTCGGGCGCGTCGAGGTAGGGGTAGGCGTCGGGGCCTTCGGCGGCGACGTTGACGCCGCAGTCGAGCAGGATGCGGGACTCTGGCGTCTGCAGGAAGAGCGCGGACCTGCCGACTTCGCGGCCGGAGCCGAGGTAGGTGAGGCGGACCCATTCGTTCTTCTTCTCGCGCATCCATCCGTCATAGATGCGGTGGCCGACCTTGTCGAGGAATTTCTTGCGGTACTCGCTGTGCTGGTAGAGGACGCTGCGGATGTTCTCGATGAGCACGCTGCGGATGGGCGGCATGCGTTTGACGACGGGGACCCAGAATGTCTTCTCGCGGATCTCTTTGAGGAGCGCGCCCTGCTTGCCGATGGCGAGGCCGGGTTTGTCCGCTTCGATGTTGACGATGGCGCGCTGCGGGTCGAAGAACATATTGCCGAGGCCCGCTTCTGCCGGGACGATCTCGCGGATGAGCTTCTCCGCTTTCTCTGTCGGCGTGCATAGGGACGGGTCGGGGCGCAGTTCGATGCGTTTCTTGAACGAGTCGACGAGCTGGCGGATGTAGCCGCCGTTGTCGGTGAAGAACTTGCGGTCCTTGGTGTAGATGACGATGTTGGCCCCTTCGAAGGCGGTTTCGCTGGCCTTGCCTTCGGGGAGCATCTTCAGTATTTCTTTGCAGATGTCTGCCATAGTGCTTTGCTACCTGTGGAAATTGTGTTTCAGAACCGAATCGAGCGTCGTGGCGTTTATGCCTCGAGGCTGGGCTCGATCTGCTTCTCCAGCACTTGCTGGACGCCCTTGTCGGAGATTGTGTAGACGATGATGCCGTTGCCGGTGTAGATGTCTCTCTTGACTGCCGCGTTGACCGCTTTGACCGCGAGCCGCACGCCCTCGTCGAGGCTGACGCCTTTCTTGTAGTTCTCTTCGAGGAAGCCGAAGGCGAAGAGGGAGCCGCTGCCGGTCGCGTAGTAGTCCTTGAACTCGAGGACTGCGCCGTCGATGTCGATATCGTAGAGGTGCGCGCCTTTCTCGTCGACGCCGCCGAGCAGGAACGCCGCGATGGGCGGCATCCAGGGATTGCTGCGGAAGTTGCCGTAGATGATGCCTGCGAGCAGTTGCGCGGTCTCGTGCACGCTGCTCTGGCGGTGGACGCCGAGGTTCTTGAGCATCAGTTCCGCCTTGAGGAGGCGCGTGGTGAATTGCAGTTCGCTCACTGATCCTGCCCATGTCACTGCGACGTTGTCGGTGATGGGGTGGACCTTGACGGCATCCTTGCCTGCGACAAAGCCTGCGGTCATGCGGCGGTCCGCTGCGAGGACGATGCCGTCTTTGCAGACGATGCCGACAGTGGTCGTGCCGGTCTTGGTGGTTTCGTGCTTGTCAGTCATTCGGCGAAACACCGTGGAAGAATTGCTCTATGCCGCTGGATTGGCGCCTCACTTATAAATGTTTCGGTCATTTGCTGCGCTCATCGACGGAAGTCTCGCGCACGACCGTGAACAATCACTCACCCGCGTTGCTCTGGGGCTTCTTTTTCTTCGGACCCTCGTACGGCGTGCCCCACTCGCGCATGCTGCGGGCATGCTCGCGCAGGCCCAGCGTGACGAACTGGTAGAGCATTCCGTTCTTCAGCTCGAGGATCTTGCGCTCGCCGTCGATGCGCTTGAGCTGCTCGTGCTCATAGGCGGTGCGCGGCGCGACGCCCTCGTTGGTGTGGCGTGCGTAGCTGAGCATCAGCATCTCGGTCAGCGCGGTGTACAGCTTCTGGCTGTTCTCCTTGAAGTAGTACGGCAGCGCCTGCGCAGCGAACTGGCTCGTGCCGTTCTCATCGGCGACGACGACTGCATCGAGCGTGCCGAGCTTGTTGGTCGGCCTGTCGATGAATTCGATGCGGTTGTTCTTCGCGTACGGGTAGTCGCCGTAGACGATCAGGCGGACAGTGCCGTCGCTCTCGATCTTGAGCTGGGCTATATCCTCGAACAGCCGGTGCTGGTCGGGCCCTCCCTTGGCCGTGGCTGCGAGTTTGTTCACGCGCGCCTCGACATCATCCTGCACCTTGACCGCATGCGGGTTCTCGAGCAGTTTCTTGTAATTGTTGATGCCGATGACGAAGTTGATGTTGTCGCCGCCGCGGAATCCTGCGTTGAGCTGGCCGTGCCATTCGAGCTGTCCGTCGCTTGTCGGGCGGAGCATGGCGCTGCCGGAGTTGCCCGGCGCGGATGTCGCGTCGGTCATGAACGCATCGTGGTCCCACTGGCCGGGCCACAGCTGCGGGTAGTAGTCGTCGGTGACGTGGCCGCTCGTGCGCGAGCGCGTCGCCGCGTGCGGGAAACCGTACATGACGACGGGATCGCCGACGTTCAGCGTCTCGCTGTCGCCGACCTTCCCCTTGAACGCCTCGATGGACGCGCGCGCCGCCTTCTTCTTGGGATTGCGCTCGTTGTACGTGGCGGCTTGGGTGTTGTAGCGCTCGACGTCCTCGACCTTGGCGCGCAATACTGCCATGTCCGCCGAGGGGATGCCGGAGACGAATTCGAGCTTGAGATCATCCGCGCGGAAGTCATCGTCATAGTCGTTGACGACGTCGATGCGCTGGCGCACCATGCGGCCGAAGAGGAAGTTCTCTTCCTCGTCTTGGCCCGCGACGTGCCAGTTGGTGGCGAAGTAGACGTAGCCGTTCTCGACTTTGTAGGCGAAGGCTGTGCCGAACCAGGAGAGCTCGAACTGCGGATCGACGCCGCGCTCGAACTTGTCGACCTTCCCCTGCAGGCCTGAGTTCCAGGGCGCGCGCACGTGATCCTCGAGTTTCTGGTCCTTGCGGTACGCGTCCCATGCCTTGACGTGCGCGTCGGAGATGTCTGTCTTGCCGTCGTAATTATGATCGAGGAAGATGCCGAGGAGGCCTCCTGAGCGGACCTGCGTGTTGCGCACGCACACTGTGGCGCGGAGCGCGTTGAGCTCTGCTTCCTCTTTCGCGCTCATGCGGGTCGGCGCGGTCACGGTCTGCGTGGCTTGGGCGTCGACTTTTTCATCCAGTGTCTCTGCGCTGGCTGGCGCGCCCAGGGCGCTGATCGCGAGCGCTCCGGCGGCTAGCAGATTTCTCAGGGTCTTCATTGCTCCACCTCACTTCCCCCCGTAGGGTTGCGCGACCCGTGTCGCGTGTTGGGCATTTTCCGTCGTTGGCCTTTATATGTCTTCCGACTCAACTATTGCGCCCGTCGACGAGCTGCGCGATGTGGCGCTCAAATCGCCGCACGAGCCCGTCCAGGTCGCTGATGCGCTCAGGCGCTCCCGCGATGCGTGTCTGCAGTTTCTCCTCGGCGAACCGTGCGTCGTCGATGACGCTCAGATAGGCCCAGTCGATGTCCCATGGCGTGCGCGGGATGGCCGCGCTCTCGCGCAGGTGCAGATCGTCGATGCCGATGGATGACGCGCGCTGGATGCTCCTGACGCTCTCCCTCGCCCTGTTGATCTTGCTCTTGGCCTCGCGCACGCGATGGTCTGGCGCGATCTTCTGCCACAGCCAGTCAAGCATGTCCTTGTGCAGGTAGGTCTCGAGATCGAGCAGGGCGCAGAGGATGCGTTTATTCTTCTCGCCCGTGGAGACGCGGGGAGTGAGATACGTATCGACGATCGTGTTGGTGTGGGGGAGCCGATTGCGCGCGAGCGATGCGCGGTACGTGTCGAAGAGAATGCGCGCGTAGCGTTCGCTGATATGCTGCGCGTCGTCGTGATCCATGCATCAGGGGTTCTTGGCGGCGCGCTCTGCGCGCTCCGCGTCCTCGATCCTGCCGAGTTTCCGGTAGCAGTCGGCGAGGATGCTGTACGTCGGCTTGAGATAGTTCTTCTTGAAGTCGTCGTTGGTCGCGCCCACCTCGACGGCCCTCTCGAGGGAGGGCACGGCCGCGGCATATTCGTTCTTTCCATAGCTCTCGAGGCCGTGGCGCTGGTTGGCCCGCGCGCAGGCGAAACGCGTCCCGCTCGTCTCGGGATCGAGCGTGAGCGCGTCGTCGCCGGCGGCCGCGGCTTTGGCGAGTTCCTTGCCGTCTCTGAGGTAGAGCGTGACGAGCTGGGTGAGGCGGTGCGCGCCGTCCTTGGCGGTCTTGCGCGCATGCACGGCCTGCGCGTCGTCCCGGAGCGCGGTGCGGTACGCGGCGGCGATGCGCTCGAGGTAGGATTTCTCGGGCGCGCGGTTGCGGTCGGGCTTGATCGCGGCGAGGCCTGCGATGGTCTGCCTGCTCAGCTGTTCGTATGCCATGGCTTCTTTGACGTTGAGGTCTGCCGCGGCGAGCAGGTGCTCGAGGGCTTCGCCGCTCTTGCCGCTCAGGTGCAATGCCCAGCCGAGGGTGTCTTTGTTGAAGTCCTTCTCGCCGGCCCACTCGACGGACTCCTTTGCGAGTTTGATGGCTGCTTCGTGGTCCTTGCCGAATGTGTCGCAGAGCGCCCAGGCGTAGTTGTTGAGCTCGACGCCGTCGTACGGGTCTGCTTTGATGATGAGATCGTACGTGGCGCGGAAGCCATCGTACTCTTTCTTCTCTTTCTGGATCTTGAGGAGGCTGTGGAGGATGTCGCGGTCTCTCGCTTTCGGCCCTCGTTTTTGGATGATGTCGCGCGCCTTGAGCAGCGGCGCGAGCGCGTCGTCCGCTTTGCCTGCCTTGTGGAGCACGACGCCGAGCGTGTCGAGGTAGGCGTCGTTGTCGGGTTCGAGCTTGACCGCTTCCTGCGCGGCGCTGAGCGCGCTCTCGAGGCTCTCTTTCGTCGTCTCGAGCTCTGTGGCAGTGTACCAGGCGTAATCATTGAGCAGGCCGGCTTTGGTCGTGTTCGCGCCGCCGGGCGTCTTGGAGAAGTCCATGGCCGCGATCTCTTTCATGCGCGCGAGGCCGGCGAGCTGGGATTTCTTGCCCGCGTCTCCGCCGACGTCCTTGCCCAGGTCATAGCGTATCTTGGCCGCAGCGTACTGGACGTTGACATCATTGGGATGTTTCTTTTCCTGCTCAAGGATAAATGAGTATGCGTCCATGGAGGTCTCGCCGCCCTGCATGATGAGCAGCGCTTTCTTGAGGGCTTCCCTGCGCGCTTCGGGCACCGTTGCAATGTACGCGCGGAGTTTCTTCCAGTCGGCCTCCTGCGGCGACGGCCGCGCCCTGTCTTTGTTGGCGGTGATGCGGGCTGCGTTGGCCTTGTCGAAGGCGTGCGGCATGTCGTGGTCCGCGGTGTAATTGTCGAGATAGGACATGACGCTCTCGTCGAGGAAGAGCGGGTGGCCGTAGGGATGGTCGATGGTGCCGAGGTTGTGGCTCAGCTCGTGCTGCACGACCTCCGCTTCCTCCGAGCCTTTGACGGGGAAGACGAGCGCGTAGTCGCCGAGGGAATACGCGATGCCCGCGAGCCCGGGGGTGTACTCGCCGCAGAAGCCGAGGACGGAATCGAGCTCTTCCGGCGGGTGCTCGAGCGCCATCTCGCTCAGGCGGTAGCCGCCGCCGAGCGCGCTGCCGATGGGGGGGATGTCCTCCGAGTCGAAATATTCGACGGTATCGATCTCGTACTGGACGCCGAACTGTTTCATCGCCTCATTGGTGTGCTTGATGTTCCGCTCGATCTGCTCTTTCCAGTCGGGGCGGATGGCGTATTCTTTGTCGACGACGACCTTGAGGTCTATCCTGTCCGGGTCATTCTTGCGCGTGAGTTTCTTGTTCCACTCGGCGATCTGCTTCTTGACTTTGTCGCCGTGCGCGTCGAGCGTCTGCTGCGCAGGGGTGCTTGTCGGGGCGGGTTCGGCTGCGCTGAGAAGTCCTGAGAGCGAAAGCGTTGCTGCTGCGACCAGTTGCTGGAGTCTTCCCGTACGAATCCCCCCGTTGTTCGGATGCTGGTGTCGCGTGCGTGTTTATAAGACTGCCGGAGCGTATGTGTCAGAGAACTGCGTTTTTGACAGAATTCAGATGCTCTTGGCGAGATACACCAGGTGATTCGCCTTCTTGCCGCACACGACGCATGCGCTGCCCTTCTCGGGTTTGTCGTCGTGGCCGAAGCGCGTGCCGCACACCACGCCGCCTTCCGTGTCTGCCTTGAGCTGCGCCGCGCAGTTCTCCCCGTCGTTGCCGACGGAGCACCAGGGCGCCGTGACGAAGCCGCGGTGCGCGGTGAGCGCCGTCTTGACCTCTTCGTAGGTGCGCGCGCCGCGCGTGCAGTCCTTGAAGTACGCGCTCGCGCGCTTCTCGATCTCGCCGTCGACATGCCTGAACTGCTCCTTGACCGCGTCGAGGATGCTCTCGAGTTCGACAGGGATTTTGGCGCGGTCGGTGCGGCGCACGAGCGTGACCTTGTTCTGCTCGAGCTCGCGCGGGCCGATCTCGAGGCGCAGGGGGACGCCCAGGAGTTCCCAGTGGTTGAACTTGAAGCCTGGCGTCTGCTCACGCGTGTCGTAGTGCGCGCGGATGCCTGCCTTGCGCAAGAGCTCGACGATGGCGTCGCCTTTCTCTTTGAGCGTGGTGGCGAGCGCGGGGTCCTTGCTGAAGAGGATGGGGACGATGGCGACTTGCGTGGGAGCGACGCATGTTGGCAGGATGAGGCCTTTGTCGTCGCCGTGGATGGCGATCAGGGCGGCCATGATGCGCCAGATGCCCGGGCCGAAGCAGGTCTGGTGCGGGTGCTTTTGGATGCCGTCCTCGTCCATGAACGTGATGTTGAAGGCCTTGGCAAAGTTGTGGCCGAGGTCGTGCGTGCTCGATATCTGGTTGCGCCGCCCGTCGGGGTTGAGCGTGTCGGAGGCGTACGTGTCATTGGCGCCTTTGAACTTGTCCCATGACGGCCGTCGGAAGAAGAGGAAGGGGATCTTGAGGCGCTTGCGCACGACGCTTTCCATGATGAACATGTCGGTGTGTATCTGCTTCAGGGCATCTTCGTGCGTGCGGAAGCAGTCGTGCGTCTCGAAGAACATGAATTCGCGCCCGCGCAAGAACGGCCGCGTGGTTGGTTCGTTGCGGAAAACGGTGATGCGGGACTGGTAGCCTTTGAACGGCAGGTCGGTGTACGCGCGGATCCACAGGGCGTACATGGGGTAGATCTGGGTCTCGCCCGTCGGACGCATGGCGAGGCGGCGCTCAAGCTTGGTGTCGCCGGCGAAGTCGATCCAGAACACCTCGGGCGTGAAGCCCGCGTGCTCCTTCTCGCGCTGCAGGTTCTCCTCGGGGATGAACGTGGGGAAGAGGTAGGGCTCGTGGCCGTCAGCCTCGACGGCGCCCTCGAGCATGTCGTAGATCTTGCGCAGGATGCGCATGGCCCACGGCCGGTGCACGACTGTTCCCTGCACGCCGTAGCGGATGTCGGCGAGCTTCGCGCCGCTCTCCGAGCACACCTGCGAGAACCACTCAGAGAAGTTCTCCGATTTCTTGGCGGTCAGGCCCGGCTTGGTGTCGGCGCGGCTCATGCCTGCGGCAGAACGCTCGCCTGTTTATAAAAGTCTCGCTCGCGGGTCTTAGTAGCTGAAATAGCTGCCGGAGCTGCGGACGCGGTCTGCAATCGTCGGCGCGCGGCCGCTGCTGCCCGTCGAGCCGTACGTGCTGCCGACGAAGCGGCGCGTGCTCGAGCCGTACGCACTGTAGCTGTAGGAGCCCAGCGTGCGCTGGCTGCTGCCGCGCGCGGTGCCGTACACTGAGCTCTGGCCCGTCGGTTCGCTGTAGCCCGGCGTGCTGGTTCGGAAGCGGCTCGCCGCTTCGCTGGTGTAGCCTGCGCGGGAGAGGCCGCGGTTGGTGTAGTCGCCGAGGACGCGCTGCGGCTGCCGCAGATCCGCTGAGCGGCTCAGGTCCTTGCCGGACTGGCGGCTCTGCGAGGCGCCGGCCGAGACGCTGCCGAGGCTGCCCATCATCGCGCTGTAGGATTGGGCGCGCTCGATGAGCCTGCTAGAACTTGATGTGGTGGGGCGCGCGCTGCTGGAGGTGATGCGGCGCTCGCTTGATTGCGCGCTGGCCGCGGCGATGCGTTCGCTGTACGTGAGCGCATCGGCGGCAGTCGAGAGGGCGATGATCGCGAGAAGGGACAGGATGAGCAGGTGTTTGAGCTGTGCCATGGGTTCTCAAGGCTCCTCGCGCATATATAAATCTATGGTACTGCGCGCCCGTCGTGCCTATTATATATGTGGCAGCGAAATGCTTAAAAAGGTGCTCGGCTCGCCAGTCTGCTAATGGGTTGTGAGCATAGGCGAATCAGCGTACTAGTTAGTTCTACGACTTGTTGACATGACACTCGAACGACCGCACGGCATCGATGGCAGGCGCGCCGAAGTGCGTTCGCTCATCGATCCTTCCCTTGCCGCGGTCGCCATCATCGCGCTCTGCCTGCTCGGGGCGTTCGCCCTCATCGCAGGAGCGGACGATCCCGACCTGCGCGTCGCACAGGTCAAGTACGGCGTCTCTGCGACACTCGCCAGCATCACAGACCTCCCGACGGCAGTCCTATCATTGCTGGAGGAGTTCACGGCAATCGGGAGGGCGGGCACGACAGCGCCCGCACGAACGAAACCCGTCGATCGCGGTCTGCAGGAAGCCCTCAAACGCGCAGGGCAGGCAGGCATGCCCGGCGGACCCAACGCCGCGGGCGCCGCAGGCGGCAACGGCTTCGGACCATTCGGCGGTCTCCCCCAATTCCCGCAAGGCCCTGCCGTGATCGGCGGCGGAGGCCCGCCGAAACCCGCCGCGAACTGCCCCCCTGCCTGGAAAGGCCAGCCCGGACGCGCGATGGGCAAAGTCTGCTTCGACAAGTGCGGCACCGTCGCCAAGACCTGCGGCAACAACCAGAAATGCACGTGGGCCGGCGGCCAGGCCAAATGCGAATGCGACAACCGCGCGACCAAATGCAAGAGCAAGACCGAAGTCGTGCGCGTCTGCGACAACCAGCACGTGCGCAACTGCCAGCCTGACAGGGAAATCTGCGAGGACAAGGGCGACGGCAATGCACGCTGCCGCAGGCTCGGCAAAGTCTGCAACGCGAACAATGACGGCACGCTCGATGAGGCGCCCGGCGGCGGCACGGTGCCCGGCAGCGAGAAGAAGTGCGGCGAGAAGCAGCAGTGCATCGGCGATGCCGGAGCCGCTAAGTGCGCAGACTGCCCCTTCAGCGCGTGCGGCAGCCAAGGCGGCGATCACAAGATCCGCTACTGCGACAAGCGCGCGGACAAGAAGAAATTCACGGATGACAAGGAATTCTGCGTGCCAGTCAACGTGAACGAGTGCCGCGGTCCTGACGGTTTCGCCAAGTGCGAGTGCAAGGCAGAGAGAAAACAGAAATTCGCGTACTGCTCGGACAACGGCGTCGATGCCGCGCCGTTCGGCAAGATCATCCTCAATGACTGTGACCCCAAAGAGACGGTCTACACCTGCCCTGTGAGCGTGAAGAACAAGATCCAGCTCCTCTGTGACGGCGCAGAGGCGACAAAACGCTGCAAGTGCCCCCCGCCCAACGACCAGCCCTCAGATTGCTTCGGCGTATGGGTGACTGACAAGTGCGAGCTCAAGCTTGAAGACTGTTCGTTGCGCGGTCCTGATTGGACCTGCAAGGTCGCGGGCCAGACTGCCGCATGCGACTGTCCCGCTGCCGGTGCGGACAAGAAGTACTGCAGTAACGACGGGAAGACCGAAGCGGACGGTCCGGGCACCATGATCATCAACGGCTGCGGCGCCAAGGTCAAGGACTGCTTGCCGAACGAAGAATGCCTCAAAGATGCGCTTTCCGGCCCCACCTGCAAGTGCAAGAAGGAGCTTGAAGGCAAGAGAGTGTGCAATGCTGACAATTCCAAGGTCCTCGATGGCTGCGGCAAGACTGTCGAGACCTGCTTCAACCCCGCGGATATCATTGAAGAGGAAGAAGATGCCTCCGGCGGCCAGACCTCGCAGAACAAGGTGTGCGCGGATGTCGACGGCAAAGACGGCCCGCAGCCAGCGCAGTGCGTCGTTCCCCCGACAGAGCCTTGCACGCCGAGCAAGACCTGCGCAGATTATCCCAAGAAATGGGGCATCCTGCCCAACGGCTGCCCCGCAGGCACGCCGACACCTCCGGGCACGACAATCACGCCGCCCTGCGAGTGCCCTGACTATTACAAGAAAGACGACCCGAGCAAGCAATCAGGGGACTGCGTCTGCGAATTCCCCGAAGGCAGCGCATGCTCGGCTGACAACACGCAGATTCTCAATGCATGCGACGAAGTCGTCAAGACCTGCATTGAGGGCACGAAATGCGGACCGATCGGCGGCGGTAAAGTGGACTGCAAGCCGTGCGCCGATGCCGACGCGAACGATCCCTTGAAGTGGACCTGCGTCGGCGGGAACAAATGGGTCAATAACGTCTGCGGTCTCGAGACACCCTGCCTGCTCGGCGCATGCACGGGCCAGGTCTACCCGACATGTGCGTTGACCTTCCCGCCCGGCGGCGGCAATGGCGGCTGCACGGTCACGAGTAACGACTGCGCCGAATCGCACCCCTGCGGCGGCGAAGGGCTCGACAACTGCGGCAACAAGGTCACGTGCCCCAGCTGCCCTTCGGGACAGGAGTGCCACAAGGACGGCAAGAGCTGCTGCACCAAGAAATATGGCCCCTCCGACTGCGCAGAGGGCCAGTGCGGCACCATTTCTGACGGCGATGGGTGCGGCGGACCCCTGGAATGCCCTGAATCATGCCCGAAGCAGAGCGATACCTGCGTCAACAACAAATGCGAATGCAGCACCGCGAGCAAGAACAAGAAATACTGCGTCTTCGGCAATCCTCCGCAAGAGGTCGTCAACGACTGCTCCCCTCCGCAGTATGTGGAATTGTGCACGACGCAGAAACCGTACTGCGATCCGGCTACCACTTCCTGCGTCGAATGCACCAAGGATGAGCACTGCCCGAGCAAGAAACCCACCTGCGACAAAGGGGTGTGCAAGTGCGCCAATCTGGAGATCCGCTGCGACGCCGAGAACACGCACATCCTGCCCGGCTGCGACACACCTGTCGCATGCGGCGGTTGCTATGAATATGAGGAGGACAAGTTCAGCTGCGAACCCCGCTGCGGCAACAAGATCGTCGACCTGTGGGCGAGCGAACAGTGCGACCACACCGTGCAGCTGTGCGCGCCGTGCGACACGGATTCCAGCTCATCAGGCATACCTGTGTCGGGTGCAGGCGTGTGGTTCTCCACGCGACCCGTCCCCGGTTCGAGCTTCGCCGCGCTCTGGGACATCATCGAGCCGTTCCTGAACTTCTTCGGCACCGGCGTCGGCCAGGCCATCGCATCGCCCTGCGGCACCGAGGAGATGTTCTGCAACAACTGCCAGTGGGACCGCTCGGAATGCACCATCCCTGTCTCGTGCGTGCCGGAGGATCCGTCCAACTTCTGCGGCGTCGACGAGATGGCCTGCGGCGGCCAGACCATGAACAACTGCAATCAGATCATCACATGCCCGAACCGCTGCACCGGCGAGAACCAGGTGTGCACCGACAGCGTCTGCTGCACCAAGCAGTATGCGTCCGACGCGTGCGGCTCGCGCGAGTGCGGCACGGCATCCGACGGCTGCGGCGGCACTGTCAACTGCGGCGCTCTTGATGGCGCCTGCCCTTCCGGCGAAGAATGCCAGAGCGGGACCTGTGTCTGCACTGCAGAGACTGACAGCCAGTTCTGCACGCGTCTTGGCAAGAACTGCGGACTCGTCACGGGCACGGACAACTGCGGCACGAGCAAGACGGTGGATTGCGGCACATGCTCATCGCTCAATACCTGTGGCGGCGGCGGCACGGAGAACGTCTGCGGTTGCACGCCTAAGACGTGTGCACAGTTGGGTAAGAATTGCGGTTCTGTCTCGAATGGGTGCGGTGGTACGCTGAACTGCGGCACATGCCTCTCTCCGAATACCTGCGGTGGCGGTGGCACTGCGAATGTGTGCGGTTGCACGCCTAAGACGTGTGCGCAGTTGGGTAAGAATTGCGGTTCTGTCTCGAATGGGTGCGGTGGTACGCTGAACTGCGGCTCGTGCTCGGGTTCGAACACGTGCGGTGGCGGTGGCACGGCGAATGTGTGCGGTTGCACGCCTAAGACGTGCGCGCAGCTCGGGAAGAATTGCGGTTCTGTCTCGAATGGTTGCGGTGGTACGCTCAACTGCGGCTCGTGCATAGGATCGAACACGTGTGGTGGCGGTGGCACTGCGAATGTGTGCGGTTGCACGCCCACGACCTGCGCATACCTAGGCATCACGTGCGGCTCGGTCTCTAACGATTGTGGTGGGACGCTGAACTGCGGCGCATGCCCCTTCGGCAAGTCCTGCAAGGGCGGCAAGTGCTGCTCGACGAGCGCGACCGCATGCAGCGGTCAGCAGCCGATAGACGACTGCGGCAATGCTGTCGGCCAGACCTGTTCGTTCGGCATCTGCACCTCAGGCATTTGCCAAGGCGGAACGACCGGCGGCTGCCCTCCCAATGAGGTGCTATGGCTGGGTCAGGGCTGCAAGTGCGGTAACGGTCCGAGCTGCGGCGGCGCCGGCAGCTGCTACAGCTGCACAGGCATCCAATGCCTCTACAACCCTGCCAACTGTTGCACTATCAATTCAGGATTGTGCCAGAGCGATGCGAACTGCCCCGCCGGCTTCAAGTGCGTCTGCGGCGCGTGCCAGCAGAGTACTGGCGGCGGTGGTTCGGGTGGTCTTCCTTCAGGCGGCGTGGGCGGCACATTCTCCTCATCGATGAACACAGGCGCTGCGGCATCGCTCGCGCGACAGAGAGGAAACGCAGTGACAGGTTTCGCAGTCCTTGACATGACCCCTGTCAGCGCCGAACTTCCCGCAGTGATGCCGACGGTCCAGCTGCGCATCGGACAATACTATAATACTGCGGTCGGGACAGTCTATTGCGGTTTCCAACCCGACGAAATCCCTGCAGGATCGACGGGCACGCCCATCTTCGCATCGCCGGGCACGAAGACCGCGCTGCCATTGCTGATCGTGGACTGCCTCCCTGACCGAGCGCCCGCTCCGCGCCAAACCCGCCCATCCTCCGGCTTCCTCGCAGGCATCGCGACAGTCGGCCGTGCCGCCGAGACCGGCAGCGAGAGCGGAAGCGACACGCCGCCCGAAGAGCCCTACGACACGTCCGCGCCCTACACCGAATCCGAGCAGTACTTCCAGAACAACTTCGGCAATCTCGTGCCGTCCTTCAGCACGACATTCACCGATCCTGCCGGCGGCGAAGACGCCGACCAAGACCTCTCCTACTACGAGATCACAGAATACCCTCCCGACAAGCCGATCCCCGCCCCCAATCCCGACTACAGCGTCATCATCCTGCGCAGCGACCCGAGCGATCCGCGCTTCTGCTACCATGTCGCATGGCCGTGGATCATCTACACCAACCCGTCGCTCTGGTCGGAAGACGCACTGATATTCTCTGCTGACATCATGACAACAGACGCCGATGTCTGGGACGAACCCTACTTTGTGCCCGACGGATATGATGCGTGCTGGAATCCCGAGACTGACAGTTGGGAACCGCCCACGTGCGCCGGGTCTCCCATGTCGTACGACGTGAGGAAGGAATGCGAAGCGGGCGAACAAGGCAGCTCCTGCTCCGCCCAGAAAGGCCTGTTCGCGTATCCTGGCGTCAACGTGTGCAAGGAAGACTGCTCTGTCTTCGAGTGCAAATCCGCGATGTACTGCGGCGACGGCGTCAAGAACGGCAATGAGAAATGCGACGCCAGCGACATCCCGAGCGATGCGACGTGCGATGCGCTGACCGGCGGCGCCAAGCCGTTCGGGGACGTGCGGTGCGCGGCGTGCGGGTATGACTTGAGCGGCTGTGCCGAAACGCTGTGCGGCAACAACCGGCTCGATACGGGCGAGGACTGCGATGTCGTCGCGGGAAGCGACGGCTCGAAATCGTTCAAGTTCAGCGGCAACAAGGGCCAATGCCCCGACAATGAGATCGGCGAGGTCGGGTGCAGGAACTGCAAGGCGATGTCTGACTGCTGCCTCGATGACGCTCCTGACTACTGCAAGCCGCCCAAGTGCGGCAACGGCAAAGTCGAGCAGACCGAGGAGTGCGACAAGGGCGACGCGTCCAAAGGCATCGCGCCCGTCGTGCAGAAGAACTGCCTGCAATTGCTCGGTGAGCCGTTCACCGGGACTCCCTCCTGCACTGACAGCTGCTATTACGACACGTCCTCGTGCAAGAAGGAAGAAGTGCAGTCTCGCGATCCGACGGACTGCCCTCCGCGAGAGTCGAGCGGCGACATCCTGCCGCCGCCTGCCGATGCGGTGAACAAAGTATGCTCCACCAAATACCCTGGCGTGCTCGAGCACCGCCTCAAGTCGGACGGAACGACTGTGTCCTACTGCGAGACGTGCAAGAACGGCTGCGAGAACGGGGCATGCAAGGAAGGCGGCAGCGAACCGTACTATCCGTCCTGCGCCGACGGGTGCGCTGCGGATGAAGAGTGCACTCCTGAAGGCGTGTGCGCCAAGAAGCAGAGCGAGCCGCCGACAGAGCCTGATTGTTCCTCATTCACGAAAGAATGCACGGGTGCTGCTCCTGCGGGCGCCGCGTACGCGGGCATGAATGTCTTCACTGGCGATGTCAAGTATGTATATAGTGATTCCCGCTGCGCTGCAAAGACTGATGCGTGCGGCGGTCTCGGCTGCCAGCAGGTCTCGACTGGGGAGGCAAAATGCTGCGAGGCGCAGCCGACCGGCGGCCAGTGCGATGCCGAGAAGAACACGCCGTTCACGTATGGTTTGTGCGGTGTGAAACTCTACGGCGACGCGTGCACAACCGGTCAGACCTGTGTCGGCGGCCAGTGCGTCGACCAGGTCGTCGTGACCACCAATTGCGGCAATGACAAGATCGATCCGCCCGAAACATGCGACGGCGCTGACTTGGGCGGCGCGACATGCAAGTCGGTCGCAGAGGCGACCGGCACCAAGAACGTCAAGGGCAACCTGCGCTGCCACGACAAGACCGCTGCGACGCCCTGCCAGTACAACACCAACCCCTGCTATGAGTGCGATTCTGACGCAGACTGCGACAGCGGGCACTTCTGCGACAGGGCATATGGCAAGTGCGAGAAGAAGACCTCCTGCGGCGACGGTGAGATCCAGCCGAAGAACACCGAAGGAGGGACAGAAGTGTGCGAATTGCCGGACAAGATCGGCAGCAAGACCTGCTCCCAAGTCGATTCAGTCTTCACCGGCGGCACGCTCAAGTGCAAGAAGGTCGGCGTGAGCTGCGTCTACGACACGAGCGCCTGCACGCTGCCCCCCGCGGATCCTGCGGCGTGCGGCAACTTCAAGGTCGACGCCGGAGAGCACTGCGACGGCCAGGACTTCAACGGCGCGAACTGCAGGACTGTTACGGAGAAGACGGGCAAACTGCGCCCCTTCGGCACGCTCAAGTGCCATCCGAAAGGCTCGGCGTCACAGTGCCGCATCGACGATGCCGGATGCTCCCAGTGCCAGATCGCGGAAGACTGCTATTACTCCGAGGGCTGCGAAGACGGCACGTGCAAATGCGACGGCGGCGCGTGCAAGAAGAAGACCTACTGCGGCGACGGGAACATACAAGCGAAGAATGACGATGGCGGCAAGGAGGAATGCGAACTGCCAAGCAATGTCGGCAGCAAGACATGCAAGGACGTCAACCCCCTGTATGTGGGGGGAACGCTCCTGTGCAAGAAGATAGGTCCTGACTGCGTCTACAGCACGATCAACTGCGAAATGGCTGCGTCTGAGACGCACACGTGCGGCAACGGCGTCCGCGAGCGGCCCGAGAGCTGCGACGGCAATGACCTGGGCGGTCAGACTTGCTCCACCGCTGCCGGCAAACCCCACGGAGACCTCGGCTGCTTCCCCAAGGGTGACGCGAAGGAGTGCCAGTTCGATGTGAGCGGATGCAAGGAATGCCGCGACGGCCATGAAGAAGACTGCTCGGCCGAAGAGAAATGCGTCAATGAGAAGTGCGTGCCCAAGACCAAGTGCGGCGATTACGTGATACAGAAACCCAATGACCAGGGCAAGACGGAAGAGTGCGAAATCGGCAGGGACGGCAAGCCGATGCTCGACGGCTACGACTGCGCGTCCGTCGATCCCGTCTTCAAGGGAGGCCAGCTCGGCTGCGACAGCTTCACCTGCCTCTTCGACAAGCGCGGCTGCACGTCAGAGAAATCCGTGTGCGGCGACGGCAAGAAACAGTCCGGCGAAGAATGCGACGGCAAGGACTTCGGCAGCGAGACATGCTTCGGCAGGACGTTCGGGGAAAAACCGATACGCGGCGCCGGCGAGCTCACCTGCAGGCCTGCGGGCGCTGCGGGCCAGTGCACGATCGACACGAGCGGCTGCTTCGAGTGCGTCAAGGATTCCGACTGCTCGGATTCTGCCAAGAAATGCCAATCCAACAAGTGCGTCCCCAAGGAATACTGCGGCGACGGCATCGTGCAGGCGCCCAATGACGACAAAGAGACGGAGGAGTGCGACACCAAGGACGGCAAACCCGTCTTCCGCCCCCCGACCCTGCGCTGCAAGGACGTGCCCAACCCGCCGAACACCAAAGGCAGCATCGGACCGCTCGGCTGCGGCTCCGACTGCAAGATGACATTCGACGAGTGCAGGCTCTCGCAGGATGACTGCAAGAAGTACACCACGTACTGCACGCAGCCCACGCTGCAAACAAGGGGCACGCAATCCAACTGGAGGCCGACACAGGACCTCAAGACCCCGACCGGCACTGAGCCGTACGCGGGCAAGAACCTCTTCGTGCCGACCAAGTACGGCCCGGGCCAGATCCACGGCCTCGGAGATGAGCCTGAGATCTGGCAGAAGCGGCTCTACGCGGGTTGCCCGCCGCCGCAAGCACCGACAGTCGATCCCGAGACCTACTATAAAGAGACCTGCCCCTGGGGATGCCAGCAGGTCACGAGCACCGAAGCCAGATGCTGCGAGAAGCCTGCCGCGCCATCCTGCGAGAAGGGGACGCGCAACCTCATCACTCCGCTCTGGTGCGGGCAGACCAAGAAGACTGCGTGCAAGGACGCGTGCAAGGACGGCAAATGCATCGACCTGCCCCAGAACATCAAGCTCGCCGACGGGTACAACCCCGAAATCGTGAAAACCACCACGGAATCGGACGGCTCGTCATCGGTCACGATCAAGGGCTCGGACGGCGAAGACGTCACGATCAAGGCCATGCCGGGAACCACCATCATCATCAACGGCGACTCCGACTACACCGTGACGTCGGTCGCGAACGATGAGGCACAGCGCCGCTGGGACAAAGCGCTCAGCGCGTACAAGAAGGACTTCGCCCGCGACATGCAGGTGTGGATGCGCGCCGTCGCCGATGCCGCACGCATCGCCGAGCAGGAGAACGACCCCGCGAGGAAGGCCGAGCGCGACAAGATCGTCAAGGAATACGACGAGCGCATCGCGAAGATCAAGGATCAGTTGCGCACCGCGCAGGGCGCCGAGCGCGAGAGGCTCCAGGAAGAGCTCAAGGGACTGCAGACCAACAAGGGACTCGTCCAGAGCCGCTCAGACGATTTCGAGAAGATCGCCAAGGATCTCAAGAAGGACCTCCTCAGGCATTACACCCCCGGCTTCGACGGCGGCAGCACCACGCCGCTCTTCAATAAGGCACTGCCGCCCGAAGGATTCCCCTGGCCCTCATCGCAGCCGTCAAATGAGGCGGAATCGCGCGAAGGCCGCCTGCAATACCAGCTCGCAGGCCTCGAGACCATGGCCAAGCAGTACGGCAAGAAAGCCGGCAAAGGCACCTCGTCCGAAGAGCATGAGCGTTTCGAGAAGCTCGAAGCCGCAATCGCAGAATACATCCGCACGCACTACGGCCCCGGCGGCGACCGCACCGTGTACGCAGACGGCGTCGACAACTACATCGGACGCCAAGGAGGCCTTGTCAAGGGCTCGATCAGCAAAGGCGGCCGCGACATCGAGCTCAGGCACGTTCCCACCATCACCGATGAGGACAACCCCCGCGGCAACCCCACCGATGCCGGCGGCACCGTCGTGCAGATGATCCCCCGCGACGGCTCGACGCCCAGCGAAGAGCCCTTCGATGTGCACATCCGCGCAGGACCGACAGAGAACCACCGCGACTACCGCATCGGCAGCAACCTCCAGGTCGACAAGAAACCCTACGACGGCAAGGAAGACTACCAGTACGAGGGCGAATTCGACCGCAAGATACAATGGAAGATGGAGAGCACACCTGACGACTGCTACAACCTGCGCGCGAACGTGCACCTGCACGAGCTCCTGCGCCGCCTCCCCTACGAGCACCCGCTCGCCAAGTTCCTGAGCAAGCAGACCATCCGCGAGCAGATCGAGAAGCACCCGATCGAGATCGTGCTCAAGTCCTGCAAGGGCGTCCTCACCATCGACATCAAGTTCCCCAACTTCGACAAGACCGGTTTCGCCGACCTCGTCAGCGAAGGATTCAAGCGGGCGCTCATGGACGGCCTGCGCACGCACATCGACTCCGTCCTCGACGCGCTCAACGACATCCCCGGCATGAAGCCCGAGATGCGGGACAAGCTCAAGGAGATATTCTCCGAGCCCCTGCGCGCCCTCCTCGGCTCAGACCTCAAACGCCTCGAATCGCTCGACAGCATCCACCTCGAGCTCAAGGACCAGCCCGAACCCAAGCCCGGCACGCCGCCCGGCTCGATGGACGTGACAGTCACCGTCAACGGCCGCACGCCCAAAGGCTTGCCTGCATCCTTCACCGGCAAAGGAACGGCCGGCGCGGACATCAAGACAGACGGCGACCCGAGCAGCGCCGCCGAATCCTATATAGAGAGCGTCGCGAACGGCTGGCTCGAAGAGCAGTCCCAAAAACCCACCACGGGCACCATCGTCCGCAACGTCTTCAACCTCCTCGGACTCTCCTACGGCATGGTCTACAACGGCGGCATGAGCGCAGGTGACGCGCTCGACAAGATCGTTCCGTCCACGCCGCCAGAGGCTCCTGCGAAGCCCAAAGACCCCTGCGAATCTACTTCGGGCGCCGGTATCTCTATTGATGTCAAGGACCTGAAGGTGTCGCTCACCAAGCCGTCCGTCTTTGAACCGGGTGCGGTCTGGGGCGAGAACCGCGTGAGCGGCCCGTCCTATGCGCTTGAAGCGTCCATCGGCCTCAAGGGCAAGGACGGCAAGAGCATCCTCAAGGAACCGTTCAAGTTGCGCATCGACGGCAGCGAAGGCGAGACAAAGATCAGCATCGGCATACCGCCTGATGCGAAAGGCGGCGATGCGATCAGGCGCCTCCTCAAACACGCGATCGACACCCTGGACATGAGCCTGCTCGACAAGCTGCTGGGCTGCCCCATCAAGGGGCTCAGCCCTGAACAAGCGCAATGGCTCAAGACCGTGCTGCGCAACGCATTGGAAGCCCTGCGCAACGACCCTGCATTCAAGAGTGCCGACAGCATCAAGGACCTGACACTCACCCTCACGCAAGACGGCACCAAGGGAGTGAAAACACGGGTAGACGCAACGACGGACAAAGGCAGCGTCGGCGTCTCGGGATACGAAGCGCAGGACAAGAACCCCTGGCCCAAAACGAGCACGTGGGATGCGGGTTGGGGCGCGCTGGGCGACTGGTGGAACAACAAGGAAAACCCTGCCAAGAGCACGTACGACAAGAACCGCGGATGGTTCGAGAAAGGCTTCCTGTTGGAACTCGAGAACCTCAACAGCCCGACACGCATGCTCCACGGAATCCTCGGACTCTTCGAAGGACTGACAGGCAGCCGCGGCGGCCACGTGCCGCAATCCTTTGAAGACGCCGGCAAGACGCTCTCCCCGCCCAAAGCCTCCAGCGATGACTCCCAGAGCTCCGCTCCCGCGCCAAAGACGCCCGCTCCCGGCCAAGCCGCCGCCTACACCGATGAGAAGAACCAGCTGGAGCTCACGTCTACCGCGCCTGTCAAGTTCGTCCCGGAAGGCCAAGCGGTCTCCTCCGCCCTCGAAACGAGCGGCAACACTGTCGGCTATTCCGATGACGCCCTCTACGCGAAGGTCGAGAGCGGCACGACGAGCCTGAACATCGGCGGTGGCGCGCTCGGCATGTCCGTGTCCGCGCTCGGCTCGCCGAACGCAGGATTCATCAAGATGGTCGGCGACAAGATCACGCACGACCTTGTGCTCTACGCGATGACTGCATCGCTTGTCACCAACACAATCGCCTACACCGCCAACAATGGTGCCCTCCTCCACCGCACGTCATCGCCCGACGGCGACACCAATGAGGTGTTCTCCATCGGCAATCCGGCCTCGGAGATCACCACTGCGCAGTTCAGCATCGGTGTCGACGCCCGCTCGGACAGCGACAATTTCGCCCACAAGCAGGTTGGCACGCAGCTCGCCGTCTCCGTCACGAATTCGCCGACGGGCCAGCGCATCAAGGAGGATGCCACCTCGCTCGCGGCGATCGCCGGCGAGACCGGCAGCGACCGCGTCGAGAACAAGCCGCAGGCTATCAAGGACGGCACAGGAGGCCCGACGCTGACAATCGCGAGCGATCTCTCGCAGACCTACTCATCGCCGGCCGAAGGCAACAAGGATGTCCATGTCGCCTCGCCCGCGGACGCCAAGGCCCTTGTCGGCAATGACATCGAATCGCTCAAGGAAGCGATCCGCCAGATGATCCGCAACCACGATCGCCCCGAACTCATCGCCGCCGCGCTCCAGAAGCTCTACGAACTCATCGCCAAGAAGAACACAATCACCTCCGCCGACGGATCGATCAAGCGTTACGAAGCGCACATCCAGGCGATGACTGAGGTCGAGGCGTTCATCGACGGCGCATTCGGCGCAGGCTCCATCGACAGGGTCTGGGCCAACGCGCTGCGCAACTCGTTCGTGCAGCGCAACGCCGAGAACCTGCCGCTCGACTGGGAAGTCTCCGCCGACGGCAGCCAAGGCGTGCCCGCGGCCCAGCGCGAAGAGCGCCGCAAGTTCATCCAGCAGAAATTCGACGAGAGCAAACGGCGCATGGACAACGACCCCCTGCTCAGCAGCTTCTGGCAGTCAGGCAACATCGACAGCCTCGAGAAGAGCCTCTCCAGCATGATCGGCGGCGCGCAAGGCAATACTGCGGCAGGGACCGCCGCATTGCTCGACGCCCAGCTCGCCAACCGCATCCATTATGAGAACGCGAAACAGAGGTACGCGGACACGCCCGGCGAAGTCGCGCCTGATCGCAGCATCGTCGAGAATTCCCTGCGCGCCCGCCTGCGTCTCGCCGAGACGACCCTCGAGCGCACGGGCGAGGGCGTCGCCGTCAAGCGCGAGTACACTGGCGGCGCGAGCGCGAACGGCATCTCATCCAAGAAGATCACGCTCTCACGCGAGCTCGCGAGCTGGTACGCCTCGCACGGCAAGGTCGGCGATGCTCTCGCGGTCACGGACAACCTGATCGGCGAGATCAAGGCGGCGGGCGACGCCCTGCAACGCCAACTTGCTGATATCGACAGGCAGCTCGCATCGTCCGGTCTCAGCATCGAGGAGCGCGAACGCCTGCTCGAGCGCGCGGACGCCCTGGATGAGCAGCTCGGCCTCCTGAGCATGGCAGGAGACTCGGTCAAGAACGACCGCGACGCGATCGGCGCGAGCGGCTTCAGCAAGCTCCAAGGCCAGTTGTACGCGAAGGAGCAGCGGCTCGATGCGCTGCGTGACAGCACAGAAGGCTATTCCGACCGAATGAGCGAAGCGGTCGGCGATGACTACCAGGACATCCGCATGACATTCCAAGGCCGCAGCGGGAGTCTCACCATCCCCGCAGGCGTCGCGAAAGCCGGCGCGGTCATCTTCAACGGCCTCTTCAACGGCGGCTTCCTCAAGGATGCCGTCAATGTCGCCGGCGGTTTCGAGGAGGTCAAGAAGGCGGCCGAGACGCTCAGCGCCGAAGGCAAGGCATACTCGCGAGGCATGTACGCGCTCCAGGCCCTCAAGCAGACGGGCATGTCTGCGGAGCAGATAGAGCGCTGGCTCAACAGCAAGGATGACGACCGCATGGCGCGCGACATGCTCATCAGATCAGGCCACGGCAACGACGGCAGCAAGCCCATCGGCGACATGGCCCCGATCACGGACGGCCAGTACAAGCTCGATCCCGGACAGCTCTACCCGCTCAAGGAGTTCCTCGCCGAAGCGCGCGAGGACGCCCGCAAGACGTATTATGACAGTCCCTACAGCGGAGACATCCGCAAACTCATCGGCAAGGAAGCGGTCAGCTCCTCCCCGGGCGAGTTCAAGTCGAACGACGTCCTCTGGGAAGTCGACATCGGCATGCAGGAGATGCTTGATGAGGACAGCGTCAACGCGCTGCGCACCGAGCGCGACCGCAAATTCCTCGGCTACCTTGCAGGCATGAGCGGTCCGTCACCCTTCCTCCCGAGCAACATGATCTCCAGCATCGCCATGAGCTCGCTCCCCGATTCAGTCATCAGTGACCTGGCCAAAGTCGCCGATTTCGTCGACGACGCTGCGAGCCCCGGCGCGATCGCCCTCGCGCTCCTCACCGGCGGCGCGGGCATGAGCTTCACCGGCGCGACGGGCTTTGGCGGCGCGCTCGCGGGCATGGCGGAATCAGTCATGATCGATGCCGCGACCGGCGCCATCCTGACCTTCAGCGGCATCGGCACGGACAACCCGACAGTCACTATGGCTACGGGCATCCTCGCCGGCGCTGGCTTGCCCGGCGCCATGCGCACGTTCACCAAATCATCCATTGCCGAGGCGTATGCGAAGAACCTGGCGAGCAAGCTCGGCAAGAGCGTCGACGAGGTCTCCGAAGCGCTCAAGGGCATCAAGACGCACACGTCCGGCGCGATCGAAGAGGCGCTCAGGGCGAGAGGCATCACCGCTGACTCGGGCGTTGTGCAGAACGCACTGCGCGAAGTCGATGCGGCCGCGTCTCTCGCCAAAGCAGAACGCGCGGCCGTCATCGAAGCCGAAGAGGACCTGGTGGAGATCCTGCCGAAACTCCCGGATGTTTCCGATGCCCGTACGTATACCCAATTGCGCATGTACGCCGACGACCTGAACAGGTATTACGGTGCGGGCTCGGTGGATGCTGAAGATCTCCAGAATCTCGCCAATCTCGAGCGGGCGGCATCCCGCGGCGAGAACGTGGATTCGCTCATCGAAGAACTGCCGATGGGATGGGGTCTGCGCGATCGCGCGAAACGCATCTCCAAGCAGGACTTCGGCTCCGAGATGGTGACCCGCCCCGACATCCAAGAGTCCTTCCTGGAAGGCAACGTGCCAGCCACGAGACCGGGAAAGCCCATCGGCGGCGCTTTGCAAGTCATCGTCAATCCTTCGACCGAACTGCAGGTCATCGATCCGAAATCGCTCAAACCCCTGACTGACGAGGTCATGGAGGCCATGGGCAAGCTCACGAGCGAGATGAAAGCGTCCGGCGCGACACAGGCGCAGATCGAGGAGGAGATCCTCAGCGGTGTCAACGCTCTCGTCACCCGCAGGGTTCCGTACAGCTCAGGGCTGGGCAAGTATCTCGGCGAGGCTTCGACAGAATTCATCGATATCGGCTCTTCCTGCATCGGCGTCGGAGGCGTCTGCAGGCACCAAGCCCCGATTATCGCGCACATCATTTCGGAAGCGATCAACCGCGGCTACTTGCGCAAGGGCCTCTCCACGATCGTCGATGCGGCAGGCCATCAATGGGCCGAATACATCCGCAACGGCCGCAGGTACATCTTGGATGCCGCCCAAGGCAGCGCCGGCTACCTCGATGAGCTCGAGAAGGCAGGCAAGGATTACTTCTCGGGAGAGAGCGCCAACGGAAAGGGTTTCTTCCAGCGCAACATCGCCAACCCCTGGAAGTATCGGGATGATTACGAGGTCACGTGGCGCTGGGCACAGCCCGTCGCAGCACCGCCCGTTCCCGTCGGAGGCGCACCATGAAAACCCCCGCCATGAAGCTCATCATGCTCATCATAATAGTTGCGGCGGTTGTCGCGAGCGTCGCATGGATTGCGATCGCGCAGGCGAGCGCGACCAATCAAGTGTCCTCATGTTTTGCGCATGCCATGCGAGCCGGCGTGCACACGCTCGCGCGCAACGGCGGCTTCATCTACGGCCACGGTGACGCGCTCTACGCTGAGCGTGCGACGGTGGCGTTCCACTACCGCAACCGCGCCCGCGTCGCGCCCTCGCAGCAGTTCATGGAGTCGGAACTGAGACGGTATGCGGGCGCCGCGCTCAAGACCTGCATCGACAGCGTCGCAGGCATGGACCTGATGGACCTGGCCTATGCCCCCTCCCAAGCGACAGTCTCGCTGGGTGCGGAAACGGTGAGTATCACGGCGAGCGTCACGGGCGGCGCAGTGCCGCAGGCCTTGCGCTCCGCCTCAGCCACGATCAACGCCCCGTTCGGACGCATCATGGGCATCGCGGACAGCGTCGCCAAAGGCATCGCGACGACATACCTGCTTGATTTCTCAAGCATCGCACGCCCTGACGCGGACATCGACATCATGCCTTATGGCGAGACAACCTTTGTCATCGCCGTCCAGGACGCCGCGGCTGATGATTGGCCACCGCTCGTCGCGCGGGTCGCGATCGATCTTGGCTGACTCGGCGCAACATATTTAAACGCGGCCGTCTGGGTCCTTCTTATGGCCCGCCGCATGCTTCCTTGGCAGGATATCCTCATCCTCTCCGGCATGGTCCTCATCGGCGCGTGGGCGCTCATGACTGCGCAGGAGGTCGGCCAGGCGGGGTATGATGCGTATTATTATGCGTCGAACTACAACCCCTCTGCGTCGGCCAGCCTTCCCTCATGCGCGTACAACCAGGCGGGAATCTCCTGCCTCTCGCTCTCATCGCTCTATGTCGGCGGTACGACGAGTCCGTCCTGCCGTTGTCCTGGCAGCCAGATATGCAATCCTGTCAAGAAAGCCTGCGAGAATCCGGTGAGCGCTGCAGGGGGAAGCTACACAGGTTCGGCGCCGCAGCCTCTTCAGACCTGCGGCAACGGCAAGCTCGACCCGGGCGAGGTATGCGACGGGAACCTCTCCACAAAAACCTGCATGCAATTGGGCTTCCGGAGCGGCACGCCCCGGTGCCAGATGAATCCGGCCACTAGCGTGGCCTGCAAGATCTGGGACAAGCGCCGTGTGCAGAAGTTCTACGGCGCGACGAAATATTATGTGGACATCGTCGTCGGCTGCTCCTGAGAATTCTCTGATGAGGCCACCCGGAATCGAACCGGGATCTCCTGGTCCCAAACCAGGAAGTCTACCACTAGCCCATGGCCTCGGGTTGTATTTCGTCCATTCGGGGGCGCTATATAAACTTTGAGGGCCCTGCGCGGTGAATGAGATATCCTGATTTTGCGCAGAGACTCAGCGTGTCGCGCGCGTTTTTTGGACGCGGCACAGCATGTATTCGTAGACGTTCACGCAGCACGGGCGGCGTTTTCCCTCGGAGAGCTGATCGATTGTCCGCCTGACCCGACGGGCCCGGGTCTCGGGTGTCTTGGCCGCTTCGATCCAGCGGACCCAATCGCGCTGTCCGGTGGGCGTGAGGTCGTTCCACTCTGTTTTCGCCTTTTTGGATGCGCGCAGGGGGGCCCTGAGATCCGCGGGGACTGTCAGTTCAGGTTCGGGTCCTAAGACTGCGAGGTGCACCGTGTCGCCTTCGGCTGCGCCAGCGCCCTTGCGCATGGCGGTGTTCACGCGCAGCCAGCGGCCCCCTGACGTGTCGGACTCGAGTGCGGTTCGGAACGGATGGTGGTTTATGGTGCCTTCGATCGTGGTCATGCCATGGAGCTTCTTACCCACGGAGTGTGGTATGTTGATCCGAAGCGAGGTGCCTGTCTTTGCGGTATGCTCAATGATCCGTGCCTCGAACCGAACGACTGAGTGGTCGCTCCCCTTCTTACTGCGCGGTTTCATGTTGTGCTCAGCCATGTCGGGCCATTATTTGAATTTTATGAAAATGTCCTGACAAAAGCATTCCGTGACATCGCTGCTAAGATGCGTGGACGCAACGTTTATAACGCTCCGGGGCATGGGTGTTCTATTGGGCCTATAGTCTAGTGGATAGGACACGGGGCTTCGGACCCTGGAACCTGGGTTCGAATCCCAGTAGGCCCGTAATTCTTAAATACCTGGGAGGGCGCTTGATATGCATGCCCCGGGTGAGAGCGCAGCCTGCTTCCTGTAGGTCTCTGCTGCGCGAGCATGCCGTGCTTGTCGCTGCTGGCGCGCTCACGCTGTCGCTGTTCGTCCTGTTCGCATTCGTCGCGTTCTCTGGCGTGCAGTCCCGCAGCATGGCTGGTGCTGCCGACCGTCTCTTGCTTTCGATAACTGACGCGCCCTCTGCGCTCGCATCCTGGCTCTCCGGCGTCTCTGTGACGGGCCAGGCGGGCGCGAGCGCGTATTGCGGCGATGGCAAGAGGCAGGCGGGTGAGCAGTGCGACGGCACGATGCGTGCGTGCAAAACGGGCGGTCGCACCGGCACGCAGTACTGCGACATGACCAATTCCGATCCGACCAAGCGGTGCAGATGGGGCGAGTGCTTCATCGACACCGTGCTTGTCGTCAATCTCGACGGTTCGTGCTGCGGCAACGGCAAGCTCGACGAGACGGGCACGTTCTGGAATGTCCCCTCGCAGTCCTGGAACCAGTGCGCGCCTGTGGAGGAGTGCGACAGCGTCAACGGCAAGGAGTTCTACAACACCAAGCCCCGCTGCCCTAAAGGCACGATTCTCCGCTGTGTCGACTGCAAATCGACGTGCGTCCTGCGCAAATCCGAGTGCGGCGATGGCGAGATCGATCCAGTCAACAGCAAAGGCGGCACGGAAGCGTGCGAGTTCATCGATCAGTACAGCTTCATCTTCCTCGGCGACAGATCCCCGCGGGATGTATGCCTTGAGCATGGTTTCTTCGCGGGAGGCGCGCGTTGCAAGAAAGACGGCGAGAGTTGTGTGCTTGATCTTGTAGAGTGCTGCAGCGCGGCCCAAGCGTCCCATTTCTTCCGCTGCGAAGGCAATGCCAAGCGATCGATATGTGATGATCTTGTGGAATGCCCATCGGGCACGCAATGCGAACGGACCGGTATCGGTGTCGGCAACGTACCCGTTGTTGATTGCGTCCCGTTGAGCACGGGCGAGGGTTCAATGCCCTCCGGAAGCGGAGAATCTTCATCGGAAGGACAGCCGACGCCAGAATCGCCCTCAGGCACGGAGGAAATCGTCGAAGGCACTGCGGGCATCGACTATGTTCAAGGACAGCCGTTCCTCAGATGCACGCCCGCATGCAAGGATGGCAAACGATGCGTCGCGGGCACGCAGGGAACGCCGAGCGGCGGCCAGACGTATGTCGGCGTGTGCGTGTGCGCTGATGCCGCAAAAACCCTGTGCAGGGGCGACGCGAAATATTCAAATTGCGGCGAGACGAAGGTCGCTGACTGCCATGCGGATTGCATCAGTCCGCAGGATATCGTTACGCGGACAAAATGCAGTGCCGATCGGCATCAGATACTCTATCCGTGCGGAGAAACGCATGCCTGCCCGTCGCCCACGCTGTGCGCTCCAGGCAAAGGCGTTGGCGGTCTGCCTGATTGCATCTCCTGCGGCAACGGTCAGCGTGATGCGGGCGAAGCGTGCGATTATACTGACATCGTGTCAAAGAGCCGCAATTGCGGCGGCAGCCCCCCGCTCTATGACCCTCTGCGCCGGCCGTTCCAGTACGGCACTGCGACATGCAAACAGGACTGCACCTGGGAGCTCTCGGGATGCGGCCGTTGCGGCGACAAGAGCATCCAGAGCCCCTTCGAGAGCTGCGATGATGGCAACACGCTAGAGACTGATGCGTGCAATAACAAATGCGATTGGACCCGCTGCGGCGATTCGGTCGTTCAGAATACTGCGTATGCGGGTGTCAACAGGGCGGGCACCAAGCAGGGCAACGGTCTGACTGGCTTCAAGGAAGAATGCGAACCGGGCCAATTCCAGACCCGCTCTCCCTCGCCGGGCAAGTATGAAGTGCGCACGTGCCGTCCCGACACCAGCTGCATCTGGGGTCCCTGGGAGTGCCGCAAACGCGACTGCGCCACGATGCTCAAAGCTCTGGGCAATCTCGAATGCAGCGGCGGGCTATTGGACGACGGCTGCGGCGGATCGCTTGACTGCGGCTGTCCGCCGGGCAAGCGATGCAGTAATTATGGCAGGTGCATCGACGATCCCTCTGCGCCTCCCTCCTCCGGCGGGCTTCCGCCCCCTGGCTCTCCGGGTGTCGTCTACGCGTCATCGCAGCCGAATTTCGGCGCGGGCAGCGATTGCCAAGGCGCATCAGGTCCCGTGCCCCATGGGCGTGTCGAAGGCCTGAAGATGTGCTGCAACGGCGTATTCCAGACATTGCGCCAGAATGACTGCAGGCTGCCGACGATGGCGCCCTTGTGCACATCGAGCGGTAAGACCTGCCAGATAGCCGACGCGGGCTGCCCCGGCTTCGCCGACTGCAAGGTGCCGCAGCCGGGACAGCAGCCCTTCTTCCTCACGGGATACGGCCAGTCGACGACCGAAGGCGGCGGCGCGTATGGCGCGGGCACGCCCGCGGGCCTCGGCACCACCTACTCCTCCAACACCTTGGTGGCTGTCCCCGCAGGCGGCTCGGCCATCATCAACCCTCCGTCGATGGGCGGCGGCATCACTTCGTGCCCGCCCGGGACGTACGCGAGCGTCGCGACAGGCACGTGCGGAACCCTCGGCGCATCTGCTCCCGGATCGTCGATATACCAGTCAGGAGGGTTCACCACGACGCCCCCCTCATCGGGCGCGAGCGGTATCGCGTACTCCTCGCCTGTCGGCGCAGCAGGCGCGGCTGCCGCGGCAGACGCAGTTTCGCTTGATGCGGGGACGCGCGTGCAGACTCCTTCGGGCACCCTTATCTGCGCCGAGGACGCAAACGCTGTCGAGTACCAGGAGGGCCTTGTGGTGCTCGAGCCGGGCGCGGCGGTGTTCGTGGAAGAGACGACGTTCGTATGCACCGCTCCCGCGCCAGTGGGTTTCTGGGCGTGGCTCGCAGACGTGTTCTTGTGATCAGCCGCGCAGGAGCTGCGCGATCGCGAGCATCTGGTCCGCAAGGCGTGGCTGCGCCTTGTGCACGTCAGAGACTGTCGTGCTGAGGGGCGGCTCGGGCAGGCCGAGCGCTTTCGGGAGGATACGCGGAAGTGAATGGTGGCAGTAGGCGAGGCCGTGGCGTTCTTTGCTGGATGCGAGCAGCGCGCCGCGCAGGAAGACGCCGTGGCCGAGCTGCGCGAGGACTGCTTCGACGGCCGCGAACCGATTGTGCTCGGCGACGCGGTCGAGGATGAGGACTGCGCCGCCGTTGCCGATGATCTGGCGCAGCCGCGGGTGCGTCTCGCCGACGTGGCGGGCGTGGCCTGCGATGTTGTGGTGCGTGATGTCTTTTGGCGTGTAGAGCGCGATGTCAAGATGCATGCCCGGCATGATAAGTTGTTGGGCGCGGTGCAGCGCGATGCCGAGGGCGAGCGCGCTCGGCATGAGCGCCAGTATCGCTTTGATGCGGTTGGCGCTGATGCACGCGAGCAGCCCTGGCAAGGCGTCGTGGATGAGGAAGGTCTCGGCGGGCGCGAGAGGGCCGGAGAGGGCTTCGGCCCACAGGCGCAACCGCGCTGTCCACTCGTCGTTGCTGATGCTCTTCTCCCTGTTGCGCAGGATGGTGTCCCTGAGCGGGATGCGCGCGGTCGTGGGATCCGCGAGACGGTTTCGCAGGAGGAGCAGGGGGCGCGGCGCGGTGAGCGCATGCGGCAGGAGTGCGCGGATCTCCTCGCGCGAGAGCCCTGCCTGGGCGAGGAATGCTTTGGCTTCCTCCTGTCCCGTGGTGAGCGTGTCGGCGGCCGCTTCGGCGTAGGTGATGGCTCTGGCAGCTTCGGCGAGCGTGCGCAGGGCGCGGTCGCGCTTCGCAGGCATGCCTCGGAAGTCCGCCATCGCTGATTTCAGGTCGGACTGGAGGATGGCGAGGAGGCGTTGCGCCTCGAACGCGGCGCGAACGAATGCGTCTTCGTGGAGGGCGCCGAGCTCCAACCTCCGTTTTTGCGTGATCTCGCGCCAGAACGAGAATTCCTCGAGCAGCGAACGGGCGTGCGCGAGGCATCTGCGCAGGCGCTCTGCGCTCGGCGGCATGCTCAAATCGGAGCGCAGTCCGCGCACGCGCTCGTGCCAGCTGTCGGTGGTCATCTGGCGAGAATCCCGGTTTTCGGGTTATTTAATGTTTTGCACGTCATCGCAGCTCGAGGCCGATGATGAGGCAGACTGCCCAGTCGCCGACGACGGAGCGGCAGTCTTTGGTGTGGCTGAGGCAGCGCGGGTCGAGCGTGTACACGCCGCCGACGGGTATCTTGCCGCCCTGGCTCTGCCATCCGTATTTCTTGCTGATTGTCCTGTTGAAGATGATGATGCAGTCGATGAGGGCGTCGTGCGTCGCCTTGCGGGACTGGTCGGCCAGCTCGATCGCGCGCTGGAGGTCGAGCGGTTTGTTCTCTTCATCGTAGGCGATGCGCTCGAGTTTGTGCTTATGGGCCACGATGGCGTTGATGTATCGGATGCATATCTCGCGGATGCTGCGCAATTCGCGCAGGAGCTCATCATCATGCCGCTCTGCGAGGAATCTCTCGAGGAAGAGGTAGCGCTCTGCGGCGTCCTTGATGTCCTGTGTCCTGTGCGCGTAGGGCGAGATGACGTCGTCGCGGCTTGCCATGTATCTTCACTGGCCGCGTTTCGTGTTTTTAATGCTTGCGCCAGCGCAGGACTGGATGACGCTGCCTAGAAGAAACATCCGCACTCTCTGAATCACTGCGCTTTCTTGAGCGTGATCTCGATCGTGCTGACGCGGACAGTCTTGCCTTCGTTGTTCGCGAATTCCTCGCTGCCGATATCGATGTTGTTGACACCGATGCCGGTCTTGAGGAACCGTTTGCATGCCACCTCGGCCACGTCGACTGCGCGGGAGATGAACTTGCCGCGGGCCTTGATGACGACGCTATGCGCTCCCTTGACTGTGAACTGCATCACGACTCCCGTGACATAGTTCATGAAGGGTTTCGCGCCAACGAAGATTCCATTGTCTTCGTCGATGTGCTCCACTGCCAACCCCTTTTTTTCTGGATCCACGAGTTTGATTACTGCAGGTCCGTGCGCCTGGCAAGCCGAGTCAGGTAGCCCGCGATGGTGTTGCGGATCTTCTTGCTCGGAACGCCCAGATGCTCCTGGACGAGCTTCTTGTTCTGCGCGAAGTCCGTCGTGAAGACGCCCGGGTGCTCCTTGCGCAGGGCGAAGGTCAATCGTTTCGTGAGTTGTGTCTTGATTCTACCCATGTCTAACCCCTATGCAGTTTTTGAGACTGCTCCGCAGCACTCATAGATATTGTTCTTTATAAATGTTTCGCTAAAACTGGCTGGAGAGCCTGTTTTCTCACATCTCATCCGGCGCCCAGATGCCCAGCATGCCCAGGCCGCTCCTCAGCACCTGCGCCGCGCACGAGACGAGGAGCAGCCGCGCGGCTTTCACCTTCGCGTCCGTGTCTGGCGAGAGCACGGGGCAGGCGTGGTAGAACTCGTTGAACGCGCGGGCGAGCTCGATGAGGTACTGCGCGAGATGGTGCGGCTTGAGCGCAGTGCGCGAGCTCGCGAGAGCCTCCTCGAACCGCGAGAGAAGGGTGATGAGCTTGGCTTCCTTGTCGTCGGTGAGCGCGCCGAAGTCGACGGATGCGCCGGGCTTCGTTTTGGCCTTGCGCAGGATGCTGCAGGCGCGCGCATGCGTGTACTGCAGGTAGGGTCCGGTGTCGCCTTCGAAGTCAAGGAATTTGTCCCAATCGAATGTGATATCCTTGATGCGGTCGTTGACGAGGTCGCCGAACTTGATCGCGCCGATGCCCACGCCCCGCGCGACCTTGTCCTTGCTCTTGAGACCGGGGTTCTTCTTCTCGATGGTCTCTCGCGCGAGTTCGACTGTCTTGTTGAGCACGTCCTCCATGAACACGACGCGGCCTTTGCGCGTGGACATCTTGCCCTCGGGCAGGTGGTAGTGGCCGAAGTCGACATAGGTGAATCTCTCCGCATCCTTGCCGATGCGGGCGAGGCCGCCGAAGACCTGCCTGAAGTGCAGGCCCTGCTGGCCGACGACGTAGATGAGCCTGTGCGGTTTGTACGTGGCGAGGCGGTAGAGCGCTGCCGCGGCGTCGCGCGCGGCGTACGTGCTCGAGCCGTTGCTCTTGCGCAGCATGAGCGGCGGGATGTTCCCTTCGAGCCGGACAATCAGCGCGCCATCATCTGTCTCGGAGACCTTCGAGAACGCCTCGATGGCGCCGTCGATCTTGTCGTTGTAGAACGACTCGCCGTTCTCGGATTCGAACTCGACGCCCAGGAGCTTGTAGATGCGGCTGAATTCCTCGAGGGATTCTTCCTTGAATTTCGCCCAGAGCTTCAGCGCCTCTCCGTCGCCGTCTTCGAGCTTCTTGAACCACGCGCGCGCCTCTTCCTCGAGTTTCGCATCCTTCTCGGCTTCTGCATGGAACTTGACGTAGATGTCGAGCATGTACTGCAGGGGATCGTCCTTGAGCTTCTGCCTATCGCCCCAGGTGCGGTGGGCGTAGATGAGCGCGCCGAACTGCGTGCCCCAGTCTCCCAGGTGGTTGATGCCGATGACCTTGTACCCTGCGGCTTCGTGCAGCTTGCGCAAGGCGTCGCCGATGACGGTCGATCGCAGATGGCCGATGTGGAATGGCTTTGCGATGTTCGGCGCGCTGTAGTCGATGACGACTGTCTTGCCCTTGCCTTCGTCCGTGCGGCCGAACCCGTCTTTTTCTTCATGGATGCGCGTGAGCAACGCCTCAGACTGCACGCCTGTGTCGATGAAGAAGTTCACGTACGGGCCGGTGGCGACGACCTTCGCGACAAACCGCGGCAGTCTCGCGTCTGAGAGCTCCTTGGCGATCTCCTGCGCGATCGCGGCCGGCGCTTTCTTGCGCTCTTTCGCGAGCGTGAAGCAGGGCATGGCGAGGTCGCCGAGCGCGCGGTCGGGCGGCACTTCCAGCGGCAGGTCGAGCTTGTGCTTGGCGAGCAGCTTGCGCAGTTCTGCTTCGAACATGGTGCTGTGCGAGCCGCGCAGGGTATAAAAATGTTGATGCGCGCGCTCCTGCATCTTAATATACGGCTCGCGCACTCCGGCGCGCGTCATGGTACCTGCACGTTCTCGCGCCAAATGCCTCCGTTGCGGCATGACCATCAAGTCGTTCTCGCGCATGCGCAAATGGTGCGTCGACTGCAGGCATGCCGTGGGCCTCGAGCGCGCTCGGTTGCGCCGCGGCGGCAGGATCGACAGCGGCTTCCTCGAGGGCAGGCGCGCTCCCGCAGAAGACTCCGCCTGAAGTTTCTTATACCCTCTCCTCTCGCACGGACACATGCGTGAGCACATCGCATTCCTCGACAAGAAGCGCAAGCTGCTCGACAAGATTCTCTCTGGCGAGAAGACCATAGAATCGCGCTGGTACGTGACGCGCCGGCCGCCGTACAACTCAATCTCCCCCGGTGAGCGCGTGTATTTCAAGGATGCGGGCGAACCGGTGACTGCCCGTGCGACAGTGAGCCGCGTCCTCTTCTTTGACGCGCTCGATGAGGCGAAAGTGCGCGGCATCATCGAGACGTATGGCGACGCGATCTGTTTGTCTCCGGGCAGTCGCGAGGATCTCCGGTGGGCCGCGGGGAAGAAGTATTGCATCCTCGTCTTCCTGCGCGATGCGCAGCGCGTCCCGCCGTTCCGCATCGACAAAAGGGGCTTTGGCATGATGGCTGCATGGATCACGGTGCCGTCGGTCGCTTCCCTCCGCAGGCAGTAACCTTTTTAAACAGCTCACTACTCCCTCGCACAACTCACTATGGGCGCCGCACGCGCCCGTCGTCCGCCGCAAGGCGGCATACAGAAGGAACAACGCACAATGGGTATCTACGACGTCCCCCCGCAGGAACTGATCAACAAGACAGCGCAAGCCCTCAAGGCGGACAAGAGCATCCAGCCCCCCGCCTGGGCCACGTTCGTCAAGACAGGCATCAGCCGCGAACGCCCGCCCGCGCAAGCGGACTGGTGGTACACGCGCGCCGCGAGCATCCTCTACCGTCTCGCCAAGTGCGGCCCCGTCGGCGTCGCGAAACTGCGAAACAAGTACGGCGGCAGGAAGCGCCGCGGCGTCGAGCCCAACATGTTCGTCAAGTCCTCAGGCAACATCCTCCGCAAGATCCTCCAGCAGCTCGAGAAGGCAGGCCTCGCCCAGCAGTCCAAGAACGCGCTCAACAAGGGCCGCGTCGCGACCGGCAAGGGCGTCGCGTTCCTGAGCAAGCAGGCGGACGAACTGATGAAGACGCACAACGTCACCATCCCCGCCCGCCCCACCGCAGAACTCAAGATCATCGAAGTCGAGAAACCCAAGAAAGCGCGCGCACCCCGCAAGCCCGCGGCCCCCAAGGCCGCCGCTGCAGACGGTGCCGCTCCCGAGGCCAAGAAACCGCGCGCCCCGCGCAAGAAGGCGGCGCAAAAGAAAGAGGCCGAGGGCGCAGAGGCTCCGGCCCCTGCGGCCGCTGACACGCCGGAAGCACCGGCGGCTCAGTGAGCATGGACGATATCGACGCGGTTCGGCGACGCAAGCTCGCCGCGCTGCAGCAGAAGGCGCAGGAGACTGAGTCGACAGATGTCGCCGATGAGCTCGCGAGGCTCGAGGCGTTCTGCCGCACCCACCTCTCTCCTGAGGCGTTCGCACGGTACACCACAATCAAGATCGCGCACCCGGAAAAGGCAGTACGGGCGCTCGCGCTGGTCGTCCAGCTGGTCCAGACGGGCCGGTCGGGCATCAGCGACGAGGATTTCAAGAGGCTCCTGGTGATGATGGAGCCGCACAAGCGAGAGACGAAGATACGAAGGGTATAAGCACAATGGCACGGTTCAAGCACAAGAGCAGGAAGAAGCGGCTCGCCAAGGCGGGCAAGCAGACCAGATGGGCCCCTGTGTGGCTCGTCCCCAAGAAGTACGGCAAGGGCCGCGTGCTGCACCCCTCCCGCATGACTCGCAAGAAGCGCAACTGGCGCCGCACCAAGATCAAGGCATAGGTACCTGACAATGGCACTCGAACGAACGTACACGGTCCCGCTCCGCAGCGAGTGGAGCAAGGTCTCGCGCTACAAGCGCGCCAAGAAAGCGGTCGCCGGCCTGCGCAAGTTCCTCGTGCGTCACATGAAGAGCGACGATGTGCGCCTGGGCAAATTCCTCAATCTCGAGCTGTGGAAGCACGGCATGCAGAACCCGCCGTCGCGCGTCAAGGTAGTCGTCAAGAAGTTCGATGACGGCGTCGTGCGCGCGGAACTCTTCGGTAAGCAGATCGAGGAGCCCAAGAAGGCCGACGAGAAGAAGCCCGAAGGCGTGGCCGAGAAGGTCAAGAAGGCGCTCGGCGAGAAGAAGGCGGCAGAGGAGAAGAAGCCTGCCGAGCCGAAGGCCGACGAGAAGAAGCCTGCGACTGCGAAAAAGGCAGAAGCTAAGCCTGCAGCCAAGAAGGCGTGAAGGCCGTCATCTTTTTATGCTGGCTCGCGTAGCCAGCCGCGATGCTCACCGCACTCCTGCGTGATCTCTTCCTCCACCTCTCCCGCCATCCTGAGTACAAGGAGTCTCTCGAGCGCAACAGGCTCACGCGCGCCATCTTCTCCAAGACCTCGCGCCAATTCGTCGCCGGCGAGACTCTCGATGACGCCATCGCCGCCGTGAAGTCGCTCAATGCGTCCGGCCGGTCAGCGACGGTCGATCTGCTGGGTGAGAGCGTCACGGCTGGAGACCAGACGCTGCATGCATACGACGGATGCTGCGCGGCGCTCAACCGCATCATGCGCGAGAAGGCCGACAGCAACATCTCTCTCAAGCTCACCGCGCTCGGCCTCGACATCGACGAGAGTCTGGCCCGCACCCACTTGGAGAACATCCTCCTGCACGCGAGCGTCGTCGCCCCCAATTTCGTCCGCATCGACATGGAGTCGAGCGCGCACACCGACCGCACGCTCGGCATCTACCGCCGCGTGCGCGAGAACGGCCGCACCAACGTCGGCATCGTGCTCCAGAGCATGCTCAGGCGCACCCGCGCAGACCTCGATACTGTGCTCCCGTACCTGCCGAGCGTACGGCTCGTCAAAGGCGCCTACAAAGAACCCGCCGACATCGCGTACCAGACGATGCCTGAGATCCGCGAGTCGTACAAGGAGCTCTCTCGCGTCCTGCTCAGCGCCATCCATCCATGCAACGCGTTGCGTCCTGCCTTCGCCACGCATGACAGGACCCTCATCGATTTCGTCAAGCACGCGGCTGCGGCGGAAGGCGTGCCGCGGCACCGCTTCGAGTTCCAGATGCTCTATGGCTTCTCCCCGTCGGTCCAGAGACGGCTCGTCGATGAAGGGTACGCGGTCCGCGTCTACGTTCCCTATGGCGCCAACTGGTGGCCGTACTTCATGCGGCGGCTTGCGGAGCGCCCGCAGAACGTCGCTTTGTTCGCGAAGAACCTGTGCACGATCGAGACACTCAAGGCGGCAGTGGGCATGTGATTCAGAATTCGCCAAGCCCTTTCTGTCCTGTCGATCTCTTGGGCCGGCCTCGCGGTTTCTTCTCCGCTTTCGGGGCGTCATCCTTGTTGCCCGGCACGCTCAGCTCCGCGCCGTTGATGATCGGCCTGCCGTACACGCCGTCGAAACCCGGCTTCCACTGGACCTCGCCGCGTTTCATGGCGAGGATGAAGTCGCCGAGTTTCGGCGTCTCGAGAGCGGCGATCTGCGCGTCCGTGGCGTCGAGCATGAAGTTGAACTCGCTGCCGTACTGCTTGATGATGGAGTTGTAGACGCCCCAGACCGCTTGCGTGTTGACTGCTTTGCCGACGGCCATGGCGATCAGCTCATGCAGCGGCATCAGGGAGCGGAAGGGCCTGCTGCTCGCGTGTTTGTGCCCTTCGGGCAGGTCTGCGAGCTGGTCGATGCGCGCCGCGACACCGATGGTCAATGGCTGCCTGCATTTCGGGCACGCTGTTCCCGACTTGCTCGTCTGCGCGGGCGACTGCACGATGCCGCAGGCGCGGTGCCCGTCGAAGTGGTACTTGCCCTCTTCAGGATAGAACTCGATGGTCTCTGAGAGGCCGTCGCGGGTTCGGATCGCGTCGATGATTCCTTTGTATGAAAGAGCCTTGAGGTCGAAGACGGTCGCCTCCCGGCCCAGGCGCCACGGCCAGTATGAGTGCGCGTCGGAGAAGGATACGATGCTGATGTCCTTGAGCTGGCTCAGGCGCCAGTTCATGGCGGGATCGGAGGAGATGCCTGTCTCGATGGCGTGGATGTGCTTGGTCTGGTCTTCGAAGCATTGCTTGAGGGAGTCGAAGCCAGACATGCTGCCGAAGATGCCGAACCACGGCGTCCACGCATGGGCGGGGATGACCTCGATGTCTCGGGATATGGTCCGCAGGCCTTCGACCAGCTCGGGAGAGCTCATGCCGAAGATCGGTCGGCCGTCATAATCCAATCTCCCTTTCGTGCCGAGCCATTCCTGCACCTGCGCCGCCGCCCCTTTGTCCGGCGCGAAGATGAGATGGTGCACGCGTCGGCCCTTGCCGCCCGCGCGGTAGATGAGCGATACTTCCGTCTGCAGGAGGAACGGGTAGCCCGTCTTGGTGTAGTAGATGCCGCTGCCGTCGCGGTCCTCGAGCGCAGCCCACAGTTCCTGCCACCATTTGGGGTGCTGGAAGTCGCCTGTGCCGAGCAAGGATACCCCTTTGATCCGCGCGTACTTCTCCAGATTCGGCACGGTGAGGTCCTTGGACGTCGCCCTGCTGTGCCTGCTGTGGATCTGCAGATCCGCGATGACTCTCATGCCCGTCGGGACACGCCACCAAATTTATAAACTTGCTGGCGCTCGGGAAGTGCATGGAGCGCCCGTCGCTGTTCGCCGAATGGCTCGCCAAGCCCATACTCAATCTGGGAGTGCGCAGCGTCGTGAGCATCGTGTACGAATTCGCGCTCGCCGCGCTTGTTCCCCTCAGCACGCTGCTCCTCACGCCGGGCTTCGAGATATCGCTCTCTTATGTCAAGGCGGCTGGCGGCGCGCTCGGCATCATGCTCGCATGCTTTATCGTCCTGCTCGTCTTCAAGAAGCGCCTGCACAGCGCGCTCATCAGCCTCGGCATCATGACCCTCGTGCCCGGCATCCTGGCGATCATCGTCAGCGCGACCAACCCCGCGACGCTCTTCAACCTCGCGGCAGAGCGGTTCGTGGGTTTCGAGCGCGTCGGGCCCCTCCTGCAGAATTATCTCGAGCACGCAGTGCCTCAGGTCACACTCGTCGGCCTCCTCTACGCGCTCATCGGCGTGCTGCTCGTCGCCTCAGGCGTGCACCTGCGGGTCACGCAACAGCATCGATGATGCCGCGCAGGCTCAGCTCCGTGATTAGGATCACGTTGTACAGCTGGAGCAGCGTGATGCCGTAGTTCCACGTCATCTTCTTCGTGCTCATGAACGTGGCGAACAGCGTGCAGGCGAGTATCATGAATGCCGCGCTGCTCAGGAAGTACGACATGTTCGCCGTGATGGGCCAGATGACCGCAGTGACGCCGAGCACGAGCAGGGAGTTGCACATGACGGCGCCCATGATGTCGCCGATGCCCATCTCGGGATGCTTGGCGATGGCGGTCTGGCTGCCGAACGCGAGTTCGGGCAGCGACGTGCCGAGCGCCAGGATGAGCAGGCCGATGAGGATGGGAGGCAGGCTCCATGCGCTCGCGAGGGCTGTCGCGTACGTGACGACGTTGTCGGCTGACCAGATCAGCAGTATCACGCTCGCGAGGAGCACGAGCGGGCTCAGCAGGGTCTTGACGCGGGAGGCGTCATTGAGCTCTATCGCTTCGCCTGTCTCGCGGCCGTCGCGGATCATGAGGATGGTGCGCCAGGCGAACACGCACAGCAGGACGATGCCGTCCGTCCGCGACAGCTCGCCTCCTGCGTACATGAGCGCCATCGGCAGCAGGGCGAGCGGGATGAGCCAGTACGCGTCGCGGATCATCCTGCGGTCGGTGATGCGCATCTTGCGCGTGAGGAGCAGGATGACGCCGCCGATGAACGCGAGGTCCGTGATGTTGCTGCCGATCACGTTGCCAAGCGACAGCGCGGAGTTATGGGCGAGGGCTGCGGAGATGCCGACGAACAGTTCGGGGAGCGTCGTCGACAGGGCCATGAGGAGGAATGCCAGAACGAACTCCTTGATGCGCAGGTAGCGCGCCATGACGACGAGGCTGCGCACGAGCATGATGCCTGCGATGACGAGGCAGGCGCAGAAGAGGAGGAAGAGCGGCAGGGCGGGCCACACGCTCGCCACGCTCACCGCCTCCGTTCTTTTTCGAGCAGGTGCCTGAAGACGAGCGGGGAGAGGAGAGTGCTCACGACTGCCATGAAGATGAGGCTGGAGAAGATGCCCTGCCCGATGATGCCTGAGGCGAGGGCGAGCGAGGCGATGACGATCTCCGTGTCGCCCTTGCTGTTGAGCGCCCATCCGACAAGCCAGCCGTCTTTCCATTTGCCCGCCGAGAGGCGGTATGCGATGGCGCACCCTGTGACTGTCCCTGCGATGGCGATGACGGTGATGACTGCGCTGAAGCCCAGGTTATCCCAGATGGCGGTGATGTCGGTGAGCGAGCCGATGTGGACGAAGAAGATGGGGACGAGGAAGCCGAAGGCGATGGTGTGCGTCGCCTTGCTGATGTGATGGGTCTCCCATGGGCGGTGGTGCGTCGCGTCGCGCAGGAGCGTGTGCCGAACGATGATGCCTGCGAGCAATGCGCCCATCAGTGACCCGAAGCCGAGATAATTCGAGAGCGCGGCGAGGAGCAGCGTGGCGATCATGCCGCTCATGAGCAAGCTGGACTCTGTCTTCTTCTCGACGAGGCGGAAGATGGCGGGGAGGATGAGCGCGCGGAAGAGCAGCACGGCGATGACGAACAGCGCGGCGTTGATTGCGAGCGCGGCGAAGGCGCTCTGCGCCGCGACCGCTTCGATGGTCGAGATGGCGAGAGTGATGAGGAGGAGCTCATAGATATCGTCGACCGCGCCGGCGCTGACGATCAGCGCGCCGAGCCGCGATTTGAGCATGCCGAATTCCTCGAGGAGGTCCAACGCGAGAGCGGTGGCCGTGACGGAGAGGCAGATGCCTACGATGAAACTGACCGCGGGATCGAGCCCGAACAGGTACCTGCAGGCGAGATAGCCGCCTATGAGCGGCAAGGAGGTGTTCCAGAGGCTCATGTTCGAGCCGACGCGGAGGTTGCGCATGAACTTGCGGAAGTCGATCTCGAGCCCTGTGAAGAAGAGCAGGAGGATGACGCCGATGCTGGAGAGGTGGCCGATGAGATCGGCGCTCGCCTGCGTGAAGACCGTCTCCCTGATGCCGGGGATGCCCAGCAGCATGCCTGCGCCGATCTGGCCCACGACTCGCGGCACTTTCAATGCGGAGAGGACTTCGCCCGCGATCGCTGCGGAGAGGAGGCAGACGAGGATGGCGATGAGGGGGTCCATCGAGAATGCAGGAGGCAAGCGCCTTTTTAAGCGTTATGGCATCGTCGAGGATTTCGGCGGCAGCGCGGCGATGAGCGTGTCGCGGAGCGTGTCCAGCCCTTGGCTGTGCTCTGCGCTGATCCACACCGCTTTGACGCCTTTTGGCACTGCTGCGTCGGCTGCGGCGCGCTCTTGCTCGCTGACGCGATCCATCTTGTTGAGAGCGACGATGCAGGGAACGTCGAAATGTTCCCGGATGTCTTTGAGGAGCGCGATCTGCGCAGAGAGCGGATAACCGCAGACATCGGTCGGATCGATGATGAAGAGGATGATGCGCGCGAGGTGCTTGAGCGCGAGCGCGGCCTGCCGCTCGATCTTGTTGCGTTTTTCGAGGGGGCGGTCGAGCAGTCCTGGTGTGTCGATGACCTGCAGCGTCTCGTCGCCGAGGGTCGTATTGCCGATCATGAGCTGTTTTGTGGTGAACGGGTAGGGCGCTGCTTTTGGCGCGCTGCCGGTGAACGTGTTGAGCAGCGTGCTTTTGCCGACGTTGGGGAAACCGCAGATGATGAGCGCCCCCTGTTTGGTCTTGATGGAGGGGAAACGCCGGATCACGGCTGCGCACAGCTTGAGCAGTTTGAGGTCTGGCGCGACCCTCTTGACGACGCTTGATGCTCTGCCGAGGAAGGCGCTGCGTATGTGGTTCATCTCGGCGGGGTCGGCGGATCCGCGCACTTTGCGCACAGTTTCCCTCGCAAGGTTGCCGATGGTGCCTGCGGCCCACTGCAGCGCGCCGAGGGCTTTCTTGTATCCGTCGACGTCGATGGTGCAGCGGGCGAGTTCGCGATAGAAGATGTCGATGCTGTCGATGCTGGGGAACCCTTTGACGAGCGCGAGGAAGTTGCGCTCGAGGACGAGGGCCATGACTGTGACTTTGGTGCTCTCGAGCCTCCGTGAGCGCATCACGCGGTTGAGGCCGGACCCTTCGAGATCGTCGCGCTGCCTGTTGGCAGCGCTGCGCGCCTCGTTGACAGCCATGTCGAGGTATTTCTGCGCGGTCTCGGGCGTCGGGACTGTCTGGAAGCTCATCGCTCTATGCCAGAGAAAGGCCCTTTATAAACCCTTACAGGTGGAGGTAGAGGAAGCCTGCGTCTTTGGCAGCCTTCTTGTCGAACTGGCGGGCGAGGTCGAAGAAGAGAGGGGTGCTGTTGCAGAGCGAACGCCAGTACGCGAGGTCGTTGCGCTTGAATGCGGCGTGCGGTGCGAGGTCGACGATGCCGTCGACTCTCTGCGGCAGCGCGTCCGGCGTGACGCTGGGCACCTTGAATTCGTGCGAGACTGTCGCAGCGTCGAGGTGGGGGTCGTAGCCGAAGAGCGTGACTTTCTGCTCCTTGAGGGCGTCGATGACGTACTTGGCGCCCGAGTGGCGGTAGTCATTGACGTTCTCCTTGAACGTGAGGCCCATGATGAGGAGCGAGCTTCGGCGCGGGACCTTCTCCGCCTCGTTGAAGCCGTTGAGGATGATGCTGCTGACGTCCTTGTGGATGGTGTCGTTGATGCTGCGGGCGCTCTGGATGAGCGCGCTCATGTGGCCGTGCTCGAGCGCGCGCTGCAGCATGTACCACGGATCCTCGGGGAGGCAGTGCCCGCCGACGATGCCGGGGCGCATGCGGATGAAGTTCCATTTCGTGCCTGCCGCGTCGAGCACGTCCTTGACGTCGATGCCTTCGGCGCGGCACATGCGGCTCAGTTCGTTGACGAATGCGATATTCATGTCTCGTTGCGTGTTCTCGATGACTTTGCTCATCTCGGCGACCTTGATGCTGGGGGCGAGGTGCAGGCCCGCTTTGATGGGTTTGGCGTAGACTGCGGCGATGTACTTGAGGGTCTCCTCGTCCTGGCCGGCGACGATCTTCTTGATCTTCTCGACGGTATGCTCCGTGTCGCCGGGGTTGATGCGCTCAGGAGAGTAACCGAGGTAGAACTCCTTGCCTATCTCGAGGCCTGACGCTTTGGCGATGCGTGGGCCGAAGACCTCTTCGGTCACGCCCGGGTACACGGTGCTCTCGAGCACGACCGTGGTGCCTTTTTTGATGTGCTTGCCAATCGTGTCGGCGGAGTTCATGATGGCAGTCAGATCAGGGACTTTCGCCGCAGTGACAGGTGTCGGTACGGCGACGATGATGAAGTTGCTCTTGCCGAGTTCCGCCGCATCGGTGGTGAACTGCGCGGTGGTCGCCTTGATGCCATCGGGACCGACCTCGTTGGTGGGGTCCTGGCCTGCTTTGAGCATGGCGATCTTCTGGGCGTTCATGTCATACCCGATGACGGGATAGTGCTTGGCCATGGCGACGGCGAGCGGGAGGCCGACATAGCCGAGGCCGAGGCTGCCGATGACTGTGCCCTTGACTCGCTCGTCCAAGTTCATGCGCCGCGCTATCCGAAGACCTATTATAAAGCTTACGCCCGTGAGCGATTCCGTGATTTTCTCGACAGAATGGTTAAATATCCCCTTGCCCACCGACGATACGGGGTCATCCATATGCTATCGCCAGGGGTCATGCGCAACCACGCCGAAGAGACATCGCGCCTCGCGAGCGTCGGCAGGGCGCTCTGGCGCATCGTCACAGGCACCGCGGACGAAGAGGAAGCGTTCTGCGATGAGGACGTCAGCATCCGCTACGTCCCTGACAGGAGCCCCAAGAAGTAATCCTCGCAGCACTCCCGCACCGCATCGCGCGCGCAAGGCAAAACGATGCGCGCTGCCTCCAGCTTCTCCGTCCCCAGCACGCAATACGTCCGCAGCGGATTCGCATACCCGATGCCGACGGGATTGAGCGCCTCAAAACGCGCCGCCGGATCGACCAGGCGGCGGTATTCCTGCATGATATCCTTCTCAGACATCCCGCCGGGATTGGCCACGTTGTACGCGCCCGTTGCCCTCTGCGTGATGAGCGTGATCCCGGTCCGCACCAGATCATCGAGCGTGATCACGCTCTCCGGCACGATTCCGCCATACCCGCAGTCCGCGAGATGCGTCAGCAGATTCTCCGGATGGCGCTCGCCCATGACGATCGATCCGATGCGAAGTTGCAGCGCATCCGTTGGCAGGAGCTGCTGCGCCATCGCGACCGTGCGGCTGTGCACACTCTTGCAATACGTCGGCACCGCGGCTTCGCCATGCGGCCAGCCGCACACGTCTCCCTCATAGATGTGCCCGCTCGTGACCCGCGTCAGGGATATGCCCGTCTCTGCGCAGTACTCTGCGAGTGTCAGCGGGCCGAGGACGTTGCGCGCGAACGCTTCCTGCGGACCGCGCTCGCACGCGTACGCATCGCGCAGCTCCGAGCAATCGAGCACGGTGTCGAGCCGCGCTCCGCCGAGAGCGTCCCACACCTCCCGCGCATCATGCGTTGGCGTATCCGATGCAGACATGACATGGTCCCGCCGCAGCAATCCTCGCGAGAATCCCTGGGCGATGATGCCGCTGCCGAAGACATGGACGCGCATATGCTCAGGCGATCGGCGGTTGGTAGAGGAAGAGCACGATGATGCACAGCAATGCCTGCGCGAGATGGATCGCCCACACCACCTGCTGCTCATACGCCGACCCCTTGACGCGTCGCAGGAATGACACGGCCACGTGCGTCAGCGAGTACCACTGCGCATGCTGGTTCTCCAGAGCCCCGTCATGCCGCACGCGCGCGAAGCTCTCCTTCTTGAAATCCCCGCGCAATTTCAGCACGAACTCGACGAAGTACGGGATGAACAGGATGAGCGCGAACTTCTCCATGTTGCCCAAGATGGCGACAATCGCGATGATGGTGCCCACGCTGTACGTGAGCGGATCGCCAGGGAACACCCTTGCAGGATAGCGGTTGAAGAGCCAGAACGCGAGCAGCGCAGCGACAGCGCACGCGGCGATCAATGCCGCCGGCGAGTGCCCCGTCCCCCACGCGATATATCCCAGCGTGCCGAGGATCAGCATGCCCTGCCCCGCCTCGAGGCCGTTCATGCCTGCGAGCATGTTGAACGCGTTCGACGCGCCGATGATGCCGAGCGGGATGATAAGAAGAGGATAGATGATGCCGAAATCGATGTTCCCGACGAGCGGCAGTGTCATGATATGCTCGCCCGCGTTCACGACCATGAGCGGGATTGGGATGAGCAGCGTCAGCAGCACCTTCTGGTACTGGCGCAGCCCGATCTTCCAGCCCAGCAGGTTGTCGATCAGGCCGATCATGCACGCGATGAGCACGCTCGTCGTCGCCGCCAGCTGGAACAGCACGGGATTGAAGCTATGATAGATGAAGACCTGCAGGCCGACATATGTGAGCAGACCGACGATGATGCCCAAGACCGCGCAGATGCCTCCCATCTCCGCGACTTTCGGCTTGTCGAGCTTCTGCATGTCAGTCCCGACAAAACCGTGCTCTCTCGCGCGCCTGATCCAGTACGGCAGCACGAGGAGCGTCGCGAAGAACGAGAGCGCGATATTCGCGTACGTGAGCAGAGCGGGCATGACCTGCGCTCATCAGAGAGAGTTTTTAAGGTTTCTGGAGGGCGCCGTGCGATCTGAGGAGGGCGTCATAGACATCTTCGATGCCATGGACCATGGCCTCTTTGGAGAACTGTTTTGCGCGATGCCTTCCCGCCGCTCCCATCGAGTGGGCGAGCTCGCTGTCCTGGAGTATCTTCTCGATCGCGTCCGCGAGCGCGAGCGGGTCCTTGACTGGCACGAGATAGCCGCTCACACCATGCTCCACTTGCTCGGCGATACCGCCGACAGGCGTCGCAACAACGGGAACACCGGCAGCCATCGCTTCAGTGATGGCCCGGGGCGTCCCTTCCCAGTACGCGGGCAGCGCGAGGACGGTCGTTTGCGCGAGGATGGCGGGAATGTCTTCGCGATGGCCCAGGATACTCGCAGTCTTATTGAGTCCCAGCCGCGCGATGGCGAGCGCGATCGCATCGCGCCGCTCTCCGTCGCCGACGATCATGCATCGCAGGCCGCGGATTTTCCCTCGCAGCCGTGCGACAGCCTTGAGGAGATCGCCATGGCCTTTGCCCTGCGCCAACCGCGCGATGATTGTTATCGTCGGTCGCGCAGTGACATCGGGCCGCAGAGGCCTCGCGTACTTCCGAAGGTCGATGCCGCTGTGCACCGTCACGTACTGGCGTCGGCGGCCGATCCTCCTGCGCAGATATTCTTCCCGGATGCTGTCCGAATTAGTGATGATCGCGTCAGTGAACCGCGCGCAATACCTCTCAAGAATCGACACGAAGGTATTGAGCCATAGCGGGCGGTGTGGCGAGAACGGAACCCCGTGCACCGTGTGCACGATGAAGGGAACCCCTGCGCGTCTCGCGGCGAGTCGCCCGACAATCCCCATCTCAGTCTCATGCGTGTGGACTATATCGAACTCCTGCCCTCGCAGGTACTCCGCGAGCGGGCGGACACAGCGCATCGCGCTCTTGAGCGAGAAATGACGCAGCGGCACGCTGTGAAATGCAGCGCCCTTCTCGCGCATACTCTGGACGAGCGCGTCATCATATTCCTCCCCGACGACAATCGTGACCTCATGGCCGTTGCGCAGCTGGCCCTCGACAGTCAGCATGGTGTTCTCATCCGCACCGCCGTGGATGAGACGAGTGATGAGGTGCGCTATCTTTGCCATGTTCATTCACCTGCGTCTAGAAGTGCTGCTGCAAGTATCGGTGCTGCCGTGTCGAGGGAATAGCTCGACGCGACAGTCAGCCGCCCGTTCGTGCCAAGTCTCGCCCGGAGAGCCTCATCTTCTAGCAGGGAGGATACTGCGCGGCACCACTCTTCATCCGTCGTTGCGTGCAGGCCGCTGTCGCCGTTTGCGATGAGTTCCCGATTCATCCCGACGGGCGAAACGACTGTTGCGACACCGCATGCCATGTATTGCAATGCCTTGAGCCCGCATTTGCCCCGTGTCCACTCATCATCTGGAAGAGGCATCAGTCCGATATCGAAACTCTGTATTCTCTGGAGCTCTTTGTCAGGCTCCCATCCCATGAATTTCGTGTTCACGCCAGTGATCTGCCATGGCGCGATATCATTGGCGATGATGTGCAGCTCGAATGTGTGCTGTTTGGCGAGACGCTCTAGCGCGGGGGTGAGCCGTCGGATATATTCTAGCGTGGTCTTGCTGCCCGTCCAGCCTATCACGGGCACTGTATTGCGGCGGTTCCCTGGGCGGTAGTATGCTGTGTCGATAACTGTGGGGAGAATGCGCACTGCTTGGTTGTGCAGCAGGGCATACTTCGCCAAAGTCTGGTTCCCTGCGAGAACTATCGTGCTGCGTTTGATGATCCGAGAGGTCTTCTCAGGATTCCTGAGCCATTTGCGGAGACCTCGCAGGCCGCTGGGCGCGAGATAAACCGCATCGTCGAAATCATACACGAGTGGTCTGAGTATCGAAAGCATCCATTCGATAAGCGGGGGGCCGATCAGGCATGCCTCTCGTTGCACGAGGATGACATCATATCGCAGCGCGCGGATGGGCAGTATCGCTGCACGGACGAGCGCCCGTGCGAGATGCCACGCCTTGGCAACGCTGTGCCCTTTTTTGTATAATACTCGGTGGAACGCGGCGTCGACAAAAGGGATGACTGTTGCATCGATGCTTCTCTGGCGAAGTCGATCGAGAAGCGGATAGATGCGGAACCTCGCAGCAGGGCCGTTTTCGTGCGAGACGATGACGAGCGCTTTCACGTTCGCCCCCTGCCCCGCCATCCGTATCTCCCTGTGGGGCTTGTGTGTATATCTGAGAGTTCTGCGCGTTCGAACCATGCGCGCACTTCCTTCTCGTCATAATAGAACCTGATGGGTGCTGAGAGCCGGTCGAACCAATCCGCGAAGCAGACCTGGAAGGGATAGCGGGAGTAGAGTTTGATGCGGGCGGGAGCGATGGCCTCCGCTACAGGTTTCGTTCCTCTGTCGCTCGCGAGCGCGGTATATGCGCGTATCGCTGTGTAGTCGAGGATTGCGCAGGCGTAGCACAAGCAATAGAGCACATTGAAGGGTAGATTCCTTGTCAATACCCTGATAGCCTCCATCAAGGTATTGCTGATCGGGCGCGCCTTGCTGTAAAGCCATACATGCGCGATTCCGCCGCGTCTTACGAGGGGCAGCAGGCTCCTGAATCCGCTCTCGGGTGTCGGCAGGTGGTGCAGCACGCCGACGCTATAGACCAAATCGAACGTCTCTCGTCGGAATGGTGGATGATAGATGTCTCCTTGGACGACATGTGCGTGGGGGAGCCGCCGGGTGTTGTTCCATGAGACGTCAGCAGCGATGCTGAAATCAAGCCCGACCGCCGTCTTCGCGCCGAACGTGGCTGCATAGAAAAGATGCCTGCCGAAGCCGCACCCTGCATCGAGTACAACCTTGCCTTTGAATGAATGTTCTGTCGAGGGGTAGAGATAATTGAGGAAGTTGTGCCGGAATGTCTCATGCATCTGGCTGAAGCGAGTCCACTGATATCCGAAGCTCCTCTGTGTCCTCTCTTTGGGCGAGAGGCCCTTCTTCTGCGCTGAGCGCCCCGTGCTGAATTCCGGATGCTCCTTGAAGAATGAAGGATGCATCCTCTCCACTTCTCCGAGGTATTCTCTCGCGAGCATGCGCGGTACCCCTGCAATGAGGGGGTACGCGCTTGCGCAGGATCGGCATGCTAGCTTGCCGTCGAGTATCTCCATCCCTTCCTTGCGAAACGTCTGGAGAGTGAGCGCACCAGCGCAGGCGGGGCAGGCAAGGATGCGGAGCAGGGAGGATTTCATGGGGCGTTTGCAGGTGTTCTGCCTGAGTTTTCATGTGGCCGTGTGAGGGAGGCGACTGCTCGGTGGACTGCATACGCTGCGAATACCGCCAGGACCATTTCTATGACAATTCTGTACCGGATGATGCCGAAGAATATTGCGTGGAACGCGAGGTAGTACATGAGGAACGCGCTCAGACAGAGTGTCTGCAGGTGTCTGCGGAGCAGCCACATCCCCAAGGTGCCTGCGAGGAGCACGGGCACGTAGCTCATCGTCGTCACGATGCCGTTCTTCAGCGAGGCGCCCTCATAATTGATGCGCAGCATATTGCGCAGCTTGGCCGGCGCGCGCATGAGGAATCCGAATGGGTGCGCCAGGATGTTCTTGATGGCGGCGTTTTTGTATGCGGTGTCTCTTTCTGCCTCGTTGAGGGTGATGTTCGGGTATGCTGCCGCGAAATCAATTGGCGCATAGTCGCGCCAAAGCAGGATATCTCCACCTTGACCACCCGTTCCGTTCGGCGCGTTGCCTTGATAGAGCGCGTGCCCGCCCCACGTCGAGAGGGGAACGAACGAGCCGAAGGCGAGACTGTTGCGGATAGACCACGGAAGAATGAGCGTGGCAGAGATCAAGAAGATGAGCGCACAACAGCGCATACGCGCAGCTCGTTCATCGTTCTTGGCGATGATGAACCCGAGCGCAAAGGGGAGGAATAGCACGATGACTGGCCTTGTGAGCACCGCTGCGCTGAACGCGCCGCCCGTTAGCACGGCAGATAGGGGTGTTGGCTTGATAACACATGAAATCCACGCCCAGAGGAACAGGGCGAGGAAGAAGAGGAAGAGCGTCTCTGTCAGCAACTGCACGCTCAGTATGATGTGGTGAGGATATACTGCAAGAATGATGCCTGCGGCGCGGGCGGCACGCTCGGGAAGGAATGACCTCGCAGCGGCATAGAGAACGACTGCTGTCGCTGCGCCAACGATTGCCTGGAGCAGCTGTGCAAGGAGGATTGGCGCGGGGGTTATGCCTCCCGCCCAATACGCGCCTGCGAGCCAGAGCGGGTAGAGCGGTGCGCTGATTGCTGTCGGCCCCCGCCCTTCCGAGAATCCCTCGCCGCGCAGGAGTGACGTGGCGATTGAGTGATACCTCTCAAAATCCCCGCCGAGGATATGTTCGTCGAAGCTCGATGGGCTGGTGGTGACGATAACCGCGAGCGCAGCGCGCAGCATGAACGCCAGGAGGAATATCGCGATCGCAGCTCTCGTGGCTGAGGCAAGTCTTGGGGCGTTTGTTCTAGAAGTCATATTTTCCCATCTTGTGGCGGAGGATGATGCGGAGCACATCCAGTCCGTAGATGAACGGGTTGAGATGGGATTTCTCGTCCGCATATCTCGTCGGTATGCCGATCTCTCTCAGTCTCAAGCCCTTCTTGCCGGACATCATGATCATCTCTCCATCGAAGTGGAACGTGTCGCTCAGGCGATCGAACGGTATGCGCTGCAGCGCTTTGCGGCTGTAGATACAGTACCCTGTGTGGTACTCAGAGATATCCATCCCGTATGCGATGTTCTCGAGGGCGGTGAGGAACCTGTTGCCGAGATATTTGTAGAGCGGCATGCCTCCTTTGAGGGCCTCGCCTCCGAGGATGCGAGAGCCTATCACGACATCTGCGTTGCCGTCACTGATCGGGGCTATCATTTTAGGAAGCATCTCTGGAGGGTACTGGCCGTCTGAGTGGAGCAGAATGGCGATATCCGCATCGAGCCGTACGGCCTCCGCGAATCCGGTCTTTTGCGCGGCGCCATAGCCCCTGTTTTTCTCGTGGGCGATGACGCTGATCTTCGGATATCTCTTCTCGAGCGCCTTGAGGACTTCCGCCGTGTCGTCAGTGCTGCCGTCATTGACGACCACGATGTTCTTGAGCGAGTCGTAGAACTGGCGCGGGATACGTTCGAACACTGCGCCGATTGTCTTCGCTGCGCGGTATGCGGGCATGACGATGACTATATTCATGGGTGTGCGCTGCGCAATCCGCCGGAGGTTAATAAGCTAACGCGCGCGGACCGCCGATGCAGGTTTATAAGCCGTCCCGTGCTGCGTGGTGCATGTCGAGCGAGTCAACCCGTCGGGTGAAGGTGGCGTTCCTCGTTCCGTGCCTCATTGGCGGCGGTGCGGAACGTTCGTTGCTCAACATCATCGGCAATCTCAATCCCTCCCGCTTCCAGCCGCTGCTCATAGTCTATGAGCGGATCTTCGATTATGATGTGCCTCGCGGAATTTCCGTGTTCTGCATCGGCGATCCGGGCGGCCCTCTGCTCGAGAGGGTCTCGACGCTCTTCCGTCTTGTCAGGCGGCTGCGTATGCTGCTGCGCGAGCAGAAGCCGGATGTGCTCGTCAGCTTCATGCCCGGCCCCAATCTCATAGCGCTCCTCACGCGGCTCTCGGGCTGGAAGGGGGGCCTGATAGTGAGCGAGCGCGCCGCGCCATCCGTGAATCTCAGCTCATCGAATGTCACGCTCCGCCGTCCGTGGCTCTGGCGTTTCGTGGCCAGATGGCTCTATCCTTGGGCGGATGCGGTTCTTGTCAATGCGCAGCAGACTGCCGACGAGCTCAGACGGCAGTTCGGTATTTCCCGCCGCGTGTTGCAAGTTATCCCGAATGTGGTGCCGTTGCGACGGATACGTTCACTCGCTGTCGCCGCAGACGTGGCTGTGCGGGGATCGTTCATCCTCGCCGCGGGGCGGCTGACTGCGCAGAAAGGATTCTCTTCTCTGCTTGACGCGTTCGCAGCCATCGCGCCAGCGCACAGGCATCTTAGGCTTATCATCATAGGTAAAGGAGAACTCAGTGAGCGGCTCCATGCGCAAGCGGTTGCTCTCAGTATTGAGTCGCGCGTGGAGTTCGCAGGTTTCCTGGAGAATCCGTATGCCCTGATGAGCCGCGCAACCGTATTCGTTCTCCCGTCTCTCTACGAGGGCCTGCCCAATGCGCTGCTCGAAGCAATGGCGTGCGGCGCACCGGTCATCGCATCAGATTGCCCTGGCGGCGTCCGTGACGTCGTTACTGACGGCGTGAACGGCATCCTTGTGCCCCCTGCCGACACCATCGCTCTCAGTCGCGCGCTGCAGAGGATGCTCTGCGACGCTGCTCTGAGAAGGCGGTTGTCGCGCGAGGCAGCTCGGTCCATCGTTGCGCTCGACATTCCTGCGCTTCTCCCGCGCTATGAGGCCCTTATCGCCGCTGTCGCTTCGCGTCGGGATCGCGCACGAGCTTCCGCAGTCTCAGGATCCCTTCCAGGAATGCCCACCGCAAGAGGATGAGCTCGTTTGCCAAGACGAGCGCGGTGTGCATGCTGCATCGTGACTCTCTCGCATACCTAATCACATTGAGGCAGTCCCCTGCCGCGAAACGGATGCAGCGCGTGATTGAGCGGGCCATTCCGTTCTTGATGCTATACGATTGGCCCGCCCGCACGTGCCGCAGGAAAAGGCCGTGCCTGCCAATGACTCCGTGGTCCGCAATCTGCGTCGGGATGAACACGCGCCGCACCCCTCTCTTCTTGCATGCGTCATGGACGTAATTATCCTCGCCGAGATGGATCAGGTTCATCTCGGGGCAGGCAAGGATGATATCCCGCCGTACAAGCGTGTCGCCGAAACCCACGCCCCCGAATTTCTTTATTGTCCACTCAAAGAAATCATGGTACGGTTGCGGATAGACTGTCCTGGTGTGTCCGAATATCCAGCCCACATCGTCAGCGATGTGCTGCCGCACCACGCGCCACCATGTGGGGTGGAGGAGGACATTGCTGTCGACATATATGATGTACTCGGTGGAGCACTCCTGCGCCTGCCTGTACCTGACGCTCCCGAGCATCCCTGCGTGCATGACTGCTTTGATGCGCGCAGGGTGTTCTTTCTGCAGCTCTTTGATAACTCTCGCAGTACCGTCGGTGCTGTTGTTGTTGACGATTACGATCTTGCCAAGGACGCGAGCAGGTATCGCGCGTAGCACGCACTCAACAGTTCTATGGAGTTCATGCTCTGCGTTGTATGCTGCGATAGTCACATCGCACTTCATCAATCTTCGCCTCCGATAGTGCGGCGCAATGCGGGAATAGATATCGCTATCAGCGCGGCAGCAGCGCCGAAGGTGCTGAGCGCAGCTCCGAGAACGCCGAGCAGCGGGATGAGCAGGTAGTTTCCTCCGATATTGACTGCCATGCCGATGATGCCTGCGAGGCAGGACCAGCGCACGCCTGCGATGCCCGTGCTCGCGATGAACCACATACGCGCGGACGCCGCGAAATATGTCGCAGCTGTGGCGCAGAATACCATCGCAGTCAAGAGGGAGAAGGGGTACGCGGCTCCGAGGAACGCGAAACCTGCTGTCACGCTGATTGCGGTGAGCGCGAAGATGGCCGCTGCCGCGAGCGGCAGCACGATCGTCATCTTCTTGCACAATGCTCGCTTGTGCCGGTATGCCGCGGCTGTCGAGAAGAAGACGAGGATGAACGGCGCGAGCAGTTTCTCGCTGACGAAGAGCGTGGGGAGCTGGTACGCGCCGAATATGCCGACCTCAGTCACGCCGCGGAACGCATTGAGCATCACGCGGTCGGTATATGCCATGACTGTCCCCGTGATGAAGCTGATCGCAGTGAACAGGCCATAATGGAGGATTCTTCGAAGGGATTCCCATGTCATTGAGTTGATGCGTAGCCGTATCCACGGGAGCGCGAGGCAGACAAAGACCGCGTTCCCGAGGATGCCTGCGATAATTGGCGTGCTCGCGCGGTGATTTCCCGCGCTAAAGAGCAGCGCGAGAGTGACAGCGAGGCTCGCTATTGAAAGGACCGCTCTGCCGATGCCGACGATGTCCATCCTCATCAGTCCGCGCAGGAGAGCCTCTGCGAGGTAGTACGCCGCAAGGATGGCTGCGTAGAGTGTGGCCATGCGAATGAGCGCCGCGTCGAATCCTATGATCGCGGCGATGCTCGGCGCCAATGCGTAAGCCAGTGCCCCGAAGATGAGGATGCTGCCAAGTACGAGGGTTGTCACGGAGGCAATTATTTGATCAGGCTTCTTTGCGGCAGGCATGTACTTCGCCGCAGCTGTCGTGTGTCCCCAGATCATGGGGATGATGAGGAATCCTGCCGTTGCGATGATGAGGTTGAACTTCCCGTACTCTTCCGGACCCAGCAGCCTCGCCGTGAGGAGGAACCCGATGAGTCCAAACCCGCCAGCGATGAGTGTCCCGCCGTACACCGCAATGATGTCTTGAAGGAACTGGCGGGTCTTCTCTCCCGGGGGGTGCCCGAAGAGACGGGTGTGGACTCGTTCAAGAACTGCCCATGCGCGGCGTTTCATGGATGTCTTCCCTCTCCGTGGCTACTTATAAGTCTTCGCAACGGGCAGCTTTAAATTCTCACGCGCACGACGGGTGGCATGCGATCTCCTTGCCCCCTGTGCGGCGCGACCCGCAAAAAGTTCGTAGGCGTGCGCAAGGGCCGCCGTGATTTCCGCGAGACCAGGATAGTTCGGTGTTCGTTCTGCAGTCTTATCCGTGCGGATCCGATGCCTCGCCTGAGTGCTGACGAGATCGCACGGATGTACTCGGACATTTCATATTTCCCAAAGAGTGTCGAAGACAAAGAGCGTCTGACCTCGCACATCTTCTCAAGTCTCGCGCGTCGGGGCATCGTCTCAGGCAAGCTCCTGGATGTGGGGTGCGGGCGCGGCGATCTAGTTGCGTTCGCGCGTTCGCGCGGCTTCGATGCGGAGGGATTCGATCCATCTCCCGTGTTTGTCGAACACGCACGCCGCAAATACGGATTGCCGATCAAGGTGGCGACATGGGCGTCTGCCCGTGTCCCTCGTGGGGCATTTGATGTCGTTGTCCTGTCTCATGTGCTTGAGCATGTTGAGAACCCCCGTGAGCTCGTGCGCCGATGCGCGCAATGGCTCAAGCCGGGCGGCACGCTCGTCTGTCAAATGCCGAATGAGGCGGGGATATTCTTCGTCCTGACCGATGCATTGCTCTACCCGTTCGGCAGGACAATCCATATATCTCCGACATTCGTCCCCTTCCACTTGCTCGGCTTTGACAAGTGGACGCTCTCGCTCGCGGGCATCAGCGAAGGGTTGTTGCCGGTCTTCTTCAAGACCTTCAGCGGTCAGGAGTACCGCCATGAGAAGAATTTCTTCGTGCGGCTGTATTGGCGGCTGGTCGGCGGTTTAGGCGGTCTGTTCAGAATGCATAACCTCATGGAGATGCATTTCGTGAAGCCTCAGCGAAGAATGGATCCGTAGCGCTGCGCGATACTCTCGACGTCATATTCACTCACGTCGATTTTCGGACGGCAGGGATGGAGCAGTTGCCGCTCGATTGCTGTGGCGAGCGCGCGCGGATCCTCAGGCGGCACGAGATGCTCGTCCGATTTGAGTATCCACCGCGGACCGGTGGGGCAGTCGGCAGCGATAATCGGCACGCCGAGGATCGCCGCTTCGACGATGACATTGCCGAATCCTTCCCAGCGCGAGGGGACGACGATGACATCCGCTCCCGCCATCGTCTTGAACGGATTCCCTGTGCGGCCGGGCATACTTACGCGGGAGTCGACATGCAGATCTCTAGAGAGATCCGCGAGCCGCTGCCGCTCTGGACCGTCACCGAGGATGGTGAGGGTAGCATTGATTCTTGAGGGGAGAAGGGCGAATGCGCGTAGCAGGACGTCAAACCCCTTTTCGCGGCTTAACCGTCCGGCCGCGATGATGCGTTTTTGCATTGATTTTTTCTTGCGGCCGTGCCGTGCAGCCGCGCGGATTGCTTTGATATCGAAGGGGTTAGGTATGACCTCGATGCGTCTCTTGACGCCGAGCGCGCGGAGGTCCTGGGCGATGCCGGGTGAGACTGCGACGATGCGGTCTGCCATCGGGTAAATGAGACGCACCAGCCATGCCGTCATCAGACCCCATAGTCCTCTGCTTGCGAGGTCTGCAGTGAGCTGCGTGTGCTCAGTCATGATTATTTTCGCGCGGGAGCCATATGCCCGCGAGAGCGCCGCTGCGATATTATTGCCGGGCATGAGTGAGACTGCTGCATGGATGCGCCTTTTGCGGAGGATGTGCGCGATCAGTGCGGGCCTGCCGAGAGCGCTGCACCTGAGGATGATTGTCTCGCATCCGTGCGGCGCAGGATGGTCGGGAAGAGCGCGCCGCAGGATGAGCGTGATCTCGTGCTCGCGGGCCATCGAGGGAATGAGGGTGCTTAAGACCCGTCCGCCGCCGCCGGAGAGGTCCGTGGTGAAGAACGCTATGCGCATGCGTTCGAAAGGTTTAAGACGCTTATAAGGATTGCTCCGCGATGCACGCTCTTGATAGAATCGCGGTCGTGGCTCTCGGCATAGCTCTTGTCTCGCTCGCGTTGTATGCTGTTCTCCCTCGCGGGGAGCCTGATGGTTATGATATCTTCGTGCGCGTTGAGAAGTTCCCTTTTGCAATATCCCCTGAGACGATGTCATTCGGCGTCGCCGGCGATGCGAGGATTATCGAGATATCCCGCTGGGAGCCGCAGATACTTGTCCCCGGCAGGAACTTGACTCTCAAGGGGCATGTACGCCCGGGATTGGATGGGACCATCGGCGGCTACCCGATTGCCGTTGGCAGCACTCTGCCAGTCGTTCTGGATGAGGCGACATATGCCGCGACTGTCGTGGAGGTGCGTGTGCATGAATGACTCGTTTGTCGTTGCCGCCGCAACGCGCATAAGCTGCGCGTTGCGTCTCCGCTCCGTCGCGGACATCATTTGGCGCGCGGTGAGCGCACGATGGCTCTGCTTGCCCGCTCTCTTCTCCGCGCTGGCGATCTTGGGATTCTTCCTGCCTGTGCGCGAGATGGCGGGGATCCCTGCGTTGGTGCTCGTCGCTGCATTCGCCCTCATCTGCTGCGTCCGAAACGAGCGGCACGCGCCCGTCCTTTTCTCGCTGGCAATAGCCGCGCTCATGCTTCATCTCATCATCAGCGGGGCGGCGTCTTTCTCATCCCAGTCTTTCCCGGATGAGGATTTCTATGACCACTTCGCCAGGCAGAAAGCGCAGGAATGGCTTGGCGGGCCGTCCCTCAGCTTCCAGGGATTCATGATCGAGCGCGCCAATTATGGGATGATCTACGTGTATGCTCTCGGCAAACTCCTCTTTGGCACAAGCATGTTCGCGAGCAGGATGTTCTCATTCCTCATCGTCCTGCTTCTGGCCATCGCTATCTATGCAATCACTCGCGAGATATTTGGCCCCAAAGAAGGGGTATTCGCGTATGCCGCGGTGCTGCTCACGCCGTCATCGCTCATATGGGGGTCGCTCGTGCTTAAGGAAGCGCTCGCGCTGCTGCTCGCCGCGATAGGCTTGCTGTGCATCTGCCGCTTCGCTGCGGGCAGGTCTGCTGCCTGGCTGCTGCCCGCCATGGGCATGGTCGCGTTGCTGCTCGTCGTGAGGTTCTATTTTGGTTTCTTTCTCGTCGCGGCCGCTGCTCTCGCCATCGGACGGCGCATCCTTGGCGCGAAGATATGGGTGCTTCTCGGCGCTCTTTTTTTTGCCACTCTCGTGGCTCTCGCGGAGGATTTACTCTCTGGCGGGACCGCTCTTGCGTCTCTTTTGGAGATAGTCGACTACCGCCGGAGTGTCCTCGCATTCGGGGACGCTGCGTATTTGCAATCCGCGGATCTTTCCTCGCTCGGGGGGTTTCTCCTGTTCCTGCCGTTTGGCATGGCGTACGCGCTCGCCGCGCCGTTCCCCTGGCAGTTCACGTCAGTTCGGTGGCTTGCGCTCCTGCCGGACATGTTCGTCCTCCACGTGTCGATCGCTCTTGCTGTGTTCGGCATCGTCAGGTCTCGTTCGCGTTGGGCCGTGGCAGAGCCTATCCTGGTATTCTGTCTGCTCTCCCTGCTGCTCTTCAGCGTATTCGAAGCGAATCTCGGAACGCTCGTGCGGCACAGGCTTTCTTTTTCCCTGCTTCTGTTGGTGTTCGCGGCAGGCGGATTGTTCTGGCTTCTGGAGCGGCCGATTAGAGAAGTTCGCTGATTGATCTCGCCGGTGCCGCTTCGTCTTCGGCATACATGCGGTACCACAGCTCGAGCCACAGCAGTGACCAGATGCGGTGGCTGTGATCAGCCCGTTTCGAACAGTGCTCGCGCAGTATCGTCTGCATTTTTTCCTGCCGCAGCAGGCCGCGCCGCGCTGTCGTCGGCGAAAGGAGCACATCGTGCGCGATATTGCGCAGCTCTCCGCGGAACCATGCGCCGAGAGGGACGCCGAAGCCCTGTTTCTTGCGCTGCAGGATGCTCTTGGGGAGTATGCCTGCGAGAGCCCGTTTGAGGATGTGCTTGGTGTTGAATCCTTGCAGCTTCAGGTGCGAGGGGATGCTTGCAGCAATCTCCATCACGCGGTGGTCCAGGAACGGGCTGCGGGCTTCGAGCGAGTGCGCCATCGTTGCCCGATCCATCTTCACCAGGAGGTCATCGGGTAGGTAGGTGAGGATATCTGTGCGCATCTTCGCCGCGAGAGCGTCTCTCGGACCTGCGTTGTACGCATCCCTCAGGAGGTGCCGTTCCAGTCCTGTGCCTGTCAGTTCGAGCAGCTCGTTGTCGGGGAAGATGCTCATGAGGCGCTCGTACCGCTCGCCCGGCCGCATCGCTGAGACTTCGACGAACCGCTTCGCCTTGCGGAGCACGTTCTTCTGCGTTGCAGGCTCGGGAAGAAGCCTCACGCCCGTCGCGATCGCGCTCCTAATGATGCGCGGCATCCGTCGGTACTCCGTGATGAGGCGGTCGACTGCATAGCGCTCGTATCCTGCGAAGCTCTCATCGCCGCCGTCGCCGTTGAGCGCGACAGTGACTTTGCTGCGCGTCAGCTTTGCTAGGTGGTAGCTGGGCAGCGCGGAGCTGTCTGCGAACGGCTCGTCGTAGTGCCAGATGAGCGACGGCAGGATATCCGCTGCGCGGGGCTGGATGACGAATTCAGTGTGCTCGGTGCCGAATGCGTCTGCCACAATCTTCGCATGGGGGAGCTCGTTGAATGTCTGCTCTTCGAATCCTATGGAGAACGTCTTGATTGGCGTGTCGCTGCTCCTGCTCATGAGCGCGACGATGGCGCTTGAGTCGATGCCGCCGCTCAGGAACGCGCCGAGCGGGACATCGCTGGTCATGCGCAGTTTCGTCGAAGTCTCGAGCTCCTGGAGGATCAGGCTGCGCCAGTCCTGGATGCTTCGCTCTTGCGGCGCGTATGCGAGATTCCAGTACTGTGTTTCGCGTGCGGACCCGTCCATTTGAACAGTGAGCGTATGCGCAGGTCGCAGTTTCCTCACGGCAGCGAATATGGAATGCGGTGCGGGCACATAGCCCCATGCGAGGTATTGCTCCTGCGCGAGCGCGCTGATCTCGCGCCGCACTGAGGGATGTGCGAGAACTGCTTTGAGTTCGGAGCCGAATATGAACTCTCTGTCAGTGCGCGTGTAATACAGCGGTTTCTTCCCGACTCTGTCCCTCGCGAGGAACAGCCGTTTCGTCGCGCTGTCCCATATGGCGAAGGCGAACATGCCTCTGAGCCTGCGCACGCACTCCGCGCCCTCGCGGGCGTACAGCTGGAGTATGACCTCCGTGTCTGTCTCCGTGCTGAAGCGGACGCCTTGGTGTTCGAGTTCCTCGCGCAGTTCCCGGAAATTGTAGATTTCGCCGTTGAAGGTGATGCTGAGCCGTCCGTCCGCGCTGTGCATCGGCTGCTTGCCGCGCTTGCTCAGGTCGATGATGGCGAGACGGCGATGCCCGAGACCGATGGGCCCTTCGGTGAAGATGCCGCTGCCGTCCGGCCCTCGGTGCGCGAGGCGGTCTGTCATGGCGCGGAGTATGCTGCGCTCAGGAGGATTGCCGTCGAACCGTAAGATGCCGCTGATGCCGCACATGGTGCCTTCATATGTGGCTTCGCATAAGAACTCGGCGGTCTATGTTCGCGTGTGCCACTCGATCGTGTTCTTGATGCCTTCTTTGAGCGGGATGAATTCCCGCATGCCGAAGGCTGCTGCCGCTCTGCTGATGTCCGCGCAGCTGTGCAAGATGTCCCCCTGCCGGGGAGGCAGGTGGGCCGCCTTGTTTTTCTTTCCGAGGAATGCGCTGATCTCGCGGATGAGCTGGTTGACTGAGGTAGGTTTGCCGAGCGCGATGTTGAAGACCTCGCCTGCGACTCTGGCGGCAGGCGCGCTCATCGCTCGGAGGTTGGCGTCGACGACATTCGCGACGTACGTGAAATCCCGTGTCTGCTCCCCGTCGCCGAATATGGTCGGAGGCTGGTCGTTGGCGATCGCTTTGATGAATTTTGGTATCGCTGCAGCATAGGGGCTGTCTGGTTCCTGGCGCGGACCGAAGACGTTGAAGTACCTCAGGGAGACAGTCTCGAGGCCGTGGGCTTTCCAGAACATGCGGGCAAGATCTTCGCCAGCTTTCTTGGTGAACGCATAGGGAGAGATGCAGGTGCCCTCTTCGCCCTCTCGTTGCGGCATCTTCGTGGCGTCGCCGTAGACCGCGCTCGAGCTGGCCCAGACCACCCGTTTGACTCTCGCTTCTTGGGCAGCAGCGAAGACGTTGTAGGTCCCTTTGACGTTCACGTCGATGAAGTCATGCGGCCGCTCGAATGATTTCGGGACGCTGGCGAGGGCGGCTTGGTGGAACACGAAGTCGCATCCCTCGGTCGCCTTCTTGACCGCGTCAGGATTGCGCAGATCGCCTTGCATGAATGTTATCTTCTTGCCGTGATGGGCTACGTTTTTGGCGCTGCCGCTGCTGAGGTCGTCGAAGACGACGACATTTTCGCCGCGTGCCACGAGAGCATCGACGATGTGCGAGCCGATGAAGCCGGCGCCGCCAGTCACGAGGTATTTCGCCATGCGTTCTCCCTCTGTGCAGTCCCTTAAATACCTTATGCACTAGGGGTGCTGCAGCCAGGCATGCGTGCGGCGCAGTCCCTCTTCGAGCGGGGTGCTTGGCTGCCAGGAGAGCATGCGCTGCGCCTTGCTCGTGTCTGCGTATGTCTTGGATACGTCCCCTTGCTGCAGCGGCTTCTGGACAATCCGTGCCTGCGCTCCTGCGACTTTCTCGATGGTCGCGATGAAGTCTTTGAGCGTGACTGGGCTGGAATTGCCGAGGTTGAATATCTCGTATGCGTGAGGTTTGTCCGCGGCGGCGATGACCCCTGCGACGATGTCATCGACGTACGTGTAGTCCCGCAGCGTCGATCCATCGCCGTACATCTCGATTTGCTGGCCTTCCATGACTGCCCTTGTGAACTTGTACGGTGCCATGTCGGGTCTGCCACGCGGTCCGTACACTGTGAAGAACCGCAGGCACGAGCAGGGAAGGTTGTGCAGGCGCGAATATACGTGGCAGAGCAGCTCGCCAGATTTTTTCGTCGCGGCGTACGGGCTGATAGGGTTGTCCACGGGATCGGTCTCTTTGAAAGGGACGCTGTTGCGCTCGCCGTAGACCGATGAGCTGGAGGCAAAGACGAAATTCTGGATGCCTTGCTGCGCCGCGAGCTCCAGCAGGTTCAGCGTGCCTGTGATGTTCACGTGCGAATACAGCAATGGCTGGCTGATGGAGGGCCTGACGCCTGCACGCGCAGCGAGATGGATGACTCTCTCGGGTGTCTCTCGCTGAAATACCCGCTGCATGGCGCCAAAGTCCGTGATGCTGTCGCGGCAGACAATGAATCGGGGGGACTGCAGGCTAGTCTGTATGTTGCGCTCTTTGGCGGCCGGGTCGTAATAATCATTGAAATCATCGACGCAGGTCACATGGTCTCCGCGCGCCAGCAGCGCTTCGCAGACATGGCTGCCGATGAAGCCGGCGCCGCCGGTTACAAGGTATCGCATGCGGATGCTCCTGCGAGGGTTCGTATATAAAATTAGCCTTGCTAATGTTTATATAGTTGCTGGCGTCTGCCCGCGCCAGGGGTTTTTGGGCATGAGAGAGTTCGACTTCGGCGCATCGCTTGACATAGGCAAGACTCTCGATGCGCAGCGCAAGGAGAAAGAGAAAGAAGCGCCTGCCGAGCGCGCGGCGAGCGGGGAGACTCCTGATAAGGCGACTGTCAAGCCAGTCACGCGTCACGCGCCCAAAGCTACCGATCTCGCCAAGTCCCGTGCTGTTCGCCCTGTCAAGATTCTGCGCGAGCGCGAAGACGATACTGATGTTGTGGTGACGAGCACCACGGTCCCTCTCGATACGCCGGAGCAACGCGCGCGCGACAGTCCTGCCTTCCGGTGGTGGGCGTTGGTTCTTGTCTTCTTGGTTGTCGGAGGCGCGGCATGGATGACTCTCACGCGAACCGCATATCTTCCGCAGTTGGATGCCCGTGCTGCAGCTCTCGCCGACAACGATGCAGTCCGTCAGGCAATCGCGGAGACCAAGGCAGCCTATCCGTACATCTCTGATGCGGGTCTGGAGAGGGAGGTGAATGCGCGCCTCGCCGAGCTGCGCGCGTCGCCCGCGTACGCCGCGAGGGTCGCGCAGGATGTGGAATCGCTCAAATCGCTCTATGCTCAGGGGTCAGCGGACACGCTACAGCCGTTCCTCTACAAAGCGGATACGTACCTGTACTACCGCATGGCGCGCAATATAGTCGAGACTGGGTCGGAGGCGCCAATCGATAGCGCAGGCAGGAAGCATGACTGGCTGCGTATTGCGCCCTATGGTGTCTCTGTCGATTTGAACTGGTGGCCGAAGATACTGGCTGCCTACCACCGCTTCAACAATCGTTTCGCCGGGCAAAGCGCGGGGTACGCATCTGACGGGTTGCTCGGTGTTGCGTTGGCCAGCTCATCCACTCTGCTCGAATCGCTGTTCTTTCTCCCCGCAGTCATCGGCACTCTCGCTGCGCTGCTGTTCGTGCTGCTCGTGCTCAGGTTGACTCGCTCATTGGCGATCGCGGGCATTGCGGGAGTTCTTTTCGCAGTACACCCGCTGTTCTTCTTAGGCACGTTCGCGGGTAACACCGATACGCAGAGTCCCGCGATCATGCTCTCGATTGCTGCCGTACTCTTCGCAGTCTGTGCTTGCACGGCGTGTTCATGGCGCCCGCGAGCGGCGTATGCTGTCGCGTTCGCCGCGAGCCTATGGGTGTTCAGCAACATCTGGCAGGGGTGGCCATATATCCTCATCGTCCTCTGCATGTTCGCTGCAGTGTTCGGATTTTTCAGGATACTCCGCGTGGTGGTGTTCCGCCGCGAACGCTGGAGTTATGGCACGCTCGCCGGCTTTGTTGCGGCATGCGCTCTCGCAGCGTACTGGCTGCTTGGAACGCAGTTCGTTCAGCGGGCTGAGTGGTACTTGACGGGACGCACGCTCAATGCGGTCTATCCTTCGCTCATCGGGTCAATCAGTGAGCTGCAGAGAACGCCCTTCCCAGTCCTTGTCAATTTCCTCGGCGGCTACGTGATGCTGCTCTCTCTCGCGGCGACGCTGGCGTATCTCGCGTATCGGGGACTCCGCAGGCTCTCCCCTCCGCCCGCGCTCCTCCTGGCCGCATGCTGGTTTGTGCCTGTCTTTATCGCGACGCTTCTCGCCCGCCGCTTCAGCTTCTACCTCGCGGCTCCCGCGCTATTCCTCTTCGCTCTCGGCCTGCACGCAGTGTGGCCTGCGCTCTGCAGGATTCCTGCAGCAGTGCATTTCAGGCTTCCCCGCTGGGGAACGCAGTGCGTCGTCGCAGTAGTCATACTCTCGGTATTCCTGCCTCCATTCCTTCCGTACTGGGCTCAGACGTCTATGCTGCCTGCGGTGACCGCCGCGCACACCGATGTCGGACTCTTCTTTGAACGGGAGGTCAATGGTTCTGCGATCATCGATGCGTGGTGGGATGAGGGGTATGTGTGGCAGGCGGTGGCTGGCAAAGCGACGCTGTGGGACAATGCTGCGTTCGACAATGCACACTCCTACTGGTTCCCGCGCGCGATGGTCTCAACATCTCTGGTTGAGAGCGAGGCGATACTGCGCATGGAGAATTGCGGCACCATCCATGCCGCGCTCGATGCATTCGGAGATGAGACGACGCTGCTGCGCGCGGCGATCAACCGCTCCTCTGCAGTAGCGATGGCGAGGGATAATGGTTTGCCGCAGAGCGCGATAGACCTGACTGACTGCTCGCCACAGCCTGCGTATCTCGTGATTACTGAGGATGCGTTCCAGAAGCTGCCGCAGATGATGGCTCTCGCTTCCTGGTCGCTTGTTGATGGCGCGATGATTGAGGCGACGGCAGGGTTGGACATGGATAACGCCACTCGTGTGCTCTCGAGCAGGTTCAACCTGAGCGAGTCTGATGCGCGGCTGAAGCTTCTCTCGCTTGCGGATTCGCACGTCCGCGAGGCAGGCATCAATGTCTCGAATGTCGCGTACTGCTCGTCTGCTGGCTCAGGTCTTCTCGCGTGCACGAATTTCCTCGTCAATCTCTCGTCGATGGATGCGGTGCAGAATGGCTTGCGTCCCTCAGGGCTTGCGGTGGTGGAGGGTGGTGTGCGGCGCGTGCGCAAGTACGCTGATGCGAAATCAGATTTCAGCGTGCTGGTGATAAAGGATGTGAACGGCTCGTACTGGTCCGCGCTGGTCGATGATGCTGCTCTTGACATGACGCTCGTGCGCCTGTTCTCTGGGGAGAGCGTGCCGCAGTTCGAGAAGGTGTTCGAGGCGCGCCTGCCGCAGCGCATCACGGTGCACCGAGTGGTGCATGGCTGGCAGTCTGCGGCGAAGAATTCCGTTCCTGCTAACGTGGCCCTGCCGCCTATGGTGAAGAATGGCTCGGGTGCGCCGGCGGATGTCCTGAATGAGTCCATCGCTGAGTCGCTCTTCCCTGCGAAGAGCGGTGTTTCAAAGAATTCGTCGTTGCACTCGATCCTGCTGCAGGGCATCTCGCCCTAGAGATGGATCGGCCGGTTTCTCTCGGGGATGATGGCGGTGGCGAGTTTCTTGTCTTCGACGATCTCTTTGAAGAGCTCTGCGTCATCGCGTGTCCCTTCGATGCCGCCCCAGTGCAGGGGGATGGCGGTGCGGGCGCCGAGCCGCTCGACGGCGTCCGCTGCGTCTTTGGCGCGGAGTGTCAGTGTGCCGCCGACTGGTAGGAGTGCGATGTCGCAGCTGAGTTGGCGCAGCTCCGGCATGAGGCCGATGTCGCCTGCGTAGTAGAGGCGTTTGTCTTCGAGTTCGAGCAGGAAGCCGATGGCATCGCCGCGCGCGTGCGTGAGCTTGATGCCGGGGGGTCCTGAGCGGGGCGGTGTGGGGTTGTAGGCGGGGGTGGCGTGGAGGCGGATGTGCCGGAATTCGAGGAGGCTGCCTTCACTGAGGGGGAGGCAGCCGTAGAGTTGGGCGGCGACTTCTTTTGCGCCCCAGACTGCGGTGCCGTCTTTGCGCAGCTGCCGCAGGGCTGCGTGGGAGAAGTGGGTGGGGTGGTCGTGGGAGAGGAGGATGAGGTCTGCGGCGGGCATGCTGCGAGGCCAGCCTTCGAGCGGGGGGACGGGGTCGATGTAGATGGTCGTGCCTTGTGTTTGGAGGAGGATGCTGGAGTCGCCGAGCCAGGTGAGTTCCATGCGGTCTGTCTTGGGGCCGGCTCTTAAAATTGTTGCGATAGAAAAAGGAAAAAAAGAAAAACGCGTCTGGCTTTAGTTGTAGCCGTAGCGGTTGCTGTTGTAGTCCTGCATGCACTGGATCCATGCCTGGACTTGGGCTGCGCTGGCGCCGCCGCGGGGCTGGTCGCCGCACGGGTTGGTGAGGCCGCCGTAGCGCCGATCGCCGCCGTAGCCTTCGCCGGGTCCTGTGTGGGATGCGCCGACGTCAGAGCTGAATGCGTATGCGCCTGTGCTGCTGCCGGTGCTGAACATCAGCACGAGGCCGATGATGGCCAGGACGGAGACGATGCCGAGCATGGCGAGTGCGATTGTTTTTGCTTCATCCATAGTTGCCCACCCTCTGTTCTGCGTCTCGGCCGCCTTGTGCCGCGGTGGCTTGGCGTTCGAGGTATGACGGTTCCCATTCTCTTTCGAAGTACACTTCGCTGCCGATGCCTGGCATGTTGGGCGAGCCGTAGTCTCCTACGTAGACGCCTGCCATGCCGACCGTTCTTGCGCTGTTGAACATCAGCACGAGGCCGATGATGGCGAGCACGGAGACGGCACCGAGAACGGCGATGAGGATTGCTTTGTCGTTCTCCATTTGTCTTGCCTCCTTTTTTTCGCGCTGTCTGGCGCGTGGGGGAGCCGTGGCTCTGGGGGTATATAAATTTTATGAGAATGAGAAGAAGAAAAGAAAAAGGATCGGGGCTGGCGTGTTTATGCCTTGCCCAGGATGCGGAAGACCTTGGTGCCGCAGGCGCACGTGCCTTTGGCTGCGCGCATGCCGTTCTTCATGGTGACTTCTTTGACATCCTTCATCTCGACTTCCTTTTTGCACTTCATGCATCGTCCCTTTGTCATCTTCACACCTCGACGCGAGAGTTCTGTGAGACCCCCTTGTCTTAGGGCGTCGAACTCTATTCGTGTATAAAAATATTTGTGTGTTGGCTGTCCTATCGATTATTTTTATATATTTTAATTTATATACAAAAAGAATTAAGTGCCTGTCTATGACGCCAGAATCACACGTCCGTGAAGAGCGGGTGCTTCTCCTTTCCCGCGATCTCATTCAGGATGCGGCGCAGCAGCATCTTCTCAGGATCAGGCATGAGCTTCACGCGCTCACGCAGATCCGCGAAGCTCACGAACGGCCTGTCCTGCCGCGCATCGAGAATCTCCCACAGATGCTTCTTGCCGAGGCCCGGCAGCATCTCGAGCTGGTGCACGCGCAACGACAGCGGGTGCGCCGTATTGAAGAACTGCACGAAATCCGCCTCTCGCTTCTTGATGATATCCTTGATCACGAACTCGAGCTCGGTCTTGGCCGTGCTCGTGAGCTTCTCGAGAGCGATCCTGCCCGCCACGTGATTGACCTGGTCGCGCTTGCCCTCACCGATATACACTTCCTGCAGGGGCTGCACGAACGCCTCCTTCTTGGCGACGAGCTCAAGCAGCACGAAGCGGTCGCGGCCTATCGCCTGGATGATGGGATTCTTCCGATGGCTCGGTGTCGGATCAAACGGATAGCCGTGCGGCAAGAAGTCCAGGACAATCGCGTGCTCTTCCCGCACCAGCTTGGGGTGAGGGTCCAATGGTCCGTTCTGTTGCATGGCCGCTAATGGCTCCCATATTCTGTCATTCCCAAGAGGCGGGAAGTATATAAAATTATGCGCGAATCAAGTCAGCGGAGAATCAGAGCGCGCCCTTGACGGCATCCGCGATCTTCTGCAGGTTCTCCTTCGTGACAGTCACGTTGTAGCCCTGCAGCGCGAGCTTCACGTCCTCGGCGGTCGCCGGGAGCGTGTCGCAGACCTTGATGATGTGCTGGTCCTTGAGGCGCGGAATCTCGAGCTTGGCGATCGCGTCCGCGAGCTCCTTGACCTTCTTGGCGCTCATCGTCACGTTCTGCTGGAGATAGTCGAGCGTCTTCTGCGCGCGGAAATTCAACGCGGTGTCGCGCTCCTTCGCCTTCTCGAGGATGTCCTTGACATCGACGAGGCCGATGGGCGCTTCGGAGACGATCTTGAGTTTCATGGGATATCAGGCCTTCTTGAGGTGCACAGGGTGCACGATGCATGTCTTCATCTTGCCGCCGTCGCGCACCGAGATTTGGTAGCACGAGCCGCGCTTGCCTTCGATGGTCGCGATGCGGCCGTGGAAACGCAGGTGGTACATGCCCCGCTGGTAGGCCGGCTCGCAGTACAGCACGACCTTCTCGCCGACTTTGTACGTCGAGAAGAACGCGGTGAGGCTCAGCTTGCCGCGCTTGCGGATGGGCTTGCGCATGAGCCTGCGGGTCTTGCGGCGCTCGCCGCCGATGCGGTCAGTCATGGGAGTCCGGAGAAGTCCGCGACCATTTAAAAAGCTATCCTAGAAACTATCGGTAATACGCTTTGGAGAGCGGCGGGCGCGTGGCGCTCGAGGCGTTCATCGCGTGCTCCGATGACCTCGTCGGATAGTATGTGCGGATCGTGTGCTCTTCCCATGAGGTGCCGCCGTAGGCGCCGCCGGGTGCCTTGCGGAACGTGTCCCATGTCACGTACCTGCCTTCTGCTCCCTTGCCGTTGGTGAACAGCATCACGAGCGCGAAGATGGACACGATGACGATCAGGGCGAGCACGATGACTGCGACGCGGTCCTCGCCAGAGACTCCCTCCGATGCCATGCGTTTCTCTCGCGGGTTGCGAGCATTTAAATGTTTCGCCGGATGATATGCCACTCCGCAGTGGGCACGGCAACGAAAAATTTATATAATCCTTGCGATAGCGTACGCAACAGGTCGCGTTCGGGTTGAACGTTGGAGGTCATTCATATGCGAAAGTTCCTGGCTCAATTGAAATCGAAATTCGGCGGCGACAGCTACGACGAGCTCGAATCCGAGCAATCCTACCTCGAGCTCGACACCGAATCCCAAGAGACCAAGGCCAAGACGCTCGTCCGCCCCTTCATGCTCGAAGACTTCGAAGACGTCAAACCCGTCATCGACTCCCTGCGCGAAGGCCATACCATCGCCCTCGTCAACATCAAGGCCCTGCGCGACCGCGACCTCGTCGAGCTCAAGCGCGCCATCAGCAAGCTCAAGAAGACCACCGATGCGCTCGACGGCGAGATCGCAGGCTTCGGCGAAGACTACATCGTCGTCACGCCCGCCTTCGCCTCCATCTACCGCAGCAAGGAGATGAAGAAGGTCGAAGAGCACGACGGCGAATAAGCCTTTGTTTCTCATGCGTCCGTGACGCAGCGCAAGCGCTCAACCGCGCCAGCGTGCCCATCTTTATAACGCAACGCCCATTCCCGTCGATATGGCGTTCAGCGCTCAGACGCAGCGGTTCTACAAGCTGCTCGAGACCGAGACCTGGCCCACCATCGAGATTTCTGGCATACGCATGCACCGCGTCGAGACCGTCGACCCCAAGACAGACACGGAGCTCAAGCTCAAAGCCATCGCGCCCATCTTCGGCAAAGTCCTCGACTGCTGCACGGGCCTCGGCTACACCGCCATCGGCGCCGCCCTCGCCGCGAAAGTCACGGCCGTCATGACCGTCGAACTCGACGAGAACGTCGTCGCCATGGCCAAGAAGAACGACAGCTCGCGCGAGCTCTTCTGCAACGCCAAGATCGAACGCGTCATCGGCGACATCACGGAGATCATCGAGGACCTGCCCGCGGGAGAATTCGACCGCATCATCCACGACCCTCCCTCGCTTACCATCGCGGGCGACCTCTACTCCGAAGACTTCTACCGGCACTTGTTCCGCGTCCTGCGCCGCGGCGGCCGCCTCTACCACTACACCGGCGCGCCCGGCAGGTCGCAGGGAAAGGACATCGTCACCGGCGTCCTGCGCCGCCTGCAGAAAGCGGGTTTCATCGACGTCAAGAGGCTCCCGAGCGCCGCAGGCGTCATCGCGAGAAAGCGCTGATCACTTCTTCGCGCGCCAGCGCCACGACACGCGCATCCCGCGCCTGCGCAATTCCCTGAAAAATTCCTGCGGCGGCACGCACCGCTCCGGCGGCACGACGCCGCACGCGCAGATGCGCCCATCGAGAACCATCTGGGCCATGATCGAGATCGGCGATGCCGTATCGATATCCCCCGCCGCCACGCCCCTCCTGCTCCTCGCGAGGCACTCCGCCGTCAGGATGCCGCGCGCCTTCTTGCGCCTGCCGTGCAGTTCGACACGCAATACTTCGACATCGCGCACCTTCTTGGGCGGCGCGCTCGCCGCAGCTGCCGCGCTGATGGCCGCGGGGCCTTCGCGGATGAGCGCGCGCAAACGCCGCACGAACGCCGGATCGAACCCGACCCTGAAGGACGCCGCGCGCAGCCCCCGATGCCCGAACGATTCGGGGAAGCTCGCCAGTTCACTGTGCAGGGAGTAGAACATCGGCACGCCGCCGATCGGGCGCGGGAAGCGCGCGACAATCCTGCCCGAGAGCGGCCGGACAAAACGCATCCTGCCCGCGCGGTAGACCGCAGGCCGCTTGGTGAACTCATCGACGATCGTCTGGATGGCATACGGCACCGCGAACCCGCCGTGGCTCTTGCCGAGCGTCCGCCCGCCCACCTTGACGTCGATTGCGGTAACGCGATCGAGCAGCTCAGCCCCGAACCCCGCCAGGACATTGGTGATGCCGGGCGTGCTGCCGCAGCCGAGGATGGCCGTGAGCCGCTCGCCCTCGAACGCCTCGTGCAGGTGCTTCTGGCGGTTGGTCATGTGATACAGCCCGCCGAGATCGAGATAGTGCGTGTCGGCCTCGAGCGCGGCTTCCATCACGCGCAGGTTATGCTCGTAATTGACGCAGTTGAGCACGATGTTGCCCTTGCGCAGCACCCTCACGAGCGCGCGGTGGTCTGTCACGTCGACGAGCGCGGTCTGCACGCGGGGGGAGCGATAGAGCTTCTTGGCGTCCGCGAGCTTCTGCGCGTTCCTGTCTGCGATGATGATGCTCGCTTTCGCCGTCGCGTACAAATCCTGGACGACGATGCGGCCCATCATGCCTGTGCCGCCGAGGACGATGCAGGTCTTGGTTGCCATCAGCGCTTGCCGAGAACGGTGTAGTGCCAGCTCTTGCGCGTCGCGCCAGTCAGGTCGACGTACACATGCTTGATCTGGCTGAATTCCTCAAGCGCGTAGAGCGAGAGGTCCTTGCTGCCCCTGCCGCTCATCTTGTACCCTCCGTGGGGAACTTCGCTCGCGAGCGGCAGGTGGTCGTTGATCCAGACTTCGCCGAACTGCAGATCGCGCGCGAAGCGCATGGCCCGCTGCACATCCTTCGTCCAGACAGAGCTCGCGAGGCCGTAGGCGACGTCGTTGGCCTTCTGCAGGGCATCCTCGTCGCTCTTGAATTTCTGCACGATCAGGACTGGCCCGAAGACCTCTTCCTGGCAGATGCGCGACTGCTGCTCGACGTCGACGAGGATGGTGGGTTCGAAGTACGCGCCGGTGCGGAGCGCTTTGGCCGTCGGCTGCTTGCCGCCGCACAGGAGCCGGGCTCCCTCGTCGCGCGCGGCGCGCACGTACTCTTCGACGCGCTGCAGGTGGGATGCGCTCGCGAGGGGACCCATGTCGGTGCTCTCGCTGAGCGGGTCGCCGATGCGGAAGTCCTTGATGCGCGCGAGGAGCTTATCGAGGAAACGGGTGTAGATCTTTTCGTGGACGAGCGCCCGTGTGGCTCCCGTGCAGTCCTGGCCTGCGTTGACGAACCCGCCGATGACTGCGCCTTCGACCGCTGCGTCGAGGTCTGCGTCGTCGAAGACGATAAGCGGCGCCTTGCCGCCGAGCTCGAGGTGGACTTTCTTGAGCGTGCCGCCGGCTTTCTGCATGATGCTCTTGCCGGTGCCTGTGCTGCCTGTGAAGGAGACCATGTCGACGTCGGGATGGATGAGGAGGGCGTCGCCGAGTGTCTCGCTCGGGCCGGTGACGATGTTGACGACGCCGTCGGGGATGCCTGCTTTCTTGCACAGCGGTCCCATTTCGAGGAGGGTGAGCGGCGTGTTGGATGATGGTTTGAGGATGATGCTGTTGCCTGCGGCGAGTGCGGGTCCGAGCTTCCACATGCCGAGCATCCAGGGGTAGTTCCAGGGGACGATGCCGACGACGACGCCGTAGGGCTCGCGCCGGATCATGCTGGTGCCGATGCCGGTGTATTCCGCGGCTGCCTTGCCTTCGAGGATGCGGGCGGCGCCGGCGAAGAAGCGCAGGTTGTCGATGCCGAAGGGCAGGTCGGAGTCGCGTGCGAGCTTGATTGGTTTGCCTTGGCAGGTGGTCTCGAGCCGCGCGAGGCGCGGGATTTCTTTCTCGCACACGGCGGCGAGGCGCAGCAGCGCGGCCGATCGCTCGGAGGGGGGCAGTGCCTTCCAGGTCTCGTATCCTTTGCGGGCGGCGGTGACTGCGGCGTTGGCGTCGTCAGCGTTGCCCGCGGCGCACTTCGCGATGGTCTTCCCGTTCGCGGGGTTGGTGACGTCGAAGTATTCCTTGCTCGACGGTTTGACCCATTTGCCGCCGATCCAGTGGTTGTAGGTGGTGGCCATTGTCTCCTCTTTTTCCCCTGTTTCTGCCGGAGTCGGTCAGCTTTATATGTGTTGTGCTGTCTGCGCCCGTGCTTGCGCGGCGCAGGCGTAAGATATATAAGGAAGTTATTTACAACGGATGTAAACTTACGGAGATTGTAACGTAACTGAGGCACAGACCCACCATGAACGCACAGACACTCATCGCCACACTGCTCATCGCCACAGCGCTGCTCGCCGCGACAGCCGGCGCGCACGAGCGCCGCGTCTACGATATCGGCGGCACGCACTACCTCATCATCGTCGGATCCGTCGGCGAGCCCATCCTCACCGGCGAGAAGACCAGCCTCGACCTGCGCATCAAACTCGCAGATCCCGCAGACCCCACGAACTCCTCCGCAGCCGGCTCCATACCCGTCACGGGACTCGAAGAGACGCTTGAAGTGGAACTCATCGCAGGCGATGAGCGCCGCATGTCTGCTCTCGAAGCAGCCTACAAAGACCCCGGCGCGTACCGCGCCTACTTCATCCCAACGGGCCACCAGATCACCTACCGCCTCGTCGGCCGCATCGGTGAGACGCCCATCGACCTCCTCTTCCCCTGCAGCGGCGAAGGCCACCACATGAGCGGCATGATCGCCAACGAACCCCTCGCTGCCGAAGGCGAGGGAGTCATCCGCACATTCAAAGCAGGCGCATTCGGCTGCCCCACACCGCGCGAAGAAGTGGAATTCCCTGCTGCGGGCGCAGCCATGGCGCACGGCGTCGACCCGATGCTCACGCCCGAGCACCACCAATTGATGATGGACTCGATCGCCGACCAGGCAGAGACCATCAAGCGCACCGAGACCTTCGCGTTCGCAGGCATGATCGCCGGCGCGCTCGCGCTGCTCGTCGGCGGATTCGCGCTCGCGCGGCGCCACTAAAGAATTTGTTTCTTTTACTTGCGGATTACGCGCCTTTGATCGCGGCATAGCCGATGAGGCGCCAGCGCTGGCCGACATTGCGCGCCAGCGTCACGTGCGCGCCGATCGCCGCGCACACAGGCCGGCGCAGGGCGACCTTCACGAGCCCCTTGCTGATGTCCTTGACGACGCCGACTGTCGCCGCCGCGTTCACATTCAGCATGAGCATCTCGCCGAGCTTGACCGGCGAGACGACGAGCTGATCCTTGGCGCCGACGACGCGGTCGAGCAGCGTGACCTCGAGCGTGAGCGTGTTCCACACCGGCGGCAGCTTGCCGACATGGCCGATGAGCGATCCGACAAGCTTGTCTGACTTGACGACGCTGGGGTCGAGCGTGGTGAGGATTGCGAAGGTGCCGCCGGGTCTCGCGACCTCTGCGTCCGTGCCGCCGGTCATGATCTTCTTGATGGTCGTGCGCAGCGGCTTCCAGACCTTCGCGTTGCGCTCCTCGACTTCGTAGCCGGGCAGGATCTCGATCTCATCGCCCGTCCGCAGCTCGCCTTCCTTGAGGGCGCCTCCGATGACGCCGCCGACCATGCTCTTGGGCAGCGTTCCTGGCTTGTTGATGTCAAAGGAGCGCGCGACGAGCATGCGCGGCGGTTTGGCGAGGTCGCGCTGCGGCTCGGGGATGTATTCGTTGACTGCCTCGAGGAGCGCGTCCACGTTGACGTTGTGGAGCGCGGCGAGCGGGACGATCGGCGCATCGGCGTATTTCGTCCCCTTGAGGAACTCCTTGATCTCGCCGTAGTTCTTCTTGGCATCCTCTTCGCTCACGATGTCCACCTTGTTCTGGACCACGATGAGCTTGTCGATGCCGGTGATGGTGAGCGCAGTCAGGTGCTCGACAGTCTGCGGCTGCGGGCATGTCTCGTTGGCGGCGATGAGGAGCAGCGCGCCGTCCATGATGGATGCGCCGCAGAGCATCGTCGCCATGAGCGATTCGTGGCCGGGCGCGTCGACAAGGGAGATGCGGCGCATGGGGACGCCTTCGACACCGTCCTTGTTCTTCTGTGTGAGGCCCAGCGAGTCGGGCCCCTCTGCGCCGGGATACTTGTAGATGGTGACGTCGGCATAGCCGAGCCTGATGGTGATGCCGCGCTTGATCTCCTCAGAATGCGTGTCAGCCCACTTGCCGGAGAGCGCGCGCACGAGCGTGGTCTTGCCGTGGTCGACATGGCCGATCATGCCGATGTTGACTGTCGGCTGGCCGTGCGTGTCGACAGCGGCTGCTTTTTTCTCCGCGGCGGGCTTCTTCTCGGCGGCAGGTGCCGCAGAGCCGTCTGTGTCTGTCTTTTTCTTCCGAGGAGCCATTATGCCGCCAGAGCTGCGGCCCATTTCTAAAGGTTGTGCGGGCTGCTCAGGGCTTCTGCATGATGAGCCCTTCAAGCTCCGCCACTTTGCCGGCGAGCATGGCGTCATCCTGAGCCTCGACGACCGCGCGCAGTATCGGCTCGGTGTTCGACGGCCTGATGTTGCACCACCAGTCCGGGAATTCCACCGTCAAGCCATCGAGCCTGTCTGTCTTCGCGCCGGCATAGGCGTTCTCGATGCGGGCGAGCGTGCAGGGGATATCCTTGATATCGTGCCAGTTCAGCTCGTCCGTCTTCGCGTACTTCTTGTACGGCGCGATGAGCTCGGAGAGCCGCTTGCCTTTCTCGCTCATGATGCGCATCACTGTCAGCGCCGCGAAGTCAGCGCTGTCGATGTTGTAGAAGTCGCGGAACGTGTGGTGGCCGGAGACCTCTGATCCGAAGATGGCGTCCTCCTTGCGCATGCGCGCTTTCATGAGAGAGACGCCGACACGCTCGCGCACGGCAGTGCCTCCGAGGGATGCGATGGTCTCGGGCACTATTTTGCTGCAATTGACAGAATAGACGATGGTGCTGCCCGGGTGGAGGCGCAGGAATTCCTGGCTCAGCAGGCAGATGATCTGCTCGGACGGCACATGGGTGCCCCTCTCATCGATGAAGAAGACGCGGTCGGCGTCGCCGTCGTACGCGAGGCCCAGGTCGCACCCGAGCGCCTTGACGCGCGCGCACAGATCCTTGGTGTTCTCCTTCTTGAGCGGATTGGCCTCATGCACGGGGAACGTGCCATCCGGCTCGAAATTCATCGGTGTCATCCTGATGGGCAGGTCCGCGAAGATGTGCGGAGTGACCATGCCCGCCATCCCGCTGCCCGCGTCGATGGCGACGGACATGGGCGCGATGCGCATGGCGCCGCTCTGCTTCCACAACGCGTGCATGTAGCGGTGGAGCACGCTGTCAGCATAGCATCTGCCGGGCGCGCGGTACGTCACGGATGATTTGTTCGCGACGCGCGTCTCGATGCCCTCCAGCCCTGAGCCCATGCTCACGGGCGAGGGCCCGTGCCGTTGCAGCTTGATCCCGTTGTACTCTTTCGGGTTGTGCGAGGCAGTGATCATGGCGCCGTGCCGGTCGCGCGCGGCGAAATACAGCAGCGGTGTCGAACACTCTCCCAGCGCGAAGACGTCTGCGCCCGCATCGCGCGCGCCCGCGATGAATGATTCATAGAGCGAAGGAGAGGATGTGCGCATGTCGTGGCCGACCGCGATCTCGGCGGGGCCGGAGGGGCCGCAGAGCGACGCGATGGTCGCCTTGGCGATCTGGTACGCCGCTTCCTCGTTGATCTGCGACGGGTATATCCCGCGGATGTCGTACGCTTTGAAAATCCCTGCCATGGTATCCCCCGGTGCGGTGCCGCGGTGCGCGCAATAAAAAGCTATCGGCGGCGGGGCCTGGCGCCGTGGCGCTGCCGCTTGTGCGCGCGCAGGAGGTTCGCATGAGCCTCATGCCAGCGGATGGCGATCAGGCGCCAGCTGCGCTGCAGGAAGCGGATCATGCGTCCGGCGAATCCTGCTTCCTTGGCCGCGAACTCCGCTTCGCGGATGAGCCTGATCTCCTCGACGATGCGGGTCTCGCGCAGCAGCACCGCTTCGTGCAGCAGTTTCTGAGCCTCCTCGCCGAGCGGCAGTATCTCGAAGAAGAACAGGTAGGCGCGGAAGATGCTGTAGAAGGGGAACACCGCGATGATGTCGACCCAGTAGAGGCGCACGAACGGCTTGAGCATGCGCACGTGTGTCCATTTGAACGCGAGATCCGCGACGAACACCGCGACTATCAGGTAATCCGCGAGCGTGACGTACGGCTCGTAGTCATGGATGTCGACGAAGAATTCCGCGACCAGCAGGACTGTGAGCAGGAGGAAGACGACTGGCAGGCTCCGGTCGACCCATCGCTCCATCCGCTCAAGAAGCGCATGCATCGCTTCCCAGTGCGCCGATGGCCTATTTAATCCTTGCGCGGCTTCAGAGGAGGCGGCGCAGGCGGGCGCCAAGCTCCGCCTCGAGCGCCGCGGCAGACCTGCTCGCGGGCGCGAGGACCGCCGCAGTCGGCTTCCGCTGCTGCGTGCCGCCGCGCGATCGGAACAGGTCATGCGCCAGGATGCGCAGCACCATGCGCTCTTCCGGCACGAGCATCACGAACCGCCAGCTCGCGCTGGCCTGGCACGCGCCCTGCGCGTACTGCCCGAGCGCCGCTGCGGCGTCGCGTGATTTGGCGACGGAGATCGCGATGGGAGCGCCGCGCGGCCGCTGCCAGAGCATGTCGAAGTGGAATGGGACTCTCACGCGCGTCGACCGCTCATCGAGCCACACATCCTGCCGGTAGGGCATGGTGACGGAGAAGCCGAGTTTCCGGCCGAGGCGGGAGAGCGCGCCGTGCATCTCGTCACGCCACGCGTCGTGTGTCTTCTCCCGCATGTGCGCGCGAATCCGCATCCGCTTTTATAGCTTCGCGAGCGCGTGCCGCAATCCTTAAATAATTCTGAGGCACAGGTCGGATGCATGAGCGATCGCAAATGCCCAAAATGCGGCGATGACCTGAAACACTCGGGCATGACCATCAGCGGTAACGTGAAATACATGGAGTTCACATGCGAGAACTGCTCATTCAAGGACCTCAAGTGCCTCGGCGTCAAAGGGTAGGCGCAAGCGTTTTATAGCGCGGGATGTTCCTGCGCGGCATGCTCGACAATCTCAAATCGCTCCTCTCGATGCGCGAGGCCGTCGACGGTCTCGGCAAGCAGATCGCGGGGCTGCGCGAGCGCTTCGACGCTGTCTCGGAGAAGATGGGTTCGTTCGAGACGAGGCTGCACGCTGCGGCCATGGCTCGGGAGGAGAACGCGAAAGCGCTCGCGGAGTTCCGCCGTGCGCTCGATGCGGAGATGGCGTCCGTGCGGGCGGTGCGCGAGCAGTTCGAGAATGAGTTCTCGCGTTTTGGCGATTTCAAGCGGGAGATGCTCGGCCAGGTATCCAAGCGTCTCGAGGGCGAGATCAAGGACCAAGTCTCTTCCGCGACATCAGCGCTCGGCAGCAGCGTCGCAGGCATATCCTCCGCGAAGCAGCAGCTCGATGCGCTGGGCGCGACGGCGTCTCTCGCGCAGGCGCATGTCAAACGTCTCGCTGATGCGGCATCCGTGCTCAAGGACCAGGACCTGCAGCTCGCCGACCTGTTCTCTGAAGTGCGGCGCGCGGGCGATGAGAAGGCGAAGCTCCTGCTCAAGATCGACATGCTCGAGCGCCTGGTGTCGCAGATGCGGCGGCGGGCGCGGGATGTGCGGGCAAGGGATCCGCGCAGCCTAGGGCCCTGATTTGTAGAGCTCGTCGATCGTCGTCCCGAAGACGCCTGCGTCGAAGAACGACGCGATCTGCTGCTGCTCCTGCGGCCGTTCGCTGAGGAATTTCGCGCGGCGCTCTGGCAGCGTGAGCGCGAGGTAGCCGCTGTACTTCCGTGTCGTGATCGCGTCGTAGGAGTCGACGAGCGAGAGCGTGCGCGCGTAGTCCTCGATCAGCTGCTGCTCCTGCGGCGTCCACGTCTCTGTCTCTTGCGGCATCGGCTCGGGATACGGGTTGGGCTGGAAGCGGTGGTGCCGCAGCACGATCGCGCCCGAGAACGGATGGATGCCGCGAGTCATGTAATAGGAATAGACGGGGTGGGGCTTCATGGCTTCCCTGTCATCTTCGGTGAACCCGGTGTGCTTCTTGAGGACCGCCGGGCTGATGAGGAGCTTGCCCACATCGTGGAGGAGGCCTGAGTAGAGCGCGGGTTTGGCTGGCACGCGCAGGTGCTGCGCCGCCTTGGCATGCCGCAGTCCGACGCGCAGGGAGTGCAGGTATGTGTCCGTATCCCTCAGGAGCAGCAGGGAGAGGTACGCTTTGATGGAGGCTCGCTTGCTCGTTGCGACCTGATGGGTGTCGAATGCTTGGTCGAGCAGCGAGACGAGGTCTCCCATGGGAAGAAGCGGCGCGCTTCTCCTATTTAAGGATTGATGTCCCGCTTCTTCGCGGCGTTCGCATAGAGTTCGCGGATGCGCAGCACGACGCCCTGCGGCGCGAAGCGCTCGGCGTAGAATTTCTTTGTCGCGGCGCCCATCGCGCCGAGCGGGTCGTTCTCGTCGCTGTCAGGGCCGGCGAGGGCCGCGATGGACCTGATGGTCGAGGCCCAGCTCTCCACTGTCGGGGGCACGAGCCAGCCTGTCTTCCCGTGCATGACGCAGGCGGTGTTGCCGCCAGCGTCTGTCGCGAGCAAGGGCTTGCCGAAATATGCCGCCTCTGAGCAGACCCTGCTGAGCGGCTCGGGGTACTTGGAAGGGAGCGCGATGATATTTGCTGCGCGGTACACGGCGGGCATCAGTTCGTGAGGCACGCTTTCGATATGCACGTGCTCCGCGATCCCTCTGGCGCGGGCGAGCGAGAGGAGGTCCTCCTTGAGGCTTCCGTCGCCGACGATGAGGAGAAAGAGGTCCTTCACATGGCTCTCTGCGATGGCGCTGATGAGGAGATCGAATCCTTTGACGGGCTCGAGGGCGCCGATGCCTGCGATGAGGGTGCGGTGGTCTGCGAGAGCGCGCAAGGCTTTCTCCTTGGCTGCGATCGCGGCGTCATTCCCTTTCGGGAACGGCTGCACGACGTTCGGGATGGGGATGGCGGGGGAGGCGATCCTGCAGTGCCTGATGAGCGGCAGCATCGCGTTCGTGTAGGGTATCCAGTGGGTGACGTAGCGCGCGCCGCGAAGGCGCCAGCGGAAGAACGCGTAGGTCGCCGCCCACCACAGCGGGTTGTACCGCAGGGAGGCGGGCACGTGCGTCTTGCCGATGGTGGTGCTCGCCGCGATGCAGCCGACGCATTTGAGCATGCCGTGCCCGGTGCATGGCTCGCGCTCCTTGTAGAACATGTTGCCCTTGGGGCAGAACGTGCCGTAGCCGTTGATCGTGCACAGGAAGGGGAGCTTGGCTTTGCGCAGGAGGGGTCCGGCCGCGCGCACGATGACCCCTGTGGTCGGGTTGGGGCAGTGCACGAGATCGAAGGGTCCGCACTCGCGCAGTATCCTGGGAAGGATGCGTCTGACGCTGCGCGTGAACGTGACGGAGCGGCGCCATTGCTCGCGCAGTCCGCTCACGCCTGCGGCGCTATCGAGGAGGCGCAGCACGCGCACTTTTCCTTCCTTCTCGTCAGTGCCGAGCCCGCTGGTGAGCACGGTGACGCTGTCTCCGGCGTCCGCGAGCGCTTCCGCGAGCGATTTGGCGCTGATCTCGCCGCCGCCGAACACCCGCGGAGGGTAGTATTCCGTGATGAGGAGGATTCTCATGGGGATTCGACGGGCAGAGACGCAGCGGTCTTATAAATATGGCGGGTGCTCAGGGGCAGTTGCGCGAGGCGATGCAGGCCTGCATGCCGACGCTCGGGAGCTGCGCTCTCGCTTGGGCTTCCGTGCCGAAACTCACGAGGATGCGGTCGAGGTCGTTGATGATGCGGCTGCCCGGATCCGCGATCTGCAGGTCATTGACATAGTATCTGACGCTGCGGGTGGTGTCGGCGCAGTGGCGCACGCCATCGACGCTGATGCACGTGCCCTCCTGCGTGATTCCGAGCGCGCGCAGCGCCATCGATAGCGTGACCCCTGTGGCATGGATATGCATGACGTCCGTGTCGTTCGGGCCGTCATGCGTGTGGACGAACTGGTTGTGCTTTGTGGAGAGCGACTCCTCCAGCGTGGCTGGCTCGTGCGTGTAGTCTGGAGTGTTGCGGTCGACACGGATGCCGTTGACATGGATCTTGTAGTCCGCATGGATGTGCGTGGAGTTGAAGACGCCGATACCTGTCAATTGCTTGACATGGGAGAGGTATGCGAGGGTATTGCGCGCGCTCTCGAGCTCGCCGCGGTAGGCGACACCGAGGAGCGCCATGCTCGCGAGCAGGAGGGTGATGATGCCTGTGCACAGCAGGTGGGACTGTCGCATGGGTCATTCTACTCCCCGACCCTATAAAAGTATTACGGCAGCCGCGCGATATCGCCGACAGCGACGCCGTGCGCTTCCGCCCAGCCCGCATTGACCTCAAGGACGTATCTCGTCGGCGCCGTCGGACCGAAGGACGGGCATGGTTCGGCCTCGCACGGCCGCGCCGTCTCGATGTGCACGATGCGCCCCTGCGCATCCATCCAGAGGATATCGAGGGGGATGAGCGTATTTTTCATCCAGAATTGGTGCGTGCCTTCCTGCGCGAAACGGAACAGCATGCCCTCTGCCGCCGGCAGCGACCCGCGGAACATGAGCCCGCGGGATTGCTCATCCGCTGTCGCCGCGATCTCCACGGTGACGCAGGCATCGCCGAAGCAGACGTCATCCCTTGCCGAGGCGCACGACGCGAGGAGCAGCAGTGCCACGACGAGCAGGCGCTTGAGTGCCATCACGTGTCACACACTCCCTCCGCAATATTAATAATCTTCTTGTTTGTCCGTGCTGTCCATGGGTGGTCTTGACGAACTCGTGCGCGGCCATCGGCGCGCGCTCGTGTGGGGCATCGGCGGCGGCAATGACGGCCTCAATACGCTCCCTGTCGTTGTCCAGCTCGCGCGGCGCGGCATCGTGTGCGATATGGCGAACTCGCTCAATCCTTCGCACCATCACATCTTTGAGGACGGCCCGGAAGGCCTGATCAACCGCATCACTCCCCTCACGCACAAGCGCATCAATGACCGCTCGCAGCAGCGCAAAGAGCTCGTCGATGCAGCGCTCGCGGCATTCCTGCCCAAGCTCGGCCTCGGCCAGCCCACGCCAGGGTATTATGGTCTTTCGTTCAAGCGCGGCACGGTGGGTCTCATCAATGCGCTCAACGGCTTCATCAGGGATCAGGGGTATGATCTCCTCGTCGGCGTGGATGCCGGCGGTGATGCGTTCCTGCGCGGCGCCAAGGACGCGCGTGTGCTCTCTCCCATCATCGATGCCATGGCGCTCTACACCCTCTCGCGATCGAGCATCCAGTCCTATGTCGTCGAGCAGGGCCTCGGCACTGACGGCGAGCTGATGCCCGAGGCGCAGCGCGATCTCGTTCACCGCTGGACGTACGCGATGCCGCTCGAGCTCCGCGCGGAATCCCTGCTCGAGCCCGGTACGCCGGAAATCAACGCCTACCACGCCGCGTACGCAGCCATACGCGCGGTCCGCGAGGGCAATACCGCCCGGCGCACGCTCCGCAGCGTCTATGATGCGCAGGGGCTGGGATGGAGCGAGCCGCATGAACTGCGGGCGAAGGTCGGTTCGCTCGGCATCAAAACGTCATTCCCCGTCCATATCATGCCGTATCTCGCGTCCAAGCAGTACTGGCTCGATCCCGCGCAGCAGGCGGAGTACAATCCTCTCGCGAGACGCTGGCGCAGCGCGCTCGGCTGCGCTGTCGCCGCAAAATTCCTCCACGGCCTGCACACTGATCTCGATCTGCAGTATATCTGGAGCGGATCGCCGCCCACCACTGCCGCGGATGCGGGATGCTTGTATGACACGTTCGCGCCGCGCGACGGCAAGCTGCTCCAGTTCGCCGCGCTGCAGGACCCCGAACCAGTGCCTGGCATCAAATGGCTCAGCCAGCAGCAGCGCGCGACAGTCCTGCAGTACTGCGCCATGCAGCTCGAGCAGGGCGAGACAGACCTGCTGCTTGTCAAACGCCAAGACGCGCACATGATTCCCTCGCGTGTTGACGTGCTCTCCGAAGGAGTGTGGACGATAGCCTCGCACCCGCACGCCCGCCGGGAGAGGGACTTGCTGGCCATGCTCATGAGGGCGTGGATCGCTGAGGGGGGCAATGGCGTTCGATAACCGTCTCTCCAAGAGATTCCCTGCGGCGTCACTCGCAGTCATGCTGCGAGAATACCGCAGCACCATCGAGACCTTCGGACAGCACCTGCCGGAAGAGCGGCGCGATGAAGTAGTCAAAGCTGCGCGGCGCAAGAGCTACCACGTCCCCTTCGAGTCCGTCGATGACCTTCTCACGCGGGAGATGAAAGGCATCCAAGTGATCCTCGGCCAGAACTCACAGGGGAATGTGCTGATTTATGATGACAAGGTCCTCGGCGAGTTTGGGCATTACTCCTGGGGGATGACCGCCTACCTGAGCCAGGAGCGCGTTGACGGCACAATTCTCGTGCGCAACGCAGACACCCTGCCGCTGATCATGTCTCATTATGAGGGAATCCGCATGAGCGGCCTCCGGGCGCATCTGCGCAAGCTCATGGATGAGCAGCAGATCGCCGTGTGCGAGGCGGTCGTGCACGCGCAGATCCCGTTCTCTTCCGTGAGCAAGCAGTATTTCTCGAAGGAGGGGAAGCTCCTGCGCGACAGCCCCCTGCAGGCAGGCCTCACGATCGTGATCGCTGCGCACAAGGCGCGCGCCCTCTGCAAGAGCGACAAGGCGGGCCGCGAGATGATCCGTCTTGTGCATGAGGGGAAGTCTTTCTCCGAAGCGTATGCTCTCATCGAGCCGCGCTACCGCGCAGGTCCTTAGAAGCCGCTCGCGAGCATCATGGCGACGGACGCCGCGAGCAGCGCGCCCCATGCGATCGAGCTCCAGGCCATGATCTTCTGGCCGTCGAGCCCGAGGAACGGGATCATGTTGAATGCCGCGAGCCATGCATTGATGCGCGCGCCGAACACCGCGAGGGGCGATAGCGCGGGCAGCAGGATGCCGAGGGCGAGGAAGCCGGCGGCCAGAATGATGTTCGTGATGGGTCCTGCTGCGGCGATGTGGCCCTGCCTGCGCTGCGAGATGTGCGCGCCGCCGTGGCGGAAGAACACGGCGCCGGGCGCCGCGAAGATGAAGCCGAAGAACGACATGAGGATGGCCAGGCCGAGCATCTGGTCGAACGACCTGAATTCCGCCCAGCAGCCGTAGCGCTGCGCCACAACTTTGTGCGCGAGCTCGTGCAGCAGGAATCCGACGCCGACGGTGACTGCGCTGACGGCGAGCGCCGCCAGGAATTGTCCGCTGAAGGTGAAGAACGACTCGAAGCCGCTGGTCGCGATGGCGAATGCGACTGCGATGGCGATCCAGGCTTTGGCGAGATCGCGCAGCTCTGTCGGGGAGAAACGCAGGCTCATTTGCCGAACCAGCCCTTCTTGCCTCTCTTCGCCTCGCCCATGCCGGCGAATTCGCGCAGGAGTTCCTCCTGCCGCTTGGTGAGCGATGTCGGTACGTCAATGTTGATGGTGACGATGATGTCTCCCATGATGCCGCCGCGCAAGGAGGGCATGCCTTTGCCGCGCAGCCTGAACTGCGTGCCGGGCTGCGTGCCGGCGGGTATCTCCAGCTCCTCCTTGCCTTCCAGCGTGGGCACATCGAGGGAGGTGCCGAGGGCCGCGTGCGCGAAGGAGATGGAGCGCTCGAGGAGGAGGTCGCTGCCGTGCCGCACGAACGTCTTGTGGGGCTTGATGCGCACGAGCACGAACAGATCTCCTGCCCTGCCGTTGCGCTCGCCCACTTCGCCCTGGCCGCGCAGGCGCAGGCGCATGCCGTCCTCGACGCCTTCGGGAACGTCGACTTCGATCTCCTTGCGTGTCTCGAGCCTGCCGCTGCCGTCGCATTTCTTGCACGGATCGCGCAGCGCGCTGCCTTCTCCGTGGCAGTCGGGGCAGAGGCGGTTGGTGGCGAAGACGCCGAACGCCGTGCGCCGCGTCTCGCGCACGGCTCCGTGGCCTTTGCATGTGCCGCACGTGTCGCGTCCGCTGCCGCCCGCGCCGTCGCACTGGGCGCAGGCGATGAGCGTGTCGATCGTGATTGCCTTCTTCGTGCCGTGCGCAGCGTCTTCGAGGGAGATGGGCAGTTCGACGATGAGGTCGTGGCCGCGCGCCTGCTGGCGATGGCCCGCTCGGCCTCCCATGCCCATTCCTGCGAAGAACTGGTCGAAGATGTCCTCGAAGTCGAAGCCGAATCCTGCGAAGTCTTTGAAGTCGAAACCGGAGGCGTTCTGTCCGAATTCGGCGGTGCCGAACTTATCGTAGTGCTCGCGTTTCTGCGGGTCGCCGAGGACTGCGGCGGCCTCGTTGATCTGCTTGAACTTGTCCGCGGCGCTTTCGTCCTTGTTCAGGTCGGGGTGGTATTTTTTGGCGAGCGTCTTGTACGCTTTCTTGATCTCGTCCTGGGTCGCGCCGCGCTCGACGCCGAGAACCTTGTAGTAGTCCTGCTCTGCCATCGGAGGGGCCTCTCAGTCGAACCTGCCTTTGGCTTGGTACTCTGGCTTGGTCAGGATGTCGCGCAGCTCGTTGTCGGTCTCGGTGCGCGCGACGGTCTTGCCCAGGTAGCGGTAGAGCGCGTAGAGGATGGCTGTCAGTCCGGCGCCCCAGAGCACGAGGCTGTCGTAGTCCATCATGCGTCTTTGGTCCTCGGGAGGCTATTTATGCCTTTCCCTCGCCTTTCTGCTTGCTTTTCTCCTTGAAGGACGCGTCGACGGTCTCGCCATCGCCCGGCTGCTTGCCTGCCTGCGCTTTTTGCGCGGCCTCGTAGAGCTTCACCGAGGCTGCCTGGACCGATTTCTGGAGATCGTCGGTCGCAGTCTTGATGGCGCCGAGGTCCTTGTCCTTCGCGGCGAGGAGGTCCTTGAGGGATTTCATCTTGGCTTCGATTGGCTTGGTCTCTTTCTCGTCGACCTTGCCTTTGAGCTCGCCGAGCGTGGTCTCAGTCGCGTGCACGAGGCTGTCTGCGTTGTTGACGGTCTCGACTTCCTCTTTGCGCCTCTTGTCCTCTTCGGCGAACTTCTCGGCCTCCTTGCGCATGCGCTCGATCTCGGCGTTGTCCAGTTTGTGCGGGGCCGTGATCTTGATGCTCTGCTCCTTCTGCGTGCCGAGGTCTTTGGCGGTCACGTGGAGGATGCCGTTGGCGTCGATGTCGAAGGTGACTTCGATCTTGGGCACGCCGCGCGGGGCTGCGGGGATGCCGACGAGGTCGAACTGGCCGAGCAGCTTGTTGTCCAGGAACATGGGGCGCTCGCCCTGCGCGATGCGGATGGTCACGGCGGGCTGGTTGTCAGCGGCGGTCGAGAATGTCTGCGCGCGCTTGACGGGGATGGTGGTGTTGCGCTCGATGAGCTGCGTGAACACGCCGCCGAGAGTCTCGATGCCGAGGCTGAGCGGTGTCACGTCAAGCAGGAGGACGTCCTTGACGTCGCCTGCGAGCACGCCTCCCTGGACTGCGGCGCCCATGGCGACGCATTCCATCGGGTCGATGCCGCGCTCGAGCTTCTTGCCGACCCATTTCTCGACTTCGGTCTGCACGATCGGCATGCGGGTGGGGCCGCCGACCATGATGACTTTGGCGATCTGCTCGGGCTTGAGCTTGGCGTCGCTGAGGGCCTGGTCGATGCTCTTCTTGCAGCGCGAGACGATGGGCGCGACGATCTTCTCCAGCTGCGAGCGCGTGAGCGTCATGGAGAGATGCTTCGGGCCGCTCTTGTCTGCGATGATGAAGGGCAGGTTGATGTCGGTCTGCACGACTGTCGAGAGCTCGATCTTGGCTTTCTCGGCCGCTTCGCGCACGCGCTGCATGGCGACTGCGTCCTCGTTGAGGTCGATGCCCTCTTTGGCCTGGAATTCTTTGGCGATGTGGTTGATGAGGGCGTTGTCCATGTCGGTGCCGCCGAGCTGCGTGTCGCCGCTGGTGCTCTTGACTTCGAAGACGCCGTCGCCGAATTCCATGATGGTGACGTCGAGGGTGCCGCCGCCGAGGTCGAAGACGAGGATGGTCTGGTCCTTGCCGACTTTGTCGAGGCCGAAGGCGAGGGCTGCCGCGGTGGGCTCGTTGATGATGCGCACGATCTCGAGGCCTGCGATGGTGCCTGCGTCTTTTGTGGCTTGGCGCTGGTTGTCATCGAAGTAGGCGGGGACGGTGACGACCGCTTTGGTGACGGGTTCGCCGAGGAAGGCTTCGGCGTCGCGCTTGATCTTCTGGAGGATGAACGCGCTGATCTGCTGCGGCGTGTATTCCTTGCCGTGGATCTGGTATTTGAAGTTGGTGCCCATCTTGCGCTTGGCTGCCATGATGGTGCCGTCGGGGTTGGAGACTGCCTGGCGGCGTGCCGCTTCGCCGACGAGAGCTTGGCCGTCGCGGGTGAAGGCGACGACGCTGGGGAATGCTTTGCCGTAGAGGGAGGCGCCTTCTGCGCTGGGGACTATCTTGGGGCGTCCGCCTTCGAGGAAGGATGCCGCGCTGTTGCTGGTGCCCAAATCGATGCCGATTATTTTTTCTTTTGCCATAGTGTGAGTTCCTCCTTTAGTTCTTGGTTGGAGCGGTAGGTGTCTTCTTGGCGACGCCGACTTTGGCGTAGCGGAGCACGCGGTCGCCGAGGGTGTAGCCGCGCTCGAGTTCTTGGACGATGATGCCGTCGTCTTTGTCGCAGTCGATGCGGAGCATGACTTCGTGGCGGTGGGGGTCGAAGGGGGTGCCGATGGTGTCCATGGCTTTGACGCCTTCTTCGGCGAGGGCTTTGTGGACTGCTTTGAGGATCATGTCGACGCCTGCGGCGAGCTTGCTCGGGTCGCTGTGTTTCGCGGCGTGGAGGGCTCGCTGCAGGTCGTCGTTGAGGTGTAGGAGTTTGCTGAGGATTTTGGCTTTGGCGAGGAGTTCCCACTCGACTCTTTCGCGCATGATGCGTTTTTGGTAGTTGTCGAATTCGGCGGCGGTGCGTTTGAGCTGGTCGGTGAGTTCGGCGATGCGTTTGTCTTTGGCATCGTCTGTTTTTTGCGGTTCGTTGGCGCTCATGTTGTCGACTCGAACTATTGTTTTGTTGATGTAAGATAGAACAGATATATAAATATTACTATTCCTGAGGGGAATCTTTAAATAGCGGGACACCTTCTACGTCTCAGGTGATCACACCATGAGCACGGAAGAGACCCAGCAAGAACCCATCAACATCCACATCCAAGACGGCGAACCCTTCTTCGCCCACGAAATGAGCGTCAACTTCACCCCGACGCAATTCATCCTCGACTTCAAATGCATCACCCCCCGCAACGACCCGCGCAGCAAGACCCGCGCCTCCTTCCTGCTCAAGCACAACGTCGTCATGGTCGACCCCTGGCACGCACGCGCCATCGTCGACGTCCTCACCAACATGATCAAGAAATACGAAGAGGAATTCGGCAAGGTCAGCATGCCCCAGCCCCTCAAGAAAGCCGAGCAGAAGCAGAAAGCCGCGCTCAAGGGCCCAAAGAAAGGCAGCAAGACCGCTTCGACCGAAGCGCCGAACTACTTCGGCTGAGGCGCGATGGGCTTCATCGTCCAGCGCATCACCGTCATCCAGACCAGGCGGCCACCGCGCGCGACACTCAACGAGGAACTGCAGTGGTTCGCCCACGCGCTCGGCCTCTTCGGCGAGCGAGACCGGGACCGCTCCTGCTTCCGTCTCTTCCTGGAGCTCCTGAAAGCCACGCGCCTCGGCGAAGCGCTCTCATCCGAAGAGCTGGCCGCCGCATGCGACCTCTCGCGCGGTACTGTCGTCCACCACCTCAACGCCCTCATGGAACGCGGCTTCGTCGTGCAGGAAGGACGCAGATACCTGCTCCGATCGCCCTACCTCGAGAGAATGGTCGACGATATCGCGCGCGACTTCGAGCGGGCAGCGCAGGAACTGCGAAGGGCCGCGCACGAGATCGACACGATACTCGGCGGCTGACATTCATTAATTTTATTTCTATATATTTCTATTATGTATTTTCTCGTGAGTGATTTTGATGTCATAAAATTTAAATATTTGTGCGTTCGCGCGAACAGCCGGGGGTAGCAAGTGTTCATACGCTTGCGCCCACTTAAAAAACGAGGTGAGAAGCATGACTTCATTGAATTTCGGCGCATTGTCCGGTAAAGGCATTGTCGCGGTCCTTGTCATCGCAGGCATCGCGCTTGTGTACTTGGGCCAAAACTCTGCAGGCACCGTGGCGATCTGGGCGGGTGTCTTTATTGGCATCGCGCTTGGCGCGCTAGGGGTAGTCGGCGTCGTGAAACGCTTGACGCGCTTCTAAGCCAACCTAGCAACCTTGAGCAGTTGTCCTCCGGCGCGATTTTCTCCAGATGGAGCGCGCACTGCTCAAGGCGCTTTTTCTAATTTAATTCTACAATCAGTACTCGTCGTCGCCCGACCAGGCTTCGCCGTCCGCGCCGCCCTTGCCGTCGAAATCCTCCTCATCCTCATCGGACTCGAGGAAATCGTCGATCTCGGGATAGCCGGGGCCTTCGCTCGCGGGCGCTTTCGTCTCGCTCTCCTCCTCAGGAAGGTCTGCGAGAGGGTCGTCGCTGCCGCTGCGCTTCTTGGGTTTCGCTGCGGCGACTGCCGCCGCCATCGCTGCTTTCTTGGCGATGCGGGGCGCTGCTTTCTTTTTCTTCGGAGAAGGGACCTTCTTCTTTTTCGCAGGTTTCTTAGGCTTCGCTTTCGGCATTGCCTCTGCACCTCACCGCTTTTTTTTGCGCGTCTCAGTGGAGACGCTTGTTCGCGCGGCGGCTCGGGTAGGCCTTCTCGTAGCCCTTGCCCTTGCCGGTCTGGCCGCGCGTGATCGCGCCCGCAGCAGTAAGACCGCGCGCAGCGCGGCCCTTGTGCTTGCCGGACGAGATCCATCCAAGACGGGGATCGTTGCGCACCGCAGGGTGATCGCGGTCAACCATGATGACCTCGAACCAGTAGTGCTTGCCGTCCTGGGCACAGTAGTAGGAATTGAGAACTTCGCAGTTCGGGAATTGACGGGAGACGCGCTCCTCCGCGATGTGGCGGTAGCCCTTGCGCAGGGCGAGCGTGGTGCGCATCGTGTGCGACCTGCGGCCTCCGGGGCTGTGCTCGCGGCGGTGGCCGCCGCGGGGCACGCGGATGCGTATGAGGAAGATGCCTTGTTTTGCGCGATAGCCGGACGCTTTCGCGGCGTCGAGGCGCGTGGGGCGCTCGATGCGCGTGATGGTCTGCTCGCGGCGCCATGCGATGAGGCGCTGCTTCCACAGGGCATTGTGGGCCTCGGTGGGCTCCTGCCACTGGTTGCGGATAGCCTGAACAAGTGCCATAATGCCGGGAGAGCAGTGGGGGATTTAAAAAGCTTACTGGTCGTCGGCGGGCTGGGCTGAGCGGCTCCTGCACTCTGCGCGGGCGGCTGCCAGTGCCGATGAGAGATAGCTGCTCAGATGCGCCAGACGCGCTTTTGTCGTAGGCAGCGCAATGTTGGCCAGGTCCTGGTGGTGTCCCAGCGCCGCCTTCGCCTCGTTCGGGCACTCTGAGGTGTACGGGAGCATCAGATCGACCGATGAGAAATGACCGGAGGGGAGGGAATCCATGCTGGTTTCATCATTGCCGAAGCGTCCCGCATCGCCTTTCGTGCTCGCGGCATACGCTTCGAGCGCGTTGCTGAGCGCGAGCGCCGCCGCTTTCGCGTTGCACACCGGTTTGCGCGCTTGGGCGTAGTCGAAATAGTCCGCGAGAGGGAATTTCGCGTGCTCCATTCTCTTCCGGGTGACTTGGTACACATGCTCACTATGCTCAATCTGCTCGAACGTTGCCGTCGCCATGTTCACATAATTCTCGAGCGCGGCGACGAGCGGCTCAAGCATCTGTTTCTGCTTGGCAAAACCTGCGTACTTGCTGTCGTTGCGCATGAAATGCTCGTGCAGCACGGAGATGACCTGCGCTTCGTACTGTGTGGTTGCTGCGCGCTCTTCCGCGAGCCTCGCTTCCAGAAGTGGTATCGCCGCTTTCAGCGACTTCTCTCTGCGGTAGTTATCGTCGCCGCCAAAAATCGGAGACATGATCCTGCCGAACAGTCCTACGCTTGCGCGTGCGTCGGCGAACTCCTCTTTCTTCTTCTCGACAGCCGTCCGCAAGGCATTCACCTTACCAGCATGCTCTGCCAGCTGCGCCTCGAGGATGCTGACTTCCTCGCGAACTCCTTCAGGGAGGTCCATGGCGGGCGGCGGTGCGCACGAGGATAAAAAGCTGCGCTTCGCTCAGTTGGCGAAGCGCGGTTCGGACGCGCCCGAGCACATCTTGCGGCAGAGCGAGAGGTACGCTGTCGTCCGTTTCTGGAGAATCTCCTGCTCATCGGCTATGCGCGCAATGAGGTCGTCTGTCCTGCTCTCGAGGCTCCGCAATTCGCTTCGCGACGTCTCGAACGTCTTGAGGGGGTAGTCCTGGATGAGGTTCGTGCCTGTGCTGATCGATGGCAGGGCCGCACTCTTGCTGTTGGTGAAGCCTGCGTCCTGCGCGATGCCTGCGCTGCGTTGGTACTCATCGATGCTCTGCTGGGCGAGCTTGGCCTCTTCGCGCGCACCGCGTATCCTGCAGATCAGCTCGCACACCTCGTCCACTTGCTCGCCTGAATCGAGATCGTCAATTGTATCCCGCCAGGTGAGTTCATCGAGCGCGTATTCGAAGTAGCTGCGGGCTTTGGAAGCGGCGGCGTTGCACCGTTTGAGTGTGTTTCCGAGGCGCGCGAGCTGTTTCTGCGCGCCGATGAGGCCGCGGTAGTGCGCGTCATGCTCGAGGAGGTAGTCTGTGATGCTGGTCGTGATGGTCTGTTCGCATTCGGAGATCTGGCGCTGGTGCTCATCGATGCGGTTTTCGATGTCGTCCTTGATTTTTTTCGCTCGCGCGAGCACCTTTGTATCGTCATCGTCATCGAAGATCTGGTTTATCATGCGCATGAGCCTGCCCGGCATGTTCGCTTGCACTCTCTCGTATTCGTTCACTGCCGCGGTGTATTCCGTCTCTGCTGTGAGCAGGGAGAGGCGCTCGTCGCGGACTCGCTCTTCGAGCCCTGCTACAGTGGTGCGCAGGTAGTCCGGCATCGTCTCGGGGGCCATTGGCGTGCGGCAACGCCCTGCATCATAAAAAGCTGCGCCTGGTATCGTTTTTGGGCACACACAGAAAAAGGGGCTTCCCTCTCGTTTTAGCCGGAGTGGGCGAGCACCGCGCCGATGACGGTCGCGATGCATACCATGGCGCTCACGGCGTGCACGAGCAGGCGGTATACCACCGTTTTCATCCAGACTACACCCATGACTCTCTCGGGCATCCGGTGTATTTAAGCGTTGTCGCAGGAGTGTGGAAAAACCCACACCGGCGCCCGAAAGCCTTTTATGGCCGCGCGTCGGGCACCGCCCCTATGACCAACCCCGCCCCCCTCTGTATCAACGCAGAAGTCGTCCGCCACAACAACATCCTCCAATCCATGCTCACTGCGCTGCGCGACAAGAACACCGCGCGCCCCCAGTTCTACGAGACCTTGCGCCAGATCGGCTACATGATGACATATGAGATTGTCGGCAGGGAGAGCATGCATGTCATGCCCTGCCAGGTCCAGACGCCGCTCGGCACGCGCAACGGCATCTCGCTCGTCGACCGCATCGTCCAGGTCGAGATCCAGCGCGCCGGCAGCCCGCTCCGCCAGGGCGGCACTGATTTCCTGCGCGCCGTCGGCATCGACCACGAGATCGGATCGGGCGACGCCAAGCGCATTGAAGTGCCCGGCACGCTCGATTTCAAGTACGAACTCAGCACGTTCAAGGTCCCGCCGCTCGATAGCAGCACCCTCCTCATCGTCTACGACCCCATGCTCGGCACGGGCGGCACGCTCACGCGCGTCCTCGACGAAGTCTACAAGAAGGGCCAGCCGTACCGCACCGTCGTTGCAGGCGTCGTCTCTTCGCTCTATGGCGTCAATCGCATGCGCAAAGAGCATCCCGACGCGATCCTCTACACGCTCGACATCAACACCGACGGCAACAAGGGCCTCGACCCCAACGGCTACATCTACCAGGACCTGGGCGATTGCGGTGATCGCGCCTACGGCAAGTGCTGAGTGTGCCGGACGCACAGCGGCCGTGTGTCAGGAGAGGACAGGCCTTCTTTTTTCTGTCAGCACGCTTTTAATCCTCTGAACGAGACTGCCTCGCATGGCGACCATCCATCAGTTCCCGCAGCGTGAGAAGGACTCCCTCATCGCCCTGCTCATCGTCGACGACTCGCCCGAGAGCACGAGCGCGAGATCCCTCCTTGCGGCCACTGGCGTGCCGTTCATCGAGAAGCGATCAAGCGAAGACTATGACCCCTTCGCAGCCCCGGTGATGCCGTATCTCAAGGCAGAGAACCGGCTCTTCATAGGCATGGGCGGCATCGAGCAGTATCTTACCGCGCTTATCAAGAAGTGATCAGCGGTGCAGGTGCGCATCGCTCTGCAAGACATCATAGAACGTGTCGAAGATAGGCTTATTCGTCGGCACGGCGAAGAACTTCGCGCCCACCTCATCGCACGCCTTCTGGATCGCGGCGCGGTGCGTCGCCATCTCGGCCAGATACGTCTTGCGCAGGTGCGGCGAGACGAACGTGCGCAATTCCTCGTTGCTCTCCGAATCGCGCAGCTTGAAGTCGCCTTCGATGTTCAGATCCCACTCGAGCGGGTCGAGCACCTGGATCAGGCGCACCTCATGCTTGCGGAAGCGGTGCACGATCGTCGATATCTCTGACGGCGGATAGAGGAAGTCCGAGATGATGATGACGAACGACTTGCTGCTCAGCAACGCCTTGAACTTGCCCAGCGATTCCTCGAATCTGGACGCGCCCGCCGCCTTGCGCTGGTTCAGCCGGTCGAGCAGGTACACGAGCTGCCCTCTGCCCCTGCGCGGCTTGTACGATTCGAGCTTGTCCGCGAACGTGCTGAGCACGAACCGCTCATTGTTCTTGAGCGCCATGTACGCGAAGCCGAGCCCGAGCATCGCGGCGTATTCCGATTTGGTGGGCGTTCCGCGCGAGGATGAGAAGCCCATCGACGCGCTGTAGTCTACCACGGCATGCACTGTCAGGTTGCGCTCCTCCTCGAACCGGCGCGAGAAGAGCTTGTCGCTGCGCGCGAAGACCTTCCAGTCGATCGCGCGGAAGTCATCGCCCGGCGAGTAGATGACGTAGTCCTTGAACACGAGGCCGCGGCCGGTCTCGCTCGAGACGCGCTCGCCGGAATAATTGGACGTGACCCGCTTGTTGATGAGCAGGCTCAGCCTATCGAGGTGCCGCAGAAATGACAGGTCGATCATTTGAGCAGGCGCTTGATGACCTCTTCCGTGTTGAGGTTCTGCCGCTCAGCCTCGAAGGTGAGGATGATGCGGTGGCGCAGGATGGGGAAGGCCATCGCATTGATGTCCTCCTTGCTCACGTACTTGCGCCCGCTGAGCAGCGCGCGCGCTTTCGCGGCGAGGATGAGGCCGATCGACGCCCTGGGCGATGCGCCGTACTCGATGAGCTCCTTGCGCTTGCGCGTGGCGTCCACGAGCGCGACCGCGTACTTCTTGATGTCGTTGGCGACCGGCACCTGGCGCGTGAGCTGCTGCATCTTGAGCAGCGAAGCCTTGCTCAGAACTGTCTGCGGCTTCATCTCCTTCAGCTCCTCCGCGAAGCGGTCGACGATTCCTAATTCCTGCTCGGGGGTGGGATAGCCGACGTTGATCTTGAGGAGGAAACGGTCGGACTGCGCTTCGGGCAGGGGATACGTGCCTTCCTGCTCGATCGGGTTCTGCGTGGCGAGCACGAAGAAGGGCTCCTCGAGCTTGTACGTGTTGGTGCCGACGGTGACCTGCCGCTCCTGCATCGCTTCCAGCAGGGCGGATTGCGTCTTGGGCGTCGCTCTGTTGATTTCGTCCGCGAGCACGATGTTGGCGAAGACGGGACCCGGCTGGAATTTGAAGTTGCGCTTGCCGCCGCTCGTCTCCTCGATGATGTACGTGCCCGTGATGTCGGAGGGCATGAGGTCTGGCGTGTTCTGGATGCGCGAGAAGCGGAGGTCCATGATCTGCGATAGCGTCTTGACCGCGAGCGTCTTGGCGAGGCCCGGATAGCCCTCCAGGAGCGCGTGGCTGTCAGTGAGCAGCGCTATCATGAGCTGGTGCATCATCTCCTCCTGGCCGATGATAACCTTGCCCATCTCCTTGAATACTGCGTCGATATCCTTCTTCGCTTCCTCCACTCGCATGGTTAGTACCTCCTCGTCATGATGATTGTTGTTGGTAGTGTCATTTGGTGTCCAGGTCCCTGAAGTAGTTGCGCACGATCTTGCTGTATCCCTGGGGGATGGGATCGCCGTAGGATGCATCGGCAACCGCCTTGATGTCCTTGGCTGCGCTCGATTGGCGGAAATCCCGCTCCTCGGGCGGCTTGACCTGGCTGATGTCGATGTCGGTCTGGAGCGGCGTGATCTGGAGGTTGAGCTCTTCCGTGCCGAGCTGCGCGAGGCTCTTGTTGCCGAAGATGTCGTCGTTGTACGACTCGTTGAACTGCAGCAATGACTCGTTGATATCGTACTGCATGAACCCCCTGCCCCTCTGGAGGTCCGAGACGACCTTGTTGAAGTCCAGAAGGTGCACGTCGGTGGCAGCGGCGAAGATGCTCACGAAGCTGATGATGATCAGCGTGAAGAGCCTGCCGGTGAGCTTGCCGAACCCGATAAAGTAGGAATTGCGCACTTCCCGCATCTTGCGCACGACGTCGTTGTGCAACTCGCGCACCACATCGTTCTCCTTGCCGATGCTGTCTGCCGCAGTGCGCAGCTGCTCATAGAGGATCGGCGCCTTCTCCTCGACGTACGCGAGCCGGGTGAAGCGCAAGGACGTCAGGAGGTGCAGCGCGAGGTACACGGTGAACGGCGCGATCGCGTAGTACCAGGCCACCCGCATCAGCTGCAGCGTGACCAGGCTCAGGAGGAACACGACCAGCGCGTCCACGTACGCCTGCGTGAATGCGATAGTGGTCACTGTGTGCTTGACCTCCGCGATCGCTTTCGCGATCAGCGGCATCTTCTGCGGCGGTGATATCGGTGGCATGGTCGTCCTATGAGCAGGAGCAGCATTCCCTCGCATTGCAGCTGGCCAGCGAACTCACGCAGGCAGTACGTGCGTTCTCGCAAGTTGCCCTGTCGCGGATGGCTTGGTCTGCCTGCGAGCGCAGGTCGGTGATGCTCGAGAGCGCATTCGCGAGGTCTTTGTTGAGCTGGGTGACTTGGTCCTTGAGCGCGAGCTGCTCAGCCTCTGCGGCCTGCGCGCGTCTCTTGGCATCGAGCGATTCACTTTCGGCGACCTCGGTGCGGTGCTCAAGGTCCTCTTTCTGGCTCTCGAGCTGCTCTTTCTCGGTCTTGACTTCTGTATACTTGCCGGTGAGGTCCTCTTCGCGCGTGGACTTGAGCGACAATTCGTCCTTGATGCTCACGAGCGCGTTGCGCTGCTGCGTCAGCTCGCTCTGCACTTTGGAGAGCTCTTCGAGCTTCATGTTGTATTCCGTGTTGATCGCCTCGAAATTGTTCTGGAAGTAGACGGTGGCGCCGACGAGCCCTGTGGCTGATACGACGATCAGGAACAGGAGCAGCAGGTTTGCGTTCTGTGTGATGAAGGCCATTGTTGTTCCGTTATTTGGGCCTGCGTGCGAGGGTGTCTGGCAGAACTAAAGGACCAGGACCGCGCAGCGAGCCAGACTATTCTTTCCGGAGCCACCTCCTTATAAATATTTCCAGCAGGAAGATGATGATGGCAGCGACAATCCAGGGATAGCGGACGTTCTCCCGCACGATTGCCGTGCGCTTGGCGCGCGTCTTGACAGCGTCGACGATGCCGTCCACGTCGCTGGCGCTGAACATGCGCCCGCCTGTCGAGCCCACGATGCGGGAGAGGTCGTCGCTCTGCCCGATCGCCTCGTACTCATAGGGATAATTGGCTGCGAAGGTCGCATCGAGCACGCGTTGCACGCCCTGCGTGGTGGGCGTGATGGTCGCGGCGAACGTCTCTGCGTCGACGCGGTAGAGGCTCAGGCCCTCTGCCTTGGGCTGCGTCTCGCTCTTGACGAGCAGTTCTGTCGGCTCGTTGACTCTTGTGTCGGCGATGTCGACCTTGTTCTTGGCCTTGCGGTCGGGATCGCCGATCGCCCAGCTGATGGCGCGCACCCACAGGCGCGAGGCGGGCTCTGCGAGCAGCTCGCCCGCCCAGAGCGTGCCATCGTCTGTCGCCATGGTGGCGACGCGGCCGAGGCCGAGCCGGCCGACTGTCAGGATGGGTTCGCCGGTGCTGGTGGTCACGAGCATGCGGCCGGTGATCTTGGGCACGACCGCATTGAAGCCGGTGATGGAGGCGGTGTAGTTCTCGATGTTCTCGGTGATGAAATGGTGCTTGTTGAAGATGACGAGGCCGGGGCGGTCCGTGCCGCCGTCCTGCGATTCCGTGTCGCCGAAGAGGAGGCGCAGGCGGGACGCTTCGGAGGCGCGGAAGTACACGCCGTTGGTCGCCTCGGCCAGGCCCAGCAATACCTCTTCGTCGATCTGGTCGCCCGTGCCGACGGAATAGATGCGGATGCCTTCGTTGGAGGCGAGGCGCGCGGCTTCTAATGCCGCGTTCGGGCCTTGCGTGCGGCCGTCGCTGATGAGGATGATGTTCTTGCTGCCCGATGCGGTGCGCAGCACTTCGATGGCTTTCAGCAGGCCTGCGCCGATGAGCGTGCCGCCGCCGTCCTTGAGCTTTGCGATGCGGTCGGCGTATTCGGCCGCGGCGAGGTATTTGTACTGCAGCGCGCCGATCAGGTACGCCTGCGTGTTGAACGCGATGACTGCGACCTTGTTGTCCCGCTTGATGTCATGGTCGAGCACGTCGACCGCCATTGCCTTCTCGACGTCGACGGTCTTGGCTGCCTTGCCGAAGCCAGAGCCTGTGCTGCCTGAGATGTCGATGACGAAGACGATGTTGATGTCGCCTTCTTTCTTCTCGGCGCTGCCGACCCGCACGGGCAGGAGGTTCTCGAAGGCGGAGAAGCGGTAGTTGCCTTCGTCGAAGGATGCGTGGCCGCCGGTGACGATGAGGCCGTTGCCGTCGCGCACGAAACCCTCGATCTGCTCGAGGCGCGGGTCGAGCGCGCCCGCGGACATGTCATTGATGACGAGGGCGTAGGCGCTCTTGTATGCCTCGTGCGCGGCATTCGCCGGCAGGTCGCTGAGCGTCTGGACGAGGAAGACCTGGCGCAGCAGGGTGAGCAGCGGGCTCTCGCCCTTGCCGCTCACGTACAGGATGGTGGGCTTGGGCACGGTCTTGACTGTCTTGTAGAACATGTTGTTCTGGGCGAAGAAGTCCTTGACATCGATGCTGGCCGTGAGAGTGTGGTAGCCGTCGCCGAGGGTCTGCTTGATCTCGATAGTCTCTTCCGTGGTCGTCTGGCGCAGGACTTCCCTGCCGTCGAGCGTCACGAGGAGGGGGACGGCGCCGATGCCGCCGGTGCGCCGGATGCGTACGGTGAACGTCGATTCGACGCCGCTGAGCGTCTTGCCGGGTCCGCTGATGCTCACGCTCGCGTCATCCTGCCTGCTGGCGAGGCTGACTGCGTGGATGCTGCTGTTCTGCCGCGCGGCATAGAGCGCCACGTCGCCCAGCGACGAGCCGCCGTTGACGTTGCCGTCGGTGACGAGCAGGACGCTCTCGTACTCGCCGAGCGCGCCGAGGATGGTGTCGCCGATGTCGCTGCGCTCGGCGCTGCCTGCGTGGAGCACTTCGACTTCGAGGCGGTCCTTGAGCGCAGGGATGAATGAGGGCGGCAGGGATTCGAGCACGTGCATGCTGCTGGAATTGTCGACGATGACGCGCAGGACGGGATCGCCCTGGATCTCCTTCTCCTGCTGCTGGTAGGGCGAGGCGATGGCGATGAGGACGAGCAGGAAGATGATTGTTCTCGTGAGCATCATGATCTTCTGCACGAGTTTGCGCCGGCGCCGGACGATGTCGTCCTCCTTGAGCTTCACGAAGTCCCTGCGCAGGATGGGGATGATGAGGATCATCAGCGGCAGGATGAGCGGGATGACCCAGGGATATTCGAGGTAGTCGACGAGCGAGAGCGCGCGCATGATTGCGATGGGGTCGAGCGTGACCATCAGAGGTCCCCCCTGATCTTGATATAGAGTATCTCGAGCAGGAGCAGCACGCCTGCCGCGATCAGCAGCGGGATCTCGAAAGAGAATTCGCGCCGCTCCTTGACTGCCTGCAGGGTGTAGCCGGTGCTGCGGTGGCCGACGCTGGCGTTCACGCGCATGTCGCTCTCGACCTCGTTGAGGAGGTTGGCCGCGAAGGACCGCGTGCCTGCCTGGTAGATGCCTTGTTGGTCGAGGATGATGGTCGAGAGGGTCTTCCTCTCGCGCGAGGGGAGGAGGATCTCCTGCTGTTTGTCCAGCACTGCGGTCTCGCCCGTGCGGCGGTTGATGGCTGCCAGGTCCTCTTTGTCGGCGAGGTGGCGCAAGAGCTCTGTCCAGAAGATGGGGTAGTGCGTGGCGAAGCGGAAATCCGATCCTGATTCGGTGATGCCGATGTAGACGACTTTCCCCTTGCCCTTGGCCGCGATGGCGAGGAGGGGCGTGCGCTCGGGGCCGGCGGTCGCGAGCGGAGTGAACTGGCTGCCGAGCCGCGCGAAGGGATAGTGGTCGACCTGCCCGAAGTCGATGTTCTTGGTGAAGCGGATGACCTGCTCGACCGTCACCGGTGATGCGTCGCCCACGCCTTCGAAGCTCGCGTCGAGGAGGCCCCTGTAGTCGATGTTCGCCATGCCTTCCTGCGCGTGGATGATGACGCTCGCGCCCTGCTCGACCTTCTGGGCGATGTCCTCGAAGGTGCCCGCGAGCACGTCCTTGGGGTTGATGTTGGCGATGATGTACACGTCGTAGTCTCCCTTGGGCACGATGGGCAGCTCCGCCACTGTCAGTTCGACCTGCTCGGAAGCCTGCATGGCCCGCTGGACGAAGACTGACCCGTTGCTCGTGATGAGCAGCGCCGTGATGTTGAGCCGTTCGGGCGCGGCGATGTACAGGTCGTTATCGAGCGGGAAGTCATCGTCGAAGGCCAGGTGGAGCTTGCTCTTGCCGCCGGGCGTCTCGAAGACGAACGGCTCGGTGTGCCCGCCGGCGATCGTGAGCTCGGTCGCGCCGCCGCCCAGCTCGACGCGGAGTGTGTGCTGCGCGGCATCGAAGTTCTTGATGAACGCAGTGGAGGACTTCTCGCCGAGCGTCAGGTCGGTGAATCCGACGTTGCTCTTCTCGCTCTCGCTCGCGGTGGAGATGAAATCGACGGTGATGCCGCGGCCCTCGAGCAGCGCCCGGGCGGTGAGGGGGTCCTGTCCTGCGGTGTTGACGAAATCGGAGAGCACGATGACCCTGCCTTCGCGCCCGCCGAGCGCTTCGCCGGCGAGGATGATGGCATCGCCGAGCCGGGTCCCCGTGTCCTTGGGCTTGGCGAGATTCAGCGCGTCGATGGCTTCGGAGGCGCTGCCGTCCTTGACCGCGATGGTCGGGACGTTCTTGGCGAAGATGATGGTGTTCTTGGCGCCGAGCAATTGCTTGGCCCTGTCGATGGCGAGGGCGAAGCGCGTCTGCCCGCCTTCCTCGATCTGGCTCGATGCGCTCGCATCGATCACGATGACTGTGTTCTCCGCCGTGATGTCATGGTCGTAGAGCGTGAAAGGGTGGGCGAGCATGAGCGCGAGGGCGAGCAGGGCCAGGAGCTGGATGAGGAAGAGCCAGTCGCGCGTGATCTGCTTGAGGAAGGAGGTGAGCTTGTTGTAGCCTTGCATCTTCATCACGAACATGAGGCTCGGGATGACCATCAGTTTCGGCTTGGGCCGTATGAGATAGAGGATGATGAGGGGGACGATGGAGAGCAGGCCATAGAGCCCCAGCTCATTCCCGAAGGTCAGTCCTGCGAATTCGACGGCCATGGCACACAGTATATATTACGCCAGCGGGAGGCGGTCGCATTTAAATAGTTTTGTAGCGCCCGGCAGTGTAATCTTTATAAGCCGGAGACGCGACCCGACCCCTCTGGGGGACCACAGTGACCACACCAGCACCGCTCGACGCGCAGGCCGCCGTGAGCGCGCTCACCGACCTCGAGACGCGCGTGCGCGCCTGCAGCACGGACTTCTACCACTCACGCCCGCTCGTGCAGTACCGCAAGGAGTACAAGGACTCCTCCGACAGCATCCTCGGCGAAGACCGCGCCGCGCTCGATCTGCGCGATTTGCTGGTCGCGAGCGCCATCACCGCCAACAACGTCCTCCTCATCGGCAAGAGCGGCGCGGGCAAGACCCACCTGTCCAAGATGGTCATGACCGCCCTCTTCGGCACCGAAGGCTACAAGACCCTCCCCATCGACGCCACATTCGGCATCGACAAGCTCCGCGACATGGCCTTCGGCGACATCAGCGCGGGCAAGAACCTCAAGGAAGCGGTCCGCGCGACAGGCTTCCTCACCTGCCCCGGCATCATCGTCGACGAGTACAACAGGGCGCCGAGCGAGATCACCAACATGCTCCAAGGGTATCTCCAGAACGGCGCGCTCGTCTTCGAAGGCGGCAGGGAAGTCACGCCCGGCATCCAGATCAACGGCTCCGACGAGCGCTACCAATGGAAGGTCGCGACAGCCAACGAAGGCAAGGCATACCTGGGCGCGCGCAAGTTCGACAAGGCATCGCGCGACCGCCTCGCCATCGAGATCCCTCTCGACATCTTCCCGCCCGCCGACGCGGACCGCCGCGCCCTCGCCGCCAAGACGAGCTCAGGCCTTGCCGTCGAAGCATCCGCCGGAGACGTCTCTGATGTCCTCGAGCTCCTCGAGCACGTGCGAGCTGTGCCTCTGAGCACCACGTTGCGCGAATTCATCATCTACCTTGGCAGGATGGACCAGTGCGTCAAAGCCGCCAACTATACCAAGCTGGACATCGAGAACTTCACGCCCGAATTCTGCCAGGGCTGCCACCACGCGGCCGAGTCGAGCAACATCTGCGGCAGCGTCTTCGCGCCCAGCGAGCGCTCGCTCATCAACCTGCAGAACATGTCGCGCGCCTTCGCTCTCCTGCGCTACGCGAGAAGCGGATACCAGCACAAGATCCTCAAGGCGGAGATCGACGATTTCATGGCAGCCGCCCCCTTCGCGCTCTACAGCAAGATCGACATCCATCCTGGCTGGATCGACACGACGAGCCAGGCGAGCCGCTGGAGCGCGGTCTCGAGCGTCGTCAAGATCGCATACACCAAGTTCAAGTCCTGGTTCCACGCCAACCGCGACACGCTCCGCAAGCTCGCCGATCTCGAGGCACGCGGCGGCATGGGCGCTGCCGAGGCGTACGAGGCGCGCAGGGCCCTGCACAAGTACGCCAGCGACAAGGACGTGTGGTCCGCGGACTTGCGCATGGGGCCATGACGAACCATTCATTTCCCACCGACGGCAATCTCGACGATCTCGAAGGCGCATTGGGCGGCCCGCCGCCGCGATCGCCCGTCTTCGGCGACCCGCGGCCGATGCGGCGTCCCACGATAGAGCTCGCAGGCAATGTCTTCCGGTTGCGCAACGTCCAATGCGACGGCGTGTTCTATGACGTGGACTTGCAGAGCGAGCCGTTCCGTCCCTATGAGGAGGCCACCCGCACGCAGGCTGACTGGCTGTCGCTCACCGCAGGACGGGAATGGACGCTGCCGAGCGCAGGTCTCTTCTGCTCATGCGTCACCGCGCTGCACTGCGCGGGCCTCGAAGAGAGGGACGCCGCTTGGCTCGCGCTGTGCTGCTGGTTTGAGCTCAAGGACCTAGGCAGGTTCCACACATCGACGCGCATCAGGTACTGCAGCGGATTGCAGGACAAGATCGTCGACGGCTACACTCTCGAGGAGCGGCCCACGCGTCTCGTCGATGATCGTCGCCCGGATATCCTCCTCGGGAGGGATGTCGCGTGCATCAACCGCGCTCGAGCCTCGCTCCCTCAGGCGACTGATGCCTCCATGCTGCCTGCGCTCTTCGGCGGCCATGATTTCGATAGCATCGATGAGGCATTCTCGCGCAGAAGTCGCGGCGGCCTGAAACTCATCATTCCCGCCCATTCCCCGTTCTTCTTCAGCAGGCAGCGTCCTGCGGTATTCGAGCGAAAAGTGAACGACTACCTGCTCGATTGCGCGGCGCGCGATCAACGCGAAGCGGCATACATGGTCTGCGTGAGGAGAAGCCCATGACGAAGAACTTCTCGCGGGATGCTCTCCGCAGCATCATCGAATCCCACCTCGCCAAACGCAACTGGGACGTCAAGTACAAGCTCTCCGTCGACTTCGAGCCGCGCCCCGAGATCGCCAAGGCCTACATCGACCTCCTGCGCTGGAACATCACCGAAGTCATCGACCCGGCAGTCTCATCGCGCCTCGAGGCGATCCTCATGCGGGAGAACATGCGCGTCGATGACCCGGTCAGAAAATTCCTCTGCGCCGTCTGCGATCATGAGGAGAGCCACTGGAGCGTGTGTCCCTACGACCGCAGCGATACGGAGAGCATCCTGTTCGGCATCGGCCAAGGCCTCCGCTCCGCAGGCATCCCTGACAAAGACGTCCCCCTGCTCACCAAGGATACGTTCAATCTCTTCGCCGACTACGTCGTCAACGGCGTGCGCGGCCTCGACACGAAGGACTTTCCCGGCTACAGCGAAGGCTTGGGCCTGTTCTACCTCAACGCGCTCTCACTCCCCGCCTCATCGGCCACATTCACGCTCTTCATCGACGCCCAGATGAAGCTCTGGGGCTCTGACGCATCCGCGCCGCCCGCAGGCATCATCGCATCGGTGCTCGGCCGACGGGGCGCGAGCTTCCGCACCATCGCCGAGAAGAACAAGCATTACTCGCGGCGCCTCCGCGCAGACGCAGAACTCCTCGCCAAATCCATGCTCCCCGGCGATCTGGGCAAAGAGATCTTCACGCAGCCCATCAGCGCCTCAGGCGCGGAAGACGCCATCACCGACCTCCTCCTGCGCGACTCGTGGGAGCGCAAAGCGCGCCAGTTCGCCCAGATACTCGCGCCGTACATCAAGAGAGACACCAAGCCGCCCAAGGACTCCAAAGGCCAGCGCCCCGGCGATGGCGATGCGAACTCCCGCGGCGAAGGCGGGCCGCCGCAGCCAGGCAGCGACATCGCGCGCCAGATCCTCGACGACCCCGCCGCGCGCAAGGATCTCATGCGCCGCGCCATAGGCAAAGGCAGAGGCATTGGTCCCTCGGGCATGCCGTACCTGGGCAAGACGCAGGCCTACACGGTCGCCTATGATCTCGCGGCGGCAGAGATCATCCTGCGCAGGACGCGCGACGACGAGGACAGCCCGCCGTCATTCGATCTCCTGCACATGCGCGACCGCCGTATCGACGACGCGGAGCAATCGCCGCGCACGATGCACTGGGCCAAGACCTACTTCGTCCCTCGCGAAGGCAAGGAAGAGACATGGATGCACCGCAAGGAAGTCCCCTATTCCATCGAGGAGCAGCTCCTGCCAGGCAGACGGTCGCTCGAGGACATCCTCTTCGTGCTCGATGTGAGCGGCAGCATGGATTGGTCGGGCAAGCCGCTTGATAACAGCAAGTACGACCTCGCGCTCAAAGCAGCATTCGGCGTCATCAAATATCTCGAGAGCATGGGGCGGGCCGCGCACGCCAAATTCGGCGTCGTCCTCTTCAGCGACAGCACGGCCTTCTCCGGCTGGAAGGACTACGCAGCGCTCGACGGCTTCAAGGAATTCTTCTTCACAGGCCACCAGGGGGGCGGCACGCGGCTCGATCCGCACGTGATGAAGCAGGTGCTCAATGAGAACCCGCGGAAGTTCCTGACGATACTCATCAGCGACGGCGACATCTCCGGAGATGACGCGCCCTCCATCCTCAAGAGCTATCTCGATCGCGGCAACGACGTCGCGTACTTCAGCATCCGCGGCTGCGCGAGCTTCCGCGACCAGCTGGCGCGGCACGGCGCCAAGATCGTCGACGTAACGATGCCGTCCGATCTCACCGATCTCGTGCTGGACACTGTCCAGGACAGGTACCGATGAGCCCTGAATACATGTCGCCCGAGCAGTGGGAGGAGATGCGTCGCGCGCTCAGCGAGGAATCGTCGGCGCGCACCGACCGCTCATCCTGGCGCGACGTCACGTTCGAGACGGGAATTGCCGCAGGCGGCCTCCAGCGCTACTCGTTTAACGCATCGCTCGATCGCCTCCGTGCTGCTGGTTTTGAGCGCCACGCCCGCACGCATGAATATTTCGGGGCGTACATCCCTGCGCTGCACGGCTGCCCGCACCCGACGCTCGAGGATGTGTGCGCAGACATGGGCGCATGCTCGCATATGGGCGAGTGGGTGAGCATGGCGATCGAGCGGCGCAAAGAGTCGATTGTCATTCACTCGGATCCGGAAGGCTTTGCATGGTCGCAGAGCATGCACGTCCCGGGACGCCCGCTGCGCTTCTCCGACCGCGCGCAATTCCCATTCATTCCCTCGACGGACGCATACACGCTTCTCGATGGGCGGCACAACGCGCTGCTGGAATACCTGTGCGGCACTGGGGTCAGCGGCTTGCCCCCTTCGATGCATTCGGGCGACACGGGGGTGTTCCTCGCAGTGCCTGCGCAAGGCATCCTGCAGCCCGCGTTCGTCATGTTCCGTCCGTCAGGCTGCCTCATCAACGCCGCAGGAACGCTGTTCGCCGCATCCCGCGGTGTTCGTGAGCGGCGCGGAGGGCCTTGATGCGCAAGGACATCGTCTTCGGCATCATCTTCCTCCTCTTGATGGTCGGCGGGATGGCCTGGGGCGCGCTGCACCTCGCGCTCATCGCGCTGATACTCGGGCGGCTCGCGTGGGGCGCTCTCAGAAAGAAATCCTGATCATGCATGCGGGGCGGCGCGGCCCTTGGGGTACACGCCGCGCGGCATGAAGACCTTCAGCGTCTTGACCGCGATACCTTTCTCCTTGGCCATGATGTCCTCAGAGCTGATCTGCGCGGTGCCGAGCGACACGAGCTCATCCTTGAGCGTCATCACCGCGATAAGATCGCCTTTGGCGATGCCGCTCTGCAGCTCTGCGATGCCGGGGACGCTCAGCGAGGCACCGTGCGCAAGCGTGTCGACCGCGCTGTCCTGCACCCAGATCTTCGGCAGGTGCTCGACCGCTCTCTCGACGGGCTGGATGCAGCGTCGCAGGAACTTGTCATTGCCCTCTTCGCGCCAGTAGCCGATAGCGTCTTCGAGATCCTGCAGCGTCACCCAGTCATTGCCGGTGAACGGTCCTGCTTTGGTGCGCACGAGCTGCGCCATGTGCGCGCCGCAGCCGAGCTCCTTGCCAAAATCGTGCACGAGCTTGCGGATGTACGTGCCCGCTTCGCACCCGACCCTGAAGAGGACATCTCGCCCTTTGACATCGAGCGTCTCCATGTAATAGACAGTCCTCTCGCGCAAGCGGCGCACGACGGCGCTCTTGACTGGCGGCAGTTGCGTGATGCGGCCGATGAACCTGCGCATGACGCTCTCGATCTTCTGCGGCGGCAGGTCCGCATGCACATGCATGAGGCACACGTATTCCTTGCCTGCCTTGAGCAATGCCTCGACGACGCGAGTCGCCCTGCCGAGCGCGACGGGCAGCACGCCTGTCACGCCGGGATCGAGCGTGCCGCCGTGGCCGCAGCGCTCGATCGCGAGGATGCGCTGGACGTATCCGGCCACCATGTGGCTTGTGGGACCTGCGGGCTTGTTGATGGTGATGACGCCGTAGGAGAGGATGTCCTCTGTCTTGCGATCCTGCGGTTTGCAGCCGAATGCGCTGTCGGTCGCGCATTGCTTCTTCACGAGCCTCTCGCGCTGCGTGTTCTCGAAGGGGAGCGATTCCATGGCTGTGCTGTGTGCGTGGTGGTTAATATGCGTATCAGTGCGCGATGGCGCCGGATTCGAGCAGGACCGCTTCGATGCGCTGCGCTATCTCGCCGTTGCTGCGCATGCGGATCACGTGCGGCCATCCTGCGTCAATCGCTGCGTAGCGGGTGGTCTTGTGCGTGATGAGGAGCGGGACGGTGTTGGTCGCGCGCAGCAGACCGAGCAGTCGCTGCAGTTCATCTTCCCTCCTGTATGGGTCGCCGTGGCTGATGATTGCTGCGATGTTGGTGCCGCGCGCGTGCCCGCTCAGATCATGGCGGAGCCCGTCGAGGACTGCGCAGATGTCGCTGTTGGTGCGGGGCGCGACTCGCGAGAGCATCTTCTCCACCGGCTCCCGAGGCGTGTCGCCGATCTTCACCAGCGGCCGGAGGGCGTCGCCGCCCGCGTACAGGCCCGCTTTGATCTTCACTTTGCCCGTGCGCACTTGCGGGTCTCCCCACGCGCCAAAGAGCACCGCTGCGGTCTCTTGCGCCTGGCCGTAATTGCCTGCGATGCGCATGGCATAGCTCTCATCCAGCACGACGGCGACGCGCACGAGCGTCCTGCTGTTGAGCGTGTCGTCGAAGAACATCTTGCGCGGGGATGCGTAGCCTTTCGCGGCGCGCTGCATGGTGGCGAGCGCGTGCTCGCCGGGATCGAGCATGTCTCCTTGGTAGGCGCGGACCGGTCCTCGGGAGCGGGGCGTGAGGCGCCGCAGGAGCCTGGCGAGATCCTCGCGTTCGGCGTGCGTCTCTGCAATGTACTGAAGGTGGTGCGCGTCAGCGCCGTACTTGATAGGCATGAGCATCTGCGGATGGGCTTTCTTGCTGAATGCCTGCGCGTGTATCTCCCGGTACGGGCCTTGCGTGCCGCACCGATCCTCGTCGAGGCGTGGCGCGTAGCTCGGCAGGCATCCCTGCGCCGCTTCGTCATAGATTGCGAGCGCTTCCTTGGCGAGCTTGGCCTTCGGCAGGTGGGGGTGTCGTGAGAGTTCGATGGCCTTCTTGAGAAGCGGAGCGTAGTTCTTGCTGGTGATGGCGCTCTCTCCCGCCATGAGCGCGCAGCCGAGCGCTTCGCGGAACTGCGTGAGGGAATACGTGTCCGTGACTGGCTTCCAGCTCCAGCTGTGCGTCTTCATGCGCGCGAGCGCAGCCTCTTCCTCGCCCGCGGCGCGCAGGTGAGGCCTTGTGCTCAGGATGCGCTGGCGTGAGGCGTGCGAATCGACAAGCAGGTAGAGGTCATATGCTGCGTAGGGATTGGCGTAATGCATCTTCCCGCCCGTGCGCTGCTTGAACGCATCGAATATCTCCTCCGCATCGCGCTCGAACGCTTCGTAGCGCAGCCTGCTGCCGGGAGCTGCGTACGCGCCGAACTCGTCGCGTATGCGACGGAGCTCATCAGCTGCCGTGCGGATTGCGAGCTCCAGTCTCGCCTCTGTTCCGATGGGCCAGTAGCGCGGGATGAATATCTCGCTCTCATCGGTGTGCACTCCTGTGTCGCCGCTGCGCGCGGGATCCATGATGCCCCCTTCCAGGGTGCGGCAGGTGTATGTGCCTGGAGGCGTACCTGTCTCGTCGGCGACAATCCTATCGATGGTGGCGCGCAGCGCCTGATCATTCGGGACGCAGCGCGTGACACCGCGAATGCTGTCGATCGCGCGTGAGAATATCGATGTCATCGGGTGTGTTTGAGATGCCTGTGCACGATGCCGAGGAGGTTCTCTTTGATGCCTTTGCTGTAGTTGCTCTTCGTCACGGGGCTGACGATGTTGTCCATGATGAGGCTCTCGAGGCTGACCCGCCGGAGGATGTCTCCTTTGGTCTTGCCCATGAGCTTGATGATGCGGGCGGCTCCCTTGAGGCCGAGGTCCGCGTAGCCTTGGGCCTCCTGCATGATGTCATTGTTGATATCCGCGAGGAGGCGCACGTGGTCTTCGCTGATGACGCCGCCGTACTCGTCGGCTCGCGCGCCGAGCACTTCGTACATGTGCTCACGGTCGGGCGCGGGGATGTCGATGATGGACATGCGCTGCCAGATGGCGTCATCGAGTCTGTTGGAGGTGTAGCGCGGGCTGAAATTGCCGGTGACGATCATGCGCCAGTTCTTGCCCGGATAGATGTATTCCGGGCCGAATTCGCTGTCGACGAAGATTCGGTTCTGCTCGAGGACCTCGCGGATGTCGCCCCATGTCTCGGCGGGGATGCGAGCGCCTTCTTCGAGATAGAGGGGCACGTCCCAGATGAACGAGAGGAGGAGAGGCCCGGGGGATGTTCTGCAGGTGTTGTCGTGGTTGACGCGGTCGACAGCGACGAGCTTGTCATAGGTGAGCGTCTCCCTGCCCGCGATGTAGAAGACTGGCTGCTTGGTGGTGCTGAGGTGGTCGCGCACGAGCGTGCTCTTGCCGTTGCCTGTGGGGCCGTCGAGCACGATGGAGTCGGTGCCGTCGCGCATGTACGCGCGGAAGCGCTCCTGCTCGTCATCCTGCGGGATGTAGGGGAACGCGTCAGTGACATGGAGCGGAGGGTAGTTCTCGAGCACTTTCTTGGCGAACTTGCTGTCCTTGTTGGGGTTCTCTTTCTTGATGATGATCGCGGGAGAGGGGACTGAGTACTCGACGCGCTCGATTGTCTTCGTTGCGCCGTCGGCGATGGCGCGTCTCTTGAGCGCGAGCGGGAGGAGGTGGAGGACGCTCTCCGCCTTGGTGTAGATGACTGCGACGTTCGTCGGAGCTTTTGGATCGGCATTCCTGATCCGGTCGGGGGCGCTGTAGAACTCGATGGTGCTCGGACCCATGTTGTGGGCGTAGACCTCGACGATCTCGTCCAGGCCGTGCTGGCTGAACTGCTTGGCGTGAGGTATGCTGTTTGGGGACGGCGAGCGCAGCGTGCAGGGGGTGTACCCGACGAGGAACGCCTGCCCGTTGCGCAGGTCCGCGTGGCTCTGGGGCGTGGCGCTCTCTTCAGAGTACGCATCGATCGTGGCGCGGAGCGGATCGTAGACGATCGTGCCGAGGTGCTTGCCGCTCGCGGGCGCAGTCAGGAGGTAGGAGAGGGCTGTCGTGATGCGCGCATCATCGGTGCTCGGCGGGCGGATGATGTATAGCAGTGTCTTGCCGCTCTTGTCGACGCGGGAGACTTTGATGCTGTCCTTGAAGAAGCTGAGGACATACTGGTTGTGCTCGTCGGATGTCATGGCGTTCCCTCCTGTGTGCCGTTGATGCTCTTGATCTGCTGGCGGTGCGTGCACTCGTCCGGCTCGACGGTATTGTAGGGTTTCTTGTGCGCGCGCCACCACAGGTAGCCTGCGAGGAGGCCGGTGATGAGGGGCGAGAAGACCCAGGGGTTGATGTCGACGATGGGCGGTCTTCCATCGCCCCAGCTCTCGCCGCCTTCCTTGATGCGCGGCAGGTCGATCATGTACGCGGCGGTGCCGTCATTGGGAGGGTTTGGGACGCGTCCGTAGTCGATGCGCGTGCGGTGGAGGGTGACGGGGATGCCGTCGCTGTTGATGTTCTGGGCCCCTTGGACGGTGTTCTCGAGTTTGCTCTCGTTTCTCCAGATCGCGTTCCAGTCCCGCGGCGTGTACTCGCTGGTTCTCGTGACGGGGATGTCTTCAGGCATCGCGCTCACCCCACAGGTCCGCGGGCGGCTCGCGCGGGGTTTCGGAGGATCGGTCAGTGTACAGATCGCCTGGCGGCAGGCGGGGGCGTGGCGCGGGAGCGGTCGCTGGCTGCGCGTTGTGCGCTCTCCTCTTGCGCCAGACATCCCAGGCTTTCTTGGCCATGTACGCGGCGAGAGTGAGTCCGAGGACGCCTGCGAGGCCGACGCCGATGGGCTCCGCGTTCTTCTTGATCATGTCCGCGCCGCGCTCGTAGAGTGTGGGCCTGCGCAGGAGCGCCTCGCGCGGGACGAGGATGCGGCCGTCGTAGCGCGCGAGGGGAACGAAGTTGCTCGTGCTTGCCCTGCCGTCGATGTCCTCTATGATGACTCCGTAGATCGCTTCTTCGTTAATCCTCGCGTCGAGCGGGTACTCGATGATTGCGCCTTCCTCGTCGGGTTGGTAGGCGCGCACGAGCTGGCCGTCGCGGTAGAGCATGATGGAGAGAGTCTCCGTGTTGCCTTTGACAGGGGTGATGAGGAGCGCTTTGCGGCGCGGCTCGTAGGCGAGAACTGCGCCGGGGGCGAGCTGTCCGTTCTTCTTGGGCCGTGCGCCGCCGAAGCTCCGCTCGAGGGGCACACTGATGTGCTTGCTCGCGCCGTCGGCGTACGTGGCGCGGAGCGTGACGTGTTCGTCGGCGGCATTGTGCGGGATGTCGATGAGGTGCGCGGCGCTGAACGTACCGCTCCCGTCGTCCGCGATCGTGGCATCGGTGCCTGCGAGCATGAGCTCAAGGCGCGAGACGCGGTCGGCGGGGGAGGTGCGGATGAGCGCGACGGGTTTCTCATAGTCTTCGAAGAGGATGCTCGCGCTGAGCGCGCCCCGTTGCGTCTTGGCGTCGATGTACTTGGTGCGTGTCTTGATGCGTTCGCCGTTCGGCAGGACTGCGGTGACGTCGGCGCTGTCTTGGTACTTGGGAGCGACGTCCCCGACCGCGAATTCTGTCGGAGTGTTGGTGTTCTGCGTGCCGGTGGATTCCGCGAGGACGTAGCGTTGGCCTTTGATGTCGATGATCGTGCCGCCGTCAGCGTCGATGGCGAAGGCAGGCATGATGTGGCCGGGGACTTCTGCCATGCACGCGTCGATGCCCATCGCTTCGGCGAGGGAGGCGGTGAGGACGCTGAGGTCTTCGCAGTCGCCGCCGTTCTCGTAGAGCGTGCTGACGGGGGGTTTTGCGTAGTGATCGATGTCTTTGGCGTACGGGAGGCGGTGGACGAAGTCGAGGATGAGCTGGGCGCGCAGCTGGCCTTCGCGCCGCTCGATCTCTCTGCGCGGGACGCCGGCGTCGCTGAGCGCGTGCATGTCATGCTGGAGGATGCTCTCGAGGGCGGTCGCGATCGTCTTCACGTACTGGTCGTGGGGGTCGATGCTCCGCTCGCTCTCATCGATGTCGAGGCCTGGTTTTCTGGAGAGCTGCGACTGGAGGTAGTCTGATTTCTTGATGGGGAGGGGGCCGATGTCGAAGCCGTGGAGGTTGCTGACAAAGAGCTGGCGGGTGGCGTCGAGTTCGAGCTCGCTTTCCTTGGCCTCGTTGGCAAGGCGCGCGAGGCGGGGCGGTTTGGCGTTATACCACTTGTATCCTGCGTAGCCGCCGGCCGCGAGCGCGCCGAGGAGCGCGGTGATGCCGAGGGCGCGGGCTATCTTTCCCATCGTCGCGCCTAGTGCTGCGTGCTTTAAAAAGCTGATGACCCATTCCGTCGTGGCTTTTCAGCGGTCCTGCGTGATGTGCGAGGCGGGGTCCCAGAGCGGGTCGGCGAGGGTGCGGTGGTGGCGCATGAGGCGGGGATACGGGCTGCTGTTCCACGCCTTGACGGCGCGGCGGAAGCGCCCGGTGCCGACAATCTCGTCGAGGAAGAGGTAGGTGGCGCGGCCCGCTGCGTACATGATGAGCGGCATGGCGGTCCAGTACGCGATTTTCGCAGCGGGATCTTTTGGGCTGCCGAGCGCTTCGTCAAGCATGATGAAGTAGAGGGGGACGAATCCGGCGGCGAAGCCGGCGATGATGGAGGTGCCGAGCTCGGCTGCGTAGAGCGCGAAGTCTCGCTTGAGCTTGGTGTTGAAATGGGGCGTGCGCAGGGCTCGGCAGTACATCGCGCACAGATGTGCCGCTTCGTCCTGCGATGCGACGAGCGCGCTGGCGAAGGTGTCTTGCGTGACGTCGAGGTGTTTCTTCTTGCGCCGGATGAAGACGGTGTGGCGCGGGATGGCCGTTGTGGGCGGGCGGAGGTAGCACTCGTGCATGAGGCCGTTGTAGAAGTTCGTGTAGCCTCCGTTGCGGAGTTCGTGCGTGATCTCGTCGTAGATGCGGTCGTGCTCGAAGTATTGGTGCTTGAGCTCGCGTGCGATCTGGGAGGGGATGTTGAGGTTGTCGAAGCGGAGGGTGTTCTCGAGAGTGGTGCGGGTTTTCTGGTTGTACTCGATCTGGGCAGCGGCGCGGCTGTAGCTGTCGATGAGCCCTTCGAGCCTATCGCCGATGGTGCTGAGAGGGTAGTCGTAGTGCTCGTACGGCATGCGCTGCCTATGCACGGGCCGCATAAAAAGCTGCGCTTAGCGTCCGAGCTTGAGTTTCGGCGGCTCCGGCTCCGCTGGTTGCTGCGGTGGCGCTGCCGGGGCGGCGTCGTTGCTGTGCGTGATGGCGTAGATGAGAAGGCCGAGGGCGGCGATGAGCAGGAGGGCGGGTGCGATGGCTGCGACGTACGCGATGCGGATGTAGTCGTAGGCGCCGAGGGCGGCGATGGCGATGGCGCCGACGATGAGGGCGACGAAGATCTTGGGCCAAGGGGATGTCTTGAGGTCTTTGCCGCGGATTTTGAGGTCGAGCATGGTTGCGAGGGTGTAGATGAGGACGACGCCGACGAGGGCGATGGCGCTGTAGCGGGCGATGCTGGCGATGGCTTCGACGATCTGCATGCTGGCGACGACGAGGAAGCCCATGACGAAGGCGGCCATGGCGTTGAGGTTGTTTCGTGGCGTGCCGTCGCGTTCTGTGCCGAGGGCTTTTGTGCTGGTGAGGATGCCGTAGACCGCGGCGAAGACGAGGAGGAAGGGGATGATGATGTCGAAGGTGCCGAGGTCTGCGAGTGCGCGGATGGCTGGTTCGATGGCGAAGGGCATTGTTTTTGTCGTGGGGGGCGGTGTATAAATACTCTGCGCGAGAGGGCTATTGCTTTTCTGTCACGCTACCTTTATAACGCTTCCGGCACTCAAGAAGCACTGTGATAATTCAGTCAGGCAACAGCCTGATGGAGCAGACCATGAGCGACCAGAACCAAGCACCCAACGGCAGCAAAGAAGAGGTCACCGGCTTCCACAAAGGCGCCCTCACCACGCTCGCCAAAGAACGCCAAGAGCTCCTGCGCATCGTCAACATCGTCGAGCAGCTCATGCAGGCCCACATCAAAGCCCTCAAAGACCTCGGCGTCGACCTCGAAGCCGAAGCCAAGAAGATGATGAGCGAAGCCCAAAAAGGCAAGAACCTCGAAGACGCCATCAAGCGCTGAAGAGGATCTCTTTTTTCCTTCCAATGTACGGATCGCACGGCCCCGCATACGCCCCGACCTACAGCGCACCCCGCTACCGCAACGCATACACCCTCGAGACAATCGTCTCCGACTCCCCCGTCCACGCATCACGCGAGACGCCCGTCCCCTGGTACACCAGCGACCGCTACCGCAGAGACAGCGACGAGCAGTACACCTCCCGCTCGCAGCAGGCCCAGTTCGACCCCGACGCATTCCTCGCCCCCTCCCGCCTGCCCTCCATCTTCGTCAACGCCAGCGAGCAGGTCCAAGAGATCATGCGCGAAGCATTCCGCAAGACGGCCGGACAGGAATTCCCCGACAACCTCGCCATCGCCATCTGCCCCCCGCACGAGATGCGCCGCCTCCACGAGCACTCCGGCGGCACATGGGACAGCGGCATCATGGGCTTCTGCATCAACCGCAACGGCCGCGGCCGCACCGACATCGTCGTCAAAGAAGACCACCTCGACCGCCTCCTCATCACCCTCGGCCACGAGATCGGCCACGCCATGAGCCTCACCCTCCCCGACGAGCACGACGAAGAGGCCAAAGCGTTCGCGTTCTCCCTCGCATGGATGGACACCATCGTCCTCCACAATATCGGCGGGCTCTCGAGCGCCGTCAACCCCCGCCCCGCCCAGAACGGCCTGCACAACGTCGCCTTCGACTTCGTCATCGGCCGCGTCCGCGCCGGCGACGACCCCCTCGCGCTCTTCGGCAGGCTCGCCCGCGGAGAGACGCACGTCAAGCACGCGGCCGCCCCCATCATCCTTATATGACATCACAGACACCACGCCACCCCTGAGGAGGAGAGACCAATGCCAAAACCAAAGACCGCCGAGAAGAAACCGCAGCAGCCCGCGCCCGAGAAGAAACCGGACGAGACCAAGAGCGAGCCGCAGCTGCCCCCCAACCTCCCCCCTGAGATGAAAGAGAAACTCACGCAGATCCGCGGCAAGCTCGACGCCTTCACCAAAGAGATCACCACCAAATTCGACAAGTACGTCTGCGGCGTCGCCCTCCTCCCCCCGCCGCCCGCGCCCCAGCCAGGCGAGCCCCAGCCCCCCGCCGACTGGAAAGACAAGATCCACCTCCTCATCCTCGTCGACGACACCGAGCCCACCAAGATGGGCAAGATGGAACTGCGCGACAAGCTCATGACCATCATGGACGCCGAGGCCAAGAAAGCGGACCCTAACTTCGTCGCCCAGACCGTGCTCCTCACCGAGCTGTGGCAGCACTGCTACGACGGCAAAGGCGACCTCCTCCATCTCATCGCGCTCAGCGCCCCCGTCTACGACACAGGCATGCTCTCGGCCATCAAGATCGCCGAAGTGCACAAATCCATGGTCGTCAAGAAATTCGAGAAGTACATCGTCGCCTACGTCCTCGCCGGCAGCCTCGTGCAGGGCAAAGCGACCAAGGACTCCGACATCGACGTATTCATCGTCGTCGACGACACGGACGTCAAGAAGATGACCCGCGCCGAGCTCAAGGACAAACTGCGCGCCATCATCATCGGCATGGGCCTCGAGGCAGCCGAGATCACCGGCGTGCACAACAAGCTCAACGTCCAGTGCTACATCCTCACTGACTTCTGGGACAGCGTGCGCGAAGCCAACCCGGTGATCTTCACCTTCCTGCGCGACGGCGTGCCGTTCTACGACCGCGGCATCTTCATGCCCTGGAAGCAACTGCTCCGCATGGGCAAGATCAAGCCCTCCAACGAAGCCATCGACATGTACATGTCCTCGGGAGAGCAGGCCATCGACCGCGTCAAGTTCAAGCTGCGCGACATCGGCGTCGAGGACTTCTTCTGGGCCATCTTCACGCCCAGCCAGGCGGCGATCATGCTCTACGGCGTGCCGCCGCCGACGCCCCGCGAGACGCCAAGCCTCATGCGCGAGATCTTCGTGCAGAAAGAGAAGCTCCTCAAGGAAGCGGACGTCGCCGTCCTCGACAAAGTCTTCAAGATACGGAAAGACATCGAGCATGGCACCAAGAAGGACGTCGCAGGCAAGGAAGTCGACGAGCTGCTCGCCGACTGCCAGGCGTACCTCGCGCGCCTGCGCGAACTCTTCGGCCAGATCGAGACGCGCAAGGCGGAAGAGACCATCGTCTCGCTCTACGACTCCATCACGACGGTGCTGCGCGACATCCTGCGCGCCGAAGGCCGCGAGCGCGTCAATGAGGCCGAGATAGTCCACGCATTCGAAGAGGAGATGATCGCATCGGGCAAGATCCCCGCGCAGTACCTGCGCACCCTGCACGATCTCCTCAAGGCCAAGGCAGACCATGACGCCAAGAAGCTCAGCAAGACCGCCGTCGAGCAGGTGCGCAAGAGCGCGGCCGAGCTCCTCAAGTTCCTTGTCGAGTTCATGCAGCGCCGCCGCGTCAAGGACCTCGAGCGCGTGCGCGTGCGCATCAAGAGCGGCGAGAAATTCGGCGAAGCCATCCTCCTCGGCACCACGGCATTCGTCGTCAAGGATATCGACGATCCGTCCAAACCCATGGAGAAGGCGGCGGTCAAGGACTCGGGCGAGCTCGGCACATTCTCCGCGGCGGCGCCCGAAGAGTTCGAGAAGGCCTTGGCTGATTTCTCCGGCCCGCAGCGCGCTGCCATCAAGGAGAAGACGTTCGAGTCGCTCAAACGCATCTTCGGCGCAGACCTCGAGATCATCATGGGCTGATGGCGCGCTTCAAGACCATGCACGAGCGCGACGTCCGGGAGGCCGTCGCCGAAGAAGAGTACCAGCAGCGCATCGACAAGCGCAAGGCGACCGCGTCAGGCGACCTCGTGCAGTCGGAGGGGGAGAAGCGCATACGCGAATTCCTCGATGCGCGGCACATCCTCTATGAGTACGATGCGCGTCTCACCCTGCTCGATGCGAACGGCAAGGAGCGCTGGGCCCGCCCCGATTTCGTCCTCAAAGACGCCAAAGTCGTCATCGAGTACGCCGGCATGCGCTCGCAGGAATACCTCCTGAAGCTCGAGGAGAAGAAGAAGCTCTATCTGCGCAACGGGTACGACTGCATCGTTCTCACGCCCGCGGACATCGACCACCTGACGATAGTGCTGCCGATGCAGCTCTTGCGCGCGGGCGTCGCGATGGGCTGATCAGGATACCCAGAGCGCGGCAAGGTCTAGAACGACGGGATAGATCGCTGCGAGCGCGAGAATCCCTGTTGCGATGAGCATTCTTCTGTTGAATTTCTGTTGCTGGACGAGCATCATGAGCTGGTGGTATTCACGAACTCCGTATGATGTGAGCCGTATGCCGTGAGGGTGGCTCTCGGCAAAGGGTATGGGGCCGCCGAAGCAGAACCTGCTGAAGGCGTCGTATTCTTTGTGGGTGAACCTCTTGAGCAAATCGTGCTCTTTGTGTTGTTCGGGATGGTCATGCACGAATTCCATCACTCGCATGATTTTGCTCAGCGACATGCATGCCGCTGTGCCTTCGGCGTATTTATTCCTTGCGGCGCTCTGCCGAGAATTTGTTCTTGCGCAGCGTGAGGACGTAGACGTCGTCGTGCGAGATGGCGTATCCGCTTTTTGGGACTTCGACCTGTCCGCCGCCTGAGTTGTCGTACCAGTGGTCGCAGACTGCGTGGTCCATGATGGCGTGGAAGTTCTTCTTCTTGAAGCCTGCGTCGCGCAGCGTGGAGGAGTGCTCCGCTTCTGCGTTGAGGAAGATGACGGGGGTCTTGAGCTTCTTGCCGAGCGTGCCGAAATAGTCGATCCATGCGGACATGTAGTCGTGGTCTTTGTCTTCCGGCAGGTAGGTGTCGTAGAGGACGAGGCCTTTGCGGGTGAGGACGCCGAGGGTGCGGCCGACGCGTTTGCCGTGCTGGTCCTCGTCGGTCATGTAGAAGACCTTCTTGTTCATGTCGATGGCGTTGACGAAACCCGCGTAGGCGTACTGGCCGCCGGTGATGGCGGTGCACGTGTCGGTGACTTCGCCCATCTGCATCGCTTCGATGGGGTCTTTGGCGTCGTAGATGCGCACGCGCTTGCGCGTATCGTCCTTGGGCGCTTTCTTGAACATGATGTGCGTGTCCTGCGGTCCTTCGTCGCAGGGCCTGGCGCTGTCGAAGATGTCTGGAGGGTAATCATGGGGGGGATTCTCGTCGTTGTTCTGCGGCGGGTTGCCCCAGGGGTTGATGACGTCGCGGTCGCGCTCTTCGTTCTCTTCGTCGCGCGGCAGGTCCGCGTTGGCAGGGTGCTGGTAGTAGGGGTTGCCGATGCCGGGAAATCCCTGATTGCTGTAGACGGGGCGGGGCGTGTCGTCTTCCTTGAGGCGGTATTCCTTCTCGAGGCCGTCGAGCCATGCGGCGAACTTCTTCTTGTCGAGCTTGGCGGTGAGCGCTTGGTTGCCGGGGAGCATCATCAGGTATTCCTGCGTGGCGTCGAGGCCGCGCACGTACGCCCGGAGGAGCCCTTCGAGCAGCGGTTTGAGCTGCGCTCTTGCCGCGCCGAGCTGTTCCTTGTCGCCGGTGGTGCTGCCGCGGGTCCATGATCCCATCTTGTGGTACGCGCCGAGGACGACGAGCAGGTCTTTGCTCATGATGAATGAGCGCGGGATGTCGCTGCCGATGATGCGCTCGAGCGGCCGGCGGTGCGCGGCGTTGATGGCGTCATCGAAGGCGCTGTGGCGGGCGATGGTGACTTTGCGCTCGAGCTCCTCCAGGAACTTGCGCTTGCCTGTCTTGTTGAGCCACGCGGGCGGTGTGGGGTGCGCTGGCGCTTTCTGGAGCTTGTGCTCTTCTTTGGTGAGCCAGTCGCTCTTGGGCGCGTTTCCTTTGCTGAGATAGTAGTGGGTGAAGAGCTGGCCGAGGATGCGCTGGCCGATGTCGGGGTGGCGTCCTGCCGCGGAGATCCACCTGTCAAGGGAGGGCGTGGGCGGGAGCTTGTACGTGATGACTTCTTCGAGGCGGTCCCACACGCGTTGCCGGACGGATTTGCTGAATTCCTGGAGTTCGCTCAGGCGTATGAGTGTGTGGACTTGGCCTTTGGTGCCGACGTTGTCGAGCTCGTCGATCGTGCTGACGTAGTCGCGGATGGTCTTGGGCAGGGGTTTGAGCTGGGCGAGCTGGTAGACGAGCTGGCGTTTGGCTTTCTTGCTCAGGTAGCCGAGGATGCTCTGCTGTTTCTCTGCGGGGAAGCCGTGGAGCTGCTCGTGGGTCTGGAAGAAGTCGAGGAGGAAGCGGGCGTCATCGAGGTGCCACTCCGCTTTCTCGAGCAGGAAGCGCTGGAGGGCGGGGTCTTTTTGGTTGCCGAGCGTGCGGGCGATGCCGCGGCGCTCGGTGTAGTCGATGCCTGCCTCTTCGGCCCACTCTTCCCAGCGGTCGATTCGTTGGTCGAGCGTGAGCGGCGGTGTGGGCTCGGCCATGTGCGCTCTGGCGTGCACGTGTGTATTTAATGTTTATGACTTGCCTAAAAAAGGCCCCGTTGGCGTTCTATGTCTTTCTTGATGCGCTCGTAGACATTGCCGCTCGTGATATGCTGGTGCAGTTTGGCGAGGTAGTCATGCGTGAGGGTGAGTGCGGTTTTGCTCTCGAGGTCGATGCGCGGTCCTGCGGGGAAGTATTTGTAGCCTGCCCAGTATTCGAGCTTGCCTTTCTTGTCGAGCTCGATGCGGGACCAGGCGCCGTAGCCGCCGTCGGGCTGGTGGCCCCAGTTGGCGCCGTAGATCTCGATGCTCCCGAGCTCTTTGAGGGCTTTTTTGTGCGTGGGCGCGCTGATGAACTCGGGGGCCGGCAGCTTCAACCGGAGCGTGCCACGT
>CAYUPS010000001.1:0-35146 GCA_964445485.1 uncultured Methanosarcinales archaeon | reverse complement strand
ATGAACTCGTCGCGCCAGGCGAGGATGTCGTCGAGGAGCGTCTGTTTCTGCGTCGTGAGGGCCGCTTCGCGCTCGTGGCGGGCGCGTTCGGCTTTGCGCGCCGCGCGGCGCGCGTGCTCGCGCTGTTGCCGCTCTCGCTTGCGGGTGTCGAGCAGGTCGTTGATCGCGTCGTCCAGATTCTTGTGGTTGTTGTGTGCCATGCGACCATCGAAGAAGTCCTAATATAATAATTATCACTAAATAATATTCCTAAGATAATATGCTGCCTCCTGTTCCCGCAGAGGCATTTCAGGCCCCCGGAGCGGTTACCTTTATATACTGCGGCCGGGTTGATAGCCCCAGTATACGCGCTGGTTCTCCGCACACACGGAAAACCCCCGCGCTATAACAAACAACTTAGGTGAAACGAACAATGGGATTTGGTGGAAGTGGATTCGGCGGTCCGCGTGGCGGCTTCGGCCCTCGCGAGATGCACAAGGCAACGTGTACTGAATGCGGCAAGGAGTGCGAAGTGCCCTTCAAGCCCAGCAAGGACGCCCAAGGCAACATGCGCCCTGTCTACTGCAGGGACTGCTACCGCAAGCGAAAAGACTCGCAGATGTAATTTCGGAAGAGCACGCTCTTCTCTTCATTTTTTTTTATTTTTCTTCCTTCTCCTGCAACGGAATCCTGATCTTCGCAAACCCGAACAGGGTATGGATCCCATCCAACAGGTCGAACGCGGCATAGCCCGCCAGTAACTGTATCGCGCTGCTGAAATCCTTCAGCGCCGCGCCCGCGAACGCGCCCATCGCCGCGCTCAGCGGCAAGACGATCGCGAACGCCGCCCACTTGATCTTCCGCTCCGCCAACATCATCTTGCCAAGGCCGAAGAGCGCCCGCGCCATGCCCCCATACATCCCGACCGTCAGGCCCTGCAAGAGCGTCGCTGCCATCCTCACTCCGAGAACAAATCCTCAAACGACTTCTTGCGCGGCTTGCGCAATCCCTTCTGCGGCAAAAAGAGCGCACGGCGCGCGCAATCGAGCAGGAACTGCTGCGGCGACATGTACCGCTCCCGAGCCGCACGCTCCAGCGCGTCGAAGAAATCACGGTCCATCGAGAGCGTCAACTGCACCGACATGCGCATCGCATGCAAATCCCGCTTAAGAAATTCCCTAAAAGGTCTTCTCAGGGCAATTCGACCGGTGCCCTGCCGGACCTCTCGCCCAGCACGTACGGCCGATGCCGCGCCATATCCCGCAAGAGCGCGCCCTGCAGGCACTGCGCCGCTGCGACGATCCTCACAGCTTTGGGCGTCTGCGACGGCACGCGCAGCTCGCTCTCCTCCAAGAACGTCTCGAGCGACGGCTTGCCCAAGTGCTCGGTGATCAGCGGCTCCATCCACAGCAGCTCATCGCGCCACCACAAGTAGATGCCGCACTCCCCCTGCTTCCACAGCGGCATCCGGTACGTGCTCGTCACCGACGAGCACATCCACGCGAGCGCGGCATCGACCGTCGAATGATACGTCTCGATCACGCTCTGCGGGATGCGATCGCCGATCACAGCTCCACCTTCACCACGTCCCTGTCGAGCAGCGCGATGCAGCGCGTCATGCGATCGGCCAACCGCGGATCCACAGTCGCATGCCTGATCTGGCGCAGCAGGTCCATGATGCGCCGGAAGTAATGGATGATGTCGCCCTCGTCCTTGGACGTGATGCCCAGCAGTTCGGTGAACTCGCACCCCTGCGCCCACCTGCTGATGAGCAGCGTCAGGCGCTTGAGCGTCTGCTTGTTGAGCGTCTTCTCCACATACGCATTGCGCTTGATCTTCCTAAACAGCTTGTCGACGATGCGGTCGGCGCCCTTCATCTTGAAGTACTCGTTGCGGCCCTCCTCGAAGACAATCGCGCCGACGACGATGCACAATTCCACGTCATCGAGATCCTCGACGAGGTCCGTGCCGAACAGTTCGCCGGTCAATAATTCGTTCGAGTAGATGTGGCGCAAAAATTTCCCTTTGGGCGTGAGACCCTCATCGTCGGTGTAGCCCATCGCGCGCAATACCTTCAGCTTATGCTTGTAGCTGGCCATCATGCGCGCCTCGATGTTCTCCTGCCGCTTCTTGAACGTGCCGAAGCTGTTGTTGAGGATGACGCGCGCCTCCGGCTCATCATGCTCCGCATACAGGTGCAATGCGGTGTTGTACGAGAGCGTGAACTGCGACACGATGGGGTCGGTGTCCGCGCTCGAGATGGACAGGTACCTGCCGAAATCCGTCTCGTGGCGCTCGAACATCGCGATCGCGTACCCGACAGTGTCGATGCCGCGTCTGCCCGCCCTGCCTGCCAGCTGGAAGTATTCCTTGCTGTTGAGCATGCGGAAGTTCTGGCCGTCGAACTTGCGCAATGAGCCGAACACGACGCTCTTCGCCGGCATGTTGATGCCGACGGCGAACGTCTCGGTCGTGAACAGGACGCTGATGAGGCCTGCGCTGAAGAGCAGTTCCACCACTTCCTTGAGCTGCGGCAGGAGGCCTGCGTGATGGACGGCGATACCGCGCGAGGCGAGCATGCGCACGCGCTGCACGGACTCCATCTGGCGCACCCCGTCGGGGAGAGTGTCGAAGTACTTGCGCACCTCTCCTTTCTTGCTCGCATGCAAGAAATCGAAGCGCTTTGCGGTCTCCTGCGCGTGCTGCTCGCACTGCTTGCGCGAGAAGTAGAAGAAGAAGCACGGCAGCCACTCCCTCTTGTGCAATTCGCGTATCAAGCCGGACGGGTCAGGCCGTCTGCGCTCGCGCTTCTGCTGCCCGCGCCTGCCGCGCAATTGCTCGTAGCGGGGGTACTTCTCAAGCTCCAGCTCTTCCCGCACATCCGCCGGCTCGCAGATGCCGAGCTCGAGGTCGAACATGAGGTGGTTGAGCGGCACGGCGCGCTTGGCGTACCGCACCACGTCGACAGGGTGCTCTTTGATCTCCTCGATCCACTTGGCGAACTCCTCCGCGTTCGGGATGGTCGCCGAGAGGCACAGGAATCTCACGAAGCGGGGCGAGAAGATGATGGCCTCCTCCCAGATCGTGCCGCGCTCGATGTCGCTGAAGTAGTGGATCTCGTCGAAAATGACATACGTGAGGTCCTGGAGCAGGGGATCGCGCGCGAGCAGCATGTTGCGGTAGATCTCTGTCGTCATGATGAGGATCTGCGCGCCCGCGTTGATCTGCACATCGCCGGTGATGATGCCGATGTTCTGCTCGCCGTACTCCTTCTTGAAATCGCGGTATTTCTGGTTCGAGAGCGCCTTGATCGGGGCGGTGTAGATGACGCGTTTGCCTTCCTTGAGGAACTTCTCGATGATGTAGTCCGCGATGAGGGTCTTGCCTGTGCCGGTGGCTGCGGAGACGACGACGCTGTGGTTCTCTTCGACCTTCCGGATGGCCTCTTCCTGGAACGGGTCGAGCGTGAACTGCTTATACTGCATACTGGTTTCACAGAACGAGGGATTATTTAAATGCGGCGCTCAGGGCGCTTTCTCGACAGCTTCGACGAACGGGCCGCGCTGGTGCAGAGTCCTGAACTGCTTGTATATCTTCTGTGCGTACTCATCGTAGGGGGTGACTGCGTCGCCTTCGGCGCGGTAGGCAGTCTGGCTGCCGATCATGCGCTTGACGCCTTTCTCCTCATGATCGATGATGGTGGCGTCGTCTTTGCCGAAGATGACGGTGATGCGGGGCGTGGCGCTGGTTGCGTTGCCTAGGTACAGATGTGCGGAGAGCAGGCCGTTGTCGGCGGTGCTGCGGCGCATGACGACCAAGTACTCATTGTTGAAGTGGCCATTGCGCGCTTCGACCGCGGTCGCGGTGATGTTCACGCTCTTGGCCGTCTGGCGATAGACTGGTTTGCCGCTGTCGAACACGTTGTCGACTTTCGGGCCGAAGGCGCTCAGGACGTAGAGTTCGCGGTCGAGCGGGCTCAGCGTCGGTGCGGCGCTGCTCGTGAGGAGATCATCAAGGGAACCGCAGTACTTGGTCTCAAGTTCCTGCTTGCGCTTGCCGAAGCTCTCATCGAGCTCCTTCTCCTTGGCTTCCGTGCGCTCAGTCAGGCTCTTCTCTTTCGCGGCGTATTCTTCCCTGATCGCGCCGATGCGCTCTTCCGCTTCGGCCGCGTACTTCTCCCTCGTTTCTCTCTCGAGCGTCCTGCGGTCGGGATTGTATTTGATGTAGGCGGTCGCGCCCGCCGCGCCTACGAGGAGGGCGAGGCCGATCTTGCCGCAGAACTTAGCCAATCTCCTGCCAGCGCCGGCAGTCGGGTCGTTCGGGGGAGCCATGGTGGCCTGTCGCAGGACACCGCTTATAAAATTAGTGCATCTTGCCGCGCACGAGATCGGGTCCTGTCGAGGTGCCGATGAGCGTGGCTCCGGCGTCGGCCATGGCCGCGGCCTGCTCGATGGTGCGGATGCCGCCCGATGCCTTGATCGCGAGGCGCTCCCCGACTGCTTTCTTGATGCGCTGCACTGCATCGGCCGTGGCGCCCTTGAGGTTGCCCGTGCTGGTCTTGACCGCGCTCGCGCCGCTCTGCAGGACCAGTGCGCAGGCCTTGTCGATCTCCTCGGGCGTGAGGAACCCCGTCTCGATGATGATTTTGACCTTGCGCGCGTGCGCCGCCCCGATGCACGCCTTCATATCCTCCAGGACGCGAGCGTGCTCGCCCGATTTGAACGCGGCGACCTTCATGACGACGTCGAACTCGTCCGCGCCGTCGGCGATGGCGCGCGAGATCTCTTCCACTTTGTCCTTGGTGGGCTGCGCGCCGCTCGGCCAGCCGATGACAGTCACGACCTTCGCGTCCCTGCCGATGAATTCCTTCGCTTTCCTGACGAACTTGGGACGCACCACGAGCGCGCGGAATTTATGCTTGAGGACGGTGTCGGCGAGCTTCCTGATGTCCGTCTCGTGCAGGTCCGCGGAGAGGTCGGTGTGCTCGATCATGCCGGGGAGCTTTGTCAGAATCATGATGGCTGCGAGGATGCCGATGTTATTTATTCCTTTGCCTCCGGGCAAGAAATACTTAAATACTTGGCCGTCGCAGGTTTCTCCCATGAGAACAGGCATCAGCGTAGGGGAAGCGATGACGGAGAAACCGATCACCATCACTCCCACGACGAGCGCGCAGGAATGCGCCAAGCTCATGGCAAAGCACCACGTCGGTTCGCTCGTCGTGCGCGACCGCGACAGCCTCGCCGGCATCGTCACCGAGCGGGACCTGACGCGCAAGCTCGTCGCTGCCAACAAGCCCGCTGCCAAGACCAAGGCCAAGGACGTCATGACGACCAACCTCGTGACTGTCTCGCCCGACAAAGACATCTTCGAGGCGATCGCCATCATGCGCGACTACGACGTGCGCCACCTGCCCGTCGTGGACCGCAACAGGCTCCTCGGCCTCATCACGCTCAAGGACATCCTCAAGATCGAGCCCGACCTCTTCGACATCATGGTCGAGAAGATGGAAATCCGCGAGGCCAAGCGCAAACCTCTCTCCTACATGAAAGAGCACGAAGGCGTCTGCCAGAGCTGCGGCGAGTCCGGCGAGCAGGTCGCGGACATCGACGGCATCCTCCTCTGCCCCGACTGCCGAGACTAGAAACTTCTTAAGCGCACGACGATGTTGATGGTGACAATGGCACGGCTCCCGCTCGCACCCGCCCCGCTCGACCTCCGCATGAAAGCGATGGTCGACAGCGCCCAGCAGAACAGAGAGGAAAAGGCGCGCTCGGACCTCTCCGCGGTCGGCTCGCTGTTCATGCCTCGCTCGATGCGCCTGCGCATGATCATCCACGGCACTGTCGTCGGTGTGTTCTTCCGCGCCTTCATCGAGAAGTCCGCGCGAGAGCTCAAGCTCACCGGCTGGGTGCGCAACACGGAACAGAAGACCGTCGAGGTCATCGCCGAAGGCGCTCTCGGCGCGTTGCAGGACCTGCTCGCCCGCTGCAAGAAGGGGCCTGAGGCTGCGACAGTCAGCAAGATAGATGATGTGTGGATGCCCGCGACGGGCGAATTCACGATGTTCGAGATCAAGTACTAGCCAGTCGGAAGCATTTTATATCCCGTTTCCAGGATATCTCCGTATGGCTCCCGTGCGCTTCTACGAGGCGATCGCCATGCTCGTCGGCGGCATCATCGGCGCCGGCGTGCTGGGCATCCCGAATGTCGTCGAGCGCTCCGGCGCGCCCATCGGCCTCGCCCTCATCATCGTTCTGGGCCTCGCGTACCTGTGCGTCAACCTGATGCTCGGCGAAGTCGCGCTGCGCACCGGTGCATGCCACCAACTGCCCGGCTACGCCCGCATCTATCTCGGCAAGGCATGGGGCCGTGTGATGGCGATCGCCGTCGCGCTCTTCAACTGGGGCGCCATGACCGCCTACACGATCGGCATCGCGACGACCCTCAGCGTGCTCATCGGCGGCGACCCGCTCTGGTGGGGCGTCGGGTACTATTCGCTTGTCTCCGTCATCATCTGGTCAGGCCTGAGCGCGCTCGCGTTCTCGGAGCTCCTGCTCGTGCTCGCGCAGTTCCTCCTGCTCGCGGGCATCTCCGCTCTCGCCGTCGGCTCGAGCGCGTTCGACATCTCGCGCCTCGCCGCGACGCATGCCGGCGCGCTCCTCGCGCCCGTCGGCGTCATCCTCTTCGCGCTCTCCGCCGACATCGCGCTGCCGACCGTGTGCGAGGCGCTCTCGCGCCAGCGCGGACGGATCAAGAGCGCCATCATCATCGGCTCGCTCATCCCCATCGCGCTCTACGCGCTCTTCACTATGGGGGTCATCGGCATCGGCGCGGCTGGCGCCGAGATCGCGACGGTCGGCATCGGCGCCGTGCTCGGCCCTCTTGCGCTCGCCGTCGGCAGCGTATTCGCCATCCTTTCTATGGGCACGTCGCATCTCCTCTTCGGTTTCGCGCTCAAGGAGTGCTTCCAGTATGATTTCCGCCTCCCGCACGCTCCGGCATGGTTCGTGTCAGTCATCGTGCCGCCGCTGGTCATCCTCTTCACGCAGTCGTTCGTCGAGGTCCTCGACATGGCGGGTTCATTGTCGATCGGCCTCATCGGCATCCTCGTGCTCTGGATGCACGCGCGCGCCTCCTCGCTGGGCAAGCGCTCGCCGGAATACACTGTGAGCGTGCCTCTGTGGGCAAAAGCCCTGATCGGCGCCCTCTTCCTGCTTGGCACGCTCAATCTCGTTCTGAACCTTCTCTCTTAGGTTTCCTGCCCTGCAGGGCGAGATACTTCTCGTCCGAGAGGTCGATGGGCTCTGAAGCTTCCTTGTTGATCTCCTCCCGCATGCGCTCATACGCGTCCTTGGCGATCGTGTCGAGCCGACGCGCGCTCTCCGCTTTCTCATGCTTGATGATGAGGGCGTCCCGCTCGCGCTGCGCCTCCCGCCCCTCCTCGACTCCGGCGGCGTATCCGCGTGCGTGCCCGAGATGATAGCCGCCGTACCCGACGAGTGCGCCGATGAGCGCCGCGCGCGCTGTCCCTGCGATCAGTCCCATTGTTGTTGCCTCCTTGCGCCTGACGCGCAATGCCTGCCGCAGGACGGGCAGGGATTCAAATCAGTGCGGGAGAGAAACTCGGAACGTGTGCGGCCACCTCGCGAGAGCGACGGCCGCCGCCGGACTCACACGATGATGGTCGTGCCGAAGATCCAGCCGAGCAGGATGCCGATGCCGTAGCCCGTGAGCGCTGCGAGCATGCCGATCACTGCCAGCTCGACGCCGCTCTTGATAGGGTCGCCGATGGTTAACTTGGCCTTGACATAGCCTGTGGCGTAGAGCGTGATGGTCGAGATGAGCAGCGAGCCGACCATCGCGTGGCCCACTGAGAGGAAGAAGAACGGGATGAGCGGCACGATGCTGCCGATGATGGCCGACACGCCGACCGTGATGCCGCTGCCGAGCGGGTTGGAGATCTCCTTGAGCGACAGGTCGAGCTCCTCGCTCATCATCGTCTTGAGCCACACGTCTTTATCCTTGGTGATGTGCCTGACGATATTGTTGAGCAGCGTGCCGCGGAAGCCCTTCTTGAAATAGATCTCTTTGATCTCGCGGCGCTCCTCCTCCGGCCGCTCCTCAATCTCCCGCTTCTCCCTGGCGCGCTCGGAATAATAATAGTCCAGGGAGGCCTTCATCGAGGTGTAGGCGACCGCGGCCATGCTGATGCTCTCGGCGAACGTGGCCGCGATGCCTGCGATGAGGACGGTGACGGTGTCGCTTGTCGCGCCCGCGACGCCCAAGACGATGCCGAGAACGTTGACGAGGCCGTCCTGGCCGCCGAGGATGATATCACGCATCCACGAGCCGTCGATCTTGCCTCTCCTGGAGGGAGTATCTGCAGTATGATGATCCATGAGAACCACAACTCGCGTCACGGGCGTTTAAAAGGATTTCGCTAGCGGAGTATTTTTAAGCCGCCCGCCGCTCTCCCGTCGTGCAAGGGTGGCGGAGCGGCCAAACGCAGCGGACTTAAGATCCGCCGGCTTAGTGCCTACGCAGGTTCGAATCCTGCCCCTTGCATTTCTTGTTGTCCCCATACATTTAAGTAGAAGTTTTGCTGCGTGCGTACGCACATGTCAATACCTGTGCGAATGGCATCGGTTCTCGTCGCTCTCTTGCTGTTGCCGTACCTCGCTGCGGCATTCATGTGGGATGAGTTTGAGGGCACGTCGCAGTGGCGCGTCACGGTGACGGACGATGAGTCCGGCTGCGGCGGCGGGCCTGAGACGGAGACGCTGGCGGTCGTCATCAAGCACTCGTTGGAGAGCGCGGATATCGGCGATCTGGGCCATGGCGCCGTGCGCGGGGCGTTCTCGGGCAATACTCTCACTATCCCTGGCAGGACGATTCCCGACGCTGCGGGCATGTCGAAGCTCTCGACGGCGGTCGTGTCGTTCACGCCCGACTGCATGGGCTTCTCGAGCGTGTACCGTTGGGATTATACTGACCCGTACATGATGTGCAGCGGGACGACGACGCTGCGCGGCGCGCGCCTTGACGGCACGGGCTGTCCTGCGCCTGCGCGGCCGCGCATCACGATTGCGGGCGTCCGCGCCGATCCCGATGCTGCGAGCAAGGAGAGCGCGTACCGTGAGATCCTCGCGAAGGACCCGGCGAATTTCTGGGCGAACTGGGACATGGCGGAGCTCAAGAAGAAGCAGGGCCAGTACGAGCAGTACTTCCGCTATTTCGACAAGGCTGTCGGGAATGAGAATGTCATGCAGCAGACGCGCGAGCGTTTGCAGGAGACGGCTGCCGAGAAACTGGGCCTGCCCGAATACCCTTCGCCCGGCACGAGTCCGCTTTTGCGCAGCGCGAAGGATGATATCGACGGCTGGGGCGGCGGTTTCATCCATAATATAGAGGTTCCCGCGAAAGAGGCGGCTGACAAGAAGAAATGGTACTGGAAGGTCGTTGATTTGCTCGTTCCTGAGAGTCACATCGTCATCAATGAGATCGTCGGCGTCCCCGCGGAGGAGCCATGACTCGCGCGCTCGGCATGATGCTGCTGGTCATGGCGGTTGTCCTCGCAGGCTGTGCCGCCCCGCAAGAACGTAAGACCGTTGAGGAGATGCCGATCATGCCTGAGTGCTCCACAAAAGAATGCTTCATCGACGCGGCGAACGAGTGCAAGGACGTGCGCAGCACGTTCGCAGAGGAGTCCGGCACGTTCGTCTATGCATCGTCGAATGACTGCGTCTTGACCAAGACGCTCGTGAGCGCGCACCCCGGTGAGTCGCCGGAGATGAAAGCCCTGCTTGAAGGTAAGAGCATGACCTGCAAGTACGAGCGCGGCTCTTTCGATGAGCGCTGGGTCACTTCGCTCGTCTTCGGCTCGGAGAACTGCGAAGGCGGCCTCAAGGACGCGATCGCGCAGCTGCTCGTCTTTATCTGACTGCGTCCTCGAGCACGTGCAGCAAGTCGATCATGGCCTGCGTGTCCTGCGCGCAGTACTCGAGCAGCGCCGCGCGGAGCTTCTTGACGTCCTTGCGCTTCTCGCCCCGGTACGTGATGGCCAGGAATTCGCGCGCTGCCTGGTTGCCTTCGCTGATCTCCAGGTTGTCGTACCGCTTGCCGGTCAGCGCGGGCAGGACCGCCTTGATGGAGCAGCTGCCGTGCTGTTTCGGGTCGTAGTACCAGAAGTTCTGGAACGGGATGATGAGGTCGTCGATGCGGCTGTGGAGCGCGCGCAGCCACGCCGCATCGGCGGGATACGCCTCGGCGAGCTCGTCGATGACGCCTTTCTCGAATTTCTGGTTGTACGTGAGGATGGTGCCTGCGGGTCCGATCCTCCTGAGCGCGCCGATGACGCCGGGGCGCGGATCGTCCGGCCCGTCGGCGAGGAATTCCTGGTGCGAGGGCGCCGCGCCGGGCCTCTCGATGATGTGCAAGGATAATTGGAAGGGCACGTGCTGGTACGGCCACGTGCCGTCAAAGAGCGGGACGGCTGGCTGAACGGCCTCGAAATCGAGCAGGTAGAGCGGGTACACGAGCCGTTTGAGGAACGCGCGTATCTGTTTCGCGTCGACGATGGGCTTGCCCGTCCGTATCGCTCGGATCTGCGCTTCCTGCTTGCCGTTGAGCTTGACATCGGGCGGCAGGTCGGTGATGCGCACGATGCCCTCATTGAGCAGAGGGTAGGCGCGCTGGCCCAGCCGGTACAATTGCGTGACGTTGTCCTCGGGCAGGTCCTTGAGGCACACGTCGCATTCCTTGGGATACTTGCACTCGGTGCCGTAGAGCGGCGATGGCATGTCGGGCCGGCGGATGATGGCGAGCATGCGCTGGAGGGCCGGCTCGATCCCCGGGAGCTTGAGACTGGCCGCTTCGGTGATGTCCTCGGCGATCAGCAGCTGCGCGGGATCGATGGGCCCCTTGCGCACGTACTCGTTGTTGACATGCATGAGGAATGTCTTGCGTATCTTCAGCCCGGCGCCCTCGGCGCACCAGCGCTGGAACGCGACATCGTCGATGTGGCCTTTCTCTTCCTTGACTTCCGTGCTGCTCTTGACCTCGACGATGTCCCACGCGTCCTTGCCCGCGGGGATCAAGAGGTCGACTTGGCAGTAGCCGTTGCCGTGCGCGAATGCCGCTTCGAAGAGCGGCACGCGTTTCGCAAGAAGCCGTTTTGTCGCCTCGACCTGATCGCCATCGCGCGCTATCTCGATGCCGCCCGGATGGAGCTTCTTGGCCCAATCGCCGATCTCGTGGCCCTGGTCGAAGATCGCCTGCGTCTCCTCATCGACGGGCGGGATGCGCTCGGGCGCGTTGAAGTGGCACCAGAGCAGGCGCGGGCAGCGCAGCCCTGCCATGTACTTGGACTTGGAGAGCGTCACCATCGCAGGTGCTCTGGCTGTCGGACGATATAAATCCGTCGGCGGCATTCAGTGGTGGTCGCAGCCGTGCTCGCACTTATGCTCGCCAGGCGTGCCGAAGCCGACGAATTTGATGTGGAAGTGCAGGGTCTTGCCGGCAAGAGGGTGGTTGAGGTCGATGAGGACGTCTTTGTCCGTGACCTCTTTGACGTGCGCGGGGATCTGCCTGCCGTCGGGCATGGTCAGGCCGAGCATCATGCCCGCCTGCACGCCCTCTGGCAGCTGCGCGCGCGGGAAGCGGCGCTGGAGTTTCGGATCGACGTCGCCGTAGGCCTCGGCGGACTTGATGGTGATGTCTTTCTCATCGCCGATCTTCATGCCGTCGACGGCGCTGTCGAAGCCGGGGATGACGTCGCCTGCGCCGACGGTGAACTGGAGAGGGTCGCCGCCGTGCTTCTCGGTGCTGTCGAAGACGGTGCCGTCGTCGAAGGTGCCGGTGTACTCGATCTGGACAGTGTCGCCTTTCTTGGCGTGAGTCTCTTTCTTCGCGGGAGTCATTGCTGGGGTCTCCTCAAAAACGGGCGTGAGGCGCGGTTTTGACGTCCTGCCTACCCGCCGGCGATTTATAAAGCTGGCGTCGTGACGCAGCTGTGGCGCAGGTTTTTTATAGCCGTGCGGGCGGCAAGCCCTGATGGCCCGCCTCGAACGCCTCGTCGCATCGTGCGTCCTCGGCGGAGCGCTCCTCTTCGGGCACGCCCGGGCGGAAGAGCCGGCCCAGCCTCCGGCGCAGCAGCAGGACGACGGCAAGCTCGAAGTGCCGAAGCTGCCGTGGGATTCGGGCGATCCCGTCCGTCTCGATCGCGGCGAGTACATCTCCCGCGCGAAGGACATGATCGCGCATTTCAGCAATTTCTGCAAGAAGAACTATTATGAGTGGCAGTACCGCAACAACGATTACGCCATCGAGTACGAGGACGGCATCGCTGTCGTCGAGGCGGGCGTGCGCATGCTGGAGATGGCCAAGACGACGGATGAGGAGTACGTGCGCATCCTGCCCGAGATGCTCTCCGCGGCCCACCACTACGCCAACGAGTACGAACAGATCGCGCTCCACGCGATCGGCCGGATGCCCCGGGAGAGCGTCACGAAGGCAGCATGGTCCATGGCTGAGAACGGATTCGACATGGCAGGCCTCACCGTGCTCAAGAATCACTGCGGCGAGACGTTGCCGCGCGATCGCACGCTCACCATCGCGCACGATGCGCTCGAGTCGAATGAAACGAGCCATTTCTACCGCGCCCGCGAGCTTCTCACGCTGTTCTTCGACGGCAATCTCCCGAACCAGTACCGGGTCGCGCTCGGCCGCAAATACCTGCGGTATCCGGGCTATAGAGGGTATGCGCGTTCCCACTACGCCGACGCCGTGCGCGACGGGTTCCGTCTGGACGAGGAGGATATCAATGCGGTGTACTCGGAGATGATGCGCGCCAACAACAGTCTCGAGTTCCTGCCGGGGGAGGAGACCTACAAGGATATCCCTCTGCCAACGCGTGAGGTGCGCGCCATCCACAACACGCAGCTCCTCGTGAACCTCGCGTATCGGAACAACAAAAGCATCACCGATCTCGTGCTCGATAACCTGGAGAGGCCATTGGATGTGCCTTCCCTGCAGCACGGCGCCGCGCTCATGCGCCAATCGTTCGATCTCGCGGCATACCGCACCGAGATAATCAAGCGCTCTGCGCCGTTCGCGCAGATCGTGCACGTCGCCCAGCACACCACCCCTCTCACTGTCCCTGAGCTCGAGAAGTACCTCAACAGGCTCCTCTCCTATCCTACCCGGGAGGAGTTCAGCTCTGCCGTCGCTGCGCTCGAGGAACTGCGCCGCCTCGAGAAGTTCCATGCCCTGCGGCCCGCCATCGTCAAGAGCCTCGAGGAGGCCATCGAGAACGACGACCTCTCGAGCGATGATATCTCGCGGGGCATCCGCGCGCGCTATGGCATCGGAGTGTTCTACCCGCCCCACCGCTGGCGCCAGAGGGCGGAGCGCCTCGCTGACAAGAACCCCGTGGAATACCTGCGCACGCTCCGCCAGATGGGCGATGAGCGCAAATACACCGATGAGCTCATGGGCGTGCTGCAGCGCGCCAGGGCATCCGCCGATCCGAACACGAAGCTCCCGTATCTCGCCCAGGCGATCCTCACCTCCGACATCGCCGCGAACGACAAGGACGCCGCGATGCGCCTTGGCGAGCTCCTCTATGATGATGGTATGCTCGAGCAGGCGCGCGACTGCTACAGGTACGTCGGCACCGAGGCCGCGAGGGCCCGCATCGCCATGTGCGAGAGGAAGATGCGCGCCGCAGGTTCGTTCGTGAGCATGGATGACATCTGGCCGGCCAGGCCAAACAATTAAATACCCTTTTCGCCGCCATCGTCGGAAGAAGAGGTGCATGCGTGAGCCGTGAGCCCATCCTCGTCCTGACCATCGTGCTGCTCGTCGCTGCCGGCGCCCTCCTCCAGCTCTCTCCGCACCCCACGGGCATGGCGTCCGCGGGCACCGCGGCCCTCATCGCGTTCATCCCTGGCGGCGGCGGATACGTCCTGTACTTCCCCAACGTGATGGGCAAGGCGTACCGCGTGCCCCTCCTCGATACCGACGGCGGCCTGCACTACGGCCGCGGCTCGTCGGAGCTGCACTCGCGCGAGACGGGCGGCTTCTTCATCGACAAGGGCGACTACCTGATCGTCACGAGCGATTCGGGCGCGAGCGGCATCACCAGCGTCCTCCGCTACGCGTCAAACGACCCCACGCAGCGCCTCGCGTACTTCCAGGATCTCGCAGGCGGCACGTACACCGCGCCCTACAACGAAGCGGGGCTTGGCGCCCTGCGCGTCCACGGCACGCAATACCTCCTCGCCATCGACCTCTCGAGCGAATCGCTGAGCGTCGATCTCAGCAATGACGGCGCGCTCGGCACCGGCTCGGCGCACATCCGCTTGCTCGGCGGCGGCCTGCTTGAGCTAGGCACGCCGTCGAGCTCGAGCGCCTCTGTGACGCTGCGCACGCAGCGCCGCTTCTTCAATGAGCGCGGCAGCGATGAGACCTCCACGTTCGTCTTCAGCCCCTCCTACGGCAGGCTGGATGTGACCGTCGCTTCGCCGCGCATGCTCCGCGACAAGGACGGCCTCGAGAAGGGGCTGACGACATACGGCGTGTTCGTCGTGCTCGATGCGAGGAGGCACCCGCAGCGCCTGTTCGTGGCCTATCCCATCTAGGATTTGTCCGTGCCGTGATGGCCGCCCTGGTAGTGCCCCTTGTAGGAGTGGGCTTGGCCGTCGACTTTCAAGAACACGAGATTGGCGATGCGGCTGCCGAGCTCCACCTTGAACGGCCTGCCGGAGAGATTGATGAGGCCGAACGTGATCTCTCCTTTGTAGCCCGGATCGACGAGGCCGGCGAGCAGGAGGAGGCCGCTGCGGAACACCGTCGATCGCGCGATGATGACTGCCGCGAGATCGAGCGGCGTGTTGAGGCGCTCGATCGTCTTGGCCACGTAGTACTTTCCCGGCTCGAGCGTCACGAACGACGGCTGGTCGGGGCTGAACGCGCCCACTTGCTTGGTCTCGGGAGTCTTGCGCGTGGCGACGCCCAGCATGCCATCGCCCGTGAATTCGTGCAGCTCGCCCAGGCGCAGATCGAACGCGACGCCGCCTTCCTTGGAGAGCTCTGATTCCGCCAACCGCTCGACGATGTTGTTGCTCTGCGCGAGCGCCCGCAGGTGGTTGAAGCCGAGCAGCATGATGCGCGGGCGGTGGCTCCCCTATTAATGCGTTTCGGCTATCCGTGCGCGGCTTCGTATTGCTTGATGAACCGCTTGACGGATACCTTCGCGATGGTCTTGCCGATGAGGCCGAGCGGCAGGTCATCGAGCGTCTTGAACCGCACGCAGCACTTGCCCATATCCAGTGTCTTGCCGGTCGCCTTGTACGCCTTCTCGAAGGCTTTCGCGTCCTTGCCGCTGTAGACCCCCATCAGGTAGAGCGCCATGTAGTTCTTCTGCGATGCGAGGGATGCGATGGCGAGCGGCTGCTTGTTGTATGTATCAGGATAGACTGAGAGCGGGATGACATAGGAGATCATGCCGTACTGCATGACTTCCCTGTAGCCCGACGGCAGGTTCTTGAGGATGACGCGGCGAACGGCGCCGATGGCGCGCCGGCGCTCCGCCGGCAGGCTGGCGAGATATTCCTTGACTGTCGCGGCACCGCTGGAGACCATGGCATCACACGATGAGGAGGCCGTTGCGCTTCTTCCACTCCTCGTGCGCGAATTCAAGCTTCTCGTGCCCGGTGGAATAGACGGTGAAGACGGGCTCCCCTTTGCGGATCCTGTCTCCCTTGCGTTTGTGGATATCGATGCCCGCTCTCTTGTCTTTCGGCGCGCCGGCGAGCCGTGCCACCTTGGCGACCATGGCCGGGTCGAGATGCTCGATCTTGCCGGTGCGGTGGGCGCGAACGGTGAACCTGTGCTGCGCGGGCTTGAGCGCGGCAAGCGATGGTATCTTGCCGCCCTGCGCCCTGATGATCTGGATGAATTTCTTGTACGCGATGCCGCTCTGCATGATGCGCCGCGCGAGCAGGATGCCTTCGTCCTTGGGCGTGAGGTCCACGAGCTCGAAGATCTTGCCTGCCATCTCGAGCGATTTCTCGCGCAGGTCGTTGGGGGCGTCCTTGTGGTTCTGCAGGACCTGCAGCACGTCTCGCGCTTCGAGCACGGGGCCGATGCCGTTGCCGATCGGCTGGCTGCCGTCGGTGAGCCAGCACTGGATGGTGATGCCGAGCTTCTCCGCGACCTGCGTGAACAGGTGCTGCAGGTGGCGCGCCTGGTCGCGGCCGCTGACCTTGCACGCGCCGCACATGGGGATCTCGAGGACGAGATGGGTCGCGCCGACGCTGGCTTTCTTGGCCATGATGCTCGCGATCATCTGGCCTTCGGCGTCGATGGAGAGGGGGTGCTCGATGCGGATGATCTTGTCGTCGGCGGGCGCGAGGTTGACCGCGCCTCCCCATGTGATGAACGCGCCGACTGTTCCCATGATGCGCTTGAGCTTCTTGAGCGGGACGGAGACATCGGCGAACACCTCCATGGTGTCCGCGGTGCCTGCGGGGGAGGTGATGGCGCGGCTCGCGGTCTTCGGGCAGCGGAGGCCTGCGCCGGCGATGATGGAGACGACGATCGGTGTCGTCCTGTTGCCGGGCACGCCGCCGATGCTGTGCAGGTCCACGATGGGTTCGCCTTTCTTGCGCTTGAACGTGAACGTGTCGCCTGTCGCGACCATGGACCGGGTGAGGTCGACGGTCTCATCGAGGCTCATGCCGTGCGCGTAATTCGCCGTGACATAGGTGGTGAGCTCGATGTCGGTGAGGCGGTCGTTGACGATGTCGTCCATGATCTGGAGCGTGTCGTCCGCGGTGAGCTCCAGCCCGTCGAGCTTCTTCTTGATCGCGCTGACGCTCTTGGGCTTGCCGGCGAGCTGGATGCTGATCCTGTCGCCGTGCTTCGCGTTCAATGCCTCGAGCGCTTCCTCGAAGAGCCCGATGGTGCCTGGTTTGACTGCGCGGGATGTCTCGGCGATGTCGAGGACCGCGATGGCCTTGCGCGCGCCCTTGCGGATGATCAGGCGGTCCATGTGGTGCCAGTCGAATTTCTGGGCGTCTTTCGCGTTGAGGAGGATGATGGGGATGCCGCCGGTGGCGATGTCCATGTCCTTGGCGGTGAGCGTGATCATCGCTTCTTGCCTCGCAGGTGCGTGTGGGGCTTGAGTTCGTGCTCGTAGATGTCGATGAAGGTCTTGAGCAGCGCGAGCACGAGCGGGCCGATGATGAAGCCTATCGGGCCGAAGACGACGATACCGCCGAGGACTCCGAGCGCGACGAGCAGCGTGTTGACCTTCGCGTGCCTGCTGGCGAGGTAGGGTTTGAGGATCCAGTCGACTGGCTGGATTGTCAGGAGGCTGTAGATGATGATGCCGACGCCGTTCCACACGAGCGCCTGGTCCCCTGTCGATGATCCTGCGCTGATCTGCAGCGCGGCTGCGGGGAGCCACACGAACGATGTGCCGATGAGGGGGAGGAAGCCGAAGATGCCGAGCACGATGCCCCAGAAGATGGGGTGGCTGATGCCGAAGATCCAGAAGCCGAGGGCGCCGAGGATGCCTTGGATGAGGCTGGTGAGGAGCGCGCCGTGCAGGACGCCATAGATGACGTCGTTGAATTGGTTGCTGATGGTGTCTTGGTGGCGCTTGTCGAGAGGGGAGATGCGTCGGAGGCGGTCGAGGAGCGCGGGTCCGTCGCGCAGCGCGAAGAACATGGCGAGGAGTGCGATGACTGCTGAGACGAGCAGGTTGGGGAGGCTGAGGACGAAGGATGCGATGTAGGCGGTGAAGTTCTTGAGGACGGTGCGCAGGCCTTCTGCGATGGATGCCATGACCTGCGGGTTCTGCAGCACGTCGTTGGCGTTCTGGATGAGCCAGCAGGTGATGCCGTCGCTGCTCTCGGGGCATTGGAGGTTGATGAGGACGCCGGTGAGGACTTTCTCTTTCGCTTGGTTGTAGAGTTCGTTGCCTTCGCGCACGAGGCTGTTGGCGCTGAAGACGAGCGGCACGAGGAGCATGAGGACGACGAAGCTGGAGACGATGAATGCGGTCGCGTTCTCGTTGTGCAGGCGTTTTTGGAGATGCTTGTGGAGAGGGTAGACGGTGTATGCCAGGAGCGCGCCGATGATGAGCGGTGTGGCGAACGGTTCGACTATCAGGTACGCGCCGTAGAGGAGGAAGAGGGCCGCTGCGATGAAGACGATGCGTGAGCCGTTCAACTGGCGAGCCATGGATGCCTCTTTTTTTCTTGCTGTCGCGGGAGCCTTTAGGGTATTTAAATGTTCCCGGGGAGGGTTAATAAATCCCCTGACGCTCTCCTGACACATGGCTGAGGCCACGGTCATCGGCGTGCGGAAGGTCTTCGACGAGGCGCTTCCCTCGCTCATCTCCCTCTCCGACCCGCGCCTCGATGATGTCTTCGACACGCTGGAAGAGAAACTCCTCGAGTACGGTTGGGTGGATGCGGAGAAGCGCCCGCTCGTGCAGTGGCGCAAGATGCAGGAATTCTACATCGATCCGAAGGCGAAGACGACGACTGTCGGCGTGTGCCTCTACAGGATCTAGACGAAGCAGATCGGCTTGATGCGGATCTCGTACTGCGGGTAGTCCCTGATGACTGCGGCGAGATCGCGCCCCTCGAACAGCTCGCGCACCGGCGAGTGCATGATATGCTCGAGTCTCACGCCGCTCCGCGCGCCGACCGGCTGGATGAGCGTCATCTCGATGGACATGTCGGGGTTTCGCAGGTACGTCTCGATGAGGCTGCCGTCGCGCGACGTGAACATCGCCACGTACAATTCCTCGACGAGGTTGAACGAGACGTCGATGGTGCCTGCGCGTGCCATGCCTGTGCGGAACAGCCTTTGCCCTATATTCCTTGCGGTGACACACCTGCGGGTCCGCATTTATAAATGGCCCGCGGCTTTACCGCTCCATGCGGGGTCTCCGGAAACTCCTTGGCGCGATCGCACTCAGCGCGGCCGCGAGCGTTTGCGCGCATGACATGCCCGAGGATGAGCCCTACCCTCCCGACGAGTACGAGGAGGAACGCTACGCCCCCATCGAGTACCACAACGACCCTGCCGTGCGCGAGGCGATCGACATCCTGCGCGACACGTGGCCCTGGCGTGAGGAGACCCTCGAGGCGAAGCTCATGGACGCGCGCGTCGCCGAGGCCAAGGCGCGCATCGACAAAGCGATCGGCTCTCTCAAAGCGAAGCATCCGAGCCCGCGGGACTTCGCATTCATCTTCAGCCCGCTCATCTATAATATGGGATACGGCACGCAGCAGGGCCGCGACGCCGCGAGCTACGCATTCACCGCGCTCAAGAGCGCCTTCCCGCTGCCCGCCATCGCAACGCGCATCGGCATGGAGACGCAGAACATCTGGCTGATGCGGCAGGTGCACGAATACGCGGGCGCGCAAAAACCGCTCGAGGACATCGTGGCCGTCGCCAAGCACTACTGCGCCAAGGGATACCTCGACGCTGCGTGCCAGGCGCTCAACTGGTACTACGGCCTCCCCAACGACACGTATCCGAACATCAGCGCGGCCTACCACGGCGAGGTCCATCTCGCGCTCGCCATGGGCCTCCTGCGCAGTGACGATGAGCACAATGAGTACCTCCCCGCTCTCTTGCAGTTCGCCCTCGACGCGGGCACAGCCCTGCCTGATGAGCTGCTCGCGAAGAGGTATGAATGGGCGCTCAAGTACCAGGACCTCGTGCCCTCCGCCGCCGAGCGTTCATTGCTCGAGGAGGGCGTGCCGCTGCCGAGCGAGCGGGCGCGAGCGGAGATCAATGCGAGGATGGCAGTCACGACAGAGAGCGCGATCCCGCTGCAGGACTTGGTCGAGTACATGGCGTCCCGCGGCCCGTTCAGCATCGCCGCGTTCGAGAAGGAGCGCGCCGAGGCGCATGACACGCGTCCCTTCGATATCCTGCAGTACCGCGACGCGGCCGTCGCCTGGCCTTACTCCTACGCTGTCGCGCAGCAGGCTGCAGAGCGGGCGGGCAAGCCCCTCACCGACGACGAGCTCGAGAACATCGTGAGCAGGCTCGTGCGCGGCGGCTCCCCGCACGAATTCCGTGAAGGCGTCATCGCGCTGCAGGCCTTGCGCGAGCGCGACAAATTCCGCCTCCTGCGCCGCAGCCTCCCCTCGGCCTTCCGCGCTGCGCTCGATGACGACGCGCTCGGTACTGATGATATCCTGCGCGGCTATGAGCTCTCCGAGCCCGTCAAGCCGTACCTCTCCAAGAGCTGGCTCAAAGAGCGCCTCGGGAGGAAGATGGCGGCCGGCGACTATGCTGACGCGCTGCGCTGCGCCCGCCACCTCGGCGATGCCGGTCTCTACAATGATACGCTCATCGCTGCGGTCAACAGGATCCGCGATGGCGCCCTGCCCGCGAACCCGCAGTTCCGCCTGCTCTTCGAATCAGCCAAAGCGCACAACGACAAGGACGCCGCAGCGCGCCTCGGCGAGGTGCTCTATGACATGGGCTACAATGCGTGGGCGCGCGCCGCCTGCGAATACGCCGGGAGCCCGGAGCGCGCAGCCATGGCCGCGCGCAAGATGGCGAAACCCCCTTTCACGCACAAGGATATCTTCTCTGAGAAGTGAAAAGTGGCCCCGGCCAGATTTGAACTGGCGACATCTTCCACGTCAAGGAAGCGTCATACCGGACTAGACCACGGGGCCGGTGTGATGCACGCGCTATCAAGCGGAGCTTTTTAAAGGTTGCTGCGCGCGGCTTGCGTTAATCTTATATATCCCGCCCCGTGTCGCCTGCCTCACTACCACTAATTGGAGGTGTTGTAGAGATGCAGTCAGCAAAGACCGTCCGCATCCTCGCGATGCTCCTCGTCTGTCTCCTCGCTGTGTGGCCGATCGCCGCGCAGGAAGAGATGCAGGAGGACGCCGCCGAGAGCGGAGCAGAGATGGCAGAGGAGGCTCCCGAGCCGACCCTGTACGAAGAGACTACTGTTGAATCCGACGCGCCCAAGGCTGTCGGCCAGCGCATGCCCCTCGCCCACAAATGGGCGCACGGTGCGCTCATGGGCTGCAGCGTCGAGAACGCGCTGAGCATGGTCGACGCGATCGACGCGCTCGCGCCCGACACGATGGATCTCGATGCGCTGCGCGCCAAGCTCATGGCTGACCGCGAGGCGCTCGCCGCCGCGCAGACACGCGACGAGCTCAAGACTGCGCGCGATGCCGCCAAGGACGACCTCGCCGCCGCCAAGGAGGCGCTCAAGGACTTGCGCCGCCAGGGCGCCAAGCTCGGCAAGGAAGCCCGCAGGCAATTGCGCACGGCAAAAGACGACATCCAGAAGGCATTCCAGGACTGCAAGAAGCAGTTGATGCTGGAGACCGGCAAGGAACGCGTCGACAAGGCCGCTGAGGCGCAGGCCGGCTGGGCCGCCAAGGCGGACAAGCTCGAGGGCAAGGGCGCTGATGCGAGCGCCTTGCGCTCGATCGCCAAAGAGCTCGAGACTGTCACCGCTCCGCTCAAGGCAGCGGTCGCGAGCGGCGATCCCGCCGCGATCAAGGCAGCCGCGAATGCCATGCGCATGCAGCATCTGCATGTGTGGGCCCGCTTCCAGGTCGCGCGCGTGCAGATCGGCGCAGACCGCGCGAAGGCCGATGGCGCCGATGTGAGCGCTGCGCAGGCCAAGCTCGATGAGGCGTCCGCGCTCGCGGCGCCCGGCAAGCCGTATGCTGCAGGTGAGCACGCCCGCGTGTTCGTGCTTCTCAAGGAGGCAGCGGGGCTCGTGCGCGATGCGGCCAAGGCCGCCAAAGAGATGAGTGCGGAGGTGTCCGATGAGTAAGGCTGTTGTTGCGTTCGCAGTCATCGCGATCGCGATGCTGCTCGCCGGTTGCGGCCCGAAGGCGCCTGCGGCTCCGCAGGACCCGGGTGTCCAGCAGCCGTCGGTCTCCGAGCCTGCCCCTGTTGTGGATGACTCGTTCGACGATTATTCCGATCTCGACGAGGATCCCGACCCGGGCATGATCGAGGACCTGCCTGAGACTGAGCTTGTCGTGCCGTAGGCGCGCGCAGGCGTTATTTTTCTTTTTTTTTGATTATTCTTTTTAACCGACCCCCCGCTCCTGTCATTCCATGAGTGTCTCGGAGGGTGTGCGGGAATTGTTTGATGCGCTGCCGCGCGAGGCGAAAGCGTTCCTCGGCGGTCCGCCCTTCAGCGCGGACATCGAGCGTGAGGTCGCCAACTGGGAGGCCTTCCGCGCGCGCGGCCTGCCTGACCGTCAGCGAGTCTCGCTGGGTTCATTCGTCTATGATGATGGGATGCTGGTGGGCTATCAGAGCATGACTGTCTTGCGCGATGCCGCGCCCACGGCGTATGAGCGGACCTATCTGGGTCTCGATGGTGTGCTGAATTACGTGCAGGGCAAGCGCATCATGGTGCATCCGAACTGGCGCGGCTCGGGCGTCGCGCATTCGCTGCTGTACCAAGAAGTGGAATTGGCCAGGGCGCTGGGGCTGAGGTTCGTCGCGGACGTGCATGCGGGCAATGCCCGTGCGCAGAAGTTCCTCGCCGACTATGGCTTCGCCATGACTCGTGAATGGCGGACGCGCAATGGCAGCCTGATGCACAGGATGGGTTGTTAGTCGAACTTGTCCCACGCGCCGCTGACGTCCGCCATCTGGCGGGCGCTGGGCGGTACGGCTTTGGGCATGAATGTGCCGCCGCTGAGGGTCTGCACGTCGACTGACATCTGGATCTCGCGTTCGATGCCGCGGAGGAATTCCGAGTCCTCGTTGGTCATGAAGCTGACCGCTTCGCCGTCTGCGCCGGCGCGGCCTGTGCGGCCGATGCGGTGCACGTAGTCTTTGGCGTTGCGGGGCAAGTCATAGTTGAAGACGTGGGTGACGCCGTCGATGTGCAGGCCGCGCGCAGCGACGTCGGTGGCGACGAGCAGGTTGAACCTGCCCGCTTTGAAGTCGTCGATGACCTGCTGGCGCTTGTTCTGGGAGAGTCCTGCGTGGATCTCGTAGACGCGGAAGCCGCGGCGGAAGAGCATGCGTGTCATGGTCTCGGCCCAGCTCTTGGTGTTGGTGAAGATGATGCCTTTGACGACGTTGCGATCGCGCAGCATCTTCACGAGGGTGTTGAATTTCTCGCGGCGGTCCATGCCGTAGAATTCCTGCTTGATGGCGGAGACGGTGATCTCGTCCTGCTGGAGGAGGAGAGTCTCGGGGTTCTTCATGTGCCTGTCGGCGAGCGTCTTTATCTCGGGAGGCATGGTCGCGCTGAACATGAGGGTTTGCCTGTCGCGCGATGTCTGGCTGATGATGCGTTCGACGTCGTCGATGAACCCCATGTCCAGCATGCGGTCGGCTTCGTCGAGGACGAGGTATTTGACGCGGGAGAGGTCGATGGTGCCTCGCTCGAGGTGGTCGAGGATGCGGCCGGGCGTCGCGACGACGATGTGGACGCCGTGGTCGAGCGCATCGACCTGCGGACCCATGCCGACGCCGCCGTAGATGGTTATCGACCGTGTCTTGCGGTCGACTGCTTTGAGGTCTTTCTCGATTTGGAGGGCGAGCTCGCGCGTGGGCGAGAGGACGAGCGCTTGGATGTCGCGTTCGCTGTGGTCGAGCTGGTGGAGGATGGGGAGGAGGAAGGCGAGGGTCTTGCCGCTGCCGGTCTTGGCGCGGGCGAAGAGGTCGCTGCCTCGCATGACGATGGGGATGGCGCCTGCTTGGATCTCGGTGGGCTGCGTGTAGCCGAGCTTGTCGAGGCCTTGCTGGAGTTCTGGCGTGAGGTTCAATTCACTGAAGTTCATGGTCGGTTGCTTCTCCGGAAGCCGGATGCTGCGGGTTCCTTGTCGGGTTGTGAAGAAACAGAGATAGACACTGTGCGCCGTTGCGCAAACCCTGCATCGAGGGTCCAGCGGAGCGATCCGCTGCGATTGGTCGTGAGACCGAAGCTACCTTTGTATCTTCTGATGTATATATCCGAAGCGTCATTTATAAAGGTTGTGGTCGCGTTGAGAAGGAAGAAAAAAAGAAGAAAAAACAATCAGTGCAGGAGCTTCACTGCTGGGCTTGGGCGGAGTTCTCAGCCAGTTGAGCGGTCTGCTCTTGGTAGGCAGTCTGCTCCATGGCCTCAAGCTCTGCGGTCTGCTCAGCGGTCGCGGGCGCTTCTTCCGCAGGCGCGTACTTCTCGATGTACGAGATCATGCGGCGGCTGTACCACGGCGTGCCGAGGCGCTGCTTGCGGTTCTCGAGCAGGCGCTTCATCATCGTCGCGTACTTGGCGCGGCGCGAGGCGTGGTCCATGCTGGCGAACTCTTTGTCGCTCACATACACGGTCTCGCCGTAGCTGCGGGGGCCAAGGCCCTTCTGCGTTGTCTGTGCCACGTGCGTGACGTCTGATGCGGTGGCATCGGGCGTCTGCATCCCGTGGTACACATATCGGGGTCGGATTCGTTCCGTCCGCATGACCGCTGCCGCTGTGGCGACAGTGGCCAGGACGAACAAGGAGACAATCGCGAACACGATCACTTCTTTTCTCGATACCATCCCAAACCCTCCGTGCTCCGAAAAGCACTTGATAACTCCCTGTGGCGGCGCTCCGCGAATATAAACTTACCGACACGCCCCCTAAGTAGTGACTCTTTTGCCCGTGGACCTGAATGTTTTTATACCGTTGCGGAGTGCCGCGCGCCACAAGGGGAGACTCATCATGACAACCTACGGACACTACATCAACGGCACGTTCACCGCACCGCAAGGCACGCTCTTTACCAGCAAGAACCCCGCCTACCGCCCGCAGGAGCTCGGTACGTTCGGCCACGCCACGCCCGAAGAAGTCGACGCGGCGATCAAAGCCGCGAAAGCCGCGCAGCACTCCTGGTGGCGAGACTTCAGCGAGCCGCAGCGCGCCAACATCATCACCCGCTTCAGCCAGCTCATCGGGTACGAGAAAGGCTGGACCCCTGCGCAGACAGCGGACGACACATCCCTCACAGGCATCGCCAACATCGTGACCAAGGAGTGCGGCAAAGTCCTCACCGAAGGCCGCGCCGACGTCATCGAAGCCCGCCACATGTGCGAGTGCATCGCGAGCCACGGCCGCCAAGAAAAAGGCCAAGAGCTCCCGAGTGAGATCCCCGGCAAACGCATGTACCGCATGCAGGTCCCCAAGGGAGTCATCGCATGCATCACCCCCTGGAACTTCCCCTTCGCCATCCCCATGTGGCAGATCATGCCCTCCCTGCTCCGAGGCAACACCGTCGTTCTCAAGCCCAGCGAAGAGACGCCGCTGTGCGGCTACAAGGTCGCGGAGATCGCCCACCAGGCGGGCTTCCCGCCGGGCGTCCTCAACGTCATCCACGGCGACGGACGCACCGGCAACGCCATGGTCGCGCACCCTGATATCGACGCAATCATCTTCACCGGCTCCTACGGCGTCGCGCGCATGATCCGTGAGAAGATACTCGACCAGCCCTACAAGACCCTCGCCACGGAGACCGGCGGCAAGAACAGCATGCTCATCTTCAACGACGCCGACCCGCAGAGCGCCGCCGAAGCAGTCGGCATCAGCATGCTCCGCACCACCGGCCAGCGCTGCGTCACCGCCAGCCGCGTCCTCGTCGAAAGAGGCATCTACGACAGATTCGTGCCGCTCCTGCGCGACTTCGTCGCCAGCAAGAAGACCGGCGACTCTTTCGTCCATAATTCAGTCTACTACGGCCCAGTCATCAACCAAAAAGGCCTCGACAAGATCCTCTTCTACAACGACCTCTCGAAAAAAGAAGGCGCGAACATCCTGCTCGAGGGCAAACAGCTCACCGGCGGCGATTATGACCACGGCTTCTTCATCACGCCCCACCTCTACGAGATGCCTGCGGAGGCGCAGAAGACATCGCGCTGCCTCAACGAAGAGGTCTTCGGCCCGCACCTCGCCATCCTCCCCTTCGACGGGCTCGAGGACGGCATCGCGCTCGCCAACAACACCCCCTTCGGGCTCGCCATGGCAGCATGGACGGACAATCGCGTCTACATCAAGGAGATGAAAGAGCGCCTGCGCGCAGGCATGGTCTACTTCAACCTGCCCTCCATCGGCGCAGAAGTCCAAGGGCCCTTCGGCGGCATGAAGATGAGCGGCCACGGCCACCCCTCAGGCGAAGACACCCTCGATTTCGTCGTGCACAAGGTCGCCCGCACCGAGAACTTCGGCAAAGGCATCGTCATGGCCCAAGGCCTGAGCACGAAATAAGTCAGCCGACGACGCGCACATCGGCCCCGCGCTGGCCGGACGGATACTCCGCCGTCAGCGTCTCGGGCGTGCTGCTGGAGGGGTCGAGGAATTCATAGAACGCGCCGTAATCGTCCATCGCCTGCGCGATCTGCGCGTTTGATGTCAGGTACCGGAGCGTGACGCCCTCGAGGCCGCTGATGCCGATGCGGTTGCCCGCGCGCGCCTCGATCGTGATGCCGAGCGTGAAGTCCCCTGATGACTGGTCGAACTGCTTCTGCAGCGTGGTGAGGCTCATCTTGTTCGTGCTGCCCACCGATGCGCCCGAGGCGGGATTGCTGCTGCCGAGGACGATGAGCGCGCCGCCCTGCGTCGCGATGACTGCGGTGCTGCCTGAGAACGATCCGTCGCCGTCCTGGTCGATGACGATGTTGCCCGTCGATGAGTCGACGTTCACCGCGTAGGACTGGCCGCCGACGATCAGCGTGCCGCTGCCGCCCGCGAGCGTGACCTGCTTTGTGCCCGAGGCGAGGTCCGTGAATGTCAGGACGCCGTTGGTGCTGTCATAGCTGCCGTACTGCAGGATGTGCGTGAACGCGTTGTTGTCCGTGTGCCCGCTTGAGAAACCCGGGAAGCCGCTGCGCACGGGGCTGCTCGATGTCACGAGGCTCGAGTCGATGCTCGAGAGCACGACGTAGTCCTGCGGGCGGATCTTGTAGTCCGTCGCCGAGCTGCCCTCGATGAACACGAGGTCGCGCTCTGCCGAGCCCGATGCCTGGCCGAAGCGCAGGCCGCCGAGGCGCGTCGACATGAGCGGCATGTAGTAGCGCAGGCCTTCCTGGTTGGTGAATTCGAGCCGGTACTCGTCGTTGCCCGAGGGATTCCAGCGCAGGAAGGAGGTGCCGGTCTCTTCGAGGCCGTTGAAGATGATGTCCCATCCCGGCGCGAGCATGGCTTCGGGGTTGCGCAGGTAGCGCCGCACGCCCTCTCCCGGCGGCACGTAGAGATCGCCTGAGAGCGCGTCTGCCGTCGCGCGGTACGTGATGCTGTCGATGACGCGGTCGGCGCCGATGCTGTTCATCTTGATCTTCACGGCGCTGCCGGGGATGATGCGGTTGTTGATCGTCGCGCCGCCCTCGCTGAACGCGTCGTCCGCGGCGTTCGTGTCGCGTAGGACGAGCGTGGAGGCGCCGAGGAACACGCGCGCGATGCTCGACTGCTCATCCTTGGCGGTCGCGATGATGTCGCGCACGCCGATGAGCGTCCCGTCGGGGAGCGCTGCGCTCTCGCCCGGGCGGAGTTTCGGCAGGGTGATGCCGTTGACCTGCAGGAGGATCTCATTCGTGGTCTCGCTGATGACTTTGACGGTGTATTCATACTCATTGGGGCCGATGATGAACGTGCGCGACTCGCCCTCGTGCATCTCTGCGAGGCCCGGACCGCCGACGAGAGTGAATGTCACATCGTTGGTGTTGACGAGCACGCTCACGATGGCGTACTGTGTGCCGAGGAGGTTGATGTCGCGGTCCTCCATGTCGCGCAGGCGGCCGCTGTCGAGGCGCGAGCGCAGCCCCTCGTCGAACTGCACGAGGAGCTCGAAGAGCGTGCTGCCGTCTTCGACGAAGAAGAACGTGCCGACATTGTTGCCTTCGTCCTCGCCGAACACGACGCGCTGGGAGGTGAAGTCGCTGCTGCGGTTGAAGCGCAGGTACTGGTGGTACGGGCTCGATCCGCCGCGGGTGCTGATGGTGCCGCTGCGCAGGAGCGGGAGGTCCTGCTCGCCGAACGCTTCGCGCACGCTGCCGAGCGGTTCGTTGAGTTCCAGGATGTTGGTGCGCGCGCCGAAGCGCGTGCCTGAGGATTGCGTGAGGGGGCTTGGCTGCTCGATTGCCGCGGCTATGGGGAGGCATCTGCCGACAGCGCACGGGCTGCCGCATTCGATGACGTCGCGGCCGGGCAGGACGCCGTTGCACACCTGCTCTTCGAGGGAGGTGGCGCTCAGGCACTTGTCGATGCTGATGTAGAGGCCTCCTTCGCGCGTGACGCCGACGACGTTGCCGACGCTCGAGGGGTCCCTGCCGTCCGAGTCGGAGCAGACGGGGCCGATGAGCAGGGCATGCGGTGCGCTTGACGGTCCGAGAGGGAGGGTGATGCCGGCGACAGCGACTGCCGCGACGATGAGCAATACTATATATTCAGTCTGGAGCCGCACTGACGCACCTCTTCAGGAGGCACAGCGGGCAAACGCTTATTTAAGCGTTGCGGCGGCTACGCAGTGTTCTGCCGCGCGATCCTCTCGATGGTGCCGTAGTCTGTCGTGCTGCTCTTGTCGTGCCTGATGCGGTCGGCGAAGGCGTTGTTGAACTTGAAGCAGGTGCGCGTCGCAGGGTCGTAGCCCGCAGGGTACTTGTTGGCGTCGCGGGTGATGTCGAAGACCTGCGTCTCGAGGATGACCGGCTCGTCGGTGCTGATGAGCAGCTGCGGTTTCCTGAAGGATTGCGAGGTCTTGCGCATGTCCTTGGCGTCGCTAAAGTATCCCATGAGCGTTTCATACTGTTCGGGCGCGGCATCGTGCACGCGCTGCAGCAGGTCGAAGAGCTTCTTGTTCCCGAAAAGGCACTCTTGCAGTTTGGTCGGCCGCTTTGGCAGCGATTCGTACCCGCTGCCGTCACCGTACTTCTCGATCAGGCTGGTGAGCGTGTGCCCGCGCGGCATGTCATCCTGCAGGGCGAGCAGCATGCGCTCCGCGACACCCATGTCCTTCTTGCCGAGCGTCTTGCGCGTCGCTGCTTTGATCACGCTCCTGCCGTAGGAGCGGTACGCGTCGTAGAGCGTCAGGAGATCATGGGTTTCTGCATCCTGCCGCGTCTGCGCTTCGCGGACGAGCTGGCGGCGCAGTTCGGTGAGCCGCTCGCGCTGCCCGTCGGTCTTGACCTGCACGCCGTGCGGGTCGAGGTTGGTCTTGTGGACGGCGAGGTAGCGCCGCAGCGCGGGGTCGTAGAGGCCGAGGAGCGCCCCTGTCACGTTGCTCTCTGCGAGCCCGTCGCGTTCCTTGGCGAGGTAGAGGCCGAGGAGCGCGCAGTCGATCGTTTCATACTTCTTGATCTTGAACGTCTTGGCGAAGTCGAACGACCGCTCGCCCGCGGCATCGCGCGCGCACTGCACGACGATCGTGCCTTCGAGATCCTCGTCCTCGCGGTCCTTGACGTACTGCGCGAGGGCTGCCTTGTCTCTGATCTCCTGCCGCTGCACGACGCGCACGGGGATCTTGCGCTCGTCGACATACTCGGCGAGCTTGTCCAGCACGCCGTCGACGCGCCTGTAGTCCATCGGCAGGGCGCATAATGACTCAAGGCTCTCCATCTGCTCTTCCGCGCTGCCGCGCCACGTGTGCGGGTCGGCGATAGCGAGCATGCCGTGGAACGCGAGCGTCATGGCGTACTCGGGAAGCGGCATGCCCTCTTTGAACATGTCTTCCTGCGCGAGATAGCTTGCGAGGAATCCGTCGTCGATCATGTCCGTGCCGCGGGCGGGCCAGTGCCGCGCGTCGGGCAGGCGTGCGTTGACTCGGTGGAACCCTGCGAGGTGCTTGTGGGAGGCGTTGATGAGCTCGGCATCGCCGATCATGAGCGGCAGTTCCGCGAAGACAGTGCGCAGCTCGGGGAACATGCGCAGGTCATAGGCGGTGAACTGCCGCGTGAACGCCTGCGTCCGCTGCGGTCCGTTGTGCACCTGCATGCGGTAGCCGTTCTCTTTGACTGCTGCGCGCGTGTACACATCGAGGCCGGGCACGGCGAGCGTGATGAATTCCAGCGAATCGATGAATGCGGGATTGAGCGACGCGACCGGCCTGCCCAGGACGGGCAATTTCCCTTCGAGATACACGCCGCGCTGGTATTCGGCGAACTGCGTAATCTCCTCCTCGGTCTTGCGCCGCATCTCTGGCACGTAGCGCTCGAGCTCCTGCCGCAGGAAGTTCTCCGCAGGCGTGTCTGTGAAGCCGCGGAACAGTATCTCTCCGATGCGCTCCTTCGCCTCATCGCCGATGTGCGAGCTCATGGCGCGCCTCCCTGCGGTGCGATAAGGCCTCGGATGATGCGCTCGATCTCTTTCGGCGGCAGCCTGCTGCCCGTCATGCGGGGCGATCCGCCGCTCGTCTCCCCGCCGCCCCAGCTGTTGGCGGCGCCGTCCTGCAGGCGTTCCTCCTTGTTGAGCGTGCTGTAGATATCGAGCAGCGAAGGGAACAGCTCTTTCGGGATGAACGGAGACATCTTGCCGATCGAGTACGTGAACGTGCCGTCTTTGTTGTCTGCTGCGCTCACGAACGCCTTGGTGCCCTGCAAGAAGAGCTCGCTGCGCGCGTACGGTCCCTTCTCGTGGATCATGGACCAGCCCCGGCCGCCGCCGAGCAGGTCATACCTCGTGTCGAGCGGGATGCGCGACCCCCTGCCGACGGTGTAGTCCGAGATGCGCCTGCCGACGAGCTCGATGATGTTTCGCATCTCCCACGCGCCCATGCGGGGGATGCGGCCGTGCATGCGCGCGTCCGTGTACGGCTCGAAGATCCACGCCAGGCTCTCCATGACGGGCGATGCGAGCTCCATCGGGTACGCGCCGGCGGTCGTGTCGATGAGGTCTTCGATCTGCACGATGCGGTTGATGAGCGGTTCGCTGCGCGTGCGGTTGAGGCGGTGGTGGTTCTGCAAGAGCCACACCGCGAGCGAGGTGTCCTGGTCGGGATCGTTGACGTACACGTTCGCATGCGCCTGGCCGTCCTTGCGGAACGTGTCGAAGAGGCCCTGCTTGATCGCGATGTGGACCTGCGCGCACGTGGCGCGCGTGCCGAGCCGGGAGACCTCTTCGTGATGGTTGTAATTCGCGTGGGGCCCCTTGCAGTCGAATTCAGGCCTGCCGCGGACATAGCCGTCCAGGGCGATGCTGTAGGGTGGGTTCTGGGCGAGAAACTCATTCCAGGTCTTGACCACCCTCGGCTCGATGAACAGGGTTATCATCAGCGATGCTCATTTATGGGTTGCTTATATACCCTGCCCCGCCCGCGCTCGCTTTATAAAGCGTCCTTCACTGGAGGCGCTATGAGGGTCGCAGCGCTCTACTCCGGCGGCAAGGACTCCACCTACGCAGCCTACCTCGCCTCCCGGGAGGCAGAACTCGTGTGCCTCGTCAGCCTCCGCTCCAGGAACCCCGCCAGCTTCATGTTCCACACGCCCGCCACGAACGTCCTCGAGCTCGGCGCGCAGGCCATGGGCCTCCCGCTCATCCTCAAAGACACCGCCGGCGAGAAAGAGGACGAGCTCAACGACCTGCGCGCGGCGCTCGAGACGGCAAAGCGCGAGCACGGCATCAGAGGCGTCGTCACCGGCGCTCTCGCCTCCACGTACCAAGCGACGCGCATCCAGCGCATCTGCCAGGAGCTCGGCCTGTGGTGCTTCAATCCCCTCTGGCAGATGCCCCAGCATGAACTGCTCAAAGGCATCCTGCGCGCCAAGATCAAAGCGGTCATCGTCGGCATCGCCGCAGAGCCATTTGATGCCTCCTGGCTCGGCCGCCCCCTCAATACGCCCGCCGTCGCAGAACTCGCGCAGCTCGCCCAGCGGCGAGGCATCAACCCCGCAGGCGAAGGCGGCGAATACGAGACACTCGTGCTCGACTCCCCCCTGCACAAAGCACGCATCAAGATCATCAAATCCGCAAAGCGCTGCGAAGGCTTCGCAGGCGAGCTCATCATCAAGGAGGCAGCGCTCGTATGATCCTCATCATCGACACGTGCAGCGAGCCGCTCTCCTCGCGCGAATTCGTCCGCCCCGTGCGGGACATCCTCGAAGCCGCCGGCGCCGAGATCCGCATCCTGCCCTACCCGCGCGTCACGCCCGCCATCGCGGCCAAAGCCGAGAAGATAATCCTGTGCGGCAACGCCCTCCAGGACCAAGTCGCGCTCGCCAACACCGCAAGATTCGCCTGGCTGCTCACCCGTGACAAGCCGACGCTGGCCATCTGCGCAGGCATGCAGATCCTCGCCGCCGTCTTCGGCGCGCCCGTCCAGGACTCTCTCGCCATCGGCGTGAAGCCCCTGCGTATCACCCGCGCCGACGCGCTCCTCGGCGAGCCCGCAGAGACACCAGCATACCTGCTGCACACCAAGCGCCCCGCGCTCCCCTCAGGATTCGAGACGATCGCCGAGATCGACGGCCATCCCGCCGCCATCCGGCACGCAGAGCGCCCCCTCCGCGCAGTCCTCTTCCACCCCGAAGTGATGAACAAAGACATCCTCGTCCGCTTCGCCGATCGTCCATGATCCGCCAGACCCACACCGACACGCTCTACACCCTCCTCGCGCAGCGCGCCGAGACGCACAGCGCCGTCGGCTGCTTCGACCTCGAGACGCAGCTCCATGGCCTCTTCTGCGAGACCGCCCATCCCGCCTTCCTGCGCAGGACGTTCCCCGCCCGCGAAGGATATGTCTGCCCGGAGATACTCTACGCCCTCGACATCCTCTGCGACGAGCAAGGGCTCCTCCGGCGCGAAGACGAGTACTACATCATGCCGCGGATACTGATCGCCGCCGATCGAGCAGCGCCCCGCATCGCGCCTCTCGAGCGGCACTACCTCGCGCTGCTCGGCAGGAGCATCATCGTCACCAAGAGAATCCACCTCGGCCCGTAAGGCTTATAATGCCGCGCGCTCCTGCGCAGCGCCATGACCATCGACAGGCCGTTCGACATCGTCTGCGCCATCCTCGCCGCCAAAGCGCCACGCACAGGACTCGTCCGCGTCAAGGACCTCGAAGACCAGCTCGAGACCATCCTCCGCCCCGAGACGCGCAGCATCATCCGCAAGACATTCCCCTTCCACCCGCTCTATGGCGACTGCCCCCGCCTCTCCGAGACCCTGTCCCTGATGCGGCTCGCAGGGACGCTCGAGACCATCGGCAACGACTACGACCACCTCCTCCCCCGAACGATCCGCGCATACGCGGCTCGCGCGCAGCAGGAGTGGCTCGGAGAAAAAGACGCGGCGTACCTGCGAGACCTCGGCGAGAAATTAGTCACGCACGGCACACTGTGACGCGAAGCTTCTTAAGCGGACGCCCACCGCAAGGACCATGGCTCGTCTGCCCGCATACAAGACGCGATGCATACAGTGCCGCCGATACGACTTTCTCCCGCGCGGTCGCCTCACCTGCGATGACTGCTGGGAGAAGATGTATCCATCGCGAAAAGCCCGCGCGTAACAACGCGCGAAGCCCCACGCAGATTCTTCCAGAGACATCTCGCTCCCCCGCGCCGCACATTTTAAATATCCGTCTCGCCGCGGCAACAGCATGACACCCCTGCGCGTCCTCCTCACCGGCGCGAGCAGAGGCATCGGCGAAGCAACCGCCTACGCGCTCGCCAAAGAAGGCTGCGACCTCCTCCTCACCTACCGCGTCGGCAAGAGAAACATGCAGGCCGTCGCCAAGAGATGCAAAGCGCTCGGCGGCACAATCACGCTTCTCCCGCTCGATCTCACGCGCGACGCGAGCATCCGCGCAGCCGCGAAAAAAGCGGGGAAGATCGACATCCTCATCAACAACGCAGGCGCCATCGTCTGGAAAGACACCGCCAAGCAATCCTTCGGCGAGGTATCGCGCCAAATGCGCACCAACCTCGAAGGACTCATCAAGATGACGATCGCCTGCCTGCCCCGCACCAAACGCATGGTCATCAACATCGCCAGCATCGCAGGCAAGAGCGCGCACAGACAGATCGGACCCTACTGCGCCACCAAATGGGGCGTGCGCGGCTTCTCCCAGACGCTCGCCCTCGAAACCCCCGTCAAAATAGTCGTCATCAACCCCGACCGGACGCGCACGCGCATGACTGACTTCACCGGACGGCCCGTCACGGACGTGGCAGATGTCATTGTCAAGGTCATCAAAGGAAAAATCAAGGTCGCATCGGGCGGCGATGTCGACGTGCAGGACTACGCATGAGCATCCAGTTCAACCCCGACGGCAGCATCAAGCTCCCGACCATCGTCGCGCAGGAGCATGCCGAAGACGAGCGGCGCATGCGCACCGGCCGCTGCATCACCGTCCGCAAAGAGGTCGTCAGCGAGCGGGCGCCGAAACGCTGCCTGCTGCACATCACGCTCTCGCCGCAACTCGCCGCGGAGAACGCAGTGGAGCGCATCCACGGCTTCTTCAAGCGCGACGCCGAGACACCCACCAAACTCACGCAGCTCTCCAGCACGGAATTCGAGATAGAGATAGGCACCGCGTTCCGCCGCTGCTCTGACTGCACCACCCTCATCTCCCGGCTGCGCGAAGCCGTCGACGGCAACCTCATCCTGCGCACCGGCAACTGCACCTACGGCGAGAAACGGAACGCCAATTGGTGCGAAGAGGATTATCTCTGATTCTTTCCGATAACGTCCAAGCTCTCTCGTCTCCTGCCGAACTTTTTCCGTTAACCTCTCGATAACTCTGATAAAGCCGAAGCGGGATGCGGTTCCATGTACAACCTCAAACGACTCTTCGGACGCTCGAAAGGGCACATCGCGGAAATCTTAGTGCGTGAGCATCTAAAATATGCATACCGTCCCCGAGAACTTCCAGTGGGTTTGTTAGAGAAATTCAGGATACATGTTCCGGAAACCATCAAGCATTTTCTTAGATCTCATTGGATGAGCATTGACTTATTTGGCTTCGTTCTGGAAAATTATTCTGTCAAAAATCTCATCCTCTATGAGGTCAAGGCAAGAAATCACTACTCTAATCCTTCGCAGGCGTGGGCACCCCGAATGACTTCGAATGCGTATTCGATTTACAGTGATGCTCTGAGCAAAGGATACATTGTAAAGCATGTTGATGTGATATTCTACGACTGCTGGGAATATGACATTGAGATCCGTGACTTGGATCTG